>CAMVPA010000006.1 GCA_947169245.1 uncultured Prevotellaceae bacterium
ACTGTAAATCTGCTGTCTTTCGACTTCGGTGGTTCGAATCCATCAGCACCCACTCCACAAACGCGCCAAAGGGCATTTCCCTCTGGCGCGTTTGCTGTTTCTGAGGATAAGCGGGCTCAAGCAATATTCAGCGTTAGCCATGCGTTTTTGAAAAACCACCCACACGTCCCACACCCGCCACATAACTTCCTGATTCTCAGTACCCATTTCAGGATTCCACCCGCACCTGTTACCCACACTGAGCCCACACTTGTTTTCCGGGGGTGCGGGAGTGCGGGGGTGCGGGAGTGCGGGAGTACGGGTACTTTTTTCGTTCTATATAGTTCGGTGTAAAAGCCGTCCTCATGGTCTTACAACCCTATCAGCAACAGGGGCAGACCGTCGCATGGCCTGCCCCTGGTTATTGTCTATTTCTATCGTCAGCGACGATAGACAGTTTAGATCTCCTGATTCTCGGGACGCAGCTTGCGGACGGTCTCGCCGGCACGCCACATCTCCTGGTTGCGCATGGCCTCGAGCTCCTTCTCCAAGCCGGCACGGTAGTCGGGCTTCGAGTTGGCGTCAATGGTGATCTGTGCCTCGTTACCGGTCTTCACCGAGTAGTAGAGCCACTCCATGACGGGCTTGATGGCATCGTGGAAACGGGGAGCCCAGTCGAGGGCGCCACGCTGAGCGGTGGTCGAGCAGTTAGCGTACATCCAGTCCATACCCTTAGCGCCGAAGAGCGGGCCAAGGCTCTGTGTCAGCTCCTCAACGGTCTCGTTGAAAGCCTCCGAGGGAGAGTGGCCGTTCTCGCGGAGCACCTCGTACTGAGCGAGCAGCAGGCCCTGGATGGCACCCATCAGTGAGCCGCGCTCACCGGTGAGGTCAGAGGTTGCCTCGCGCTGGAACGTCGTCTCGAACATGTAACCGGCACCGATACCGATACCGAAGGCCAGCGTCTTGTCCTTGGCCTTGCCGGTAGCGTCCTGATAGATGGCGTAAGAGCAGTTCAGACCGCGACCCTCGCAGAACATGGTGCGGAGAGAGGTGCCGCTTCCCTTAGGAGCCACCATGATGACGTCGATGTCCTTCGGGGGTACAACGCCCGTGCGGTCGCTCCAGTTGATGGCGAAGCCATGGCTGTAGTACAGCGTCTTGCCGGGCTTCAGATATTGCTTGATGGTGGGCCACTGCTGAATCTGACCAGCGTCAGAGAGCAGCATGCAGAGGATGGTACCCTTCTCGGCGGCCTCCTCGATAGAGAAGAGGGTCTTGCCGGGCACCCAGCCGTCGGCCACAGCCTTGTCGTAGGTCTTGCCCTGACGCTGTCCGACGATGACGTTGAAGCCGTTGTCGCGCAGGTTGCAGGCCTGACCGGGTCCCTGCACACCGTAGCCGATGACGGCAATCACTTCGTCCTTCAATACTTCACGTGCTTTCTCGAGTGAGAACTCCTTGCTGGTGACAACAGTCTCGATAACGCCACCAAAATTCATTTCTGCCATAATAGCTTAAAATTTTAATTGTTATACATGCCCCTGCAGACTATGCCAGCCCTGCCCGAGAACCGGCCGGTCGGTGCTCACCACCGGCTTCTTACGAATCTACTCCCACCCTGCACGAGGGTACGACAAGGGGTTAACTTACAAATCGGTTGCAAAGGTACGAATAAGTGAGTAAAAAGCCAAATTTTATTTGGACTTTTTCGAGCGAGCGTACCTTCGACCACAGATTTTCTTCCTTGCCGTTGGCGTTTGTCACTTTATCACTTTCTTACCATTTACAATATACGTGCCGCTCGGCAGTCCCTCGAGAGCACGGCTGTAAGGCACGCCCGAGCGCAACAATACTCCATCGACGCTATAGACGCTGACGGCGGCGTCGGTGCTTGTCACAGGAGCGAAAGCTGTGGCCACTGACATGACACGGATGATACCCGCGGTGAGCAGACTGGACGTATCGAATTCGTAAGCGCTACCATCGTCGGCCTCAACCTTCACGAAGACATTGCCCGTATGAGAGCCTTGCACGTTGAAGATCGTCAGCTCGTCGCCCTCTTTCAGCTGGCGGCCGACAGGAATACGCACCAACAGTGTATCGCCATTATGAGTAAGGTTGCCTTTCGCCGTCAGACGTGAATTGGATGATGCCGTCAGCGTACACAAGAACGTGGCACCGGACCTCATAACAACGTTCTGCACAGTGGCAGTACCAGTGAGCGTAGCGCCTTTATCAACGGTGACGAGACCGCTGCACAGCACGTTGGATGTATAGTTCTGCAGTTCCAGCACGCCTTCATTGACATTGATGGGCGCGGTGTGGCCAGCGGTCTTCAGCGTCAGCTTACCGCTACCTACCTTGACAATGCTCTTGGCCTTCAGCAGTCCAGAGAACGAGGTATCCTCGTTGCGGTAGCCTATCTGATAGCTACTCTGACTACCACCCAGCACGCCGTCGGCAGCAGCACCCAAGAGGGAACCTATCTTCAGGGTAGCCGATGTCTCACCACTGCCGCCGCTTGCCGTATGTGAAACGGTAGTGCCGGCACCAATGACGAGCCGTGCCTTCGACATGTCAGTGACGTTGGACATCAGGCGGAAGTTACCGCCATCGCCAACGGCGGTCAACTGGCCTTCGAACTGGCTGAAATTGGCACCCACATCGCAACGCACATACTTCGTCTGAATGGTCAGGTTGCCACTGCCCTTGAACGAACCATTTATCTTGCCTCGAGAAGAACCGACGATTCTGTTTGTTGTACCTTCCTGAACGGTAATCACATGGTTCAGCGTCGGCACGGTCGAAGTACTGTTGACATCTATCTGATGTACCTCGCCGCCTGCTAGCAACATGGGGCTGCCCACCTTGCCGAAGGTGGTGTTCCATGCACCCTGGGCTATCGTACCATTCTTCACGATCACACCTGCAAAGTTGTTGGTGCCGCTATAGTTGAAGTTGATGCGTCCAGGGCCGTCCTTCAGCAAATAGCCCGCACCCTTTACCTGCCCCTTCAGCGTCAGGGCACTGTTGCTGGCCGCCACACGAATAGTGGCCGTGTCGGTGAGGGTCACAATATGGTCGGTGGCCATGTTGTCCTTCGAGAGCACCAGCGTACCGCCATTGATCTGCAGATTGCCTTCTACTGCCGTAGAGGCACCGATGGCACTCTTCTGTCCACCATCGTAGAAGTTGGGCACAGTGAGGGTGCCGCCATTGATGATAGTCTTGCCCGTATAGTCGCTGTACTTCATATTGAGGGTGACGTCGGCATTCTTATTGATGGTCACATCGCCAGCACCAGAGATACCGCCCTCGCCAGAAAGCGTATATTTGCCGCTATCGAAGAAGACACCGCTGGTGACCATAGGTTCGTTGAGGGTGATGGTCTTCTGATTAGCCTGAGCATTGAAGACTACCTGGTCACCGCTGACGAAGGAGGTGGCCTCAGCAGGGAAACCGCTGAGTGCAAAGTTCTTGGCCTTATAGTCCCAAACCTTGCTCTCGCTGCCCGTCCACACCACATTTTCAGCAGGAGCACGAGTAGTATTGATTCGCAGAACCAGTTTATTGTCCTTCACCACCAAGTCGTAGTTGACTCCGTCGAGTCCTCGGGTTTTCAGCTTCGACGGGTCGCAAGTCAGCGTACCTGTACACTCGGCTACAACATATTCAGCGGCCTCCTGACTCTGTAGGTTCACTGTGATGTAGTTCGTACCCATGAAGGTCAGGTCGCCCTCCACATAAATCTGGCTGCTAATGGGCCATGAACCCCGTGAGTTACCTATGAATCCTGCTGTCACTTCTATATAGACGTTGCCGGGCAGTGTCATGCTCTTGTTAGATGTGATGACTCCTTCGATGGGATCATCGTAATTGCTGGGCATCAGCCGACAACCCTCGTAGTTTAGAGCACCTTCAAAAGTGATGGTGTCCTTCAGGGTGACTGTGCCAGCGAGTGTGCCGCGTGCACGCAATTCCATGGGGCCGAGGATTTCGCCATTGACCAAAAGCGTGCCCTCGCTGACGATGGTCTTTCCTGTGTGTCTCAGATAACCAGCCATCTTCACCGTTCCCTGCATCGACTTGATCAGCGAGCCTGAACCGGTCGTGAGAATGGCATTTTCAGCCCACAGGTGGGTGCTTTGAATATCATAGTCGTGCCCTTGCGGATTCATCAGATAAATAGTGGGAGCGTCAAACGGCTGATTGACCTTGATGACACTGCTGTTGTCGCCATAGAGGTCGAACAACAGGCTCTTGCCTTCGGCGTATGTGGCAGTGGCGGTCAGGTCGAAAGCGGCAAAACCACTTTCCACACTGCTACCGCCCTTCCAGCGAAGGTCGGCCGTAAAGACCGGCGGCAGGGGTGGCAGGGACATATCGCCACCCAGATAGAAGCCCGTGTTGGGATGCTGGTAGTAACCGCGGGTGGTGCAGTCCAGACGGTAGTGCGGATCTTGCTGCAGACAATAGATGCTATAGGAAGTGGGGATGTTCGTGGTATAGCCTACCAGACCAGTAGAGCCGCTATCATTTTGCTTAGCAAGGATAATCTCCTCGCGCCAGTCACCGACGATGTCGCCCATAAAGGCCGGACGGGTACCTGTACCGCCATGGGTAGCCCAGGTACTCTCTTGTGAGAACTCTATCAGTCGGTTACCCAGCACCTTCGACACCATCATATTAGTACCCCAACCGCTACCGCCAGGCGAGTTGATCCACTCACGCTGCAGATCGCCATCCCACCAGGAACCTTCGTACATCGAACCCGTACGGGTCTGTCCCGTCTTCTCGCCCTTGCAGTCGTAAACGAACTCGTCGGCATAGCTCAGTATCTCGTAGCCCTTGTGCGAGGCATCGATGTCGAGACAGGCTCCGCGCCCCACGTCATAGACGCTGGGCAGATACCACTCCTTGATGCGCTCGGCTGTCTCGGTATTGTAGAGACATTGCCCCAAGAGAGCACTCTGCTGAATGGCAAAACCTTCCAGTCCAGGACGGTCGGGGTCTATGTCGCTGATGACAAAGCGGTCGCCGTGGCCCAGTCCTACGGAGACATATCGGTTCTGTGCAGGATTCACGCCGTAGCCTCCGGTCCACATCTCATCACAACCGTCGCCATCGCCGTCGAGGATACGAATCTGATGGAACTCGGCACAGCCGGGACGCTTATCGTTGGCACTCCATGTATGACTGTGGTGCCAGTTTACGGCAGAGCCGCCGCTCCAATCGTAATCCCAAGAGTGGCAATAGACATGATGGAGGCCACCGCTCTCACGGTCTGCACACTCCATGATGAGCGAGGGATGGATGCCGTCGAGATAAGCAATACCGAAATGGCCTTCCATCGCACCATAGCCGAAGTTCATATACGAGGCACGGTTGTCGCGCCCGTAGTGGTCGCTGCCGTCGGTGACCCACGCATATTGCATCTCGCTGTAAGTCAGTTCGGTTCCTGTGGCACCGTCGATAACCGACATATAGACTGGGGGATTGCGCTTCGTCTGCGTACGGTAGTCCGTGATGCCGTCGCCATCAATGTCGGGGCTGTCACTTCCTCCCACATACTTGCCCCACGTCTCGTTTTGCTTATCCCAGAAACGGGTGCCATCGCTGCTGCGCACGATGACCTCACAGCGTCCGTCGCAGTTGATATCGTAGGCGAGCACCATGTCGTTCTGTCCGGCACAGATATTCACGTTGGGGCCCATATCGACAGTCCACAGTAGGGTACCGTCAAGCTTGTAGGCCTGAATCTTATGCGAGGTGGTAGCGGTATTGTCGCCTCCCTCCTCACTATCAGGGGCACCGGCATAGAGGCGGTCCACTACCACCGCATCGTATTCGCCCGTTCCGTTCAGATCCATAGGCCAACAGTACTTCGTGCGGTAGTCATCACGCTTGATCACCGTATTGTCGAAATTGAAGTCGAACCACACGTTGGGGTATGCCTGCGTCTTATATAAGAAAGGTATACTCATCTCACCTTCCACACCTTCTGGCGAAATAGCTGCCACGGCATACTCGGTATTGTTGGTCAGCGTCGTCTGCAGACAGGTGACCGTCAGCGGCTTCGAGTTCATCTTCGTATAGTCCGTAATGCCCTTCCCGCGCTTGTAGACGTTATAGGTCGTGCCTTCTGGCTCCTCAGCCAGCTTACGCCAGGAGATCAACGAGCCCGTGCCTGACGATGATGTCACACTACGTATCGAACTGCCGCTTCGGTTAACGGCCACCACGCCACGTCCCAGTTTCTGCTGTAGGCGTTGTGCGGTCAAGGTCATGGGCAGGAGCATCAGTCCCGTTGCCAGTAATAGTCTTGAATACCTCATTTTGATTGGTTTTTAGAACACGCAGGGCAGCGTCAGCAGTTGGTAGTAGAGTGTGCGTGCCAGCCGCTCGTGCCCCAGGTCATTGGGGTGTAGGCGGTCGGTGTCAGCATTGTTGAAGTAGGGGGCGTGGGCGTCGAGCAGTGGGAAGAGTCCGCTGGTGGCACTCCAGTCGATGACGGGTACGGCCCAGATGTTGCCGGCTTCCTTCACTGCCTCCACATAAGGATCAAGGTATACGCCACACTGGTTGGTGTACGACTCATCGCACTGCCAGTTCTTCTCGTTGGCGTGGAAGTCGGCACGGTGGATAGGCGTCAGCAGCACTATCTGCTTCGTGGGGAATGTGCGTTTCAGCGAGTCCATGGCGATGTTGATGCGTCCACGATAGGTCGTAGCGTCCATCGACGGCGTACGCTGACGGCGTGTCACCATTTTCTTCGGCTGCCCGTGGCCATACTCCACCTGAGCCTCGCGCTCATCCCACCATTGTCCCAGGGGCACACCGTTGTTGTAGTCGTTGGTACCCATGAAGACAATGATGGCATCAACATCCTGACCGTGCTCCTTCAGCAGCTGTGCCGTCTGCCGAGGAATGTCGTTCCACTGGCGTCCGCTAACCCCATAGACGTAAGGCTCAGTCTGGAGCCAGTCGGCCAGCAGCCCCCAGTACTTCTTCTTCGCCGCCTTGTTGCGCGGGTCGGTGATGGAGTCGCCGAAGTAGGCAACACGTTTGCCCTGCCAGGGATGGGTGAACACTGCACTCGGCTGGGCGAAGCCATAGGTCATGGAACCGAGGATAAAGGTCAAACTTAACAATAATCGTTTCATAACAGCAGTCTTTCTATTTAATACACTCTAAAAACTCTATTTCTACTATACGCAGCTCACTTTTTGTGTCGTCACCGTTCTTGGCCTTAAACAAGTCCAACTCGCCAGCCACGGGCGCAGCCAACTCTGTGACGCCGCCGAAGGCATCCTTGTCCTTGCCGGCACCACGCAGACGGATGGTGATCTCGTCGGTCTTGATGCGCTTGGAGGGTGTCAGGTGGATGTAGCCGAGGCTGCGCTCCGTCTCGCCGCTCCAGATGAGCGTCTTACCTGCATAGATGTCAAGCGGATAACTGCGCAGGCGCCAGCCCGTGAGCTTCATGCAGATATCGTCGACAATGGCTTTCCGTTCCAGCTTATAGGTAATCCAGGCCGTGGACAGGCGGCCGTCGTTCTTCCACTCCGACAGCTCGTTGTCGTCGAAGCTGCGAGAGGCGTTGTCTGAGTCGTAGCCGACCTTGGCCGAAACGATCTTTACTCCCTGAGCCAGCTCCTGATAAGAAGGTGACTGTGGCGTCTCGCCGCGAGTCAGACTACCTTTGAGCGTCAGTTGCGGCATCAACTCCTCACTTCTCACCTCTTTACTTCTCACTTCCAGATACGCTGGTTTCACGCCGTCGGCGTATGCCGAGAGATGTATCTCGCCGGCGTTGGTGGTCGTGCGAACGAGCACGCGGTTGACGCCACACTCCACGGGGAGGTTCATAGAGCCGACGTAGTTGTCGGAGACGTTCTTCGTGGCGGCAGCGTCGAGGAGCCCTGCCGGACGGTTGTCGTCAGGACGCTGCATGTCCTTGTTGTTACGGGTGGCAATGCCTCCTATCCATTTGGCTTCACCCCATAGTTCGAAATGAATCTGGCGGTCGTCGAGCGGACAACGACGTCCCTCTTTGTCGAGCACCTCCACCTGGAAGAGCACCATGTCGGCACCGTCGGCCTTGGTACCCTCGGGGTTCTCGATGGCCGTCAGCTTCAGCTGATAGGGCTCGCCGACGGTCTCAAGCTTGTAGCTTGAGGTGGGAGTTAACTCGGGGGTACGGGACTGTTCGGGGGTACGGGGGTGCGAAGGTGCGGGGATACGAGAATAGCCAACGGCTTCCAGAGTGCCGGGCTCGTAGGGCACGTCGTCGAAGGTAAAGAGGTAGCGGTAGCTCTGACGGCCCTTGCCCAACGAGCGGCCATTCAGGAACAGCTCCACCTCGTCGCCTGTCGACACCACATACACGGGAAGCCCCCTCACAGCCTCCCCCGACTGGGGGAGGAGTTGCTGCGCATTGGGGCTCCCCCCCTGTCGGAGGGATAAGAGGGGGGCTTTATTCCAGTGTCCTATAATATACGTCTTCTCCTCTTCGGGCTCCACCCAACCATTCCACATCACCTGATGGGCGAAGAAGGCATCTTTGGGTATGCGCATGGCGTCGGTGACACCGCTGGTGCGGTAGTTCGACTCGCCGCGGTGGTGGGTGTTGGTGTCGCTGAAGACAATCTTCACGCCGCCCGACGACACACGGGTGCCAGTGCCGGGACGCTCACGCCAGTAGTCGTACCAGCGGCGCACCATCTCGACAGCAAACTGATCCATGTTGTGGTTGTATTCGGTAGCCGGCTTGCCACGATAGAGCGGGCCGTCGCCCTCCTTATGGAAGGGATAGCTGTACTCATCCCAGTACTTGCGCAGACCCTCGTCGCGACAGTACTCCATGGCCCACATCGGGTGCTTGTGGCTCTTGTTGATATACAGCATCTCGCCGCCATACTCCGCCTCGTCGATGTCGAGCATCTCGCGACTGCCGATGGCACGGCCGCCACAGGGGTCGTAGTCGTCGCGAATCTTCTTCATCTCCAGCATGTGCTCGCGGCTGATGCTCTCGTTGCCACACTCGTAGAAGAGTATTGAGGGGTTGTTACGGTTATAGATGATGGCATCGCGCATCAGCTCGGTGCGCTGTGCCCAGCGCGGTCCCTCCACGTCATGCTCGGCATCGCCGGCAGGCATGGCCTGGATGAGTCCCACGCGGTCGCACGACTCGATGTCCTGCTTCCACGGCGTCACGTGCATCCAGCGTACGAGGTTGCCGCCCGACTCCACCATCAGCCCGTTCGAATAGTCGCTCAGCCAAGCTGGCACGGACAGTCCCACGCCCGGCCACTCATTAGAGGTGCGCTGCGCATAGCCGTGCACCATCAGCACGCGGTCGTTCAGCCATATCTTTCCTTCACCAAAGCGGGTCTTGCGGAAGCCGGTTCTGGTCACAACAGTATCAAATTCCTTAGCATTCTCAATAAGAGATGTCTCAACGGTATAGAGGTAGCCATAGCCCCACGACCAGAAGTGGAGGTTTTCGACCTGTTGCGCTGCTTTGACCACGATGGTCTCACCAGACGAGAGCAGCTCGCTGGCACCGTAGAATCGGGCCACCTCCTTGCCGTCGGCATCCTTCACCACCACACGCAACATGAAGCTGTGGGCTTTGGCGTCGTCATTCTTCACCTGCGACTCCACACAAATCCAGGCCTTGCGGTTGGGAATGTCGAAGTTGGTGGCATAGACGTAAGTGCCAGTCGTGCCGAGGTTCGAGTAGAGCGGCAGCGTCTGGTAGAGCTTGTCGGTGACGTGCAGGAAGACGTTCTTGGGTATACCGCCATAGTTGGCATTGAAGTTCTTGTCGTTCCACTGGTAGCGGCTGTCGTGACGGCGCGAGCGGTAGTTCCAGCTGTTGTCGCAGCGCACGGCCAGCACATTCTCACCTTCTTTTATATAAGGAGTGAGGTCGAAGCCGCAGGCCATCACGCCGTTCTCGCTATAGCCCAGGTGGTGCCCGTTCAGGTAGAAGTCGGCACCCTGGCGCACGCCCTCGAACTCGATGAAGTATTTAACCCCCTCCAAACCTCCCCGGGGGGAGGCTTCTTCCCCCTCGGGGGATATGAGGGGGGGCGTGAACGTTTTCCGATACCAACAGATGGTGTCCGTCAGGTCCACGATGTCCTTACGGAACGCCTCGTCGCCATTGAAGGCGTAGGGCAGCGTCACCTGTTGCCACCCGCTATCGTCGAAGTCGGGTTTCGAAGCTTCAGGCATATCACCCACACACAACCGCCAGCCGGCGTTGAAGTTCAGTTTCTCCCTGCCCATAGCTGTTACCGTGAGGCCAGCAAGCAGCAGTAGCATTACAATACGTGCTTTCATTTGTTTCAGTGTAATCAGTTTTTTCGTTTCCGACGGCAAAGGTACATATTTTTGTTGAGACAAGGGCTGACTATTGTTCAAAAACATGGAGAATCGTTCATTTGTCCTTATCCGGCAAAAAAAGAGCACGATAGTACGGATTATGAAGAAAAAGCAGTATCTTTGCAGCATCATTGCTACTGAACCTATGAGAAAGGCCATCATACTTATCATCATGTGCGCCATCGGCCTCAAGGCCATGGCCGACAGCTATACACTTAACAGCCGGCAGGTGACGACGGTCGACGGGCTGGCCGGTAACACCATCAACGAACTCATACAGGACGAGGAGGGATTCATCTGGATGGCCACCAACAACGGAGTGAGCCGCTACGACGGTTTCACGACCGTCAACTTCACATCGCTGTCGACAGACGCCGACCACAGGATGGAGGCTCGCGTAGGCCGCATCGTCAAAGACCCTGCTCGCCGGCTGCTGTGGCTCAGCACCGCCACCTACCAGAATGCCTGCTACGACCTGCGCCGTGCCCGCTTCGTCGACTGGACAGGACGCGGCGACCACTACCGCCAGCAGAACAAGGTGATGATGACCACACATGGCATGGTGCTATACGGCATGGGGACAGGCGCCACACTCTGCAGCACCGCCGACGGCAGTCCCACTGCCATAGACTACCGGCAGAAGGACGGCGTCCTACCCTCGGACAATGTGCTCACCGTGGTTGAGGACAGCGCCCACAACATCTGGTTGCCCACCGACAAGGGCATCGCCGTGCTGCGCTCACCCGTCACCACTCACCCATCAGCTATCACCCATCGCCTATCACCCATCATCGCCACTGCCACTTCGGGACGAGTCACATATTTCCTAAGCAGCGACGGCGCTGTGTCGGGCTACGACACCAGCTGCCAGGCGGTACTCAACAGCCAGATTCCCTCCGCCATGGGACGTCCGCAGAAGGTGAATGTCAGTTTCGTATGGCAGGGACGCTGGATGCTCTTCACACCGGAGGGCACATACGCCATGAATCTCAAGGACGGGACGTTCGAGAGACCAGCCCAGATGCAGATTGTCGACGGACTGAGTCAGGGCAGCTGCGAGGGATACCACCTGATAGCCAACCGCACGGGACGGCTGTGGCTGTTCCCCGACAGCGGCAGCATCAAGTCGCTCGACCTCATCCCCGATGCCTACTACTCCACCAACAAAGGCTGGAAATTCCATGTGGCCCGCGCTGCCGACGGCCGACTGTTCATAGCGACCTACGGCAACGGGCTCTTCATCTACAATCCTGCTGACGGTCATCTGCAGCACTACGGCGCCAACGACGAGTCGCCCGTCATACACTCCAACTACCTGCTCTGCGCCATGACCGACAGCCAAGGCAACATCTGGGTGGGAAGCGAATCGGCGGGAGCCTACTGCCTGTCGACGATGAGTACCGCCAAGGCCCGTTACCTCCAGATACAGCCTGCCGACATCAGCAGCTGGGACAACACCATCAGCACCGTACGCAACAGTGGCAACACGACCATCATCGGCACCCGTAAGGGAAACGTGTATGCCATAAACAACCCCTCACCCTTCACCACTCCCCACTCACCACTCACCGCCCTCAAAGCCAGCGTCAATGCCTACTTCACAGACAGCAAGGGACGCACCTGGACGGGAACCTGGGGCGACGGGCTGTACATTGACGGACAGCGATATGCCAGCACCGACAGCGTCCACCACATTCCGTCCGACTTCATCTCCGACATCGTGGAAGACAACGCCGGCCACATCTGGGTAGCGACATGGAACGCCGGACTGTTACAGCTGACCGACAAGGGCTTTAGCGTTGTCGAAAGCATACCCGCCGACATGAACAGCGCCCGCATCAACGACCTGCTACCGGCCGGCGACAACACGTTATGGGCGGCATCCAACAACGGCATCATCCATCTCAAAGGCGACAAGACCGACATCTACAACACAACCAACCAGAAGTTCCCCGCCGACGAGATACGCGCGCTGCTCATCGACCGCCAGGGCATGTTATGGGCGGCGTGTGCCGGAGGCGGAGTCATCAGAAGCCAGATCGATGCCAATGGTGACATGGCCTCAACAGTAGTGATTACCGACCGTCAGGGACTGGCCAACAACAGTACCACATCGCTGGTCGAAGATGCCATGGGCTACATCTGGGTAGGAACGGAGGACGGCATATCGCGCATCAATCCCAAGACCGACATCGTCAACTCCTACCGCTTCAGCGACACCATGCAGGGCAACAACTGCTTCAACAACAGCACAGCTACTGACGACGACGGGCACATCATGTTCGGAACGACCTACGGGCTACTCATCATCAACCCCGAGGCCATGCTCACCGCTGCCGGCAATTCGGCATCCAGGATTACCGATGTCAACGTCAACGGCCTGTCCATACACGAGCTGGGACTGCTGAAGGAGGCCATGAGCTACACCCGCCAGATTACCCTCTCGCACGACCAGAACTCGCTGCGCATCTGTTTCTCCGACTTCGAATACAACCACCACAACAACCCCGTCTTCCAATACTATCTGGACGGTGTGGAGAACACCTGGCAGAGCATCACCACCGACAACCACGCCGACTACAGCGAACTGCCGCCCGGAAGCTACACCTTCCACCTGCGTTCACTGAACGCCCGAGGCGAGTGGAACGACGAGGCCACACTCGACATCGTCATCCGTCAGCCATGGTGGAACACGTGGTGGGCATGGCTCGTCTACCTGTTGCTGCTCGCTGCCGCCGCCTATTACGTCTACCGTAACTGGCGCGACAAGTTCATGCTCCACCAGCAGATGGAGATGGACAAGCAACTGATGGAGTTCCGCACCGGCATCTTCACCAACATCACCCACGAATTCCGGACGCCACTGGCCATCATCAAGGGAGCCGTCGACAAGCTGGGCGAGGATGCCGGCAACAAGGCCGCGCTACAGACAGCCGGACGAGGCACCAGCCGTCTGCTACGTCTCGTCAACCAGCTCATGGAGTACCGTAAGATCAGCACCGGCAACCTCCGTCTGCAAGTAGAGCAGGGCGACATCGTCACCTTTGTCCGTAATATCTATCAGGACTTCTGGATCGTGGCCAAGCAGAAGGACATGCAGATCAGCTTCCAGACCTTCGACCGCCACTACGACATGCCATTCGACCACCAGATAGTAGAGACCGTGGTCTATAACCTCCTCTCAAACGCCGTGAAGTATACCCCCGAACGCGGCACCGTCACCCTTCGGATTTCCAATAACGCCAATGAGCCCCACACAGCGGCCGACGACGCTGCCACCGGCATCACCATCACCGTCGAGGACAACGGACCCGGCATAAGCCCCGAGAAGCAGGCCGAGCTCTTCAAGCCCTTCATGCACGGTTATGCCAGCCAGGGAGGCATGGGCATCGGCCTATACACCGCCCACCAGATGGCGCAGCTTCATAAAGGCTCCCTCACTTACAAGCGCACTGACGACACAACCCTCTTCACCCTGACCCTGCCAGCCGACGACAGCGTCTACAGCGCCGACGACTACCGCGACACGGGTGCCATCAGCACCAACGACTCTGCCACCGCCACCAGCACAGCCGCGTCCAGCGCCGTCGGCGATGCTGTCGCCGACACTCCCGACATCATCCGCGAGATGCAGGCCGAGGCCCTCAACGACCTGACCGTCGCCATCATCGAGGACAACCCCGACATGGCCGACCAGATACGCCGTGAGGTCGGTGTCTACTTCAACACCGTCTGCTACTCCAGCGGCCAGGCCTTCTTCGATGCCACCCTCAACACTCCACCCTCCTCCCGCCACACTCCACCCTCCCTCATCCTCTGCGACGTCATGCTGCCCGACATCGACGGCTACGAGATAGTCCGCCGGCTCCGGGCCGACGAGAACACCGTCCATCTCCCCGTCATCATGCTGACAGCCCTTGATGACGAGGCACATCAGATACGTGCCTACCGTGCCGGAGCCGACGACTACATGGTCAAGCCCTGCAACTTCCGGCTCCTCATTGCCCGCATCTTCCAGCTCATCAAGTGGAACAGAGCCCTCGTGGCCCCGCGCCCTTCAACCTCCCCCCTCCACACTCCAGCCTCCACCCTCCACACTCCCGCCTCCCTCGTCGAGGGCCGCGTCGACAAGGTGTTCAAAGACAAGCTGCAGGCACTCACAGCCAAGCACCTGTCCGACCCCAACTTCAACATCGACCAACTGGCACAGATGATGAACATGGGGCGCACCAAGTTCTATGGAAAGGTCAAGGAGCTCATGGGCATGTCGCCCAACAAGTACCTGCAGGAGGAGCGTATGAGCCGCGCCGCCGAGCTGCTTCTTGAAGGCGAACTGACCGTTGCCGAGATCAGCTACAAAGTAGGCATACAAGACCCGTCCTACTTCAACAAGTGCTTCAAGGCGAAGTACGGCGTCGTGCCGAGCAAGTATGGGAAGTAATTACATAGAATCTCTTACCTACCTCCTAAAAGCGGGCCTTCCCTACCTTACTTCATTCTTCGCCTCACTTTATCACGACTTTGCGGCCGTTACGGATGTAGATGCCACGGCTTGGGGTGCCGACCTTACGGCCCTGTAGGTCGTAAAGGGCATTGTCGTTTATCTTTTTTCCTTTATCATTTAGCGTAGCGCTGATGCCAGTGAGCGTTTGTTCAAGAGCAGTCTGGCGGTCGGCCTCAGCCTTGGCGGCGGCAGTCCATATCTCGGCATCGGTGGCGTAGTCGCTACTCAGGTAGTAGCCCACGTTGGTCGGCTGGTTATAGCCCACGTTCTCATGGATGGCCTGCATGTAATAGGTGTGGTCGGTCATGAGCCAGGGGATGCGGTGGTCCGTGGGATACCAAGTGGAGAACACCTTCAGGTCGGTCAACTTGTCTGCGCTGGGTAGTATCACCTCCTCGCGCCAGTCGCCCAGCATGTCGCCATACCAGCCAGGGTTCGACTTCGTGGAGTTGTTGAAACCCATATCGTAGCGGTATATAGTAAAGGTACGCCCGTGCGAGAAGCTGTTGATGATGCCGCCATCGATCATCTGGCGGTTCAGGTTGCCGTCGAACCAGATGCCGGCGTTGCAGGAGCTCTCCTCCTTGCGCTTACCCTCGGCGTTGTATAGCTCCCTGCCGTTCTGGTTGTACAGCTCGTTGCCATACTTCCAGAACTCACAGCCCGGCGACGTGGGGTCAACGTCGGCCACCATGCAGCGGCCCTGGTCGCCGGCAGTAGCGGCACGTATGTCCCAAATCACCTTTCCGGTCTTGGCATCGTGCAAGGCCACCTCCGTGACACCGCCCTCCAGACAGTGATACACCTGCAGCCCCTCGTAGTCTTTCTGGAACACGCCCACGTGGTTGGCATCGCCGTGGCCCAGGCCCGTTGTCCACAGGCCAGTACCATCGTTGTCGAAGGCACACGAGCCGTACATCACCTCGTCGAGACCGTCGCCGTCGAGGTCGGCCACGTTGAAGGCATGGTTGCCCTGCCCGGCGTATGCCGAATTGGCCTTACCGTCCTTGTTCTTGGCCTTGTCCATGGTCCACTGGCCATTGACCACTGACCAGTGTCCGCCCGAAACGGAGGAGTCGAACTTCCACAGGCGGGTGAGCGAGCCTTCCAGCTCCCACTGGCTGTCGGGGGTGTTGGGCGTGTAGTCCCAGCCCTCTACCACGGTGCGGGCGTAGACGCCACGACCAAGGAATATCTGCATGCCCTTGCCTGTGAAGCAGGCCAGTCCCATGCGCAGCGAGTTGGCACGTTTCCAATAGTTGTCGCCCCACGACTCGCTGTTGGCACTATAGTTAGCCACCCACTGGGCCGGCGTCTGTCCCTCAGGCCCGCGAGCTATGAAGTTGGCACGAGCCAGTTCGCGACCCGTCTTGCCGTCAACGACGGAGAAGTACTCAGGGCCGCCCCACTTGCCGGCTTTGTCGCCCGTATAGTGGCCACCCCAGTTCTGACGGTAGTCCGTGATGCCGTCGCCGTCGGTGTCGCCAATCTCCTTGCCATCGCCAAAGACGGTACCCTCGCCCGTCTTCAGCACGAACTCTGCACAACCGTCGCCGTCGAGGTCACCCAGCATAACGCTCGAGCTATTGCCCGCGATGATGTTGGGGCCCGACTTGACGCGCCACAGCATAGTGCCGTCGAGCTTGTAGGCATCCCACACGATGATGTGTTTGGCACGGGGGTCGCTGTCGGCCGCAGCCTCGCTGCTACTGGTTATCTCTCCTGCAGCGTTATAGACCGTCAGCAGGCGCTTCACCACCACCTCCATCTGTCCGTCGCCGTCGAGGTCGCCCACCGAGCAGTCGTTGGCCTGGTATTTGATCTCTGCGGGGTAGTTGCTACAGTCGTCGGTCGACTGCAGGGGTATCGTGACGTAAGGCACCTTGTCTGTAGCTTGCTGCTTCGTCATGGTGTACTCCGACAGGTACTCGTCGCAGTTCTTCTGTCCGGCGTAGGTCAGGCGGTAATGCACGTCGCCCGTCAGCGTCGACAAGGGAGCATGCTGGTAGCAGGTACCCTTGATGCCTTTCTTGCCCGACTTGAACGGGTCGTTGATGCACGACCAGTTGCCGCTGTCGCCCATCTTGCGCCAAATGTCGAAAGCTGTGTCCTCAGTGTCGCCCGGCAGCATGCGCCAGCTGAGTAGCACCTTGTTCTGTGCATCCAAGTACGAATTACCCGATGTGGTCACATCGCTCTTCGTACAGATAGAGCCCCATAGGGCACGGTCTTGCATGTTGGCGGTCTGGGCAGCCATCGGCAATGTAGCAACGATGGCAAGAACAATTGTAAGTAGCTGTTTCTTCATTTTCGTCAGTTATTGTTTTCTGGGTGCAAAGATAGCAACACATACCCCGTTCCGTCACAGGGCATTTGTACGTTCATCGGTGAATTTGTTCATCATCCACTATCATATAGTCCACATACCCCCGCTTCGGTTTCCAGAGTAAGCGGCGCAGTCAGGGCATGGTCTGCCTGCTTGCTGGGTGAGCGGTGATTATAGAAATGATATAGTTTGATTAGTTTTGGATATAGTTTTTCTCATGTCATCTGCTGACCACGAACTTGCTCCCCTTGCTGACGTAAAGCCCTGGAGCAAGATGACAGCCGTCAACCTTTTGACCGGTGAGTCGATGAACGCTCGTCGGTTTTTCGTCAGCTGTCCGCAGAGTGTTTCTGACGGCCGACTCCGAAAGACGGGGATAGATTTCGTTGATACCCTCCATGGCGTATGTGCCGAAAGCGGTCAGGTTCTTGCGGTCGATGATGGTCATGCAGCCCTTCGTCCCTTCCTGACTACAGTAGTTTGTATCCCATGTCATGGGCACCATACCACCCATCTCCTTGCACAACCGGTGCAGCTCGCGATAGTGGGCCTTGATGGAGGCATTGTGCTTCTCCTGACTTTCGCCCTTCAACGACGACAAGTCGCGCCAGTTGGCTCCGAACTCGCCGATGACCACGGGATACCCCTTGTCCACAAAGTTGGTCTTCATCATCTGGAGCTGCTTCTTCATATCAGCCTCTTCGCCCCAGGTGGCGTTGTGCGCAGAACCGCTCAGGTGGTTGCCCTGTCCCCAGTAGTAAAACACCTTGCCCCACGACTCATCCTTCTCCATACCCCAGAATTGCCAAGGATTATAGTAGTGTACCTCTACTGCTAACCGGCCCTCGATGACGTCGGTCGGCATTTTGCCAGCCATGAAGTTGCAGGTATGCTCGATGTTGGTCGACGGCCCCTGCACCACCAGCACACGCTTGGCATTGTTGCCCCCCGTGGCACGTACGGCATCCACGAAGGTCTGGTTATACTGTATCAGATGGTTCGTGGCCGCCTGATCCTCGGCATTCGGCTCGTTCAGTCCGGCAAAGAGCAGGTGCTCGTCGTAGTCCCTGAAGGCATTGGCTATCTGAGTCCATAGGGCCGTCAATACTTCCTTATTCTTCTTGGTGGCGGCAGCATCAGCGTCTTTGATATGGTTCTCAAGCCAGCCACCGTCCCAATGGTCGTTCAGCACCACATACAGGCCGTCGCGGATGCAGTAGTCCACTACCTCCTTGACACGCGTCATCCACTGGCTGTCAATCTCGTAGGTCGACGCGTTGCTAATGTGTCCGTAAGCCCAGGCACACGGAATACGCACACTCTTGAAACCAAGCGTCTTCGCATAGTCGATGACTGCCTGTGTGGTCTTCGTTCCCTGCCAAGCAGTTTCTGCACCCAGTCCCCCCTTGTTGTTCAGAAAGTCCGCGCCTGCCCAGGTGGCAACACCCTCCAGTGTATTGCCGAGGTTCCAGCCTGGAGCCATGTCGTTAATCACTTCCGTTGCCGTACGGTCCTGGGCATTCGCCGACGTCAGCGTTAGCAAGAAGCCCAATAATATCAATAATCTTGTATTCAACATAACCGTCATACTCTGCACAGCGACTATGGTCATTGCCGTTAGTTTGTCGTTCTTCTGTTTTGGTCGTAGTTCGCTTTTGGCTGCGAAGGTACGAAAAACAAATCAATGGCAGACCATTTCGGACAAAAATCATCGCTAATATACCAAAAAACATAGTTAGTTGTTCAGGTAGTCTTTACTGGCGTCGATGGCAATGAGCACGCCGTCCTCGATGCCGCCCATGGTCTTGTGTGGCCTGAAGGTGAACACCCGGTTGTCGTACTCGCCCAGCCAAGTCAGACGGCCCGTGCTGGCATCCATCCACCACACCTTCTTTCGGGCGCCGGAAATCTTACGAAGGTCTATCTTCATGGCACGACTGGTGTAGTTGTAGACCAGCAGATAGTCGGTGCCACGGGTTGCAGCTAACCGATCATATTTCATTCCATTATCAATGACAATGCTCTGATCAGGCACACGCTCGAAGTAAGGCAACGCGAGCATGAGATGCTTCAAGTACTTCATCTGGTTGAAGCCTGGGTCGTGCAGCGCCTCGGTCCACGTCTTACGACAGTGGTAGGCGGGCGGATAGCCCTCGCGATAGAACTGCATGATGGCATTGTTGCCATAGGTGTGGCCGCAACTGCCGGCAAAGACACTCCAGTAGGCATAACGGCGCACGTCGCAGGCCTGCCACAGCGGCTCGTTGGCATCGTGCAACCCCTGCGGAATTCCTTCGTATATGGGCTCATCGTCGAGCACGGGTTTCAGGGGCTTATAGGCCCATGTGGAGTCGACATACATCCAGTTGTCCTCCTCGGTGTTGTCGGGTATGGGGTAGTCCTTGTTACCCATGCGCTGTCCGTAACGCCGGTGACCGCTTTGGAACGTATGGAAGTCTATCCACGACGCCTGGCTCCACCAATGGGCCGACGTATAGCGGCCTCGCGGGTGATAGGTCATCAGGTGGTTCTTGTCTATCTGCTTGATGGTAGTGGCAAGCGTTTCCCACACTTCGGGATGGATGTCGCCCTGAATGTCGCCGCCCATAATCCAGACGATGTTCGGACGGTTCTTATAGCGGTTGGCCAGAAACGTGCCGTAGGTCTTGGCCTGCTCTACGCTGAGCTTGCCCCCCTTGACGAGGCTGCCCCAAATACACACCATACCAACGTAGATATCGTTCTTCGCCGCCACGTCAATGATATAGTCCATGTGGTCCCAGTAGGAATAGGGAGCGTCTGTCAACAAATGACCCTGCTTATCGTGCGACGGGACACCGTAGGCATTGAACGACGGGACACCGTTCAGCACCTGTACCTGCACCATATTATATTCGGCTTCGTGACAGGTCTGAAGGTAGTATTCCACCTCCTCACGTTTCAGGCGTTCGGGCATCAGCCAGGCCGTCTCACCCAGCCAGAAGAAAGGTTTCCCGTTTTCGTATTGCAAGAACCGTTGGTTGTCGGAAACCTTCAGTCGTCCATCGTCCCATAGCTTTTGACCTTGCCCCGTCGTTGCGATGAAGGCAAGCATGATAGTCAGTTGTAGTAGTTTGTTCATTTGCTTCGTCTGTTACTCTTAGTAAGACACGACAAAGGTACGAATAAGTGAGTGAAAAGCCAAATATATTTGAGCTTTTCCGAGCCGAAAGTACTTTCGGCATAGCCAAAGTTACATAATTTCAACGGGAAGTTACACCTGTACAAGTGCTTTCTTAGTTATTATCGTACTTTTGCAGCCGAAAACAAACTAATTGACAATATGAAAAAACAACTACTGACACTTGTCATCGCAATGATGACCATCACGTATGCTCACGCCAACGACGGCGAAGCACCCGTAATCAACAACGACACGTTCTGGAAGGCTACTTCCGGCAGTTACATCTACAGCCAGGGCGGCGGCATCTTCCGTTTCCCCGATGCTCAGGGCAAGGAGCATTTTTATTGGTATGGCGCGAAATACCAGGAGGCGGTGGATTACTGTCCGAAAGCACTGGCTGGCAGTAAGAGCAATGTCACACACTTCCTGTCGGTTACCTGCTACAAGAGCGACGATTTGGTGAACTGGACATTTGTGAACGATGTGCTCACATCTTCTTCGGCAGGCTGGGCCTATTGGGTGGGCCGTCTTGGCGTTGCCTACATACCCGAAGCCAATAAGTACGCGCTGCTGACACAGTACAACGACAATGTGCTGGTGGCCACGTGCAACACGCCCACCGGCAACTTCCAGCGCCACAACCAAATTGACATGACCAGTATGATAGGCACACCGAACACAGGCGACATGACTGTCTTCACCGACCCCGACACGGGCAAGTCGTACCTCTGCTACAGCTACGGCAAGGGGCGCAGCAAAATCTATCTGTCGGAAATCGGCGTGTGTGCCGACGGCAAAATCGGCCTGAAGGACTGCCATCAGATATATAAAGGTTCCGGGCGCGAGGGCGACTGCATGTTCAAGTACAAGGGCAAATATTACGTCTGCGCCTCAGACCTCTACGGCTGGAACGCCTCAAACGTCTATTATTTAGAGGCATCAAGCATCTATGGACCCTATACGCCCACGAATAATATGCAGGTGATGCCAGGCTCGGCCGAAGACTACGGCCACGTCACTCAGACGGGCTTCTTCTACACAGTACGAGGCACGAAGCAGGAGACGGTCATCTACTGCGGCGACCGCTGGGCAGGCTTTGCAGGCAACGGCAATGGTTACAACCAGTGGTGTCCCATCTCGTTTGTGGACAACAAGCCTTATTTCAACTCCCTGAGCCAGTGGCACCTCAATGCCGAGACTGGCGAGTGGTATGTAGGCAAGGACAATAATTACGTGAAGAACTTCAGCTTCGATGCCGACCGCGTAAATATCCCCAGTGCCAACAAACCATCACAGGCATATCTGCGCGGATGGACAACAGAGGTGAAGAAAGGCAACAAAGTGGCCATCGGCGACGAGAACTCACCAGTGCTCAATGCCACGAACTCCAGTACAGACCGCGCCACGGTGATGGGCAACCACTGTCTGAACATCTCGGACAAGGTGGACTTCCAGCGTAAAGTCTATCAGCGGATTTCCTCAACCTCCCACGTGCCGTTGCCCGACGGCAAGTACACGATGAAGGTATACGCCAAGATGGGCAGCACCTTCAACGAGCTCTTTATGTACGCCACGAGCGGCGGCCAGACTTTCAAGACCGACATGACCATTGCCGATGGCCAGTGGCACCTCTACACCATCAGCGACGTAGCCGTAACTGGCGGTATGGTCGAGGTAGGCTTCTATGCCGACGGCCCTGCCAACACCTGGTGTCACATTGATGATGTGACCCTGGTTATGGATACTGCCGATGATGTAAACGACGAGAGCCCCATAGCCTTGAAAACCTGCCCGGAATCGGAAAACGTGTCGTATATGGACGGCTCGATGACCTTCTACTTCAATCAGAACATTAAGTACGCAGGGGGTATCGGCATAAATGGAAAAAGCTTTGAGCGTATCACCAACGTTACCACCTCTGGTCCGGCGCTTACTGTAACCTACGAAGGTCTCGATATCAATACGGACTATACCATTACGTTCCCCGCCGGCTCTGTGACCAGCATGAATAGCGACAAACAGTTAGAGGAAGCCGCCACGTTCAATTTCTCCACCTGCGGTTTCAGTTCACTTGACGACATTAGGGATACCCATAAGGGCCGTGCGGCTCCATTGCCCATCAACTTCAAGCCTTTTGATGTCATCGGCCTGTTGGAGCGTGAAAACGGCACCACTC
This sequence comes from uncultured Prevotellaceae bacterium, assembly GCA_947169245.1. Classification (GTDB taxonomy): domain Bacteria; phylum Bacteroidota; class Bacteroidia; order Bacteroidales; family Bacteroidaceae; genus Prevotella. The sequence goes on from CAMVPA010000006.1 coordinate 22,541, forward strand.
AAGAGGGCAGCAACGAGCATCCCCACTGGGTGCAGGTGTCGGGCGAAAAGACTGCTGACAAAGCCGTATTCACCAAGACTTCCGACAAGATTATGACCTTCTACCAGACCCCCTCGCCTGCCATGCGTGTGAAGGCTGACTATAGCGGTAGCAGCTACGTGGAGTTCAAGATTCAGGAGACCCGTAATGCCGATGTTACGCCAGGATGGCGCACCATCCGCGTGTTGCGTGCTGAGGATTTTCCCTTCGACGGTGTCATCCCTCTCAACAGCGAGTCGCGTTTCATCAAGCTCACGGCCCCAGCTCTCTCAGGCAGCGTCATCGTCAGCGAATTCCGTGTGGCCGATGCCGATGGCCAGGGATTGGACAATGATATCAACCATATCGCAGGAATCACATCCTGTAACGTCGAACAAACTGAGTACTTCACACTCTCTGGCAAGCGTATCGCCGCTCCCTCACAGGGCATCTTCTTGATGCGTATAGTGAAGAGTGACGGAACGGTTGTCAACAAGAAAGTCATTCAAAGATAATAAAACTATGATAAAAAGACAACTACTGAGGCCTCATCACCCCCGTCAACGAGCACTGGACCAGCGAGGCAACAAATCGCCAACAACTTGACTGGATACTGAAGAATCTTAAATAGTCTGGGAGGATTAAGCGTCGATGAAGGAAATCAGCGTATCCATATAGTCCTTCGCGGCGTCGATGGCAATGAGCACTCCGTCCTCAATGTCAGTTCCCACGCGGTGCGGCCGGAAGGTCAAGACCTTGCTGTCGTACTCGCCCAGCCAAGTCAGACGGCCCGTGCTGGCATCCATCCACCACACCTTCTTTCGGGCGCCGGAAATCTTACGAAGGTCTATCTTCATGGCACGACTGGTGTAGTTGTAGACCAGCAGATAGTCGGTGCCACGGGTTGCAGCTAACCGATCATATTTCATTCCATTATCAATGACAATGCTCTGATCAGGCACACGCTCGAAGTAAGGCAACGCGAGCATGAGATGCTTCAAGTACTTCATCTGGTTGAAGCCTGGGTCGTGCAGCGCCTCGGTCCACGTCTTACGACAGTGGTAGGCGGGCGGATAGCCCTCGCGATAGAACTGCATGATGGCATTGTTGCCATAGGTGTGGCCGCAACTGCCGGCAAAGACACTCCAGTAGGCATAACGGCGCACGTCGCAGGCCTGCCACAGCGGCTCGTTGGCATCGTGCAACCCCTGCGGAATTCCTTCGTATATGGGCTCATCGTCGAGCACGGGTTTCAGGGGCTTATAGGCCCATGTGGAGTCGACATACATCCAGTTGTCCTCCTCGGTGTTGTCGGGTATGGGGTAGTCCTTGTTACCCATGCGCTGTCCGTAACGCCGGTGACCGCTTTGGAACGTATGGAAGTCTATCCACGACGCCTGGCTCCACCAATGGGCCGACGTATAGCGGCCTCGCGGGTGATAGGTCATCAGGTGGTTCTTGTCTATCTGCTTGATGGTAGTGGCAAGCGTTTCCCACACTTCGGGATGGATGTCGCCCTGAATGTCGCCGCCCATAATCCAGACGATGTTCGGACGGTTCTTATAGCGGTTGGCCAGAAACGTGCCGTAGGTCTTGGCCTGCTCTACGCTGAGCTTGCCCCCCTTGACGAGGCTGCCCCAAATACACACCATACCAACGTAGATATCGTTCTTCGCCGCCACGTCAATGATATAGTCCATGTGGTCCCAGTAGGAATAGGGAGCGTCTGTCAACAAATGACCCTGCTTATCGTGCGACGGGACACCGTAGGCATTGAACGACGGGACACCGTTCAGCACCTGTACCTGCACCATATTATATTCGGCTTCGTGACAGGTCTGAAGGTAGTATTCCACCTCCTCACGTTTCAGGCGTTCGGGCATCAGCCAGGCCGTCTCACCCAGCCAGAAGAAAGGTTTCCCGTTTTCGTATTGCAAGAACCGTTGGTTGTCGGAAACCTTCAGTCGTCCATCGTCCCATAGCTTTTGACCTTGCCCCGTCGTTGCGATGAAGGCAAGCATGATAGTCAGTTGTAGTAGTTTGTTCATTTGCTTCGTCTGTTACTCTTAGTAAGACACGGCGAAGGTACGAAAAAAAACGCAGAACGGCGACATTTTTCATAAAAAAGAGCATATTACGACAAAAAACCTTCAAAACCCCTCATCTGATGTTTTAGCTCTTTGAGCTTTCGTGCTGATTTTACTTTTCGATTGTCATCATCTTCTTTTGGTCATATCGAAAAATAATAGTAATTTTGCAGGCAAAACAACAAACTGCAATTTATGAAACAAAATCTACCCATCTGCATGAAGAGACTGTCGCTCCTATACGCGTTCCTTTTTATAGCTGTCTGCACTTTTGCTGAAGACAAATTCACCGAGAACTTCGAGTCGGGGCTGCCCACATCGGCATCGGCAGCGGAAGCCACAGCAACCCTCTCATCGGGCTCGTGGCGAATCAAGAATGTGTTGGGCAAGAAAGACAACAACAGCATGCGCGCCTGTTTCAACACCAATGGCGCATACCTCGTCACCCCTGCCCTCTCACAGCCCGGACGGGTGACGTTCAACCACCGCTCGTCAGGCGCAGGCAAGAAGATCACCGTCGAGAAGTCCGTTGACGGCGGCACCACCTGGCAAGAGCTGGGTGTGGCCACCACCAGCTCGGCCTCGACCTACGGCAGCAGCTCGTTCAAGTGCTCCTCTGCCGAGGAGGACACTGAGGTGCTCATACGCTTCACCAGCAACAGCGGCTCGACCTATCTGGACAACGTAGAGATCACCCTCAACAGTGTGGACGGCGGTTCCAACGGCGACACCGAGCCTGAAGACCCCACCTACATCACGGAGGGCGTATGGGTGCCCACCAAGCCATTCCCCACGCCGCTGAGGGAGATATACGTGGCTCCCGATGCCGACGAGACGTTAGCCAACGGCACGATGGAACATCCCTACTCTAACATCCAGACGGCCATCAACAAGGCCCAGCCCGGCACTCACATCATTTGCCGCGGAGGCACCTACAAGCCTGTGAAGAACAGCGACGGCAAGTACACCGTCCGCATGAGGAACTCCGGCACAGAAGCAGCGCCCATCGTCATTCGCTGCTATGACGGCGAGCGTCCTGTCTTTGACTTCGAGGAGCAGCTGCGCGAGCAGATGGTGGGCGACCGCGGCTTCCGCATCACTGGCGACTACTGGTGGCTCTTCGGCCTGCATATCACCCACGCCGCCGACAACGGCCTCAAGGTCGAGGGGTCGCACAACCGCATAGAGCGCTGCGAGTTCTCCTACAACCTCGACACTGGCCTGCAGCTGGGCTTCGGCCATAAGTTCAGCGACTACATCACGGGAGTCAGCGAGAACGACGGCACCTATTGTTCGTACAACGACGTCATCGACTGCGACTCACACCACAACTGCGACTACGACTCCAACTACGGAAGCGATGCCGACGGCTTCGCCTGCAAGATGCACAACGGCATCGGCAACCGCTTCATCCGCTGCCGTGCATGGCACAACAGCGACGACGCTTGGGACTGCTTCGAGACCGACTTCACAGTCATCCTCGTAGAGTGCTGGGCATGGGAGTCGGGCAAGGCTGCCGACCACCTGTGGGTGAAGGACTACATCACGAAGAGCAGCAACATGTCATTCTCAGGCAACGGCAACGGCATCAAACTTGGCGGCAACGGCACGGGCGGCTCGTCGAAGGGCATACACTATGCCTACAACTGCATCTCTTTCGGCAACAACAGCAGCTCGTCGGTCAAGGGTTTCGACTGCAACAACCACAAGGACGGCCATGTGCTGGTGGGCTGTCTGGCCTTCGACAACAGCTACGACTACATGTTCGAAAGCGGGGGCTCGAATGTCAACACACGGTTCTACAACAACATCTGCTTAGGCAAGCAGGAGATCTGCGTGGGCAGCGATGACTACAACGCGCTCGCGACGCCCATGTCGAAGAACGGCTGGACCAACCATCTGGTGACGGGGATAGGCCGCGACGACTTCCTGTCGCTCGACGAGGAGGAAGCCCTGAAGCCCCGCGACATCTATGGCGGCCTGCCCCGCAAGTTCGGACGCTTGGCTGCCGACAGCAAGATGGTCGATGCCGGCAGTGCGCAGTATGACATCCCGGAGGCGCTGATTGCCGACTTCCCATTCCTGAAGCGCACCATCACGGGCAGCGCTCGCGACCTCGGTCCCTATGAACGTCCGGCGTCAACGGTGACGGGTGTCAAAGGCATTGACCAGTCGTCCTTCGGCATTGACCAGTCGTCCTTCGGCATTGACCATTCACAGCCCGGCCTCCCCTCTGCCACTTACGACCTGCAGGGCCGCCGACTGCCCGCTTCGCCATCCTCAGTCACAAGGAAGGGACTGAGCATCGTGGTCAAGACCATGCCTGACGGTAGCCGGAAGGTGGTGAAAAAAGTACCCACACGTCCCACACCTAACCCTTAACTCCCTGATTATCAGTACCCATTTTAGGATTCCAGTCGCACGTAAGGGCACACTTTTGCCCACACTTGATGGTGACCGGTAAAAAAAGGAAGCGAAAAGTCATCCTCTCACACATGTTTCCGGCCGCGAAACAAACCTGCGGCGGCCCCACAGAAGTCTGCGGCGGCCCCGGAGAAGTCTGCGGCGGCCCCTCGTTCCCCCAAACTGTACAAACTTTTTAGGTGTGGGACGTGTGGGACGTGCGGGTACTTTTTCTTATATAGTACTATAGCAGCTACAGTCGCGATGAACTGTAGCTGCTATTGTTAGTGTATGTGTACCTATTAGTCGGAGGTACGGGGGTCGATGGTACGGAGGTACAGGGGAGCGAGAGCTGATGACTATTCGTCGTCATCGCCCCAGAAGGTGCCGCGGCGGGACTCGATAGAGCCACCACTATAGTCGCCTTTTTTAATCTCTGAGGTCTCGCACAAGTGATGCTCTATGTGTATCTGTAAGACATCTGTTACAGGTGCAATATATATTTTCTTCATATTGGTTCCTCCTCTTCTTTACTTCATGATTACCTTTTTACCATTCACAATATAGAGTCCCTTCGTGGGCTGGCTCACACGCTGACCCCTCAGGTTGTAACAATCGCCGGTCTGCAATCCGTCAATTTTTGAATTCTTCAATTCTTGAACGCCTGTCGTTTCGTCGTCGAAGGCAATGCTCAAGCGGGCTCCTGTGGCCCCTGTTGCATCCAGATAAGCCTTGCCAGCATTGATGGTGACAGAGTGGTCAGCATCAAGCCAGTTCTTCAGGTTCTGGAACTCGGCGGTACCATCGTTATTCGACAGCACATAGAAGTTGGCGTAGTTCGCGGTCTCCTTCGTGAGGGTTGTGTTGCTTGTAACACCCACCAGCATGTTACCGGTGATAGCCTCGCCCGATGCTGCCACAGGAATGGTGATGGTAGCCGTAGGCGTACCCTTCAGCATGATGCCCTCACCAGCTTGTATTGCAGCATCCGTTGTCGTCATCGTCACAGAGCTGCCGCCCACAGCAGAAGCATAGTAGGCTTTCACCTCACCTGTTGATGCTGTCATGCTCGACAGATCAAGAGCATAGGGGCTTGCAAAGGTTGTCCAGCCAGTGGCTCCGATGATGGCAGATGAAGTTGGTTCAACAGGCTCATAATATATTACCTTCTTCAAAGCTCTGCTTTGTGGATTAGAGTAAGTTGTTGTTGCGTCTTGTACAACTGTAGTATAAGAAGAATTTTGGCAATGTGTATAAGCAGCTATAGAATTTATAACGGCATCGGGTATGTCGCATTTAACAACATCTCCACTTCCTTTATCATTTGTACCAAATCCATAGCCAGCCAAGTATTTAAATTTATTACCTCTTGTAACAGAAAGCCAAGTGTCATACGTAAAGTTACCATCTACAGTGGAATAGTGGTAATTGTCATCTGTATTGTCAGTATTGGCAGATAAATCGGCATTTTTTCCTGCTTTTTTTGTCCAATTAGCCCATCTTGTCATGCCTTCAGCAATAGTCCAAGTAGCACCGCTAAATGTTGTTCCCAAAACGCTCAATGCTATTGTTCCGAAATCAGGGGATTCATGCACTTTATTAAAAAGAGCGTACTCAACACCAAAACTTTTTTCGCTACTAGTGTATCCACTTGCTGTAGCGGTCACAATAAGTTCTCCTATCGTATTAGGAGTGAATGTACCACTACTAATATCCACTTCTTCGCCGTTATATGTTGCTGTGAGCGTAGCTGTTGGAGCACCCTCAAGAGCAGAGTTGTTGCAAGCAATTGTGTATTGTGGTGAATAGTAACTGCCATTAGCAACAACATTTGTGGCATTAATCGTAGGCTTTTCCAATGTTATTGCTCCTGCAGTCACAGCCTGAGAAGATACGGAAGAACTCTTTGTCCCATTCTCATGCATCACATAGGCATAATAGGTTCCGCTTTCACTAAATGTCACAGATTTGCTTGTAAGGCTTGTTGATGTATAGGCAGCATTGCCAACGGCAGGAGCCTCAGCAGCAGGCGAAATGGTATAATAAAGAGTTCCACTTCCGTAATTATTTGTTAAGGAATAAATGCGGTTGACCCCATCTACACGGGTAAATGCAAACACAGGAGCTGGAATAGTGAAATCTTCGGCATCCACATAATCATATATGTCAAGATTGTCAAAATTCAGTTTACTATTTGCACGTCCAAGCAAAGCCCAGATTCCCTTAATCGAAGGAAGCGCTGCTACGGTCTTTGAACCTGTTTTGACATCTTCTGTGGTAGAGTTATCTGTTATTGTATAATCGACAGAAGTAGATGTGAAGATAAGTTTTATGTGGTACCACTTACTTTCACTTAACGAAACTGTGGAACCAGTTGAGTTTAATGGATCATTTACGTACCATTCTTCTTTCTTGGCCACATTTTGGCCTCTTTTTTGTGATAAAAAGAACACATAGTCACCACCCGTGTATTCACCGTTGTTGCTAATGGATGCTGCGGATGTCGGAACAAAAAACTGATCTACAGAACCACTGGTTCCACTTGCATCACCAGTTGTCAACTGGCAGTCGAATTCAACTACATATCCAAGTGCCTCCTTAGTGGAAGTGGTATATCCCGTTCCAGCTGTGTAACCAAAAGAAACAGTTCTATAACAAGTTCTGTGTCCCGAACCTCCTCCTTGATAACATTGTGAATATGTACCATAGATAGCATCACCCGTCTTTAATGTTTTTCCACCATTAGGGCTTGCCCAGTCTGTGCTTGTGGCGCTTTCGTAGTTTTGTGCAGTAAGTGTTCGTTTTATTCCATCCGCCCACGCAAAATTGCTTCCCCCAATTAGTAGGGTGGCGACGAGGAGGGTGTTTGTAAGTAGTTGTTTCACATTCATGATATTTGTTTGCTAGTAAATAATTGATAAATAGGTTATTGAGTTGTTCCCTATTCGACTTCTATCGACTACAGAAGTACAGGGCAGAGAGAGGACAGCCGCGCCGCCATAAACCCCAAGGGCTATGCGGCGCAGCTGTCAGTATTATTAATCGTCATAATCATCCTCGTCGTCCCAGACGGAATGGTGACGGCTCTCAGCTGTGGTGGCATCATCAACTGTCTCCTCACTAATAGGTAAAGTCTCTGAGCCAGCCATAATATGGTGCATTTCAATTTTCAGCACCGTTGTTATTGGATTCTGATATATTTTCTTCATAGTCTGTTTCCTCCTATACATTATTTAATAATAACCTTTTTGCCATTCACGATATACAGACCCTTTGTGGGCTGGCTCACGCGTTGACCATTAAGGTTGTAGACATTGTCCTTTACTGATTCTCCATTGTCCGTTAGACGCGTAGCACCGCTAATGCCTGTTGTCTCGTCGTTGTTGTAGACGAAACTCAACGAACGGGCACCGCTTGGAACATTGCTCTTCAGCAGATAGGCCTTGCCTGCGGGAATAGTACGAGCAGCCTCGGTAGCAGCACCACTAATCAGGGCAAACTTGCCACCCTTGAGGATATAGGCCTCGTCGTTCTGAACAATCGTAGGAGCAACGGCAGCACTCAGCAGGTTAGTACCAGCATAGGCTGCATCGGCTTTCACAGGAATACTATAGGCTGCACCGGCTTCACCCTTCAGAATAACACCACTGTTGGCAGGCAGTTCATCAACGCTTGTCAGGGTAACAGCATCATCCGTGGTCTTTGTCACCACAAAGGCATCTGTCAGCCCCGTAGCATTTGCGAAGTCAAGACCATAAGCAGAGGCAAGTGAAGAATAACCGCTTTGGGCGATAGTGCCAGTAACAAGTTGTTCTGCTGATATTACTTCAAGCCATGCTTTTTCTACACCAAGTTCCAGCAGAATGTCTCCACTCGTGGCTGCATTATAGGCAAAGCTGTGTGAATATGTGTGATTAGCGCCTGTAGATGTTGCTGCCACAGAGAACATACCTGCGTTAGTGTAGTTGATGGTCATCTCTACAGATGCATCCTTCATATCTTCGAGGAAGTCGTCCCAATTTATAGCACCACCATCTTCTGTTATGCTGCGTGTGCTAACTGTTGATTCGCCATCGCCAATCACATAGTTGTCTGCACGTAATGTATGATCAACACCAGAGGTGCCGCTCAGACGCAATAACCAGTTGAACCAGTTAGAAACGCCATTACCATGATTGTTGAACACAAACTTCACCGTCTGTCCCATTGAGATGGTCATATCAGTATGATCACCCATAAAGCCTGTTGAGTAGTCATAAGCGCCAACAATATCATTGGTGGGAGTTCCATAGATGTATACATAGTCGATGAGTCTTGTATTACCACCACCTTGCATATAAATTGTAGTCGTACTTGTCAGAGTAAAAGATTCAGAAAAACTAACATTGTATCCTTGTGGCGTTGTTGTAAAGAACAACTCGTCTCCTTTATAAAATTTGTGATTTTCATGACCAGAGCCGTTTCCACGATTTACTCCACAGAGGGTATAACTGCCAGCAGGAAGTGTAAAGATTGCTGTTTTTTCTGATGCATATCCACCAGCTCCCATTGACAATCTCGTATCTGCGCTAACACCAGTTCCTTTTGTAAAAATGTCTTCTCCCTCTGCAAGGAACAATAAGTTTGTTATATTGCCTGCAGTATAGTTTTTCGTTACTTCTTTATTGTCAGAATCTAGCAAGAGTTTCGATTTGTAGCCATTGCCATCTACACCTGTGTTATCTGTTGTTGTGGTATAAAGAGTTGTTCCTGATTGTAATACTTGAGGATAATGATAGTAAACAGTCTCATTTTCGTAAGCGCTTTCTGACAGAATCGTCTGTCCGATAGAGGCTTTTATAGTGTAGTTGTATTTTGCTGCCTCAGCATAGATCAATTCTATGATGTTATCCTCGGCATTTGCTACCAACGTGATATTCTTATTGCCTGTAGAATATTTATACTTCACATCTTCAGACCAAATATATGTTGGCAGATTCTCACCGCTTGCAGTAACAACGTCCCCAGTATATGCGTTGCCCACATATGCTGTTTTGATAACATTTTGGTTCTCATCTAAATATTTGATGGTATATGTCGTTTCTTCAGTTGCTGCTTTGAATACGAGATTTATGACATTACTTGCAGCTGTTGTTGACAGAGTGATGGTCTCATTACCTGATTTGTATGTGTATTCTGTGTCATCTTTTGTAAAATTCGCCAACTGCTCAGCGGATGCAGTTGCTGATAGGCCAGCATAACTATTACACTCAACAGACTTCAGCAACACATCGTTTTCATCCTTATAATTAATTGTATAAGTCGTTGCCGGTGAAGTTGAATAGAAGGCAACATTGTCATAAGTGTTTCCACCGCTTTGTCCAACACGAGGCAAATTAAAAGATTTCACGCTTTTAAGTGTAACCCCGTCTGGGACATTGACTGAGCCTGTAACCGTACTTAATTGACTAACTGTTCCACTGCTTCCCTTGGAGGCATAAGTTACAGTATAGTTTACTTTCTGGTTTTCCAAATCTATGGTGACATCAAAACCGTAAGCAACACTACGAGGAGTATACACATATGATGCTTTAATGTCTTGTCCAAAAATTCTAAGCACAATAGTTTCACCACTACCACTTGGCAGACTTGTTGGTGATTGTACTACAGCATAGTTATCAGTCGTTGCGCCACCTTCTTCTTTAACGCCATAGATATTAAAAAATGTGTAGTTTCCTCCATTGAATTTTCCTACAGCTTTAAACGTGACTGTACCTACTGTTTGTGGCTGTCCAAAAGAATAACTCCTACCGTTAGGCTGATTGCCAGAAAGAACAGTACCAGTCATAACTAAAGTCATTGTGGAGAATTCTTGAGACGTGTAGTCTGTTGTGAAATCTGTCTGAACATCAATGCCAGTCAGCACTTCGTTGTCATAAGTCGGAGTTCCGAACACCACATCGTAGCGATAACTGTCGTTCGTGTAGACATCTGCCCACGCCCCATTCACTCCTGCTAGCAGACCTGCTACTACGAGTAGCGTTTTTAGTAAAGAATTTTGTTTGTTCATTGTTATATATTTTTAGGTTCTTATTTCTATACCCTGTCACCAATGAAGGCTGTGCTTCAGAGTGGTTTTTAAGTAGTTTGTTTCTTGTAACCTGTTAATAGTTTGTAAGCGCTGTGCAAGCACAGGAGACGAATCTCGATTACAAAGGTACAAAAAAATTTTTCGTTGTAAGCAACGACGGGGCGTTTTTTTCGGTTTTTTAGCACAATTATCAGTTTTCATAGGTGTTTAGCAAAAAAACGGGGGTACTCATTACGGCTAACAACATGTGAATTAGGACATAAACGGTAATGGGCGAAAATCTTCGCTTTCTGAGGTAAACAGGGAAAAGACACACACTGCGTAACATGTGACATGTGACATGAAGCGTTTTTCGGAAGTGTTAAAATCAACAATTTTTATACATTACACACTATCTATAATATATTATATATAATATATTATAGATAACATATCGTCTGACTATTCCTGTCACATGTCACATGTCACATGTCACATTCTGCTTCCGCAGTAAAATCGAGAAAGTATAAAATATTAATACACCAAAACGAAACGTCAACACGTGTTAAGTATGTTAACGCCCGCTCGGCGCTTTACATTTATTAACGCAATTTGCTGAGGGGGGCGATAGGGGGTTGCTGACTGCCAAGCGCTGTTGCCAGTCAAAATGTGACAGGAAGCGAAAGGCGTGAAAAACGCCGCTTTCCGCAGTAAACACTGGGGAAAGCGGCGATTGTAACATGTGACATGTGACACGAAGCGCGTTTGAACATTCTTGCGTCCCGTTCTTGCTCTGGCAAGCGAACAAGTTCTTGGACAAGCCAAGCGGCAAAGCCGAGCGCGAGCGGGTAGCAAGCGTCCTTCGGCCGAGCGGAACATGGAAGATTGAACATGGAACATTCAGAATGCGCACGCCATTCGTCAGAATGAGTTGGCGAAAATTCCGAATGGGCTGCTCATACACTAGAGTCAAAAAACATAGTAGAATTTGCAAAAAGCCATACTTACAGTCCCGCTTTCATCCACTCCAGGCACTTCTCCTGACTGGTGGGGAAGCGCCAATGACCGCTCGACGGAGTGATGTCCTTCTGTTTGGGAGCGGTGATGACGTTCCATGCAGCCCAGACAGAGGTGGGCGAACAGGTGTCGTCATTGTAGCCCCACGACATGAAGGTGGGCACCTTCAGCAGACGGGCGAAGTTGACCACGTCGAAGTACTGCAAGGTCTCGACGGCCTGCTGCTGAGGAATGTCGACCTGGCCGTCTTTATAGAAAGAGGTGAAGAACTTGGGCCAGCCGCCAGCACGATGGTGCAGGAAGCCAGTGAGGTCGCAGAGGGCCGGATAGAACGGTGCACAGAAGGTGACCTTCTCGTTGAGGGCTGCAGTGACAATTGTGAGCGCGCCGCCCTGCGAGCCTCCAGTGACAATGACGTTGCGTCCGTCCCACTCGGGCAACGAGCAGAGGAAGTCGACGGCACGGGCACAGCCCACATACACATCTTTATAATAATAGGTGTCCTTCGACTCCATGCCGCGACGCATATAGCCGTCGCACTTCTTCTGGCGCATGGCGTTATACTCGTCGTCGGGAATACGCGGGTCGTTGTCGTGAATCTCAATCTTCAGATAGATGCAACCCTCACGGGGGAAGTAGTCGCTGGGGTAAGGCTTGGTGCTGCCAGCACCAGGAGGACATAGTACGACGGGAAAAGCCTCCCCAAGCCCCTCCGAAAGAGAGGATGTTTGATTAGAATACGTTGAATTTGGCAACATGACGCTCCCTGCGGAGGTCGGCATCGTCAGATAGCCATAGATCCACTTGTCTTTTCCTACATGCAGGCGTACCAGCTTGGTTGTCATCTTGTCGTTGGTGGCATCGGGCACATCGAAGTATTCTGGCTCCAAGTCGATCTTGCGGGCTGCCTTCAGCGCTTTCTGCCAGAACTGCTCGAAGTCCTTGGGCATGGGCGTGAAGGTCTGGATTTGTTCGGGCGAAAAAGCAAGCTTCACCAGGTCTTTCTGCGTCTTGCCATCAGCAGTCTTGAACTCGTACTGGCAGGCCAGGAAACCGGGCTCTGTCATCGTGCCCATAGGGATGAGGGCCTCGCCGTCGGCAAACGTCACGGAGTCGCGCCCTGAGGGCAGGAACATTTCGGGCCCCACCTTATAATATACTTTTGTGCCGTTCAAAGGCACGCCACCCTCCTGGGCCACAATGCGCAACAGCGCCGTCTGCCCCACAGCATAGTGACTGTCGGCATGGTTGGGCGTTGCCACCACCTGAGCAAAGGGTTTGCGCGGATTGCCAAACTCCTGTTGAAACTGCTGGGCCTGTGTACATACTGCCATCAGACCTACCAACAGCAAAAGTAACTGTCTTTTCATCATCATTCCTTTTATCAGTCTTTCTTGATTGCATCAGCAATGGTCTTGGCCCACGGGGCCCAGTCGTGCCCTTCGTTCTGCATGGACAGATGGCTGTAGCCACCACCTGGACAATCGACAACGGCACGTCCTGTAGGATGCTCGGGCAGATAGGCCGCAAGGGTGGCCTTTCCGTCGGGGGTCAGGTTGACGGTGAACTGGCGAGCGCCCGACTGAGCCAAGCTGACAAGGGAAAAGGGAAAAGCAAGAAGTGATAAAGAGAGCAGCAATCGTTTCATATTACTCGGCAGATTTGATGTTGTTATACTTCAGGAGATAAGTGTCGTACTGGGTGGCAAAGGGATGGAAGGGAGCAGTCACGTCGTGCGGGGCGATAAAGAGCGAAGGCGTCTGGCCAGCCTCGACACGATAGATGCGGAACGAGGCACTGACGGGACCATCGCCAGGTTTCCAGCCATTGAAGGCGGTCTTGGCAAACTTCGGGCTTTGTCCGCTGACGGCGGCATTGACGGTGACGACAATGCCACGGTCGGTCTGTTCGAAGTTGAGATTCAAAGCCTCCCCCTGCCCCTCCGAAAGAGCCTCCCCCTGCCCCTCCGAAGGGAGGGGAGCTGTTATGAGGATGCCATTGCCGAGACTGTCGGTAAACTGGGCGGCATCGACACCCATGTGGTTGCCCTCGAAGTAGAGGTCGTCCATGTGCTTGGCCCAGATGCCGTAACGGCAGGCCTGATGACGGCCGGGATAGGAGGCGAAAGGCCCCTGTCCTATCCACTGCACACGGTCGATTGACGGGTCAAGCAGGTAGGCAAGTCCCAGCTCGGCACGGAACACGTTGGCGGTATCGGGAGTGAGCGTGAACGACACCTCTTCGCCGCCACTGACGGGCTTGCGCTGAATGTCGGCCTTCACCTGGTTGTTCTCCATCGGCAGCAGGTACTTCTGAGGCAATCGTCCTCTCTGTGTGATGCGCTCGGCCAACGTGGCTTTACGACCAGTGCGGACGGTGGTCTCCTGGATGAGATCGAGGTACGAGGTGGAAGCTGCAAGATGCGAAGATTGCGGGACAAGGTGCAAGAGTGCAGGTTTGTTTAGCACAAACGACTGATGGAGGAAGGTGTGACCGTCCTTGTCTTCTATGGTGAAGTGAAGGGTTTTAAGTGAAGAGTGAAGAGTGAAGAGTGAAGAATCGGCTTCGCCGGAAGGGTGAAGAGTGAAGAGTGAAGAATCGGCTTCGCCGGAAGGGTGAAGGGTGAAGGAAACGGAAGAGCGCGGTGCGCAGTCGGGGGAGAAAGCACCACGCTTCACGGTGTCGCGGTCGTTGGTCAGCGCCCAGTGGAAGGTGACGTTGTCCTTCAGATTGAGGAAGTCGTAGCGATTGGTGATGGTCATGTTTGTTGCGATGGTATCGCAACTTACGGAACTGACGAAGGCGCGGGCGTAGTTATGTTGCAGCTCGTAGTAGTTAGGCAGGGGCGTACGGTCGGCATAAACCAAGCCGTCGGTGCCAAAGTTACCTTTCATCTCGAAACCAAGACACCTTCCATCCCTCTTCAAAGAGAGGGGGCTATAGAGCACCCGTTCCTCGTAACCGTATACCTTTCCATTTCTCATTCCTCCTTTGACTTCCCCTTCGGCCGTCGACCGTTGGTTCTCATTTCTCATTCCAATTGGCATTCCTTGATCGGCCCATTCCCAGACGCTGCCGCCAGCGATGCCTGGGGTGCGCTCTATAATCTCCCACTGGCGGTCGTGATCCTCAAAGGAGATGCCGAGGGTGTGACAGTACTCGGTGAAGATGAGGGGGCGGTCGAGCGTTTGATAGAAACTACCAATCTGACCGGTCGTGGGATAATGGGGGGCATAGACGGGAGCGTTTGAGGGGAAGCCCTTGGGCTTTGCTCCCTCAAAGAACTTGCGGAAATAGCTGCCCACCTGTGGGAAGCAGTAGGGGCGCGAGGGGTCGAGCTGTCCAACGTAGTCGCCCACCTCAATACAGGTCTGCGGGAGCGGGTTCTCATTGCCCACACTCCAGACGATGACCGAGGGGTGGTTCTTGTCGCGCTGCACGGTGGCCTGAGCACGGGTCATCAGGATGTCCTGATAGCTGCGGTTCGACAAATGCTTGTCGCCAAAGCCGAAGGGCACCTCGTCGACAAGATAGAAGCCCAGGGAGTCGGCCAGTTCGTAGAAGCGAGGCTCACGAGGATAGTGCGACAAGCGCATATAGTTGATCGAGGCCTCCTTCATCATGTGCATGTCCTTGAGGGTAAGCTCATCGGAAATGACCTTCACCGTCACCGGGTCAGTGCTGTGGGCGTTGACGCCACGCAGCTTGACGGGCTGTCCGTTCAGCTTCAGCACATTACCGTCGATGGAGATCTCGCGGATGCCAATCTTCTGCGTAAAGGTCTGGAGCGTCTTGCCCTTCTCGCGCACATATACCTTTAATATATATAGGTATGGTGTCTCAGCTGTCCAAAGCTTCGGCTGCTCGATTTTGCCTCCGGTAGACACCACCATCCCGTAGGCATCCTGAATCTCAAAACTGGTAGTGGTCTGCTTAGTCGGATTAGCCACTTCGGTCTTGACCGTCACCTCGCCATTCATCTTGGTGGTCACCGTGAGGTCGGAGAGGTGAATCTTGGGCACAGCCATCAGTGTGACGTCACGGAAGATGCCCATCGTGGCCCAGTCGTCGAAACAGTCGAATTCGTAGCCCTTGAACTGCGAGTAGACTCGCATGGCCAACTGCTGCGGCTCACCCTTGAAGGCGTTCTTCGTGAGGTAGGGCGTCAGGTCGAAGAGGCAGGTGTTGTAGCCCGACTCCCATGTGCCCACCAGCTGGTTGTTGAGCCAAAGGTCGTAGCCACGCAGCACACCGTCGAGACGGATGACAATCTGCTGGCGACGCCACTCCTTGGGCAGGGTGAACGACGTGCGGTAGTAGCCCGTCAGCGAGTCGGGATAGTTGTATTTAGGTTTGCAAAAGCCATAAGCATCCCAACATCCCGGCACAGGAATGGTGCCCCAGGAGTCGTCTGCCACTGGCACCGTCTTATTGTCAGTAATACCCTTAACCACCTTCAGCTGCCAGTCGCCATTCAGCGACTTCATCACAGCGGGGTCTGTCACAGGCCAGAAGCCTTTGAAGGCACTTTCTTGGGCAATGCCAGATGAAAGATGGCAGATGACAAAGGATATAATTATCAGTAGTCGTTTCATCATTCATAACTTCTAATTCCTCACAGGGATAACGTAGAACTTACGGCCGGGCTTGAAGTCGAGCATCCACTGGTCTATGATGATGTGGTCGTCAAGGGCTTTTATGCGCAGCGTGTGGCGACTCTTAAAGTTCCCCTCGCCAGTCGGAATGGGGTTCTTGCCTTGCAAGCGTCCTTCGTCCGAGCGAGGGGTGAGGCTCACTGGTGTCTGCTTCAATGCCTGACCGCGCAGCACACTCTCTTTCCAGAAGTCGGAGCGGAACTTCTCCTTCAAAGATATGACAACGGGGCCTTGGTTATCAATCTGCACTTGATAGCGCAGGTCGCCACGGTCGTTGGCTTGCGTGGGAATCATAGCGGTATAAAGGAGAGCCTCGCCCTGCTGCTCAGTCTCAAACTCATAGACGACCTCGCCGCCTTTGGGAATGGCAACGGCGTTCATCGAGTGGCCGAGCATCTGGATGGTAGTCAACGCGCACGGCTCGCTGGACGAAGGGGTGTAGTACTGATAGTCGCAGGCGTTGCGGGCTACGAAGTCTGATGATGCAGGGATAGCGGTAGAAACGTTATCTCTTTTTGCTATTCCTTTTTCACTTTCCTTTGGCAGATAGGGCAGCGTGGGGGGATTAAACACCGGCAGGTCACGCGGCATCATGTTCATGATGCCTTTCCACTTGCCGCCGGCAAGCTCATTGTTGTAGTAGTCGGTGAGCCGCTGAATCTCACGATAGGCAGCCATCGAACGTGCCGAGGCTTGCAGCATATACTCCTCACGACCCTCCATAGCCTTGTCGGTCTGACCCTGATACTTAGAACGGGCCTTCTGGGCCTCGAGCATCTTCACCACCATGGCATTGGCGGCCAGCACGGGATACTTGATATGGGCAAAGAAGGCGTCTTGAAGTCGGGGACTGATGGTCTTCTCTACCTCTCGGACTGTCTGGCATACAGCGGCATAGTCGGCCAAGTAGCGCTCCAGTTCGTTACCGAACTCCGTCAGCGAAAACTCGGTATCGATGACATGCGAACGGCCACGGGGATAGGCTTTGCGGTCGGAGAGCTCCACC
The DNA here is from genome assembly GCA_947169245.1 of uncultured Prevotellaceae bacterium. Classification (GTDB taxonomy): domain Bacteria; phylum Bacteroidota; class Bacteroidia; order Bacteroidales; family Bacteroidaceae; genus Prevotella. Next base: position 39,776 of record CAMVPA010000006.1, read on the forward strand.
TGCGTCCAACCCATGAACTCAGGCTTGCGGATGGCGCAAAGACGGTAGAACTCCTTCATCGCCGAGAACAACTGCTTACCCGCCTTCTCACCAAACTGTGTACATAACCAGTTTTCAAGATGTTCTTCAAGGGTCATGGTCTGACCACTTCCCTCCCTCACAGGGAGGGGTGAGGGGGAGAGTCTGTTGATGTCCCACGCCATATCAAGGAAGAACTCCAGGTCGTAGGCGGCCACCTTGGGGTCGTGGACGTTGGCAATCCACAGCTGTCGGCAGTTATGGTCGTAGGCAGCCTTCATCTCGGAGTAGATGAGTCCAGGCTGCGTGGTAGTGAGCCACAGGTAGTCGTGCGGACGTCCCCAATACGAGAGATGGTAGTAGACGCCTCCCCCACCCCGCCGTTTCTGCTGCTCGGCATCGCTGAGACGAGTCATGTAGCCATAGTTGTCGTCGCACCACATCAGCGTCACGTCGTCGGGCACGCGCAGACCACTCTCATATATCTCCAGCACCTCTTTATAAGGGATGAAGACCTGAGGCACATTCTCCACATCCTTACGGTAGTACTTGCGGATGAGTTCACGCTGGTCGTCGATGACCTGCTGCAGACCGTCGAGCTTCTCCTGCTTCGTCTTCACGCCCTCCATCGAACCGTCGTGGATGCCGCGCATGCCGAGTGTGAACATCACTTCGGAGCCCTTGACCTCCTTCAGTCGCTCTATCCAGTACTGCTGAACCTGCTCACGGTTGGTGATGTAGTTGTATGGACCACGGGAAGCGTGGTCCCACTCTGCTACGTTGTTACGCAGCAGGGGCTCGCAATGGGAGGTGCCTACAAGGATGCCGCACGAGTCGGCCATCTCCTTGTTGCCTTTAATAGTAAAGAAGCCCGGCGTACCTGTATGCATACCAGGCCAGATGGCGTTGGCTCTCAAGCGTAGCAAAAGCTGAAAAATGGCCTTATAAGTCTTGGGGCCCATACGACCAAAGACCCCTCCCGACCCCTCCGAAGGGGAGGAGTGGCTACCGCTTTCATCATCCGCCAGGCCCTCCCCTCCTTTGGAGGGGTTGGGGGAGGTCTCATAATGCTTCCAAGCCCAGTTGCGCAACGACCAGTCCTCATCGTTGATAAAGATGCCGCGATAGGCCACCGAGGGGGTATGCTCCATCTGGAACGTATCGTTGATAACTAGACGCTCACGGCGCTCTGGCACCACGTCGCCCCACCATACCCACGGTGAGACGCCAGCCATGCGCGACAGCTCCAGCAGGCCGTATGCAGCACCTCGTCCGTTATGTCCTTCGACGACAATCTGCCCGTTCTTTACACTCAGGCGAAAGCCGTCGTCGGAGCCCTTACCTTGCACGATGCGGATGGTGCCCTTTTTCGATATCACCGGCTTCATGCCGGTAACTTGTAGCATATCACTTTCGAACATCTGCAGGGCTATCTTGACCACAGGGTCGACCTTGCCCGCCACCTGATAAGTGACAGGATGCTGTCCGTCGAACCACACCACATCGGCAGCCGACACATGCATGCCGACAGTCAATAGGACAGAAGCTAATAATTTCTTCATCTTTATCTTTTTGAACACGAATTACACGAATTCTGGTTATAATCGTACTATTTGGTCTACACCTGGCTCTGTGGGTGCATCGATATCCTTCAGAGTGACATCGCGCACATCGTCGAGCACCACGGCAGGACGGTAGTCGGGACGCTCGTAGCGGAAGGTGACATCATTGACATGAAGCCCCTCCACATGACGGGCATAGAGACCATAGGCCGGCGTCCATCCGGCAAACTTCGGTTCAGGATAGTTGGTGCCCTGTTCACGATATTCCTTGTTCACAAGGTCACGCGTACCACCACCCTTGAAGTAGAGACGGATATTCGAGAGCCACACATTGCGGATGGGCTCATCCTTCATACCCGTTACGATGATGGAGCAGAGCGAGTCGCAGTCATCGGCAATGACATTCGATATCTGGATGTCACGAGCGCTGGATGGTTGCGTCACCTCCTTCGGTCCACGATTACGGCAACCCGTGGTAATGTAGATAGGATAATGGTGTACGTGACTCATGGTGATGTTAGACACCACGATATTCTCCATCCGACCCTGATCCACCTCTTCGAAAGCCAGGCCGCTGGAGTACATAAAGGTACAGTTGGTCAGCGAGATATTACGATAGCCACCATTGCTCTCCGTACCCAACTTGAATCGTCCGCACACCCAGTTGACAGGTTCCGGCACGTAGGTGCCGTCTAAAAGCGAGCCGCACTTATACCCCGTGATGTTACAGTTCGAGATGGCGATATGCTCACAAACCACAGGTTTCTTCAAGGCATAGCTCGACTTCAGCACCAAGGCATCATCGCTGGGGGTGTTGATCTTGCAGTTGGTGATGGTCATGTACTTACAGCAGTCGATGTCAAAGCCATCGCGGTTGGTGTCGATGGTCACATTATCAATCGTCGAGAGGTCACATCCCGTCATGATGATGGCGAAGTGTCCGCCACGGTAGATGGTGATGTCGCGAATGGTGACTTGTCGGCACAGCTTCAGGGCGATGGCCTTATCACCCGTACCGATGCTACCGCCCTGTATCTGACCAGAGACTTCCGTATCTTTCTTCGTGAGTCCCTTACCGTCAATCATGCCGTGCCCAGTGATCGACACGTTGGTCTGCCCTTCGGCCCAAATCAGCGAATTGTGGAAATAAGTATGTCCGCCGTCCTGATATTCCGGGAAGCCTCCAAACGACTCTGATGGGTCATAAAGCCCCGAGCCCCCCTCTGGCTCCCCCCGAAGGAGGGAGGATTCCCCGAAGGAGGGAAACTTTTTAGGGTCAGCTGCCAGAATGGTACAGCCTGCGGAAAGGTGCAGATTGATGTTCGACTTCAGACGAATGCTGCCACTCAGATACGTGCCTGCTGGCAGCAGCACCTGTCCTCCACCGTCCTTCACGGCCGCCTCAATGGCTGCATTGATGGCAGGCGAGTCCAGCGTCTTGCCGTCGCCCTTAGCACCGAAGTCACGCACATTGTACACACCCGTGGCAGAAGCGGAACCACTATATAGAAAGCAGAAAACTACTAACAAAACTTTTGTCATAAGAAAAACCATTCAACTATTTTAATGCTAATACACTGTTCCAGCCATCGAGAAAGCGGACGTACTGTTCATCGTTCTCGGAGAGGTCAGCCAGACTCTGTACGTGAAGCAGGATGCAGTAACATGTCATGATGTTTTTCTGCCTTTGAAAGTACAGTCGGCGATCATGTTCCTGTTCCAGTTCCTGAAGCTGTTTTTCTTCAGACAGGCCTGCTCTCAGTTCTTCAATCAGATGGAGCACCTTTGCATTGATAAGATGTGCATTCTCGGCATACCTCAGGAAAGGAACCGTCGTGCTTGGGGAAAAGTCGAACATTTGATTCATGTCTTTAGTTATTTACGGAGAGTTCATTTTCTCGTTTGCAAAGATACGTATTTTTATAGAAAAAAGCAGGAAGGATGCGTTCATTTAATCGGGTAACGGGTTCCGAATCGCAGGACTTTCCGTACAAAAAGAGACTTTTCGTACAAAAACACCCCAGAAAGCTTGCTTCTTTCATTCTTTTTCCCTATTTTTGCAACATAAATGAAAAAAGGACTGGCCATCATACTCATGCTGATTGCACTTGCTGCAAAAGCACAGACACTGCACTTTCACCAGTTGACGGTGAAGGACGGTCTACCGCACAATAGCATTATCACGCTGGCACAGGACGCCAAAGGCGACATCTGGGTGGCTACGCATGGTGGTCTGCTGAAATACGACGGTCGGCAGTTTTACAAATTACCTTTTGAAGAACTGCCCGACAAGCGCGTTGACCGCATTAACCGTACTCAGGACGGCACGATGTGGGTACAGTGCTTCGAACGTCACAAACTGGTGAGCCGTTACGACACGCAATCACATCACTTTGTGACCTACAACGTCAGCGACCTCAGCGACTCCCTGCGGCAGCAGGTTGTACTACCTTTGAACCGCACGTTTGCCGACCCTCATTCATCACGGGTGTGGACTATCGAGAAACGCCAGTTGTGGCAGATAGACACGCTACACTCAGACTCAAAGTTCGCCTATACAGAACAAACCGGACGAGAAGCCGGCTTGAAAGACGAAGTTTTCTACTCTATGGTCCTCGATGATGACGGCATACTCTGGGTTGGGTCTGCCAACAACGGGCTTTTCCATGCAGATACCCGCCAGACCTATTACCACCGAATAGTATGCAAACCAGCCCCAACTGTACGTGCTACCTGTCTGGACAGCAAGGACAGACTTTGGATTGCTATCAGCGACCAGCAGTTGCTGATCAGAGACAAGGGCTCCAACGAAATTACACACATAGACTATCCCATGACAGACTCCGTTGAGGGACGCCGCATACGTGCAATCATCGAAGACAGCAAGAAACGGATATGGCTGGGAGCTCACGACGGTCTATATATAAAAGAGGTATCGGCAACAGCGTTCCGTCGCGTGACGTTAAGTACAAAACCTGTAGCAGTCTACAGCCTCTACAACGATAACGATAAACAGTTGTGGATTGGTACCAACTACGGACTCTACGGTCTGTCGCTGGAAGAGGAACAGCCGCAGGCACAGTTGGTGGACAGCACCGTCACCTCCATCAGCCATATCGCTACAGACAGGAAGGGGCTGTGGATGTCGACTGAGACGGGACTATACTTCAGGGCTGACGGAAAGACGGCACAATGGAGCAAGAAGCCTACCCACGCTATCATCACCGATGCCAGAGGACAGACGTGGGCAGGAACTGATGACGGACTGGTGATGATAACAGGACAGGGAGTGCAACCCGTCAGCACAGCTGCCGACGGACATACGGTGAAAGACCTGCTCTGCTGGCGTGACTTCCTATGGTGCAGCTATGAGCAGGGATTGTGTTGTGTGAACATCTACACGATGCAGTCCACTACCCTACACACGGAGCATAACGAATACTTGGACGGTTCGGCCTGTATCGACCTAACGACAGGCACCCTCTACTTTGGCGGTACAGAGGGTATTGACTGTTTCGCAGCCGACAGTCTGGAGGAGCATCTGCGCAACGGCCTGCCCCAACTGTGGCTGGAAGAAATCAGTGAAGAGTTAAAAGTGAAGAGCGAAGAATCCGGTTCGTCCAAATGGCCATTTGCCATCATACTGATTCTCTTTATCAGCGTAACACCCGCCTTCATCTATTTTTTAAGGAAGAAACATGAAAAGACTCCCACAGAAACGGAGCAACCGCTGCCGAAGGAGCCCATTCCCGCCGACGCGGCTACCCGTAGCCTTTCACCATTTATCATGAAAGCGACAGCCATCGCCGAAGCCCACTTGGCCGACACTGACTTCACAGCCGAACAAATGGCACAGGAGCTGGCCATGAGCCGCACAAAACTCTTCATAATCATGAAGGACGAAACGGGCAAGGCGGTCATGGAGTTTGTGCGCGACATCCGTCTTGACCACGCCGCCCAGCTACTAAAAGATGACGTCCCAGTAGCCGACATCACCATAGCCTGCGGCTTCAGTGATCCCAGCAGCTTCCGCCGTGCTTTCGCAAAGAAATTCGGGGTCAATCCTTCACAGTATCGCAAGGGCTAAGTACGCTGGCCATGATATAGATTAAAAGGAGATAAAGGGCGTGAAGTCCTTTATCTCCTTTTAGCATGCGGTCATCATGCCGTATTACTTGAACGGCAGATACCAGTTATTCTTGTCGGAAAGATCCTTGACGGCGTTCTTGTAAGCCAGCTTACGGGCCAGCCACAAGCCACCACAGTTGGCACCATAGAGGGCATCGCTGTTCTTATGGGTGGCCATACGCTTCAGATCGAACCAGCGGTTGCCCTCAAAGGCAGTCTCTAAGGCCAACTCATCGCAGATCAAGTCCTCGACGGCATTGATAGTGTCGGCCTTGGCGGTGCCGACAGCAAAACCTTCGGCAGCCAGCTCAGCCAGTTTCAGGCCCACCATGCGGTCGTACTGATAGGGCGACTTACCGGCATGGTAGGTCTGACCACCAGTCAGAGAACCGCCCGAGAAGTCGCTGGCAGCCTTGCCGGCGCCATGGTTATGGATGCCGTAGGCGCTGCCCTTGGGGAAGCGTTCACGGTTCTCCTCGGAAAGCAGCGGATAGGTGGTCTGCAGCTTCTGGCGCGACTCTTCGGTGATATAGGTCATGTAGTATGTGCCGTCGCCGTAGCGGTTGAGGACATTCTCGCTGATGCCGTCCTTCAGGATGGCGAAGGCCACATCGGGCATACCCAGACGGTTGAAGGCCTCGGCCAGACGGAGCCAGATGGTGCTGTAGCGATAGAGCACGATGTTGGCATACTTATACTTGTCAATCCATTGCAGTACGGAGTCGCCGTCCTGCTCCAGATGGGTGATACTGCGCAGACGCATGTCACCGGCATAAGCAATACGTACGCTGTCGTACATATCGGTCTGGTTGGTATGATGAGCGTAGTAATAATACTCCGTCGAGTCTGACAGAGTGTTATAGGCATCGGAAGGCAGGAGCTGAATCTCATCCACATAGGGAGCACCGCTACGCTGCTTCTCCTCCGGCGTAGCGTAGTAGTCGAAACCGAAGTAGAGAGGCAGACTGGTTGTCTTGCCATTCTGTGACGTTGATGCCATAGGGATATAGCTGATGATGTCGTCCATCGAATTGCGGGCGAAGATGGAACTCCACGCCGTCGAAGTGACGGTAGCACTGATCTGACTACGGTCTGGCAGGCTGTTGTCCTGGTCATCACGGCCCTGACCAATGCTCTTAGAAGCCATCGGCGCCAGGAAGGCGCTACTAATGTCAGACGAACCAGCCACCTTGGTGAGGTAGGTGATGAAATGACGGGCAGCGCCATCGTAGTTGGCCGTCTCTAAATACATGTCGCCCAACACCACGTCGACAGGGATGAAGCAGAGGCTCGGCTTGAACTGCTTAGCCGTCGACTCCCAGTTGGGTGAGCCGATGCCCACCTGACTGGAGGGATAGCCCAGCGTAGGTACCTTCGAGCCGGTGTACTGCTCGAGGTCAGGGGCCAGCTGACCGACAATCTCCGTCAGCGTCAGCTCGGGATAGCCGGCGTCGATCTGCGAAATCTGCGTCAAAGGCTCCGTGAAGAACGGCACGCGCTCGTAGTTACGTCCCAACTGCAAGTAAGCCCAGGCGCGGATGGCCTTGGCGGCCACATACTTGTCGATGATGACATTGGTAGAGCCATTGTAGAGGTTGGTGTCGCAGTGGGCGATGTAGTAGTTGCAGTTGTTGATGACACGGTAGTAGACGTAGGCCGAGTCGTACTTGTTGGCCGTGGTAGCCGAGAAATCGGCCAACTGACGGAGGTTGTTGTCAGTATAATAGGTGGTCTTCACGAGGTCACCACGCATCTCACCCTGCATCACGTACTGGTCGGCCAGCTCCTGCATGGCCTGCAGGATGCCATAGGCATAGAACACGGAGTCGGTCTTCTCGCCAATCGTTGGGTCAATGTTCTGACGTGTACTCTCCGTCTCGAGCATATCGGAGCAAGACACCAAGCCACAAATTACGCAGATTGCACATATAAAACCATATAACTTTTTCATAATCATCATATTCTTTTAGAGGTTAATCTTGATGCCAGCAAGGAACGCACGGCTCTGGGCGATATTGCCGCAGTCGATACCCTGATAGAGCACACCGCTACCGATAGAGAATTCGGGGTCGCTACCCAGATAGCGCGAGAAGGTCAGCAGGTTCTGAGCCTCTGCCCATACGGAGAGACCCTGCAGCCACTCCGTCCAAGAGTTGGGCACCGGGATGTTATAGCTCAGATGCACGGTCTTCAGACGCAGATAGGAGCCGTCCTCAATCCAGCGGTCGCTAAAGCGGTTGTTACCCATGGGGTCGCCATAGACGGCCTTGGGGAGCTCGGCCTGCTGTCCCTCGTAGCGCCAGCGTCCCGTCTCTGCCACCTGCTGGTTGTGGAGGGTGCTGCCGCTGTTGAGTATCGAACGCTGATAGTTGTACACGTCGTTGCCCAGCGAGTAGTTGAAGCCCAACGAGAGGGTCAGGTTCTTCCAACTGACGTTGGCAAAGATATTACCGTAGATGTCGGGATTGGGGTCGCCGATGACGGTCTTGTCGCTCTCGGTAATCTTGCCGTCGCCGTCAAGGTCGAGGAAATGGACGTCGCCCGCCACGAAGTTGTGGGCATTACCAGCATTGTCCTCCATATAGAGATAGGTACCGTTGCCGGCAGCCTTCGCCTCGGCATCGTCGGCAAAGACACCCAGGGTCTTATAGCCATAGAACAGTGCCACGGGGTTATTCTCCGATGTGAGGATGTTGTTGTCGCCATAGATAGAAGAGGTATAGCTACCGTCGGGCAGTGTCTTCACCTTATTCTTATAGTGGCCTACCGAAGCGCCCACCTCGACGTTCCAGTCCTTGCAGACAACAGGCTTGAAGGTGACCGTGGTCTCGAAGCCCTGGTTCTGCAGTTCGCCGCCGTTGCTCCAATAGCGGTTGATACCACCGATGGGGTTGGAGAAGGCTTTCAGCGTCAGCAGGTTGTCGGTATTGTGGATGAAATAGTCGAACTTAACTCCCAGACGGTTGTTGAGCAGGTAGCTCTCCAGTCCGAGGTTCATCTTCTTGGTCGACTCCCACTGAATCTTGTCGTTACCGACATTCGTCAGCTGGGTACCGATGGCCGTCGCATTATAGCGGACGGTGGTGTAGCTGGTGCGGGCGGCGTAGTTGGAGATGCCGTCGTTGCCGCTGATGTCGAAGCCGGCATTCACACGCAGGTAATTGATGGCGGCACGCTTCGGGAACCACGACTCGTTGGTCAGCACCCAGCCTAACTGCAGACTGGGGAAGAGGGCCCACTGCGTACCGAAGAGCTTCAGACCGTCGGCATTGGCACCGAAACGGCTGTTGGCCTCAGCCAGCAGCGACACGGTGGCGAAGTAGCGGTTCATGTAGTTATAGTCCACGTTGCCATACCACTGAATCTGTGTCCACTCGTCGTTGGCACCCTGGATGTTGCGGAAGCCCGACCAGCCCACCGACGGGTTCTTGTCGCTCGTCTCACCAGTGGCCTGCACGCTGACATCGTTGCTGTCGAAGGTGAAGGCGTTGTAACGGGCACCGGCAAAGGCTGCCAGACCGTGCTTGCCATACTGGTGAGCCCAGTCGAGCTGCAGCTTGCCGACGAAGTTATTCTCCTTCGAGAACATCGACTGCGCCTTGGCATAGACACGGCCCACACCGGCAATATTGAAGGAGGGCACACCGGTATAGGGACGGAAATAGCGCTGAGCGTTACGGTCGAGCGTGTAGCTGAACAAGCCCGTCAGCTTCAGGTCCTCCGTCAACGTGTATACCGGCTCCACATGGACGTTGAAATAGGTGTTCTCAGCACGGTTCTTGTTGTTGCCCTCACCATACTCGAGGATAGCCAGAGGGTTGGCCAGCGAGTAGGCGTTGCTCAGCTGTGAGAAGATGTCGTCATAGCCCGAGAGCAGCGAGGAATAACCGCCGGCACCGTTGTTCAGCAGCTTATTGTACTGATAGGGCGACACCAGCGGCGACTTCAGCAGTGCCAGAGCCGTCGGCGACACGACAGTGCCGGCTCCAAAGTCCTGAGGCATGCCGTTGTCGAACACATCGCTTGAGGTACGTGCGATAGAGATGTCGAACTTCGTATCAAGATTGTAGAGGATATTGATGTCAGTATTGAAACGGACGTTCATACGACTGAAGCCATTCTTCTCAGCAGCATAGTTGGCATCGACGTAGCCTACCGACAGGTTATACATACCCACATCGTCGCCACCCTGGACATTGATGCTGTAGTTCTGAGTCATGGCACTGTTGTAGACCTCCTTCGTCCAGTCCGAGTTGTTGTGGTACATGTGGTAATAGTAGCCGTTAGGATCATCGTTGAGGAAGTTGAAGGTCAGCTTCTTGTCGGTGATACCGTCAACCGTACCCAACAGCTCGGTGGCATAGTTACGGTACTGTGTGGCATTCATCATCGTGGGCAGCTGGGGCACCAGCGTCACACCGGCCGAGATATTGGCATCGATACGCGTGGCCATCGAACGGCCACGCTTGGTCTCGATGAGCACCACGCCATTGGCACCACGGGCACCATAGAGGGCGGTGGCATTCTTCAGCACCGTCACCTTCTCAATATCGTCGGGCGCAATGTTGGCCAGCATGTTGTTATACTGTCCGGCATGCAGCGAGTACCTGTCGCGCTGCATGTCCTGTTCGATGCCGTCGACAACGATGAGCGGCTGGGCATCGGAGGTGATGCTGTTCAGACCACGAATGAACATCGAGGCGCCACCGTCGAGGGCTGCAGAGCGCATCACACTACGCATATCGGCGCCGAGTTTCGACGTGATCTCATTGTCGACCGTCACACCGAAACGGTTGATTTCGGCCTCTCCCTTGGCGGTATAGGATGTCACCTTGCCGTACATCGGCTGGAACTTGTCGGCCAGCATGCCGATGGCAATCTGCTGGGTAGAGTCGCCGGCAATGACGGGCACCTGCAGCGAGGCATAGCCCTGAGAGTGGACATACAACGACGTGACGAACTCAGGCACACGGATGGCAAAGCGTCCGTCGGCCTCGGTCATGGCCGTATAACGGATATGCCCCAGAGCCTGCAGCTGGATACCAGCCAAGGGCTGGCCCGTAGCCTGGTCGGTGACAACGCCACGAAGCGTCACTAACGGATAGTTTTCCTTGACAGCCTTACGCTGGGGCTGCTTGATGGCGGTTTCCACTTCCTCTTCCTCTTCTTCATCCTCTACCTGAGCCGCTGCGGGGAGGGCGCAGATGCAGGATGCCAGTGCGCAGAACAGCAGTCGCCGACTGGCTGTCTGCCAAAGATTAAATATGGTGGTCTTCATCTTCATTTGTTTTTTGCTTCAAATTCTTCCAGTTCCACGGGGCGCAGCAGGATGGCTGCAATACGGATGTCTCGGGAGTAGGTCTCTAACTGTGTCTTGTTGAACACGTTGATGGGTGACGAGATGCGGATGCTGGGATAATAGTCCTCACCCAGTCCCCGGTAGTTCACGGGGAAGGTGAACCGGCCAATGAATATGGTGTCGGTCTTCGTCGGGTCGTTCAGGAATGCCGTCGAGGCATCGACCTTGGTGGCCAACTTCGGTAGCGGGCCGCCAGTCAGCAGGCTGTCAGCGTAAGCCTTGTTGAAGTTATACACCTGTGTGGCTCCCTTGGCATCACAGTAGTTCAGCTGGTAGTTCAGCCAGTTGGGGCGCGAGTCGCCAGCGATGCTGGGACGTGCCGACGGCATATAGACCACATAGAAGTTGTAGGTGGTCGACATGACGTTGGGAAGCTTGATGAACATGACGGGTAATGTGCGGTCGCCTCCGGGCGAAACCCATCCGTAGCGATACTCCGTCAGTGTCGTCTCGGGGCCGAAGATACCCGTAAGATAGGAACCGTTGGCACCAACCACCGTCTTAACAGTCATCTGAGCAGCGTCAGGGAAGAGTTTTGCCATATATCTGATGGGTTCGAACACCAGCTCCGGGCAATAGGTCTCCCAAGGATAGAAAGCCAGACTATCCATCAGTCTGACATAGCCGTTACTGGCCTCGATGGGCTCGCCGATGGTGGGAGCCAGAAGTTCACGGGGGTTAGAGAACTTGTGGCGCGTCGTCGAGCGCAGGGTGTCAGTGTACTCGCCTGCGTTGACAAGCCACTTGTTGTAAGCGTCGTTGTTACTGTAGACGAGGTTGTTCATAATCGTGCGGCGAACCAGCGAGTCGTTCATGTAGGCGGCGTCGATGGCCGGTGCTGTCTTGACATTCGTTGCCGAAGCACTCTCGTAGTTCTCGACATCGTGCATCTTCGTACCCGAGATGAAGTTGTAATAGGGCTTTACCCGGTTATACATCTCCGTGAACGCCTTGTCGGTAGGCATCAGGAACGTGTACGAGCTGTCCTCGTTGGCAATACGCGCATTCAACTGCGACAGCATCGAGTTGTCGGTGACCATCACCGAGTCAATGTAGGTCTGTATACCGTTGATCATCGGGCCCTTGACACTTGCGTTAGGATCCAGCTCGGTCGTTTCATAGCGCATGAAGTGCTCGCGCAGTTGGTCGATGCCCTCGCCCGACTTGATGTACTCGTACAGGTTGGGATAGAACTTGGCAGCACCGTTCATGAGGTGCATCAGACCATTGGTGCTGGGCACGTTGGCCTCACTGACAGGCAGCTCGCCAAACGTATAGCTACCATCGCCAGCAAAGGTAAACGACTTGTTGTTTAGCATGTGAATGCGTTCGTCGACCTTGCCGGTAGCCGCATGGCTGTATTCGGCAATGTGACCCTTGACAAACTGTGTGAGCAGATCCTCACTGCTCAGGCCCTGATAGTCCGACGGGCTGAAAGAGCCGTTGACCGGAGCCCAGACCGTCAGCGAACGGGGCGTGTTGAGCACGGCGTCGAAGCCCGACTTCTGGACGAGTGCCGCAAAGTCGGTGAGCTGCGGGTTCTGCGAAATGTTCTCCCACAGCGTCTGGCTGGCCGCGCTGTTCTGCTCAGCAGGCACCTCGTTATAGTCGCTGAAATCGGTGCATGATGCCAAGGCGATGGCTGTGGCGACACCGCAGCACAGAGAACACGCCTTCATCATCTTACCTATATTAATATATGTCTTCATATCATTTCTCATTACTCATTTCTCATTTCTTAATACCAGTCCTCTGAATAGGTATCGTTGTCAACGACGTCGAGAGGAACGAACTCAATATAGTCGAACTGCCACTTCAGGTCGGTCTCGTCAGAGATGACGTTCTTGATGCGGAACCAGTGCTCGTCGCTCTGACGCAGCTGCATACGTCCCATAATCTTGCGCAGCGAGGCATTACGCAGGTCGGAGCGCATGTTGTGGTCGGTAGAGTTGCCGTCGCCGTATTCGGGATGGTCCACATAGCTGAACAGGCCGCGCATGTAGCCACGGTTACGCAGGGCGGCGTCGGTAGCCACACCAAGGTCATCCTCCTCGTAGAAGTGTGTCGAACCGATACGCGGGTCGTCAATGGGGATACGCACATCGAGCGGGATGTCAAGTGCCATCATCGACTGCAGACTGCTCGAGCTGCCCATGTAGAACTGCATCATGCCACCATGCTGCATCGGGGTGTAGAACACACGGAACTCGTAGGTGTTCGTGGGTACCGGCGGCAGCTTGATGGCCAAGTCGTAGTCGCCCCATCCCTGGAAGGTGTCGCTCTGCCAGGCATTGTAGGCGCCTTTCACATTATAGCGGAAACGGTTCTTCGACGTGTAGCTCACCACATTGTCGAAATAGTTCAGGGGGAAGGCCACACGGGCGCCGCTGCCGCCACCGTTCAGTGCCTTCATCTCGGGATTCGACGACATACGGATGCCGTTGTTGATGAACTCCACGAGGAAGGTGGTGGAATCGAAGCGCAGACGCTCATGGAGCACGCCCTTCGGCACCTGCTCGTCGTAGACCAGCATGCCCTGCAGCGAGTGGATATAACCGTTGTAGGTCTGCACATTCCAGTTCTGAACGCCTCTGGCTCTGTCGCTGGAGCGGTTGATCTTCACACCCTCGCTCACCACGGGGTGCAGGGCGGCACTGCCCATCGTACCCAGCTCGTCGGTCAGCGTGTTGAAGGCCACATAGCGGTTGATATACAGCGACTTCTTCGAGGCCATCGGCTCCGGCTGCCAGATTTTCAGGATGGTGTTAGGCAGCATCGTCTCGTAATAGTCAAACGGCTGAGCATCGTTGACGTAGTTCCATGTCTGGTTCTGCATCCACTTGCTGCTACGCTCGTAGACCATCTCGTCCTCAGGCATGCCGGCATACAGTATATGGTAGGCGACAAACATGTTCAGCGCATTGAAGCGGTTGGTGTAGTCATCGCCAGTGCTCACGCTGTTGCCGGTCTCGCCGAGGTAGTCATACCATGAGGCGGCATTGCCATAGACACGGTTGGCGTAGGCTATCAGGTCGTTGATGTCGTTGATACCGTTCAGACGCATGATGGAGTCGGGCTCGGCAAAGAGGGTGTACATAATCTTGCACTCCTCGGGATGATAGAGCTCTTCGCCGCCAGTGTCCTTGGTGTCGCTGATGGTGTAGGTCACGTTCTTCTTGGTCTTGGTGATAGAGTCAGCGAGCCCCGTCATCTGCAGTGCCTGGGTGAAGATGCTGAACTCAGACAGGCGTTCCAGCTCCTCCGATACCAGACGGGTGTTACGCGGTATGACGTGGTCGATGACATGTATGACACCGTTGGTCACCACACTGTCTTTCTCGATGATGGTAGCCACCTTGTTCAACACAATCTTGCCGCTTGTTCCGTCGGTAGAGAAGGGGATACGGAGCATGGTCGAGATAGAGCCACTGCCACCGCCAATGTCGATAGTCGTCATGACCGTCGAAGAGAGGTGATAGCGGGCGATGTCGTTGCAGAGGCTGTCGGTCAGTCCTTCGAGCGAGTTGGCTGTCATACCGTTATGTGGCAGCCGGGCACTACTGTCATTATACAGGCTGTCGATATAGGCCGTCACCGCATCGTTGGTCGGCACGAAGCAGGTGTATTCACCCCATGCCGAGAGGTTACGGTTCAGACCGACACGTGTCAGGATATAGTTGAACGACGTCAGCTCCGCCTTGCGGCCGATGTAGTCGGCAGCCGTCTCGCCGGTAGCTGTGTACAGGTCCGACTCGTCGGGCTCGGGATTACAGCCCGTGAGGGCCATCAGCCCCACGAGACTCATCAACCCCATCCTGACTACTGTTTTCTTCAGGTTCTTCTTCATTGTCATTCCTCCTTTGCTTTAGTATGTTTTTTCGTATTCGTTACTATCCGAGTATGCCGGGTTCTGACGCAGCAGCGGACACATGATAATGTCGGTGTTGGGTATCGGCATGTAGAGATAGGCCTCGTTGGCCATCTTCGTCTGTACGCCACTGGCCTCGACGCCGCGCTGACGGGTCATCAGAGTCAGCATGTCCTTGCTGTTGGCAGGAAGCGCCTGGCCACCATCCATGATCTGCGCCATCGTGCGGTCGTAGCTGACGCCGTCGACGTGGCGGTAGTTGTAGCGCATCAGGTCATACCAGCGACGGCCCTCGAAGCAGAACTCACGCAGACGCTCCTGCAGGATGAGCAGCTCAAACTGTTCCTTCGACATGTCCTTGAACGTGTTCCACTTGAGTGAGTCGCTCTGGTTATCGGGATTCAAGGCGCGTGTATTGACGGCCTGCACAAGGTTGAACGACTGACGCAGCAAATCCTGCTGAGCCGTCATCTCCTGTGTGGTGTCCACCTGCTGTACCAGCGCCTCGGCCTTCATCAGCATGACGTCGGTGAGACGGTAGATGCTGTAGTTACGGTCCATACCGCCATAATTATAAGGTTCGCGCGCGGTCGTCATCGTCTTGTTGCGTACAGGAGTCTGGGAGATCATCTTACGGATGCTGTACGACTCCTCATTCTTGCTGGGCAGGTAGCAGGCAGCGTAGTAGCGCAGGTCGTTCTCCGAGTAAAGGGTGACATTGCTGACACTCGTCGTCAGATTATAGGTCGAGGAAGTGCCGCCGAAGAGCGGTGTGGCACGTACCCAGCCCTCGCCACCATTGTTGCTGGCACTCTCGTACTTATAGTAATATTGGCACACGGCGCTGTTGCTGCGCATCTGCAACTCAAAGATACTCTCCTCAGCATTCTGCGATACGAACAGTTCCTCGTACATCTTGACGGCTTCGGCCAGCGGATAGTCCTTCTCCGTCACCTCGTTACGGCCACGGATGTGCTGTGCCTTCTTCGACGCGATGACCTTGTCGCAATAGGCCACACACTGCTGGTAGTCAGCCTGACTATGGGTGACCGAAGCGCGCCAGAGGTAGATGTCGGCCAGCAGGGCGTTAATGCCGTCGTTGGTCATCCAGCCCACACGCTGCCACTCTGTCTTACTGTAGCCACGGGCGTCAATGGCGGTCTGTGCGGCCTCTTGCAGGTCGTTGATGCAGTTCTGCAGCACGGTAGCGGGAGCCGACTGTGGCACCTGCATATTCTGGCTGCTGTTCATATATGACTCTGAGACATAGGGCACATCACGGAAGTTACGCACCAGATAGAAGTAACACAGGGCGCGCAGCGCCAGCATCTGCGAACGGTCTACCTGGTAGTCGCCCAAGGTGTAGTTGGGGTCTTCCTGCATCACAGCCTCGGCACGGTCGAGCACGATGTTACAACGGTTGATGACGTTGTAGAGCGAAGCCCACTGTCCATACTGGTTCGTCGTCTGCATGTTCACGGCCGAAATCTCATTGAGAGCCTGCGTGGTACTGCTCACCTTGACATTCGTCGAGGGCGGAAGCATTTCATCACCACGGTAGTCACCCCAGATGATGAGGTTTCCGACGACATCATTCGACGCCATAGCAGCGTAGGCAGCGTTTACCATCGACGACACATGCTGCTTGGTCTTCCAGAAGTCCTCGTCGACAGTCTTGTCGTCGGGCAGTATGATGGTGTCGAGACAGGACACGAGCATCATGCTGGAAACAATCAATAATATATATTTCTTCATATCGGTAGTCCTTTCTTTAGAATCCAAAATTAAGTGTCAGGGTAAACTGCTTCGAGCGGGGCGTTCTCGACGAGTCGATGGCGGGGTTATAGCCACGCTGCGACACCTCGGGGTCGACACCGCTGTACTTGGTCCATACACAGAGGTTGTTCAGTGAGGCGTAGGCCTGAAGCTGGTTCAGTCCCCACTGCTTGATCATCTTCGTGTCGAAGCGGTAGCCCACCTGCAGGTTCTGGAAGCGGACGAAACCGCCATCCTCGACATAACGGTCGGAGTTGATGTAGTTGGGAGCCTTGTTATACATGGCACGCGGCATGGGGGTCACGTCGCCGTCCTTGCGCCAGCGGTAGTTCACCGTCGCACTCTGGTTGTTCGTGCCGTACATATCCTCCAGTGCCATACGGGCAGCGTTCACCACCTTGTTACCGAAACGATAGTTGAAACGTCCCTTGACAAACCACCGTCCGTAGTTCAGCGACAGGTTGAAACCGCCGTTCACCTTCGGCATGGAGTTGCCTAAGTAGACCATGTCGAGGGCGTTGATCTGACCGTCATGGTTGATGTCCTCAAACTTGGCGTCACCACCCTGGAAGTCATACTCATAGTTCGTGGTATAGGCATATTTCATGCGCTTCGGCTGACCGGTGTTCTCCATGATGACCTTACCGTCGCTGCCCACGGCAACAGGTGCCGTCTTACCACTGGCCAGGAAACTGTTGATCCAGGCCTCATACTCGGCCGTCGACAGATCGTTCTCCTTGGCGTAGTTTTTCAGGTAGTCGTAGGTGTACTGGTAGACGCCCTGGTAGCGGAAACCGTAGATGGAGCCGAGCGAGTTGTTCAGCTGCACACGCACGGGATAGGACTCCAGCACACCGGCATTCCACGTCGTACCGTTGATGCCCTGCAGCACGCTCTCGTCCATCTCCTTCAACAGGTTCGAGTTCTGGGCGATGTTCAGGCCGAAGTCTGCCGAGAACTTGCCTATCTGGATGAATTTCTTCGCGTTGAAGTTCAGTTCCCAACCGTCGTTCGTCATGCGGCCGACATTGGAATAGGCGATGGAAGCATAACCGGTGAACGAAGGAATCTTCACATTCGGCATCAGCAGGTCGCGGGTGTCCTTATGGTAGAAGTCGAAGTCAATCTCGATGCGGTCGTTCAGGAAGCCCAGGTTGAAGCCCAGGTTGTAGCTGGTGGTCTTCTCCCAGCGCAGGTCGTCGAGCTTCAGACCGTCAAGGGTGGTGTAGGTGGCCAGGTTGGTGTTGCCCTTACCATAGCTGCCGGCCGACTCCTTGTAGGTATTATAGAAGAGGTAATCGCTGTCGGGAGCCTTACCGACGATACCCCACGAGGCACGCAGGCCAATCATGGAGAACACCTTCTTGACGCTCTTCATAAACGGCTCGTCGATGATGTTGTAACGCAGCGAAGCGCTGGGGAAGTAAGCCCACTTGTTCTTCGGACCAAACTTCGAGTCGCCGTCGGCACGCAGCGAGACACCCAGCGAATAACGGCCGTCGAGATAGCTCAAGTGTCCGTTGTACAGGATGTTCTGCGAGTTCGAACGTCCGTTGCCGCTGGAGGGGGTGCCCATGGCACCGTCGACAGTCGACGAGGTGATGCCGTTAGGCAGGTGGTTCATGACCACCGTCTGATTGTTGGTGTTCTGCGTCGACATCTCGTAGCGCAGCAGCATGGTCGATGACCAGTCTTTGTTCTTGAAATACGGTGTGAACACAAACTCGGCGCGGCCGCCAATCTTCATGCGGTTGAACTCGTAGTTAGAGGTGTAGTTGTACTCCCCACCCGTCCAGAGCGAGTTGGCCAGCGAGGCGGGATAGTACGAGGGTTTCGACTCAGCAAAGATGTCGAAGTCGACACGGCCGTTGAACGTCAGACGGTGACTCTCGGCCTCGGTACCCAGGATTTCGTACTTGATGGTGAAGTCGGGCGTCAGACGGTAGGTCTTATCCTTGACCCAAGCCATGTTGCCGATGGCCACGGGGTTGCCCAGCTTGTAGATGCCCGACAGGTCATAGCTCGAATAGAAGCCGTCGTAGGGCGTCGTGTTGCGGTTGGGTGCCGTGGGGTACATCAGGAAGTACTCATTGGTATCGTTGCCATCGCCGTCCTGACGGTAGATGGCCATGTTTGGAGCCTGCTTCTGGGCGATGGCCAGCAGGTCCTTGTAGTTCTTGTCGTTGTTCGTGTAGGTCAGCGCGAAGTTCGTGATGAAACGGATGCGGTCCGACACGTTGTAGTCCAGCGCCATGCGGTTGGTGAACTGCTGGAACTTTTGGCCGATGATGGTACCGTCCTGGTGCTTGTAGCCGGCCGAGATACGGAAGGTGGCCTTCTGACCGCCACCCGTCAGGTTGACGTTCAGGTCGTGCATACCGCCGAACTTCGTCACGGCGTCCACCCAGTCGGTGTTGTTGTTCCAGTTTTCCCAGTCAGCATAGCCTTTGTCGTAGTTCAACTCGGCCATCGACGTGGTGGCGTCGCTCTGCTGGGTGGGGTTGTAGAACTCCTCCTTCAGCAGCATGGTGTAGTCGTCACCATTCAGCAGCTTGTAGCCCTTAGGCTGCCAGGTGCCCGTAAACTTATAGGAGAAGTTGATACGGGGTTTGCCACGGGCACCGCGCTTGGTGACAATCTGGATGACACCGTTGGCACCTTTCGAGCCCCATACGGCCGTGGCGGCAGCGTCCTTGAGGACGGTGATGGAGGCGATGTCCTCGACGTTCACCGACAACAGCGACGAATACTGCTCTTCGTCGGCATTGGCATAGTCGAAGTCTTCGTCAGGGTTATCGAAGATCTTGTCGTCGACGACAATCAGCGGGTTGGCGTTGGCCGAGAGGGTGGTGACACCACGCAGACGCATCTGTGTGCCGGAACCCAGGTTACCCGAGTTGGCCACAATGTCAAGACCGGCAATCTGACCCTGCAGTGCCTCGTCGGCCGAGGTGAAGGCCAGACCTTCCACCTCCTGCATGTTCATGGTCTGCTGCGACACGGCAATCTCCTTCTTTTGGAGCATCAGACCGCCCGACGAACCTCGGCGACCTTTGACAGTCACTTCCTTAAGCTGGGTGTTGGCAGGATCGAGCTTCACCTTAAAGACGGTCTGGCTACCGATGGCCATCACCTTGTCCTTATCGCCAACGTATGAGAACTTCAGTTTGTTTTTGGTACTCTTCACCGTCATGGAGAAGTTACCATTGAAGTCGGTCTGTACGGCCGACACGATACGGTTGTTGGCATCAACCTCGACGACATTACCCATCATGATGGGACCATCCTGGTCGGTCAACGTACCTGATATGCGCACGCCCTGGGCTGATGCCAACTGGCAGACGAGCCCTAATAGCGCTGTAAGTATGACTTTTCTGATATTCATTGTTTTAGCCTTTAGAGTTCGTGGTTATTCGTTGAATTTTCCCGAGGCATTACCATAGAGGGGTTCCGAAATCTGGTGGACGGCACAGAACGACGAGGTAATAATCGACGTGGCGCTGGTCTTCGGAGCATTGAACCAGTAGTCACGCGTCATTCTGTTCACAACACGCTGGTTGTCAGCGGCATTGACCGTCACCGAGTGACCCGACTTCAGGTCGCTGACCGTCAGCTGACCGCTGCCGCCAGAGAGCACCACCTCCTTCGACACACCCGTGGCGTCGGAGCAGAGCGTCTGGTAACGACCGCCCTCAATGACGTTGTCGGCATAGACCGAATTGGTCACGAAGTGGTAGCGCACGAAGTCGCGAATCTGGGTAATCATCTTCTTCGCACGGTTCATGTCGGCCTGCTCGGCGGCCGTGATGTCATGAGCCTCGTCCTGCGGATACTTCTCAAACAGTGCCAGCACGTCGCTCCAGCGGGGCAGACCGTCGGCGTAGGCTTTCTCCATAGCGCCATTGTCTGGTGCAAAGAGGGTGTAGTTATAGGTATTGAACATCTTCACGTTCATGTCGAGACAGGTGTTGGGCACGGCCTTGATGTCGTTACCCTCACCCTGGGTCACCAGCATCGTGCTGTTGGTGAAGATGGTATAGGCGTCCTGCTGCGACTTGCCGGCCACACGTTTGTCGGAGATGCCGGCCCATGCCAGCAACTCGGTGGCCTCAAAGCCCGTGCAGGCCTCTAAGAACTCAGTAAACTGCGCGTTCTCCTTCAGTACGGCATAGACACTCTTATGCGGCGGCTGGATGAGACGGTCCAAGCGGAAGGCGTCGCCGTTCTTCTGATGGTGTATGGCCTTGATGCGCGGTGCGGGCAGCAGGTCGGGGTTCTCAATCTGCGAACCCGACATGATGCGGGAGCCCTGAGCACTGCCGTCAACATAGATTTCGCCACCATGCTTGGTCTTGTAGTAGTGGTTCTGACCAATGGTCTCACCGCTCTTCAGCACCAGCGTGTGGAAGTTCAGGATATCCTGCATCTGCGTCTTCACCGAGGCAATGGAAGCCTCACGCGGTGTCGAGGTGTCCACCTCGCCAGTAGCGGGATCATAGTAGTAGCGGACACACTTCACGTAGGGCTGCTTGGTGGCTAACGAGTCGAAGTAGAAATGGAGTACGTCGGCACGCGGAACATCGTTAGGACCGACATGTCCCAGCGAGGCGGGGTCAACATAATAATAATCGAAGGCTTTGTCCTCAGGAATGAAAAAGCCGTAGTTGGCACTCATGGCCATCAGGTAGTACTTGAAGTCGAGACCCAGGTAGTCACCGTTGGCATGACCGTCCTGAATGGCCCAGTTCATCACACGCATGTCAGGATACTCCGTCGCGGGAGCCATCACCGAACGGTACTCGTCGGGCACGATCATCTCGTTAATCAGATACACCACACCGTTGTTGGCAATCGTGATGTCATACTTGCCGTCGGCCTTGCGGTCAAGAAGATCCACTGTCAGCCCCATGTTCTCGCCGGCATCGTTGGTCACGTTGGGGAACATCGAAGGCGTGGTCTCATTGAAGTGGGGCTTCAGGAGGTTCTTGGTGAACGATGCCAGCACCTCGGGCTTTTTGGCATGCAGCGAGTCAAGGTTCTCCATCAGGTGAGCCTCGTCGTTCACGACGGCACCCTCACGTGTGCTTCCATATATATCAATAAGGTGGGAGCCGCCACCGCCCGGCAGGAAATAGGTTTTCACAGCATCGTCATCAGGCACGAAGAAGGCACCGATGTCACGGATGCTGTTGTCGATATTGTCACTCTGACGACTATAAGCAGGATAATACTGGTTCCACCCCGGATCGTAGTTCAGGATATAGGTCGATGACTTCTCTGAACCGTTGGGGTCGCGCGTCAGTGCATTACCGCCCTGTGAGCGGGTGCTCAGATAACGCAGCTGGAAGATGGAGTCCTTCTGCGGCTGACCATTGGCCTTGGCCCAGTCGTTATACTGGCGCGTGGTGTTCTCGTCGTAGTAAGGCACGGCATAGTGGTCGAGAATACGGTTATAAAGTGTCGTACGGTTGTGACGACGCAGTACCTGGGCCATGTTGCCCGGCGGCACCAGCACATCCTCCATCTGGTGGACGTAACCGTTCTGACAGGTCACGTCACCGTGGATGACACGGTTATTGAAGATGTAGGCGGTACCCTCGGAATAAGGTGTGCCGGTGATGATGGCGAAGTCGCTCTCGTCGCCCAGCGTCGTGATGTTGTAAGTCAGCATGTACTCACGGGTCAGGTGAACCATCATCGGCTTCGTGGCGTCGGTCACAATGTCGATGCCACTGGTAGCATACTTATCCCAGTAGCGGTTGCCCTTGGGCATGTCGGCCGCTGTCATGTGCTGGATGGTGTCAATGACACTCACGTTCGTCGCATGCTTAATGGCCTCACCCTTCTTCGGCTCGGCAGAGCCGTTGCTCGCGTTCGGCAGAAGACCGAGCAGCAGGGCGTTGTCGAGCATCGACGAGTAGAGCAAGAGTTTCTTCTGAGACTCGCTCAGCTCCTCATAGCTACCGACGCCCCAATCGTTACTACTGAAGAACCGCTGAAAGGCTTCGTCGTTGGCGGGGAACACGGTTTTCGAACCCGTGCGGTTGAGCACCTCGTCGTAGCCGAGGTCGTCGACCAACCGCAGGTAGGTCTTAAAGGTTCCCGTCAACACATCCTGATTCGGATTCTTCAGTTCTGAATAGATGCTTCCGCCGAGCCACGAGGGCTTCGAGTCGGCATCCACCTCTTCGTACTTGTCTATACAAGAGGTCATCAGTCCCGCCAATGCGAGAGAGAAACAGAATAAGAACTTCTTCATAGAACTTGTTATTAGCTAATATTTATTTGTTCGTTTAGTCACCAGTAGGGAAGTAGACTTGTTTTCAAGGTGCAAAATAACTAAAAAAAAACGAAACGGCCAAACAAAGCGCACCGCAATTATTGACTTTCTCCTACACTATTTGCACCTACGACCCCTGCAAGGCCTGCAAGCCCCAGGGGCAAAACCGCCGGGCACTCGAGAAGCGCGCAAAAAATTCGGGGACGCCGCGCGGCGTCCCCGAATTTTGATATTGAGTATAGCTGTGCTTACTTAATCACAAACTTGAGCTGCGCTCGATTTTGTTCACGTTCGACAGAACTTGAGCAAGCTCAGTTCTGTGCTTACTTAATCACAAACTTCTTACCGTTCTGGATGTAGAGACCCTTGGCAGGAGCTGCGTTGAGGCGCTGACCGCTGATGGTGTAGATGGCACCGTCGGCAACCTTGGTCTCGATGTTCTTCACACCGTTCTCGACCTCGCCCTCAGCCTGAGAAGCATACTTGATGGCCTTCAGGTTGTCGAACCAAGAACGACGGCCAACATAGTTACCGGCGTTGTTCGAACCGTAGTTACTGCGGAGCACGAACTTAGCCACCTTAGTGTCCTCGATAGAGGTCTCGTCGTCGATGTAGGTCTGCAGCGGCATGGGCTTACCTGTGCAGGTACCCTTCGAAGAAACCATGATACCCTGGACAGCCTTGGCCTTGTAGTCGATGAGCAGTGAGAAGGAGTTCTTGTTGCCGTCAACATGAGAGGCGACGTCACCGGCCTTGTTGTTGGTAGCATAGCCGGCCAGGTCAAGACCCTCGTTAGCCTCGTTGTTGAAGCTATTGTAGTTCAGGTCTGCGGGAGGATTACCGTATGCGCAGTAGCCGAAGCCGGCCAGACGCTGATCCTCAGCATTCAGAAGGTCGATATTAATCGTACCAGCACTCAGCTGTACGAACCATACATCAAACTCGAAGCGGACGACATCGTTATCACCAATCTCAACACCCTCGGGGATGTTGACGGTAGCCGTACCATTACCGACACGGAGCACGTCGAGCAGTTCCTCGCCGTAACCCAGGGCAAAGCTCATCGAAGCACCACGACCCTTCTCGTCGGGAGCACCGGTATTGTCCTCAACGTTCACAGAACCAGTGGAGAACTCCATCTGACCCTTGGCACCCTTGATCATGTAGTTGCCTGTGCCGACGCCGTCTTCCATGATCTCCTCGAAGTTGTTCGAGAAGTCGATGTCGATGAACGGCTCGATGACAGCACTCTGCTCGAAGGCCTCAACGGCGGCAGCCAGTACAGTGAGGGCCTCAGCCAGGGTAGCCTCGTCGGCCTCACGGGTCTCATCGGTAGTAGCAGCGAGCACCTCGTCGAGCTTGGCAGCAGCAGCGTCGATGGCAGCCTGGAAGGTCTTCTTATCGCCCATCACGTTCTTACCGTCGTCGCGAACAGCCTCAGCGTCGGCAATCTTCTGACGATAGGTTGCAATTGGCTTGTTGATATTGCTGAATGCGTTGCGAGCGCTGTTCATAGCCTTCACAGAGTTCAGGAGGCTGTCGCTGTAGAGAATGCCGGCACCGGTGACGGCATCGTCCATGCACTGCAGGATGTACTCCCGGTTCTTCACGTTACCATCAGCATCGATCACCTCCAACGAAGCCTCGTAGACGGGCTGGTACGCGTCGATAGCCTCCTGCAGGGCAGCCTTACCCCAAGGATAACCATCCTGGGCAGTCTTCTGCAGGTCTTCCTTAGCCAGGTCGAGACGCTCCTTCAGCGGACCCTGCTGGGCAATGATCTTAGCCACCTCGTTCTGATAGTCAATGATAGCCTGAGTCACACCAATCAGACGAATCTGCGGGTTGGCGATATTCACGTTAGAACCCATTTTTGTAGGCGTACGATCGGGATCCAGGATATAGCTGATACCGAAGGTAATAGGTGTCTGAGCATCGACCATCTCCTGGGATACCTCGTAGAAGACAACAAACTTCTGGGGATTGTTCTTGGCATTGGGGTTATTAATCAGACCGCAGTCAATCTTCTGACCCTCCTGCTCGTTGTTCATGGCAGCATTGGCCTCAGCGTCTGTACCCATGATATCCTTACCTGCGTACATTGTCACACCACGGAAATCACGGTTCCAGTCAGAGACATAATTATCAGCAGTACCCAGCCAATAGGTTACCACGTTATTCTTACCACCAGTCATATAGTGACCGACAATATCTGCGGAGAACATATAAGTGCCAGGATTGGCAGGCGTAATCTTGTAGTAAAGAGAAGCATTGCCTTCTACACCACCCTGGAAGCGGTGGCCAATCTCGTCGCCGTCGTTGGTAATCTCGTTACTGCCGCCGTTGTTCTTGTGGAACCAACGGTCACCAGTGCCATCCCAGTTACCGAAATCTTTCTCAGCAAAAGCCTTACGGGTATCGGTGTAGGCACTCCATTTCTTCTCATCCTTCAGAATGTCACCGGCATTGACGTCGAGCCAAGCCAGCAGTTCGGTCTCGTAAGCCTCCATCAGAGCCTCCACGTTAGAGGGATCGTCCAGCTCAGCGGTGCCAAGCATACCACGCATGGTGCCAACGACATTTTCGATAAAGCCGTTGTCAGTGTCGAGCAGGAACTTACCTGTAGCCACCAGACGGTCGACGTAGGCCAGCTTGCTCTGCAGGATACGGTCGTCATAGACCACTTGTGCACGGTAGATGCGAACATTGGTAAACTTAACCTGTGAAGCAAGCTTCTCAAAATGCATCACCAGCTTCTGACCGTCGTCAGCCGTAAAGACGTAGGAATTGGTCTTCCACTCGTCCTTGTAACCGTCAACACCGGCAACCATTGTGAAACCTTCGTCCCATACGTTAACATCCTTATTGTTAGCATCCTTCTCTGTATGGTAGGTCATGTTCAGAGACTCACCAGAAGTCAGAAAGAATGTTGCACAGCTGGCATTACCACAAATAGTTCCTGTAGTTCCGTATGACTCACCCTTGATATCATACATTACCACGTAAGTACCCGGCTCCAACGTCCATGCACGGCACAGGGCAGCCTCATCGGTGCTGCCGTTGATGCTCATAATGACATTCTCGCCGTTAGGACCGGCACCCTCTTCCATCGACCAGACGTCGGCACTGATGCCTTCGCCAGCGGCATTGGTCCAACCCTCCAGACCGGCAGAGAAATTGCCGTTCTGAACAAGGTTCTCACTTAAAACCTTGACTCTCTGCGTGGCCGTGTAGGCATATTCGCCAATCTCGTAGGCGAACGATGTAGCTACGCTCAGCATGGCAAGAGCCGCGATAAGTAGTCTTTTCTTCATAATTGTATTACTTTAGTTATTAATAAATAGGTATTATCTTGGCGTAAGAGTATCGTAGTCGGGCGCAAAGGTAGTGATTTTCCTGACACGAAGCAAGAAAACCACACCTTAATTTTTGCACTTTCTACTATACTTTTTGCCTACAGCCCTATCGCACCACCACCTTACGACCGTAACGGATGTAGATGCCAGCAGGCAGATTCTCCGTTCCTGTCTGGCGGCCGCGCAGGTCGAAGACTTTATCATTAATCATTTTTCCATTATCATTTAGACGCGCAGCGTCGCCGAAGCCCGTAGCGACGCCAACGACCTTCAGGATGCCCTCGCTGATGCGGCTGGTGTCCCAGACATAGCTGTCGGGCAAGTCAAACGTGGGCGTACCGCTGTAATAGCCGCTGACCGTCCACAGCGTCAGCTCCTCGCCGACCTCCAACTGGCGGTCTTCGACGAACGTCACCTTCACCGTACCCTTCATGGTGAGGTCCTTGGTGTTGATGGTGGAGTTCTTCTTGGCGCCGATGAGGAAGTTCACCACAGCACCGCTGTTGACGGTGATGGCGTTGTTACACTTGATGGTGCCCGGCGTCGTCTCGTTCAGCACAGAGGCACAGGGGATGAGCTCCGTGCCGCTCTGCATCGTCAGCGCATTGAGCAAGCCCTGTCCCACCAGGCGGCCACTGCCCTTGAGGGTCGTGGTCTTGGCGCCATGCAGGAGTGTGGAGAGCGCCGCGTTATTGAAGGTCACGGTACCCGACTCCACGGACAGCGCGCCGGCCACCTTACCAATGTTCAGCGTCAGCTTACCGGTGCCAATCCAGGCCACCGGCGACTCGATGGTGGTGTTGAGGGTCATGTTACCGTCCAGACCGTTGATGCGCCACGTGCCGTCGCCAATCAGTTTGCCGGTACCGGTAATCTTACCCACGGGAAAGTTCTTGCCGTCGTTGCTCACGGTGACCTCGGCCTTGACATTCAGCGTGGCCTTGGGCAGACCGTAGGTGTTGTTGAAGTCGAACACGGGATCGTAGGTCTTCTTGTTCTGACGGTTCTCCTTGCCACAGCTGACGGTACCGGTAAAGCCGCTCCAGTTACCGTTCCAGTAGCAGCGCACACCGCCGGTATAGACATTGAACGTGCCCTCGCCCGTCAGGACGCCGGTATAGGTACCACGGAACGAGCCGTAGAACGTGCCGGTCTTGCCGCTGGGCACGATGAAGTTGGAGTTATTGCTCACACCCGAACCGCCTTCCATGTTGGCCCCCCACAGGGTACCGCCCTGGAACTCCACGGTCTTCGGCAGCATGTCGGCATTACTCGACGAGTAGTTAGATCTCATGGTACCGCCCTTGACAATCAGCTTGCTGTAGGTATTGGTCACGGTACCCGTCTCCATAGAGCCGGCGCCGGTCTTGATGACGGTGGCACCGCTGCCCTTGATGGCCTTGTTGAAGATGACGCTCTTGCTCGACGGCACGTCGATGGTCACATCGCCGCTGACATTCAGTACCTGGTCGGTGATGATGGTGCCATTGGTGCGCAGCGTGGCCCCGTCGTTGAGGGTGATGGTCTGCTTCGAACTGCCCAGTGAGCCCCAGTCCTGTCCGGCATTGTTGGCCAGTGCCGTCACCACGAGCATGCCGCCGTTGACGGTAGTGTTACCGATATGGTTCCAGTTGTTGAGGGTCACCGTAGCCTTGCCGTTCTTGGTGAGTGTACCACCGCCGACGATGCTGTCGCCATTGACGGTATATGACTTCGTCTCGTTGTTGAACGTCACCGACTTGGGACTGACAGCGCCCTTGATAGTGACCGTCGTGACGGAGGCATCGTCGTTGAAGATGATGTCGTCGCCCTCGGCAGAGCAGTCCTCTACCCCACCGGCCAGGAAATTCATGGACACGGCCTGCTGCCATGTGGCGTTGCCCGAGGCTCCGTTCCAGACCACCTCGCCCGGCTGGCGCATGGTCTCAATGACGAGCACCAGCTTGCCGTCCTCATGCTTCAGCGATGACTTCACGCTGGTGGGCAGGCCCTCAATATTGATATTGGCCACAGTGCCTGTAATCTCGGCGATAGTTCCCAGGACATAAGTGCCGGCAGGCAGCTCACCCGTATAATTGAAGGTAATGACGGGAGCCTTGTAGCGCGGACCGTAGTTAATCCAGGCGGCAGTCGTCTTGCTCTCGATGGTCATCTTGTCAGCGTTCACCTGGTCGAACACACCGTTGGCACCGTCAAGCACGATGCGTGAGCCGAAACCGAGTTCGAGCGTCGAGGCTGTGATGCTGCCCACCTTGTCACGACCACCGGGATAGATGGTGGCGTTGTAGTCGGCCTTCAAGCCGCCCTTGAACTTGCCACCGTCGCTGACGAGCGTCGTGTGGCGGTTCAGCCAGACGGGGCTCGACTCCATGGTTCCGTCGAACTGGAGCGTGCCCTGCCAGACGTCAGTGGCACCGGTGTGCTTCTCGGTGACGTTGGGCAGCACGAGCACGCCCTCACCCTGCTTCACCAGACGGGTGGTACCGCTGAAGGCGCCGCCGGCGAGCGTCGTGGTATAGGTCTCCACGGTCTGTGCGGGCTGCTTCGGCGTCGAGCTAGTGGCCTGCTGGGCACCGCTGCCCTTCACCCATGCCGGAGCATTGACGGTTAATATATAAGGTGAGGCACCGTCGGCGACAGTGATGGTCTTGTTCTCATAGCCCGAGACGAGCAGATGGTCGTCGGTGGTCTGTATGGTACCGCCGTTCTGCACCTCGGTACGTCCCTCGAGTGTCACGGCGGGCGGACAGTTGGTGATGCCCTCCAGTTCGCCGAGGAAGAAGCTGGTGTGCGGTGGCTGGTTGTAGCCTACCGACTGCCAGGTCATGGCGTTGCGATATTCGTGGTCGTACCACAGGGAGGTGATGCCCCACGGCGAGGGGTAGCTGCTGATCTGGATGATGAGCTTGTCGGCAGTACGGGTGACAATTTCCTCGCGCCAGTCGCCGAGGATGTCGCCGAGGAAGCAGGGGTTGTTCTTCGACGAGTTGTTCAGGTTGCCCTGTCCCATCCAGCAACGGCCATTGGCGTAAGAGCGGCCAGTCCCGACCTCTGTTCCGTATTTATAGACGCAAGGACTCTTTTCCGTGCCCGGCGAGTCCATGAACTCGTCAAGCAGGTCGCCGTCCCAGTAGACACGCATGTTGACGTGGTCGTCGCTAAAGGAACCGAGTTCAGGAAGAGCCTTGTCGGCCACCAGACTGACGGCGCTTCCGGAGATGCCAATAGCTCCGGGATAGGTGCCCTGGAAGTTGCCGGCCATGCAGCGGCCATTGTCGGAACCGCCACCAGTGGTGTAACGCAGTGTTGAAGTGGTGGCGTCGGTATAGGCGATGCCCGGCACCGTAGCACTTTCCAGACAGACAAACTGCTCCAAGCCCCAGCGGTAGGGGTCGAGGTCACCGCAGTGCTGTGCGTCACCATGGCCAAAGCCGGTGGTAGAGAGGCCGTAACCCGTGTCATCAATCATCATCGAGCCGAAGACAATTTCGTCGCGTCCGTCCATGTCGACGTCGGCGATGGCGAAGTTATGGAAACCATTGCCAAACCAGGACGACTTGCTATCATAGCAGTTCCAGCGCCAGCGCTGTGTCAGCTCATGAGTGGCAGGATTCACGTCGAGGGCGCAGAACTTGTGACGGGTGTAGCAGCCACGACCCAAGAAGATGCTGGGGTTGCGACCGTCGAGATAGGGAGCACCGAAATAGTGCTTACAGGCACGGTGGCCCGTGTCGTTGGTGCCCCAGACGGTGGCGTAGTTGCTCTCGCCACTCTCAAAGCGCGGTAGCGGATAGGCTGCAGGGGTCCAGTTATCGGAACCGTCCCAGCCATAAGGCTCGCCGGTCTCGCCGTTCATGTAAAGCAGGTATTCCGCTCCCTCACGGGTGTATTCGTCACGGGGAGCATAGTAGTTCATGTTACCGATTTTGATGGTCTTGCCTGTAGCGGTGTGGATAATCATGTTGTCGGCACCACGCATCAGAGCCTCGGCCTTGCCGTCCTGATCCCAGTCATAGAGGATGAGGTCGAACTGTTCGTCGGGACCGGCCATGAGGTTCGGGCCCATGTCAATCCACCACAGGCGCGTACCATCCATCTTATAGCACTCGTGCAGGTTGAAGTCTGTGGTATTACCCTCGGTGCGAAGGTTGCCTGAGTCATTACGGCGCTTCACGACAAACTCCATCTGACCATCGCCGTCGACGTCGGCCACCGAACAGTCGTTCAGTGTGTAGCCACTGAGGGTGACACCGTTACGGTTCACCACCGACATGACGGGAATCTCCCAGTACTGGTGATTCCACGGTTTACACTCTGCCGCCAAGTCCTGGCGTTCCGTCCCGCGGATGACGGGCACCACCTTGTAGGTGGCTGTCTTGGAGCCGCTGTTGTCCTGATAGTTCGACACCGTCAGGTCGCTGGCTATCTTCGTCGCGCCACGATAGACGTTGTACTTCGTGTCGTAATACTCGCCCGGCAGAATACGCCAGGAAACGAATATGCCCGAGCCCGACACGCCGTAGCGGGAGTCCTGGCCGGTCTTGTCGCCTTGTGGTATGGCCACGAGGCCACGGTTCAACTTATCAGTGTAGCGCTGTGCGCCGGCACCGACAGCCATCAGCCCAACGAGGGCCATAAGTAACAGTCTTTTCATTTGTTTCAGTCGTTAGTTATCAATCGCGGTGCAAAGATACGGACTTTTTCGGCCACATCACCTTGAATCCGCGATTTTCTTCCTACATTTTTTGGCAAAGGGTGTCAACTTTATCTTTAATTATGTACCTTTGCAGCAAGAAACTAACTACAAATCAGAACACGATGAAACAATTGCTACTTACCATCCTGACTGCAGCGGCTACCATGACAGCCACAGCACAGAACACCCCAGTAAGCCAAATGGAGAAGCTGGACCGCGGACTGGTCGTCATACCCTCGGGCAGCAGCCGCATCCTGAGCTGGCGCCTGCTGGGCACCGACGACGAGGACAGGACAACCTTCAACATCCTCCGCGACGGCCAGGAGGTGGTCACCAACAGGTATGCCACCTACTACAAGGACAACTACACAGGCAAGAGCTACCAGGTGGTGACGCTGGTCGACGGCGTGGCTGTCGACACCACCGAGGCAGTGGCACCCTGGAGCAAGAGCTATCTGGAGGTGAAACTCCAGCGGCCAGCGGCCGGCAAGACAAAGCCTTACACGACAACCATCGACAAGGAGACGGTCTCCTACCCCAACGGTCAGGACTACGACTACTCACCCAACGACTGCTCGGTGGGCGACGTGGACGGTGACGGACAGTATGAGATATTTGTGAAGTGGGACCCGTCGAACTCGAAGGACAACTCACAGAACGGCGTCACCGGCAACGTCTACATCGACTGTTACAAGATAGTCCCGGGCGAAATCGTAAATGGTCAATTGTCAAATAGTCAATTGCTCTGGCGTGTTGACTTAGGCAAGAACATCCGTGCCGGCGCCCACTACACGCAGTTCCAAGTCTACGACTACGACGGCGACGGCCGCGCCGAGCTGATGTGCAAGACGGCACCGGGCTCCATCGACGGACAGGGCAACTATGTAAACCAGGCCGCCACCGATGCCAAGATCAAAGCAGCCTCGAACACCAAGGACTGGGTGAGCGAAGGTGCTGGCCGCATCAACGGCGGACAGGAGTACCTGACGGTGTTCAACGGCGAGACGGGTGCCGCCATCCACACCATCGCCTACTGTCCCAACCGCAACGGCAAGAATGAGCTGAGCGATGCCGCCGGCACCTACAACTGGGGCGAGCCCAACGGCAAGAGCGACAACGGCAGCTACGGCAACCGTGGCGAGCGCTACCTCGCCGCCACGGCCTTCCTCGACGGCCCCGACGCACGCCCCAGCGGCATCTTCTGTCGCGGCTACTACAGCTACGCCTACGTATGGGCTGTCGATTTCGACGGCCAGCAGCTGCATCCGCGCTGGCTCCACGCCTCGACGTCATCGTCAGCTTACAGCGTGACGACCTGGAATGCCAACGGCAATGTCGTCACCAAAAACTACAGCGGCTGCAAGGCCACCAACGGCAGCGGCAGCGGTACGATGATGTTCAATGGCAACCATAACCTGAGCCTCGCCGATGTTGACGGCGACGGCTGCGACGAAATCATCTGGGGAGCCGCCGGCTGCGACAACGACGGCCGCCTGCTCTACGGCACGGGCTTCGGCCACGGCGACGCCATCCACTTAGGCGACCTCATCCCCGACCGGCCGGGACTGGAGCTCTTCGACGTACACGAGGAGAAAGGTACCTACGCCTGGGACATCCATGATGCCGCTACAGGCGAGATCATCTGGAAGGGTGGACAGAGCGGACAGGACAACGGACGCGGCTGCGCCGCCGACATTGTGGCCGGCAGCCGTGGTTATGAGTTCTGGTCTTCGTACGGCGGCTTCGACAGCGCCTCACGCAACCAGAACCCCTTCAACGCCGTGACGGGCAAGGAGGCCGGCACGAAGAAACCGTCGATGAACTTCCGTGTCTACTGGGACGGCGACCTGCAGGACGAACTGCTCGACGGCACCACCATCTCGAAATACGGCGGTTCGACACTCGGCGTCAACGGCACGGCCATCGGCAGCCTCGGCTCGCCGGCCTCGTGCAACGGCACCAAGGCTACGCCCTGTCTGTCGGCCGACATCTTCGGCGACTGGCGCGAGGAGGTGATACTCTGGAGCACCACCGACAAGGCCACCCTGAACATCTACTCGACGACGACCAGCACCAGCTACCGCATGCCGACGCTCATGCACGACCACACCTACCGCATGGCCGTCTGCTGGCAGAACACGGCCTACAACCAGCCGCCGCACCTGGGCTACTACCTGCCCGACGCCATGCTGCCGCGACTGTTAGAGAAAGAGCTGACGGTGAACGTGGGCGAGACCATAGAATACGTCTTCAAGGGGCGCTACACCAAGAATTATACGATTAAGACAAGCGAACTGCCCGAGGGAATCACCCGTCAGGTGGACTATATAAAAGGTACCGTGACCCTTATGGGCGCCATCGCCACAGCCGGCGACTACCAGCTCTCCGTAACGCTGACAGGAATGAGCGGTGAGAAAACCACCGACACATTCACCATCCACGCCGTCAACACGACGGGCATCGAGGAGATGGCGGTGACAGCGACGCAGCACGACCAGCAGGTGTACGACCTGCAGGGCCGACAGTTAGGCGGCTTGAGACACGGGCTGAACATCGTCCGCGAGGGCGGCAGAACCCGAAAAATCCTTTCGAGATAACGACATTTCGAAATAACGAGATTTCGACATGCCGAGATTTCAACGCTCTACTTCGAGAACAACAGGCGGCCGTCGGGGGTGACTCCGGCGGCGCTTATTTTAATGCGCGTCTCCTTGCCGTTGTTATAGAAAGTGGTGATGAAACGGCCGTTCTCGTCGGTACGGGCGTTGGGGTTCCAGTAGAGCGTACGACGGTAGTCCTCGGGACGTTCGCCGACAGGACGGCGGCTGTAGTCGGGCTGGTAGAAGTCGGCAGCCTCGTTCATGCCGTGGAAGTAGATGTGGCGGTCGCGGAAGACCACCTGCTTGCCGCCGTCGGCAATGGGTACCATGTCGACCGTCATATCGGCGATATACTTACCCTCGACAATCGTGGAGTCCTCCTTACGCGGTTCGTAGTCGCTATAGATGCGCACGTCCTGCAGACGAGCCAGCAGCAGGTTGTCATAAAGGGCCTGTGGCGAGCGTTTCCTGTCGAACTCCTTTATCTCTGCGGCTATATCTGCCGACGCATTCGTCATACTGCCCGTATTGTCGTAGTTACGCCAGTAGACCTGGCCGTCCATGCGTCCGTCGATATTGATCTTCGTGTGACGTCCCATATTGCCATAGAGGAAGATGGCCACCTGCTGCGGGAACATGCGCATGTCATACCTGCCATACGACAGGCCGTAGTCCGTCAAGTCGTTATACAGGTCGTAGGCATCGCGCACGAAGGCGGGCTTCGTCCAGTCGGTGGCGCGACGACCGCGGCGACGGCCCTTCACGTCGACGTTGCGCAGCTGGTGGACGTCGTTCTCCATTGACAGCAACGACAGCGTATCGACCTCTTCCATCGACGGGTCCCAGTCGGGGGCATGGTTCTGGTAGAAGTTATATTCCTCGGTGAAGACGGGATAATGCATGTCACGCTTCACGTAGTAATCGGCGAAGGCCTCCTCGCGGAACACCTCCTTGTCGCCGCGTGCCGTCATGGCCTTGCGCAGGGAGTCTTTCTCTTTGTAGGCCTTGAGGTTCAGATAGGTGGTGCCATAGAACGGCGGTATCTCAAAGACGAAGCGTCCGCCGTCGTGGGTCTTCTGGACTGCCGCCACCATGCCGTCCTCGGTGTAGACCTCGGCCTCGACCATCACCTCACGGCGCATGCCGCGGTGGTTGATGCCGATGACTGACCCTACATCCTCGGTCAGCGAACCTATGTCGGTGATGTCCGTCGTCCCACTGTCGGAGCCGTAGTCTTCCGACGTCTCCGTGTCACTCTCCTCGGTCAGACCTGTATCCACCATAGACCTGCTCTTGAACGCATTTGTGCCACCTGTGAAGCGACCCGACGCCCACTCGCCAACCTCAGCAATTCCCATAGGTTCCTCGATAGGCATGTCGCCGACTGGTACAAGACTGAGCATCTTATAGACGGCGCCACTGACGGTCATCGTCGTCTCGGGCTGGAACTGGGGCACGAAGGCGGTGTCGGCCAGCTCCTTCCACTTATACTTGCGCCAGCCCTGCACCATCATCAGAATGTCGAGATTACGGCGGTGCTCCTCGTCACGGCTCTCGAAGTAGTAGGCGGGACGGGCAATGAAGCCGCGCAGTTCACTGCTCAGCAGCATCGACGTCATGATGTTGCCGTCGTCGTAGGTCGGCTCGTCGGTGCGCGTATCGCGGACGGCCAGTGAGAAGGTGGTCTCAGGCGTCGGCAGCTGCAGACCGATGGTAATGGAGTCATAGGGGGAATAGGTGGTGGTAGCCTTAAGGGCATTGATGCCCTCAATGGGAACAATATTGGCCCCATTAGTCCCATTAGTCCCATTAGCCCCATTAGTCCCATCAACGAAGAACAGTCTGTCGGCCAGTATCTGGCCCTCGCTGTCGAAAAGTGTTACGTCGTTGACACCTGCGGGCAGGCTCTCGAAGGGCAGGGTGATAGTGAGTGGTGAGTAGGGAGTGGTGAGAGAGGAAAGGGGAACCTCTTCGAAATGCTTCAAGGCACCACGACAGAGCACGGAGACAGCATACTGCCGGTCCTGAGGCAGATTGCGGCCCACGATATTGAGGCGATTGCCGCTTAGGGTCATGACGGCGCCGCTCTTCTCGGCGTTCGGCAGGTTGAAGCTATAGTTCTTGCCACGCCACAGGAAACGGGCTTCCAAACGGTGGCTTCCAGGGGTCACGTCAAACTGGCCGCGCCCCATATAAACCGTGCTGATATCGGCAACCTTACTGTTGCCGTCCCACACTTCGCCACGGATATTGACCACCTCACCGTTCTGGTCGACAGCCTCGAAGGCCACACGGCTCTGCAGGCCCTCGACCATCGTGCCGCCTTCTGGATAGAAGGTGACAAACAGCTCTTCCTTCTTAGGCTTCGGCAGGCGGGTCTTCGGACGCTGGTAGATGCGGCGCAGGTCGTAATCGCCGGGAGCGTCAGGCTTGCTGTAGACAGGCAGCACACGCGAGTAGAGCCCATCCCACAGACGGTAGTAGTCCTCAGCCATCTTACGGTTGTAGAAGGCCCAGCTGTCGTCTCGGCTGAAGCGGTGCTCGCGCTGGTTGAAGTTGAGGTTCCAGCGCGTGTAGGCACGCAGCTCGTAGTAGCCGGAGTAGAGGGAGTCACGCAGTGCAAACTGTCCGCAAGTATAGCCGTCGGGCGACACGATGATGTTCTGTCTTTCCACAAGCAGTCCGTCGGGCGACAGCAGCTCGACATAGAGGATGCGGCTCATGTCGGTGGGCTTCAGGTTGTCGGCACGTACGACATAGGCTTTGTACCAGAGGGTGTCGCCAATAAAATAACACGTATTGTCGGTATGGATATAGACCTTCTCCTGCACTTGTGTGACGGACGACTGCTCCAGGGCTTGGCGAAGATCTACGAGGGAGCCGGCACTGCCTATGACAGTGGCCAGAAGGAATATCAGCGAAAAGAGGGTACGGTTCATCGTTACAGTTTTTGTATATGACGAACAAAGGGCAGGAAGGTTTAATCTATGCTGCGATAATATCGCAGCATACAGGGACACTACTTCTTCAGCTTGAAGGCATTCTCGATGCTGGTGAGCTCGTCGGAGAAGGCCTTGTCCACCTTCAGACGCTGCTCCACGGTAGAGCAACTGTGAATGACGGTGGAATGGTCGCGGTTGCCAATGAGCTGTCCGATGCGCGAGGCGGGCATCTTCGTGTATTTCTGGGCGAAGTACATCGAAATCTGACGTACCTGAACAAGGTCGTGCTTACGGCTACGGCCGAAGACGTGCTGCGGACTGACATTGAAGTGGCTGCACACCGTCTCCAGAATATCGTCAATGGTGAGTGGCTTGTTGTCGACCTTCACGGCACGCTTGATGACACGCTCGGCCAACCTCATGTCGACAGCAGAGTTATAGACAATCGAGTAGGCCAGCAACTGGTTCACCACACCCTCGAGGTCGCGGACGCTGCCGTTGGCGGTTTCGGCGATGAAATCAATGACGTTGGCGGGAATCTTCAGACCGTCGCGGCGGCACTTGGCGTTGAGAATGTCGATACAGAGCTTCGGATTGGGCTTCTCCAACTCGGCAATGAGTCCGCAGGAGAAACGGGTCAGCAGACGGTCTTTCACGCCCTCGAGGTCGACAGGCGGCCGGTCGGAGGCCAGAATAATCTGCTTGCCAATACGGAACAGGTGATCGAAGATGAAGAAGAACGTGTCGAGGGTCTTCGGCGACGTGGCCCACTCCTGGATGTCATCGACGATAAGCACATCAATGCTCTGGTAGAAGTTGATGAAGTCGTTGGTCGTGTTATGACGCACGGCATCGGTGAACTGCACCTGGAAGAGTCGGGCACTCACGTACAACACGCGCTTGTGCGGGTACATTTCCTTACACTTCAGGCCAATGGCGTTGATGAGGTGGGTCTTTCCACAACCCGACGGTCCGTAGAGGAAGAAGGGATTGAATGTCGACTTGCCCGGATGCTCGGCTATGGAGAGGCCGACGGTACGGGGCAGCTTGTTGGAGTCGCCCTCAATAAACGAGTTGAACGACTTATGCACATCGAGCTGCGGGTCGAGGTCGCTGGGAGCAGCATCAAGCATCGTCGGAGCCTTATTGCCACGAGTCGTGGGCTGCAGCGTATTAATGAACGTAGGGCCATCACTACCCAACTGCGTTGTCAGGTTATGCTCCTTGTCGGTGACGACACGGTAGCGCAGGCAGATGTTGGCCTTGAAGCTGTTGGTCAGGGCCCAGTACATCAGGCGCACATAGTGTTGCTCCAGATACTCACAGAAGTAAGCACTCGGCACCTGCACGAGGAGAGTGGCATCGGCCTCCGAGAACGACTCGAAGACGATGGGCTCGAACCACGTTTTGTATTGCTGCTCCGAAACGTTCTGCCTGATGAGTTGAAGACAGTAATCCCAGAGCGCCTGATGTTGTTTGCTTACCATATGAGTTAACAATCGCTTAGGTTACAAGTTATGACTTCCTAATTTGCGAGTGCAAAGTTCGCACTTTTTTTTCAATCCTGCAAATCCAAGGAAATTGAACAGCAAGATGGTTTCGCACGTAACTGACTATCTGACGGGCTTTTAGAATGTTTCACGAAAAAGCATACTCCTACCGCCGCTTGCAAAATCCGAAACACCTGACTATCAGTCGCTTGTACCAACATTCGCACGTCTCTTTTGCAGGAAATACGCGCGCTTCTATTTAGACAAAATAAAATTACTTATCTTTTTTGCCAAACAGTGAGAAGTGCACATAACGCTTCGGATGCCCCTTCAGATCGATGATGAGTGAGTCGGCATGGCTCATGGTCGACGACAGATGATGGTACAGCTGCTGATCACGCATGAGGAGTCCCAGCGTACCGTCGTTACTGTTCAGTTTGGCGGTCAGCTGCTCGACATTATAAAGAGTGGTATTGACGCTGGCCATGGTGGCAGCTATGTCGAGGTCGCTCAGGTTCTTCGTCAACGTTCCCGTATTAGCCAGCACACCATCAGCCTTCTGCATCAAGTTGGGCACCTGATGGTTCAGACTGGACGTCAGCTGATGCAACTCGGCGGTGGTAGTGGTCAGTCCTGCCGTAATCTGCTCTACGTTGTGGAGCGAATGGCTGATTGTGGGATCGGCGAGCAGCGCATTGACGCTGGCCAGAATGGAGTCGAGCTTAGGCAGCATGCCCTCTATCTGGGGAATCATCTCTGCGGCCTTGCCCAAGGCGCCTAACTCCAGACCGCCATTGATGGTGTCGCCGGGAGCCAGCCGGGCCGACGTGGCACCAAGGCGCAACTCCAGCTTGACATTGCCGAGCAGGTCGCTGCTGATCTCTGCCGTCGTGCCCTCGGGCAACCACATATCCTTATGAATGCCTATCACTGCAATGATGTCATTAGGCTGATCATAGTCGTAGTTGATACCCTCGACAACGCCCACCTTATAGCCATTGGCATAGACTGGGCTGTTGGCCGACAGTCCACTGACATTGCCAAAGCGCACGCAGTAGCTGTTATTGGACGAGAATATGGACAGTCCCTTCAGGAACTGCATGCCGAAGAACAACACTACGATGGCTATAACGGCCACCAGACCTATCTGGACTTCTTTGGTAAAGTATTTCATCTCTTGTTGTCTTTTTCTTTTCGTTATGTCAGAATCTCGCAATGTCGGAATGTCGAAATGTCGTTATCTCGAAATCCCGACTTATCGTTTCCTTTTTCGCCATTCTGCGATGGCGGCATTGACATCCATCTTCTCGCTGCCACGGAAGGCAATGACGAAGGCACCTGGGAACTTACTGGCAAGCTCGCGGCGAAGGCGCAGAATCTCATTATAGTCGGTAGTGGCGCCGACGGTGTACTTATAGAGACCGCCCTCCTTGTAGAAGTCGGCGTCTTTCTGGCCTTTCAGCTGCGGGTTGCCGGCCTTCAGCTGGCGGTCGCTGGCCAAAATCTGTACCTTGAAGACCGGGGCGTCCGTAGCCGCCGGCGTCTCCAGAGGCCGGGCCCCATTGGGCTCATTAGCCCCATTAGTCCCATTGGGCTCATTAGCCCCATTAGTCCCATTGGGCTCATTAGTCCCATTGGTCCCATTGGTCCCATTGGCCCCATTAGTCCCATTGGCCCCATTAGTCCCATTAATCCCATTGGCCTTTTCCGCCTCCGGCGTTGTCTCAGGCTTATACGGCACCTTTATTATACTGTTCAGCTTGCCGCGATAGGCCATGAAGGCGTTGAAGATGCCACGGGCATAGGCATATTCGGCCTCGTTAGAGTTCAGGTAACGCTCCTCGTCGGGTGTCGAGATGAAACCCAGCTCCAGCAGACAGGCTGGCATCGACGTCAGGCGCAGCACGGCGAGATTGTCCTGATGGACACCCTGGTCCTGGCGGCCAGTGGCCTGACAGACATACTTCTGCATCATCTTGGCCAGCTGGACGCTGTTCTCCATATTCTTGTCCTGCATCAGCTCGAAGAGGATGTTGCTCTCAGGCGAGTTGGGGTCAAAGCCCTCGTAGTGCTGTTGATAGTCCTTCTCATAGAGGATGACGGCATTCTCGCGCTTGGCCACCTCGAG
This sequence comes from uncultured Prevotellaceae bacterium, assembly GCA_947169245.1. Lineage (GTDB taxonomy): Bacteria > Bacteroidota > Bacteroidia > Bacteroidales > Bacteroidaceae > Prevotella. The sequence goes on from CAMVPA010000006.1 coordinate 79,979, forward strand.
GTTCTCGATATAGCCCTTGCGGTTGCCGTCGCGACGACTGCGGCCCAGCGTGTAGGTCTGGTAGCCGCGGGCAATCTTCTTACCCGGCAGGGAATTGATATGGATGGAGATGAAAAGGTCGGCCTTGGCTTTGTTGGCCACCTCAGCACGCTGCCACAACTCCAGGAACCTGTCGGTGGTACGCGTGTAGACAACCTTCACGTCGGGACACTTCTGCTCAACGAGCTTGCCAAAGGCCAAGGCGTGTTTCAGCGTCAGGTTCTTCTCCTTCGACATCGTGCCTACGCAACCCGGGTCATTGCCTCCATGTCCGGCGTCAATGACCAGCGTAAAGGTCTTGGCGGCACTCACAGGCACCACCAGCCCCAACATCAATATAATCAATATCCTTCTCACTTCACTTTTTATGTAGTTCCACCGTGGCACCGCTACATTCGGCTCCCATCGGCGGGTTTTCCTTCGTCACCCACAGGTCGATGCTGGTAATGTCGGGGTGTTGTGTCTTGACGGCTGTGGCGATGCGACCGGCCACATGTTCGAGCAGTTGCGAGGGAATGGCCATCTCGCGGCCAATCACTTGATAGAGCTCGGCGTAGTTCAAGGTGTCTTCCACCCGATCGGTCTTGGCAGCGCGGCTCCAGTCGTAGCCCACACGCAGAGTGACACGGTACCAGCCCCCCACCCTACGCTCCTGCGGCAGCACGCCGTGATAGGCATAGAAGCGCACCTCCTTTAACTCAATATACATCTCGGCACCAGCCCCCATTTCTCACTTCTCATTCCTCACTTCTCATTCCTCATTCCTCATTTCTCATTTCCCTCCGTGTCCTCGGACTCGGAATCGTGTGCTCCCGGCACGTACTTCTTCAGAGCACGCTCCACACCGGTCTTCCACGTGTTGATGCTCTCGTCTTTCAGCGACAGCGAGGCCACCAGCTTGATGACGTGCTCGATGGGCATGCGATAGCGCAACACACCCGAGATGAGTTTGGCATAGTTCCAGTACTCGGGGTTGAACTTCTCCGATAGGCCCTCGACGGTGGTCTTGTAGCCGCGTTTGTTCTCGAACTGGAAGTCGTAGCGCTTCGTACCGTCGGGATTCACCTGCTTCAGTATTTTTCCTTTTGTCACCGTCTTGGGCAACAGGATGCCTTCCTCGTCGTCCTGCAAGCCAGTGAAAATCTCATAGGGATAGCCGTCGAGCAGTCCGACGAGCGCCACCCACTTCTCCTTATTATTCTGAAAACGCACAACGTCGCACTCCAGCACCTGCGGACGCACCTCAGTAACGTCGGGCCGCTTGATGGGCATCAGAGCCTGCTGTCCCAACGCTTGCAGACGGCCAAAGACATCGGCGTCCACCTGACCACGACAACTCTCCAACAATGCGCGAATCTCATCCTCAGTCATCATAATTCCTCTGTTTAACGATTATTTGGCCGCAAAATTACAAAAAAACGTGCGAAAAACCAAAAAAAACACTACCTTTGTGCCCAAAATCAAGAAGTGAAAGATGAAAAACCTGCTAACACGCCGTTCCATACGCCGCTACGCCGACCGTGATGTCGACGAGCAGCTACTGAATCGCCTCATGACAGAGGCCAGTCGTACACAGACCATGGGCAACCTACAGCTCTACTCGGTCGTCGTCACCCGTTCGCCGGAGATGAAACAGAAACTGGCCCCGGCTCACTTCAACCAGCCGATGGTGACACAGGCACCCGTCGTCCTCACCGTCCTGGCTGACTTCAACCGCACCAGCACGTGGGCACGCTGCCGCAACGCCGAGCCCGGCTACGACAACTTCCTGTCGTTCATCAACGCCGCTACCGACGCACTGCTCTACACACAGACGCTCTGCAACCTCATGGATGAGGAAGGGTTGGGCTACTGCTACTTAGGCACCACCGTCTACCAGCCACAGCAGATCATCGAGCTGCTGCACCTGCCCAAGCTGACGTTCCCCGTAGCCACACTCACCGTCGGCTGGCCCGACGAGGAGCCAGCACTCAGCGACCGTCTGCCCCTTGAGGCCTTCGTCCATCAGGAGCGTTACGACGACTATCTGGCCCTTGACATCGACCGCTACTACAGCGCCAAGGAAGAGTTGGAGGAGAACCGCAACTTCGTGCATATCAACCACAAAGAGACACTGGCACAGGTCTTCACCGACATCCGCTACACCCGCAAGGACAACGAAGCCATGTCAAAAAACCTCCTCGCCGCTCTCCGCCACCAAGGCTTCCTCCCCTATATCCTCCACGAGACACCTCAGTTCTAACACCTTGCATCATGCGAAGATTGTTCATCGTCATATGCCTGTTGTCGGCAACCCTCCTATGCAACGCGACCATCACGCTGCCCGACTCGATGCTTACCATCAAGAGTGCTTACAATGTAACCAATAGCGACACTTCGCTGGCCATCATCCAGACCATGCGCCAACGGCAGCTGGCCGAGAAGTGGCAGCTCGACATGGCCGAGGCCGACTACTGCTATGCCACGATGGACTACACCAAGGCGGTACGGCTCTATCAGGCTGTGTACGATAGCGGTGAGGCCAAGAGCGACGCCACCATCTATCTGGCGCTGCTCGCCCGACTGATGCAGACCCACGACATCATGTACGATGAGAACGAACTCGTCACCTATATGGTCGAGCTCAAGGACGCAGCCAGGCGCTACAAGAACGACGCCTATCTGGCGATGGCCGACTTCACCCTGGGCAAGCGCAAGCATTACCACCGCAAGAAGCAGGAAGGTCTGGAGATGTGCGCCAAGGCCGTCGAGGTCATGAAGGCCAGCGACTACTTCCGCAAATACAACGAGCTGTGCAGCAACTACACCGACCTGCTACAGATGTACGCGGAGGACGGGCGCTACGACGACGCCATGCGCATGTCGCTGTTGCAGGAAGAGGCGGCACTCCGCATCAAAGGCGTAAGCGCCAACAACAAGGAGACGCTACGCTACGTCTACGGCATGCGTGCCAGTCTGCTGGCCAAGGCCGGCCGCAAGGAAGAAGCCGACCGCGCCTACGACGAGTGGAAGAAGCAGGACGGCGGCAACGCTGTCGTCGACAGGCCCATCCTCGACTACCTTATTATATATAAGCACTACGAGCAGGCACGCGACATCATCCACGACTACTGCAACTTGCTCAGGAATCAGAAGGACAACTATTCCTACCGCATGATCACCATGCTCACGACGGCGGCGCAGGTGGAGACGGCACTGGGCGACACCAGTGCGGTAGCACGACACAGCCGTGAGATCAAGGCCATTGCCGACAGCCTGCACATCGACAAGTCGTACAGCATGATGCAAAAGTCGTGGGACCTGATACGGACGGAGAAGGACGTGAAGCTGAAGAACTCCCTGGTGAGCATTTTAGGCTTGCTTTTGCTCTTCAGTACCGCTATCGGACTGATCATTCTATACTACAGCCGCCGCTTACGCCGCCGCAACGAGAAGCTGGTTAAGGCGCTCAACAGCGTCGAAGCCTACCGCAACATGGCGATGGGAGCCATGGAGTCCAGTTCTGAAGAACCGACAAACGTGGAGACAACGGGCAGCCCAGAGAGCGCCAAGGAGACAGCAGAAGCCAGCGAGACGATAGTCGACGAGAACGAGCGTCTCTTCGTGAAGCTCGACGGCCAGATAACCCGCAACCGCCTGTTCCTCAATCCGAACTTCGGACGCGACGACATGGCCCGCCTCATCGGCGTCGACAAGAACCGCATCGGCCACATCATGTCAAGATATTCCGACGCATCGAACGCCTCGGTCTACATCAACACCAAGCGTGTGGAGTATGGAGCGAAGCTTCTTTTGGAGCATCCTGAGTACACCATCGCCGCCATCGCCAACGAATGTGGCATGACAAACACCGTCACTTTCAACCGCACGTTCAAGGAAGTTTACGGCATGACGCCCTCAGAATACCGCACCAAACCTCAAAAAAACCAAAAAGGCCTAAAATGGTGTGGGGAGTAAAACCTTGACTACCAGACAGTTTGGACAAATTGTTTCATCTCGTGCGTATAAATTGTTCTAACAATTAGACAATTTATTGACACATTTTCGCCCTTGCGCGTATTATTATTAAAGAAAATTCGTATCTTTGCGTTTTAAAAGAGATTAAAAACGGCAAAGAAGCGATGAAAAAAGGCAGATTCATAGGGAAGATACTTGCAATCGGGGCAATACTTACATTGCTCTGCGGCACTGTTGGCGCCCAGCCTGCCTTGTCGGTCGACACTTCCTTCTACAACAAATATCCCTACATCCGTTTCGTCTCGGAGGGTGACGCCACGAAAATGAGCGACGACGAGTTCTACGCCGTCGCCGCCAGAGTAGGTTTCGCCGTCAACCAGACAGAGCCGCCCGTTGGCGACCAGTTCCTGACAGAGCTGAAGAGCAGTGTTCTGCCACGCATCAATGCCGACAGTCTGGAGCTGGCCTATATGGTGGTGCGTGGCGCAGCCTCGCCCGACGGCCCTTATGAGAACAACAAGCGGCTGGGCGAGAAGCGTGCGGGCTGGCTCTTCGACTTCATCCGCCAACAGCTGCGGTTCCCGGTGAACGAGAGCAAGTTCTGCCTCGACAGCGAGGCCGAGGACTACCGTTCGCTCTGTCTCCTCATGCAGCGTGCCGGCGATCAGGACCACGTCTTCGTGAAGCAGCTGTGCGACACCTATTTGCCTGAAGGCAATATTGCCCAACTGAAGACCGCCCTGCAGCAAGCACAGAGCGGCCTGCTATGGAAGCGGCTGAACAAGACCTACTTCCACCATCTGCGCACCGCCCGCGTCGTTCTCTACTTCAAGAAGTATGAAGGCGAGAAGCTTGAGATTGGTAAGATAGAGCAAGCGCCGGTGATAGAGACGCCGCCCGCGGTAGCACCGGCGATAGAGCCAGTGGTGGAGATGCCGACTATAGAGGTGGAGACACCGGTAGTGGAGACGATGCCTGTGGCAGAACCACCGGTCGCACAGGAGTGGCTGGCGCGCCGCGAGGTGCTGGCGCTGAAGACCAACCTGCTGTTCTACGGTGTCTACATGCCGGGCTACAACCGCTGGTGCCCCATCCCCAACGTGGCGGTGGAGTACTTCCCCAAGAAGGGACACATGACCTTCGGCGCCTCGTTCGACATGCCCTGGTGGCAGGACTACGATGCCCATAAGTACTTCCAGCTCAGGAACTATCAGGTGGAGGCACGCTACTACCTGAAGACCCATGAGGCCAATAGGGCCAATGAGCCCTATAAGGCCAATGGGGCCTATGGGCCGCTATTTAGCGGCTTCTACCTCCAGGCCTACGCCAATGGCGGCGTGTTCGGCATCTGCTTCGATGCCGATCGCGGCTGGGTGGGCGAAGGGTTCGGCGTTGGTGTCGGTGCCGGCTACGTCATGCCACTGTCACGCAATGGGCACTGGCGACTGGAGCTGGGACTCCAGGCTGGCTACTTCCGCTGCAAGTACGACCCCTACCAGTATGAGAACCCCGTGGATCCGAGCTACAAGGACAACCTGTACTACTACAAGTGGAAGTCTGACCCGGACTTGTTCAAGAAGCGCCAGTACCGCTGGAATTGGATTGGGCCCACCCGCGTCGGTGTCACCCTGTCGTACGACCTGCTCTACAGAAGAATCCACAAGAAGGGCGTGAGCTTCAAGGACTATGAGACCAATGGGGCCTATGGGACCTATGGGGCCAATGGGGCCTATAAGGCCAATGAGACCAATGAGGCTAATGGGACTAACAGGGCCCCAGAAAGGAGGGATCATGAGTAAGCTGAGGAAGCTCATTAGCCTCATAGGCCTCATGGGCCTCATGGGCTGTAAGCCCGAGCCGCCGCTTCACCTCTACGACGGTGGCGACATCGATGTCACGCTGCCCACGGTGAAGCTCGACCTCGAGGCATACTGGGACTACGAGACCATCTACGGCATCTACAACTGGCGCGCCGACTGGTACTATGGTTGGGACGAGGCCGACCAGGCACTGTTCGGCAACATCGGTTACACGGAGCCCGATGTGTTCATGATTCGCCGCTACTACACCGGTTCGGAGGCCTACGTGCCACATACCAATGTCTACGCCGCCACCATCGTGGGCAACACCTTCCACGGCAAGTACAACTGGGGCTTCTGGGACATCCTGGTGTGGAACGACGTGACGACGCCCGACGGTGTGCAGAGTCTGAACTTCGACGAGCAGACGTCGCTCGACTACGTGACGGCCTACACCAACCAGTCGATGAGCCCTGCCCGCTACCAGGCTCCCCGCTACACCCGCGCCTTCTACCAGCCCGAGGAGCTCTTCTCTGCCTACGAACAGGGCATCGAGATCAACCGCGACCTCTCGGGCTTCGTCTACGACCCAATAAATAATGTATATATAAAAAAATTGAACATGGTGCTCGAGCCCATCACCTACATATACCTGACGGAGGTCATCCTGCATAACAACAATGGACGCATCACCGCCGTCGACGGTAACGCCAACCTCTCAGGCATGGCGCGCACGGCTGTAGTCAACACCGGTACTGCCGGCAACGACCCCATCACCGTCTACTATCATGTGAAGTTCAAGAAGGACTGTGTCATCGTACCCTTCGGTACCCCTGCCGACGACCCCATACGCCTCACAGCCGAGCATGTAGACATCGTCGGCGGCCGTCTGACCACCTTCGGCATGTGCGGACAGACGCCCCGTAACATCCACCATGCCAGCGAGGTGACCGACAACATCAATCACTATATGGACGTGACGATGCAGTTCAACAACGGCATGGACTCCACCTTCGTGTTCAACGTGACCGACCAGGTTCGCGAGCACTGGAAGGGCGGCGTCATCCGCGTAGAGCTCGACTTAGACACCATCCCCATTCCCAGCCGTCAGGGCGGCAGCGGCTTCGATGCCGTGGTCAAGGATGTGGAGGACGGTGGAACATATGAATTTGACATGTAAATATAGTATTAACCTTCAAAAAAGTACAGTTATGAGAAAGATTAACTATTTCCTCGCAGCCCTTGGTGCTATCGTGATGACAAGCTGCACCAATGAAGAGTACGTAGGCGAGAGCCCGGGAACAACCCAGGTAAAGAAAAACGAGGCCATTGTATTCAGCGGAGGAGCATCATCGCTCACCCGTGCAGACCTCTATGGCAGTGCTGCAGCTGAGAAGCTGGGCGGCAAGTTCGTGGTTTATGGAACAAAACATGAAAGCGCAGAAGACAAAACAGCCACCAACGACGCAGTCGTCTTCAACAACTTCCAGGTTGCGTGGACGGCTTCTACCGCTGGCACCACTGAGTCCAACTCCAGCGACTGGGAGTACGTAGGCTTGCAGGCATACGATGCCAAGCCCACCACTCAGGCCGTCAAGTATTGGGACTATAGCGCCAGTAATGGACATACGTTCTATGCTTTCTCAAGTACGGACATCTCATTCCCCAAAAATGAAACATCAGATAAGGTTCAAGTAACCAAAGTTACGGAAGACGCCAGCTCTCTCTACAACAAGGGTTACTCGGTGCTTGTCAAGCCCGGAGCCACGCTCAACAATCTGTACTTCTCAGACCGTGTACCTGTAGCTGAGGCAAACTATGACAACACCGTCAGCTTCACCTTCCGCAACATCGGCGCCAAGGTACGTGTCGGTTTCTACGAGACCATTCCTGGCTACACTGTCAAAATAGACAAGTTCTATATCGACGATGACGCATCTGCTGCAGTAACCTCTTTTGCAGAAATGAAGAATCCTCAGACTGATGGTTTCTATGCGTCTTTACAGAATGTGAAGTCTTCAGTTGACCAGACACTGAATGTCACCTATTATGATAATAATGATGCTACGATAGAGAATCGTCCAAAATTGACGAATCCCACTGCAGGATATAATTATAGTTTAAAGCTGGGTGATGGTACCGGCATTATTGGTAAGACATTAGCAACGGATGCTGCCTCTCCTACATGGGTAGCAGGCAATACCGTAGATAATTTTTACATTCCCGTCTTCCCCTTCGAGGACAACAGCAACCCCATGTTGCTGAAGCTCGACTTCACGCTGACCGCTGAAGATGGTTCTCCCGATGTGATTAAAGTCCGTGGTGCCCGTGCCATCGTGCCTACCGAGTTTGTGAAGTGGAAGAGCAACTTCGCCTACACTTACCTCTTCAAGATCTCTGACAAGACCAATGGTACCACTGGTGAAGTCGACGCAAATGGCGATCCTACCGATCCTACGGGTCTGAAGGCCATCACCTTCGATGCCATCGTCGTTGACGTGACCGAGGAACTGCAGCAGACCATTACTTCGGTTTCTACCAGAAGCATCACCACATACGCTGAAGGCGCTATTGCTAACGAATATAAAGCTGGAAAGCCCATCTACACCGCTATTACCACAAAGACAACGGGTGGTGTCATCACTCCAACTGCTATTGGTAATGCAGCAAAGAATGCCCAGATCTATAAACTCAGCAAAGCTGCTTCAGAGGCTGAGGTATTAGCATGCCTTACAGGCTCACCTATTCAGGGGCTTACGTTGACAGCCACCACAGGAGATGAGGTTGCTACTATCGGTAATACCGTTCCTCTTGTTGACGGAACCAATCCTGCCATTAAGAATGTGAAGTTCACGCCATCGGCAGCAGGAACATACGCATACGTCTATACGACAACAGCATACGTGGCAACGACATATAAAGCAGCAAGTGGAGCTTACGATAGTGGAACAACTTATTATCTGAGAAGTGGTGACGGATCTGCTGAACACCCATACGTTTATTATGCAGTTTCCGTCCCCAATGCAGACGCATATACAGAAAATATTGACAAGCTCTTTGTCGTAGAAACAGCTGGCACACCTGGCGACTACGACGTCAAGGTCATCAAGGTACAATAATCACCCTATCAACTCATCGGGGTTCGACTCCCCGATGGGTTACCCGAAAAGAAACGAACAATTGTAAAGAGGCCGGGCCTCGCACAACAAACTGAGAACAAAAAACAATATTAATAACAACTAAAATGTAACGATTATGAAAAAGAATCTATTCCTTGCAGCCGTGGCTATCGTCGCGTTAGCCAGCTGCTCCGACGACACCTTCGTGGGGGACACCAGCCCCACTAACCCTGATGACTATGGTATTGCAGCGATTTCTTTCGGCTTCGACATGCAAAATGTCACTCGTGGCGATCAGGTCGGCAAAGACGCTGCAACTACGTTGCAAAACCAGTTCATCGTCTTTGGTACAAAGCATACTTCAGATGAGACAGCTGCTGCCACCAACGATGTAAATGTATTCACAAACTATGTCGTTGAATACGGAGACAATACTGCTGGTACTGCCGCTTCCAACACTCACAACTGGGAGTATGTTGGTAAAACGCCATATATCGAAACAAAGGTATCCCCTGCAGTCACTACTACTCAGGGTATCAAGTATTGGGACTATAGCGCAGCGAAAGGCTATACCTTCTATGGCATTGCTTCAAAAGCTGATATAGCCGCTGGTCATGTAAAAGTTACAAAAACCACTGCTGTTACTGAAGAAGGAGCAACGGTTTATGATAAAGGTTATAGCGTAGTTTTGGACAAGGATGCCACTTTAAATAATTTGTATGTTGCAGACCGCAAGCCTGTTGCTAAAGAAGATTACAACAAGCCTGTAACGTTGACCTTCCGTAACTTCGGTGCTCGTGTCCGCGTCGGTTTCTATGAGACAATTCCCGGCTATAAGGTAAAAATCGACAAGTTCTATGTTGATGGTGACGCAACTGCTGCTGTGACCACATTTAGTGCTATGGACGTAGCAAACACAACCAATTTTGCTGCTTCTCTGCAGAACATCAAGACGAATCCAACGACTAACAACACCATCACAGTTTCATACTACAATGGCACAAATGGTCCACAGAACCAAGTTAAGTTGGCTGCCTCTACCGTTGAGTACAACTATTCATTAGTTCTTGGCGAAGGTGTTGTAAGTGCTACGGAATTGGCAACCTCTTCTGCAACTCCGACATGGGATAATAGCGGTAATTATACACCAGTATATCCCCTTGAGGCCAATAGCAACCCAATGCTGGTGAAGGTTGACTACACATTGACTGCTGAAGACGGTGGTGGCGAGACTATTAAGGTTATAGGCGCTAATGTGGTTATTCCCACTCAATACGTACAATGGAAGAGTAACTTTGCCTACACTTATCTCTTTAAGATAAGCAACAACACTAATGGTACTACCGATGGTACAACACAAGGTCTTTATCCTATCACCTTCGACGCTGTTGTCGTAAATGTTGCTGATGACAAAACACAGGAAACCATTACGACCTTTGAGGATTATTCCATTACCACCTATGCTAATGGTTCTAAGGTCACGGAAAACAACGAATACAAGTCTGGCGAAACCATCTATATCGTAAAGACCAACAATTCTACTGGTGCAGTAGTCGATCCTACTGCTATTGGTGCAGCAGTTGGCGAGGGTGCAGCAGCTGGCAATGCACAAGTCTTTAAAGCTACGACTACCGGTGATGCCATTTCTGAGGCCACTGTCTTAGCTAGACTTACAGGCTCTCCCAATGGTATTACATTAACAGCGACAACTGAAGGTGAAGCTGCAAGTCTCGTAGCTGATGGAAAAGTTCCCGCTGCAGATGGAACAAATTACAACTTTGGAACCAATGGCGCAGTGAAGTTCACTCCTTCATCAGATAATGCTACTTATGTCTATGTATTTACTCGTACACCCTATATCGCTCCGACATATACTGCTGTTGGTAATGCTGCATGGGCATCAGGAACTTACTATTTCAAGAATACTGTAAGTGGTGTTGACTATTATTATCCTGCAGAAGGTATCAATGCGGATAACTTCGCAACATACAAGGCCACTCTCTATACAAAGACAGCAGCTGGCACAGCAGGTGCATATGACATCAAGGTTATCAAGGTTAAGATTCCTACTACCTAACCCCAGACCCTCTCAACTCTCGCCGGAGGCATCTCCTCCGACGGGCAACTAAATAAAGTAACTAACATTATTAATAAAGGCCCGAAGAAGGGGACCGAAGAGTTCTTTGACATCGTTGATACAAAGTCTTATAACTATCGGGACAGACAGATAGCAGAGGGGGGGATGGTCTTTGTCAACAACCGAAACATAAATACTCCGAAAAGGCGAAAACTACCCGCACGTCCCACACCTGGCGCTTAAGTCGCTGATTATCAATAGGGCTCAACCGCGTCAGTCGCACTTTAGGTCACACTTTAGGTCGCACGTGATGGTGGAGGGTGGATGCATTTTTGTTCCAGGCCGTGGAACAATTCTGCGGCAGCCCCCCAGACTCCTGCGGCGGCCCCTCAGACTCCAGCGGCGGCCCCGGAGAATCCTGCGGCGGCCCCGGAGAATCCTGCGGCGGCCCCGGAGAATCCTGCGGCGGC
>CAMVPA010000007.1 GCA_947169245.1 uncultured Prevotellaceae bacterium
ACTCCATGACTATTTTGAAATACTCCATGACTATTTTGAAATACTCCATGACTATTTTGAAATACTCCATGACTATATCTATGCTGAGTGTAGCATCGACTACGACAGGGACAGTGAAACAACTCGGACGTTCTACAAGACAGTGCAGAATATGATGCACTATGCCGTGACTCACCAGACTGTAGCAGAGATTGTGTATGACCGTGCTGATGCCGAGAAACCTCACATGGGACTGATGACGTGGAAGAATGCACCTGACGGACGTGTTGTCAAGAGTGACTGGAAGTAGGGGATGGCTGATGTAAGAAGGCTGATGTTTGTCTTTCGACTAAAAGATAGCAGCTATTTTCCGAATCTTCTCAAGGTGCTTCAGAAATTGCAGCCAAAAGATTGCAAATTATACAAAAATGCGTTATGCAAATTTGTATAATTGAAATATTATTCTTATCTTTGCCACAGGTTTTTATGTATACCATACATTCGCTGCCCCAAAATTTGGTACTTTCAGAAAATATTCCTATTTTTGCACGCAACAAAAACAATTGAGAATTATGGGAATCATCTTATCACTTGTTATTGGACGTCGCGCTGGCTTCTGTGCTGGCAAACCTATACAAATACGATTTTTGACGATGCTGGTTCTTCTCTTTCCAGTCACATCTATTATGTCGGCACAAACATGTCCAGACACGAACCATCCCCATGCCATTGACCTGGGCATTGGCGTGAAGTTTGCCTGTTGCAACGTGGGAGCCTCCTCTCCCGAGCAGTATGGCGGTCTTTATTCTTGGGGCGAGACTGCAGAAAAAGCGATTTATGATGATTATGGTTATAAATATGCTGGATACAAACGCTACAGAAAGTATCTGGACATTGGCAATGACATCTCTGGTACTCAGTATGACGTGGCCCATGTGAAGTGGGGAGGGAGTTGGCAGATGCCGACGAAAGAACAGATGGAACTGCTTAAAGATAAGTGTAAATGCGAGTGGATCGCCATTAAACGGGTGAGGGGACGCCGTTTTACTGGCCCTAATGGCAATTCCATCTTCCTGCCCGCCGGTGGCAGCAGCTGGCATGAAGATACGAATTACGTTAACCGCAGTGGCGCCTATTGGACTTCCACGTCTTCTCCGACGAGTTCAAACAGCACGAGCGACGCATACCATTTCTGCTTCAGCGAAAACTATATTAGGGTAAGCTTTTGCGACAGAGCGGGCGGCGATTCCGTCCGTCCCGTTACAGAATAACCGATATAGAATTATGGGAATTATCTTATCACATCAAGAAGTAAAGTTTGACGATGATTGATTTAGACACTTGTGCCAGGGCCGTCTGCCAGATAGCCCGACAGGCTGGTGCGTATATCCGCGAAGAACGGCAGAGGTTCAGCGTCGATCGTGTAGAGCGTAAGCACGCCCACGACTATGTGTCGTATGTGGACAAGGGCTCCGAGCAGCTCATTGTCAGCGCCCTGCGCGAGCTGCTGCCGGAGGCTGGCTTCGTGACGGAGGAAGGGACGACCCTGATGGCTGATGCCGGAAGTCAGAAGTCTGAGCCCTCATTACTCACCCCCCAGCCTTCTTCCCTCTGTTGGGTGGTAGACCCGCTCGACGGTACCACTAACTTCATCCATCAGTACGCGCCCTACTGCGTGAGCATCGCTCTGCTTCAGGGGGCCACCGTACTGGTAGGTGTCGTCTATGAGATATGTGCCGACGAGTGCTACTATGCCTGGAAAGGTGGTGGAGCGTATCTTGAAATGAGAAATGAGAAAGGAGAAATGAGAAATGTGCCACTCCGCGTCAGTCATGTGGTTATCGAGGACGCGCTGCTCTGTCTGCAGTTGCCCTACAACAGCGAGGCCTACAAGCCTGTGGTCAGCCACCTCATCGACACCTTCTATGGTCATGCCGCCAGTATCCGCATGATTGGTTCTGCGGCGATGGCCCTCTGCTACGTTGCCGCTGGCCGTCTCGACGGCTATGCCGAGCAGTTTATAGGCCGTTGGGACTACATGGCGGGCAGTCTCATCGTCATGGAGGCTGGCGGAGTCGTCACCGACTACAGCGGCTCCACTGACTTCACCTGTGGCAACAGTATTGTCGCCACCAACGGTCTCGTCCACCAGGATCTGCTCGAGGCCATTTCACAGACAATCAATTAGAAAAAAGTAGAAAGATATGGCAGTAGGACGATGGATTGGAGGAATAATAGGATGGATGGCTGGCGGCCCGCTGGGAGCGCTGGCTGGGTATCTCATTGGCTCGTTCTTTGAGCAGGGCATGGACGGCCTGAACGTGAACGTGGGGGGCCACGCCGGCACCTACGGCACGGGGACGGGCCGTAGCGGATTCAACAGTTACGAGCAGACTTACCAGCAGCAGGGCGATCGCAACAGCTTCTTGTTTGCTCTGCTGGTGCTGGCATCGTATATCATCAAGGCCGACGGTAAGGCAATGCACTCGGAGATGGAGATGGTTCGCGCCATGCTGCGCCAGAACTTCGGCTCGGACGCCGTCAGCCAGGGTAACGACATTCTGGGCAAGCTGTTTGAGCAACAGAAGAGGGTGGGGTGGAACCAATTCCGCGACACCGTGCGTGACTGCTGTCAGCAGATTAACCGCAACACCACCTACTCGCAGCGCCTGCAGCTGCTCAACTTCCTCGTGATGATAGCCCAGGCTGATGGCTCCGTGCCCCAGAGCGAAGTGAACGCCCTGAAGGAGACCGCCCAGTGGCTCGGCATGTCGGCCAACGAAGTCGACTCCATGCTCCATTTGCAGGGCGACACGCTGGAAGATGCCTACAAGGTGCTGGGCGTCAGCCCCGACGCAAGCGACGACGAGGTGAAGAAGGCGTACCGCAAACTGGCGCTGGAGCACCACCCGGACAAGGTGGCGGCACTGGGCGAGGACGTGAGGAAGGCGGCGGAGAAAAAGTTCCAGGAAATCAATGCCGCCAAGGAACGCATCTGGAAAGCTCGCGGATTATAACACCTAACAATGTCATTGATTTAACAAACAATGCCTTTGTTTTAATAAACAATGCCTTTGTTTTTGTAAACATTGGCGTTGTTTTAACTTTTCCCATAGCTTTCCAACGTTTTATCCCTAGCTTTCCAACGTTTTATCCCTAGCTTTTCAACGGCTTATCCCTAGCCTTCCAACAGGTTTTCCCTTACAATTCAAACGTTTTGTCCTTGCCTCCCAAACGTTTTGAATATCCGCTCTTTGCTGAAAGAAACGCTGCCAAAGAGGCGGGTACTGGGTAAAAGTTGCTTAAAAGTGAGTATAATTGAGTTTTTTTTTCACTAACTATGCAAAAAATGCAGCTCGCAATGAACGTCGTTTGAGTAGAAATGCTTATCTTTGCCGACGTTAATAAATCAATTGGTTATGAAGTACGATGAATTAGAGAACAACGTTGTTTCTGTGCCAGATACAGAAACAATGGATTTAGAAACGGCACGTCAGCTTCTTCATCAGATGGTAAAGGAGGTTTATGCCCAGCCATGATAGCATCGACAACCTACCATCACGCGATGGTTAGGACTGAACATGGCCAATACAGACACTTGGTATTTTGCATACACCATAGAGGGTGATACCATAATCATTGTTGATGCTTGTCATGCGCAGAACATGCACGACAATAATAATTAAGGTTTAAGAAGTCTACGCGGACTTCTTATTTTTGTTTGTATGTTACCTTGGCGTATGTTTTTGACAAAAAATCGAAGGAAAATTTACTTGAATTGAGATTTTTTGCGTACTTTTGCAAAAAATACAGCTCACAATGAAGTTTCCTTTTCATATTGTACAACTGTTGAAGGCGAAGTCGGGCAGTGACTTGCGACTTCCGGCTGACTGTGAGTTTCTGTCGCTTGACATCCAGAGCAAGACTGGCGTACGTATTGGGGCAACCACATTGAAACGCCTTGTGGGCTTTGCTCATGATGAACGTATGCCCCATACCAGTACGCTCGATGTCATTGCCCGTTATCTGGGCTATGCCCACTGGCATGAACTGGCCAAGATTGAAGACTCGGGGAATTCTGCTTTTGATGCACCTGACGGCGAAGTGCGCTCTGCCGACCTACAGCCCGATGCCTATGTAGAAATTACCTATCTGCCTGACCGAATAGTGAGAATGCGCTATCTTGGCAATCAGCATTATCGGGTTGTGGAGAGCCAGAACAGTAAGCTTCAGATTGGTGATGAGGTTGAAATCCAGAACTTCGTGCTCCACCATCCACTCTTGGCGATCAATGTCTGGCGCAATGGTGAGCCGCTTGGTCAGTTTACCGCAGGTCATGTCTCAGGTCTTTCTTCTGTCAAGGTTCTGTAATCTTCAATTCTTCAATTTTTCAATTTTACGAAAGTGGATACGTCTCAGTTTTCTAATAGTCAACCTCACTTCGAAGCCATCGAACAGGTAGACACAAATGGTGCCACCTGCGACACCTTCCGCGTGAAACTCTATGGAAAGCTACACTTCCTGAAGCGGCTGAAGCCAGAGTTGGCGGGTGATGTCCGCTATCAGGAAGCTCTTCATAAGGAGTTCGAGACGGGCTACCGATTGGAGCATCCGAATTTGGTGCGTTACGTCTCGTCTGACGACAACAGTATTCTCATGGAGTATGTCGATGGCGAGACCCTTGCCCAACGCCTTGACTGTCAGCCAGACTATTTCCGTAACCGCAAAAATACCGACAAATTCGTCCGTCAGCTGTTGGACGTTGTCAGCTACCTGCACAGTCATCAGGTGCTTCACCTCGACTTAAAGCCCGACAACATCCTGCTTACCCGTATTGGCTCTGACGTCAAACTCATCGACCTTGGCTGTTGCTATACCGATACCTTTCCTGATACCACAGGTCGTACTGTCGCCTTTGCTGCCCCGGAACAACTGACGGGTGGGGTGGTGGACGTACGCACTGACATCTATGCCATTGGCAGAATCCTCGAATGTCTTCCTGGCCATCATAAATATAATAAGGTGATAGCCCGTTGTACCGCTCCTGACCCAGCGGCCCGCTATCAGACCATTTCAGACTTACAAGAAGCTCTGTCCGCCAGAAGGACACACTTTTTCTGGCCCGTTCTCATGCTTCTCGTTGTTGTGTTGTCCATTGGCTATTTCATATTTACCAGGCAGCAGCAGGCAGCAGAAGTCACTGGGCCTCAGAAGGAAATCATCATAGAAAAGCCAGAAACCATTAACGCGAGAGAAGACGTCCAAATTGTCGAACAAAACAAGAAAGAAACCGCCCCAATAGAGCAGCAAGAATCTGCTCCAATAGATCAGCAAGAAACATCCACCGACGTTTTAGGCCCCATTAAGAGTGAACTGTCTGAGGAAGAGAAAGCTTTCCTAAGTCAACCCCACCTGCATATCGCCACATCTGAAGAGTTTGAACGTTACAAGCGACAATTGGACGAATACTACAAAGAAGCAAATGCTTTCCTCAACGATACGGCCAACTTTCAAAGGTATCCATCGCATATTTCCTATTTACGGCGCTATCAGGAAATCATTCAAAGAACGAGGAAGCGAATAGAGGCCGATGAGTGGTTCCGTCCGTTGTATAAAAGCCCCATGAACCCCATAAGTTCCTACACGCGAAAATATAAGGAGGCTTTAGAGCACCGCGCATTTGTCAATGGCAACAAACTGCCGTAAATAGACTCTTAAGCTATAAAAAAACAAGAATAACGGCTCACATTGAACGTCGTTTCAAAATAAATGCTTATCTTTGCAACATAATGTTGTTTGAGTTATGAGAAAAGACGAGTGTATCAATATACTGATGGCGTATATGAACATACTTAAAGAAAAGTATGGCATAACATCTTTATCCCTATTTGGCTCAACCGCAAGGAATGAACAGACAGCAAATAGTGATATTGATTTGTTTGTTGATACAAAAACCCCAAATCCTTTTCTCTTAATGGATGCAAAAGAGTTTCTTGAAAATGTCACAGGTTCTTCTGTGGATATTGTTAGAAACCATCAGAATTTGAATCCACGTTTAAGAAAACGTATTTTGAAAGATGGAATCTTTGTCTTCTGAAAGTCAAAGCATTGCATTAGATATCCTTGCGGATATTTGGTCTGCTATAGAAAAACTTGAAGAGCGGACTAAAAGCATCCATTCTGTTGACGATTTCCTTTCTTCTACGTCAGGTATGGTGTTGTTGGATGAACCTGTATGTTGCTTATTGCTATTGGTGAAAGTTTGAAGAATTTAGATAAGGTCACAAATGGAGAGCTTTTGCCTACTTATCCCTCTATCCCATGGAAAAATGTTAAAGGGCTGCGAGACATCATTGCCCATCATTATTTTGATGTAGATGCAGCTCAGATTCTTTGGATTATCAAAAATGAAATATCGCCGTTAAAGGAAGCTATTCGTTTTTTCATAAACGATTTAAGCAAATCATTAGAAAAAATGTGAAATGGAAGAAATGGTCGCGCCGTTCCTTCCATTTCTCATTTTTATTCCTTACCTTCGCAGTCGAAACAGAATGTCTAACAATTAAAAACAAAATGATGATGAAAAGATTCGCATTTCTATTTGTGTTCTGCGGTATGCTGATGACTGCAATGGCTGACTGGACTTACGGCACAGCCAGTTTTAAAGGTAGCCAACCCTCCAATTGCCTCTCCCATGGAAAAGTGAAGATCTGGTATAACGGTTCACTATCCCAGAAAGGACTTGAGGGAGGAGTGGAAATCTGGGAGGGTACGGGTGACATCTGCGTTGTCTATCCCAAGAACTATGATGGCCCCAAGATGACATTCACCTCGACAGGTGGCACAGTCCAGACGCAGACGTTGAAATAAAAAATGTGAAAAAACAGCCTACATTGAACGTTGTTTGCTAAATTATTCTTATATTTGCAACGTGGCGGAAAATCCGTCGCAGACATAGTAGGAAGCGTATAGCTTTCATCTGTACCGAAAAGTCTGGTAAACTTCAACGTACAACAGATGACTGTGAACACGTTCCCTCCTTGGTAGGAATATTCCTTGTGTTGCTATTATTGGCTCACATCCCGTATATCCTCCAAGGGTGTGGGCTGTTTCTTTTATCTTTGTACAGGTTTTACCAGAGCCTTCGGTAGGATAGCTGAGAGGCTCACACTTCTTTTGTTGTGGCAATTAACCTAAAACGGAATTGATATGGCAATAATTGATCATACTAATTTTGATATTGGTGGGCATAAGATTTTCGCCTATGAATATCCTGAGAAGAATCTTTCTTCTGCGACACAACTAAATGTAAGGCAGGGACAAGAAGCCTTACTTGTTCTAGGTGGTAGGATAGAACAGAAGTTCCCACCTAATGGTCCTCGACCATATACATTAGATACTGCTAACCTTCCAGTTGTTCGTAAGTTATTCGGTATTCCATTTGGAGGCAGTAATCCTATTTTGGCAGCTGTATGGTTTATTAATAAAGCGGATCTTGTAAATATGGAGATAATCACGGATACGTTTTTATTAAAAGATCCTTCGAAGCCACAAGGATTTCCTGCCATTGCAATCGCTAATGTCGGAATTAAAGTTGAAGAGGGTGAACCATTCTTTTTAAAACTTGTGAATGGGAATCCATGTTTCAGCGAATCAGATATGATAAAAGCTATTCAAGGTAGAGTTACCCGGGTTATTTCAGAAAAAATATCACAGTTAGTCGATCAACTTGGTATAACAGTTGCAGAAATTAACTCACGCTTAAGCATAATCTCCCAGCAATCACGAGATGTTTGTCTACAACTTATTCAAGATTGGGGACTGCAATTTGATGATTTTAACGTACGAGTTACTCAAGATACCAGTCAAGAAGGACTGATGATGGCCAGCGGTTTCGGTACTGATAGAGAATCATTTGAGCGTCAGCGTATTCTTGATATTCAAGAAAAAGCTATCAATAATTTATCTGGTGGTGGCAATGGGCTATTAGGAGCTGTACTTGCTATGGGTATGGTTAATTCAATGAATTCATCTTCACGGCAAGGAGGATCTTATAACCAACCCCAGCAAATGCAGACACAACAACCTCAGCAGCAAGTAAATCCTAATGCACATATGGTTTACTGCGGTAATTGTGGCCGCAAGTATGATACAAATGCTAGTCGTTTCTGTCCAAATTGCGGTAAGCAGTATTTCCCTTGTCCAAAATGTGGGTCAGACAATTTAAACAATAGCAGAAGGTGCGTTAATTGTGGTACACCATTGCAAACAGCTACTATAGCATCCAGTTTTTGTCCAAGATGTGGCGCTGAAGTACCTAATGACTCCAATTTCTGTCCCAAATGTGGTAATAAAATAAGGTAACATTATGAAAATATCTAATTTCTTTATTTGGCTGACAGGTGTAGGCCTTATAATATTATTGTGTGTATTACTCTCAGGCGCATTCCAAGACAATAAAGTCTTGATTCTGGATGGTACTGTGCTGGTGATTGCTTATACATTAGCTCTTTATGTTTATGGCGGTCTTTTTGTTTCTACAGAAGAATTTGCAAGCGATGTGCCAGCCACAGGAGTAAAGTTGTATGCATTATGGACTTACGTGCCTTTAGTATTTTCGTGCATAGTTATGGGGTATGCATATAGGATATCCTTTAATTGGCAATTATTTTTGCAGGCATGCTTCCTTTTTGTGTTTGTTGTGTGGTTGATTGTTGCAAATGCATCTGTCAATAGGATGTCCGAAGTAGCAACCAAAAGTCAAGTTAGACATGCAAACACAGATATGTTAGCAGCAAAAGCAGCACAGATGAAACTAGCAGCATCTTTAAACAGATCTATTAGTGCTGATATACAAACAGAGATTTCAAAGTTTGTAGAAAGGGTAGGATACGTTTCTCCAAGCAGTTCAGCAGCAGCAAACATGCAAGAAAATATGTTAAGTAGCTCGATAGATCGCATTTTATCATTAGTAAATTCAAATGCATCAATTGACCAATTACTTGTAGAATTAGAGAATGCCAAAACAATTTTATCGCAAAGAATGAGAACTTATTAAACTAAAAAACTATGAAAGGTAAAGTATTTGAATCCTCAAGGGATGTTTATCAGGATCAAGCACAGGTGTTGTTTGATTTCTATTTAAATGCAGCTCAAAAAATCATTGATCAAGAGGATGATTTTGACAAAAAGAGTGAAGAGTTGGACGGTGAGATCGCGTCAATAAATGAGAGCGCTAATCACGTAGGCAGAGATTATATGATTGGCGGAGCGCTGTTGGTAATAGGATTGGTTCTTCTAATTGTTAATCCTATAATAGGCGCAATCGTGGCTATTGCTGGCTGTGCATTCTTATTTAAGACATATAACTTTAAGAAGAACATTCAATCTAATATAGAAGAAATTGAACAAAAAAAACAGAAAATTGCAAATGCTAAAGCAGGCATTTTCAGAGATTACAAAGTAAATAAAATTGGAGCCGTTTATATACCCGTGGCTAAGAAGGTCGCTTTTGGTGACAAGAGTCTTGTAGTAGACTTAACTGATGGCGTTGCTCCAACAAATGTTAGTCTTCAAGTTGCCAATAACCCCTCAGCACTTGTCAACACATTAAAAGACCTTGAAAAACTTTCTACCGAAGCACCTGTCGTGGAGAAGTCAGAGCAGGTCGAGGAGGTAGAAACTTCTGATTACTCAAGTTCCATTCAAGACGTAAAGTTTTATGATTATTTTGGAACGATGGATCGTACATTGCGAACAGGAGCTTTTTATCTTTCTGATGTATCCACAAAGAATATTAAGGTTCCATTTATACTTCCTGGCAGCAAACAAATGAACTATCTTGATATGTTCGCTACCACGGAGATTGATAATGAGATAACAATTCCCGTTTTCTATGAAAATCGCTTTGATAAGGAGATGGAGGAATTCAAAAAGATAAGTGATTTCCAAGCTCAATTTGCAAAAGAGAACGAAGATTTTGAAGGCGTCTTAAAACACCTGATAGCAAATATTGGTGTCGCAGTACAAACTGTTGCCACAATGAAGGTTGCATCAAATAATAAATTGATTGATAGTTCTAATCAATTACTATTTACTATTCTTAAGAATTCATATAATCATTATTCTCCCCTATTGGAGCATGATGAAATTGAGAAGATCCGCAACACGAACTTTAACTATTCAGATACAGTTGAGGGTTATAAGCCATTCCAACTAAAGGAAAGCTCAAGAGTAAAATACGATGCCCAGACGGGCAACTGGGTAGCAGAAGATGGTACACTAACAACCATGCCATTTGGAATTAGTCAGATTCAAGAGGAAATAGTTGCTCCAATTGTACAAAATCTATTGGCTGAAACAAGAATCGAGCGAATGAGGATTTATAATGATATAAAGAATCAAAAGATAGATTACCTTAATAAATGGCATCAAGATACAGAGGACTTCTATGGGCGTAATAGAACATCTAGCGATGATTTGCTGAATATTATGCGAAGTAATATGACAAAGTTCTTGGCAGCACAGGCAACTGTGGAAAGTGTTGCGGAAATTAAGTCTTCAATGAAAAAACAGATGTTGGCGGGTAAGAAATTAGAGGAATTGGAAGATAAGACTGACAAACAAGATGAAAACAATCTTGCTGCTTTCGAAGTGCAATCGCAACAGTTCAGAAAAGCCCAAGAGGACTTTGATGACTATATGGACCGATTAAAGGATGATATTGATGAAAGGGCTCGTAATTTCGAATATATTGAATATTATGATGCCTCTTTGCGTGATCGTCTTGCAAAGGATCTGGTATCAGCCGGTGATAATCAAGATCAATTAGATGACCGTCGTCGGCCTCTTGCTAGCATTAATCCATTATATGCACAAGCATCAGTGCTACCTCCATCTCCTTCAGTAGATGATTCCGTTTCAGAACAACTTTCATTAAATGTGGCTCAATATGCGGCCAGTACTTTAACGGAGATTGATGAACACAAACAAAGTGCAAATGCTGAAGAGCTGCAAGGAGAAACTAAACCAAATTCTGAACAGGAGAAGCCTACAGATGATTTATGCGATAATACATCTAATGATGATAGTCAATTATCAGATAATAGTCAACCTGAAGATGTACCTGAAAGTGATGCACATGAAAGTGATGCACATGAAACAGAAAAATCATATTCTGTTGTCTTGATGTCAGCAGGAGCTGCCAAACTTCAGGTCGTGAAAGCTATAAAAGAAACATTTGGTTTGGGATTAGATGAAGCGAAAGAATTAGTTGAATCTGCGCCCACTCCTATTATTCAGAATCTCTCGTGTGAAGAAGCAGAAGAGCTAAAGAAGGCAATTGAAGCTTCCGGAGCTGAAGTTGATTTAATGGAGGAATGACCAATTTAACTTAAAGTAAGCACAATTATGGGAATTTTTGATAGTAATGACCAATATGATATCCATGTCAGTACACAGCCAATGGCTGACAAGATAGACGTGGTATCAAATAAAGTTGATATGACAACAGGAGCTGTTGCTGCTATGGAAACGGCGGTAATCGCTCAGGAAAAGTCTTCAACAGAACAAATATGTGGCAAACTGGATGTCGGTTTCTTTAATGTTGTTATTAGCCAAATCGCACAAAAATTGGCAAATGAGAATGCTAAGACCAGAGCATTAGCTATTGAACTTATGCAACAACAGAAGGCTTTACAAAGTCTGCAGTCAAGAATGACAGGTGACTATAATATGATTGGTTCAAGATATGCTAAATTGTTTGGTAGTCTGAACCAGGAGCTGAGGAATCGAATCTCGGAGTTGGATAAACCTTTGATGGATTATTGCTCACAGCAGGTTAAACAGTTGCAAAATCGTATCTATGGTTTGGTTTCGGGAGTACCGGTTTTACAATCGGAAAGTCTAACTGCGACACAGGCCATTGCGGCCGCTCATATAAAGCGAAACGCTCAGAATCTGATTAGTGCTGCTGGTGAATACATAAAGCATGATAAACAACAAGAGCGAACAACCCAAAACTTGTGGAACTCAAAGATAGATGACGAGGAGATATACTATGTTCCAATGATTATCGATGAGGAGAACACTGAGCTAAGAAGTGGTGCTTCCATGATTAAGGATAACCAAGCTTTAAAAACTGCATTAGGCGATGTCGCTTATCAGAAGACAGTTCAAACTTTAGATTCTGCAGTTAAGTCGATAGACTGGAAAACAGATGATAGTCAAAGTGCGAATATAGCTAATCAATATGCAGAGATGGTTGAGAAAGCCGATATCCCTAAACGACTGAAGGACGTCATGATGAAAATGTTCGATGGTAAGTTCCAAACATTATAAGGAGGGTTGTCTATGAGTTATAGTGAAAAAAAGACTCTGCCTGTCGAATATACTGACCATGAATATAGACTGGTTGGAAAAGGAGATAATGTCCATGTTGAAACCTATGAGGTCTCTCGGACAAAGTATATTGAGGTTAATGTGAAGGTAAACACAACTCCATTTGACAATAGTGTGAATCGTTGTGGGGACCATGTAGGCACTTTAACAGGTTCTATTATAGGCTTTAAGACTGCGAATGTTGCTTCAAAAGTCAATAATGAGAAAAAAATAGCAAATAGTGTAACATCAGGTTTCTCTTCTTTAATTGAGCAGAATCTGGCCTTGCAGAATGCTGGAATTGAAGCAGAGATGCATGCTCTTGCAGGTGAACTCATGCAACAATGTAAAGAATTGGAGTATAAGCATGAGGTTATGAACAAGGACTTTAATAGAATAAAATCTCGGTATACATCTCTTTTTGAAACTATTACAAAGGAGATGAATAACCGTATAAAACAATTGATTAAACCTTGTTTTGATTTCGTTAGTCAAGTGCGCCAGGAGCAGAATCGCAGAATCGAGACATATCTTCTTTCCGTAGCAACTACGACAGGAAAAGAAAGTGATTCTGCACGAATTGCCATTCAGGCCTCCAAGATGAAGAGCAACGCTGAAAACCTAATATCAACTGCTGGCGGTTATATTAAAGGTAATAAGTCTTTGAGTATCGCTAAGGATACATTCTGCATTGACACAGAGGAATCTGACAAAGTTTGTTATGCTCCCGTTATCATCGCATACAGTGGCGAAGAATCTTCATCCTTAAAGCCATCTTTATATGCGAATCCTATTATAGATGGTAATAAGGAGGCTAAAGATTCGTTGCTAAATACTGCAAATACCCTTAAGGAACGGGAAGTGAGTATTGACGATAAGAACCGAATAGGTGCGTATTATAATCAGATGCTATCTGATGTAAGCGATGGAACTGCACGCAGCCAAAGGATTGTGGCAATGATGAAAGACTTTTTTGAGAACAATTCATTAAAAACATTCGTGAAATAATAAAAAACAGAGACATATGAAAAAGGAGTTAAACATTATTAGTATGGAGGGTGAGGTCCTCCTTAAGGACAATCTGGTCAGGAGTTCTATTCTGCCACATACTGCCTCCGAACTCGATCGAAATGTAACAATATTGGCTGATGCCGTAGTTGAGGGTGCTGTATATGCTAATAAGTTGGAGATTGAAAGTGGTGATGCAGAAATCTGCGGAGCCGTGTATACCAAGTTGGAACTTCATGTTAATACCAAGGCAAAAGGTAAGGTCATTATGAGAAAATCAGTAGCATCCTCTGACTCTGTAACGTCATTTGCAAAGGAATGTGACTTGATGTTTATGGCAGATATTAATGCAAAGAAAGTTACTCTTAATCATGCATTTGTTGCAGGTAGTATTTATGCTGATGAGATACAGCTCGAAGACTGTATCGTAATAGGTGGCGTTTTTTCAACAAAAAGCATTGACATGAAAGGTTGCATTGTAGGAACCTTTAATTCAAATAGCGTATATCTTGAGGGAGCAAACTATCTTTTGCTACCAAGTGCGTTCTGTAGTACCCCAATAGAAGTTATGGCCGAAACAAAGCTATACAACTTAAGTCTTGCAGATTTAGGTGCCATTTATAAAGGTACTCAGCAGATGCAGAATACAGGTGTTATCGAAATGGATGCCAAGACTGATGAACTAAAGACGATGCTGTCTGAGGATCAGAA
This sequence comes from uncultured Prevotellaceae bacterium, assembly GCA_947169245.1. Lineage (GTDB taxonomy): Bacteria > Bacteroidota > Bacteroidia > Bacteroidales > Bacteroidaceae > Prevotella. The sequence continues at coordinate 14,077 of CAMVPA010000007.1, forward strand.
GACGATGTTGGTTTATAGCTATTCAATTGCTGGTAAAGTATTGGCAACAGACTTAGTTGATATAGAACGCTTGCAAAATCATTTCTTGATAGGTGCTACAGCGATGGGAAGTCAGATTCTTCGTAAATATGATTTAGGTACGGATGCAGAAGGAAACAAGGCTGTTATTGAACCAGAAAAAGTGGCGAAAATGTTCTTTGACATTCTTCATGGGAAAACAGAAATCCAACAGATTGACGGAACGTTTAGCATTCAGGATTTAGCGTCTAAAATTCCAGGTGTAATCTAAATAAAGTATTGCTATGGTAATAAAATGTCCGAATTGTAATCACTATGTTAGTGATACTGCAAGTGTATGTCCAAAATGTGGGGCAAGCATGACTGTAAGTACTCCCAAGAACTTAGCGAATGATGTTACTGACACAAATAATCATTCCGAATCTCCCAAAACTTTCAATTCAAATATTGAAGTTTTCCCTGAACTTGCTCAGTATTTGCGGCAGCATATGATATTACAAAAAGAAAATCCAGATATGCGTTATCGTACTGTCATAGATGATGGTCTTGTTTCTATTTTTTCTAAGGGAAATTGTTACTGGGACGATGACCAACCAATAAGACTTGGCGGATATGATAATGGGTTTTGCTTGTATTTAGATTTTTATATTTATGCAGATGAAGAAGATGAAGAAAATAAGGAAGAAAACAAAATAGAAAACGATCGAATACAAAGATTTAGAAGTCTTGCCTCTTTCTCTCAGTTTATTCCACATAAAACATATTTTGACGGTGATTGTCATAGAGAATATGCCATTGATTTAGGAGATGATATTGACATTGCTTCTCATATTATTTCAGAAATATTACAGAAAGTCTATTTGTTGCCACTATCAGAGGAATTGGTTATTAATACAGAAATAGATGAAGAAGATGATGATAATGAAGATGATGTAGCCGAGAATCAAGAAATGAACGAAGAAAGAGAAGATTCTTATGAGAATGTAGAAAACCCTTATGAGGACGTAGAAGATTCAGCAGGAATCTTAATGAATATTCTTTGTTTCCTGATACCTATCGTAGGCTTGGTGTTGTACTTTGTAAAAAAAAGCGACTATCCAAATACGGCAAAATCATATCTCACATGGGCAGCTGCAGGCTTTGGCGTATCAATATTGATTAACATAATTTTATAGAGTTATGGTTGTAAAATGTCCTAAATGTAATCACTTTGTTAGTGATATGGCTCCTACATGCCCGCATTGCGGAGAAAAGTTGTTCGACGAAAACAATTTAAACGAGTCTGATAACTGTCATGAGCAGAGTCTAGAAAAAAGTCAAATAGACAAATCTTCTGGAGAACCATCCCCTAATGAACAACAGGTAGCTGTTGAACAACCAGTTCAATCAAAAGAAGGGGTGTCACAAGCAAAAAAGCTAGATACTGTGAGTCCTAAGGCGGATACAACACCAAGGGTAGATCCTTCAGAGCAGAAAGTATCTCCTCAGCGAACTCCTCCCCAGATAACCTCGTCCTATTCAGCACCAATTGCACCTCCTCCTTCAGGAATTCCTTATCAGGAAGCCAAGAAAAGTAACAGCACACTGATAGGTATTATTATCTTACTGGCTGTAATTATTTGTGGAGTTGGTGGCTACTTCTATTATGACAATGTATATCTGCCTGAGAAGATTGATCGAGAGGCTCCGAGATACTATTCTATGGCAAACGCTATTGTTCTACGTTCTTCACGTTCAGCAGGAGCTGACTTCAACAAGGTGGCATCATTGCCTTATGGCACAGAGTTGATTACATATGAAATTGATAAAGAATGGGCTAAAGTGAAGGTTAACTCCCCAAATGGAGAAAAGCAAGAAGGTTATGTGGCTTCCCCATATATACTGAACAAGCCAGACTTCTTTCTGATGAATAGTATATTTGGTAACCAAGACAGCAAAGAAACAATAATCACAACCAAATGTCGAATTGCCTTACTTAACTATTTCAAAGATAATCAGTATATCGGTAAGATTGATGAGCAGATGAGAATTGATGCGTCTATTTCCACATCACCCAATAGTACGAATCAATGGCAAGTATTTACTAAGCCAAAGGATGCTAAGCCAAACAGTGTATTTTTCAAACGTCTATATAATAAAAGCTCTCAATTTACAGATTTTGCTGTAATCATTACCAATTCTGTGTCGGGACAAAGGAAGTTGTTATATTTCTACTTTGATGAAGATGAGACACCGCATCTTCTCACAGAACAAGAAGCACCTTCACAAGGCTATATTGTAAATATCACATATGATTATGATTTCTATTCTGCTTCAAAGGTGCTCAATGTTGAATACTCATATTAGAGAATGAAAAAAAGAAGTAGTCCTGCGAAAAGTGTTTTGTATGCACTTTTGGCGTTTCTTGTGATTGTACCATATTTAGGAATGTTTGGCATAAAAATGTGGTATAATCACAAGATTGACAAAATTGCTAATGCAAGATTTATTGTTGTGGATAAAGAGACACTATCCTTAAAACTCTTTGATTACTCAGGGAGTGAGGTAAATTCTTATGGTATTTCGTGTGGGAAGAATCCAGGTAATAAAGGGCGTATCGGCGATTTAAAGACTCCAGAGGGTATTTTCCATATAACTGAAATTGAGGAGGCATCAACATGGGGGCATGACTTCAAGGATGGAAAAGGAAAGATAGAGGGTGCTTATGGCCCTTGGTTTCTGAGGTTGGAAGTTCCCGGACATAAAGGTATAGGAATTCATGGAACCCATAAGCCCGAATCTATTGGAACACGTGATACAGAGGGATGTATTAGATTAAAGAATGAAGATATTGCTGATTTGAAAGAAAAAGTTAATATAGGAATGGTGGTGATAGTACTGCCATCTATGGATGATTTAACTGCTACTAGAATTGATAGCTTATCAAAAACAAATTCCGAACAGAATAAAGTAAAATAAAAGATTATGGTAAAGAAATGTCCAGAATGTAATCACTATATTAGCGATACTGTTTTAGTTTGTCCGCATTGTGGTTATGCAATAAATAGTGAAGAGTCGCCTTCGTCAATTCAAAAAGACGAATGTAACCCAGAAAATGTTGGTCATAAAGAATTGGTTAACCAAGAAATTGAAGCACCAAATACTTTCAATTACGAAATAGATGAGCCACAACAAGCTAAGAAAAAATATATTCCTATAATTCTTGGATGCATATTGGTTATTGGAATAGTTTTTGGGATAATTGGTTTCTCGTCGGAAGATGACAAAGAACCTCCTGCCGTTGTGGCGGATAGTATCGTTGCTGTAGTCGATTCTGTAATTGAGGAACCCATAATAGAAACATCCTTCTCAACTATTCCTGTTTCTTATGGGAAGGAGACTAACGACATTAATACAGAGGTTAGTATCGATTTCCCTCAAACGAATAATGAAATATTGCAGGAATCCGTAGTTTCATTTATTGTAAAGGCATTAACTGATGATTTTACTTGGGGCGAAAATACACGTCCGACTTATGATGGAGATTTAAGCGATGGCAGAGCGATAGCAGAATTCTTTGTCAATGATAAAGTAAGAGAAATCGCTGATGAAAGAGCCCGAGATTCTATCGATTCCTTTGCTTGGGAAGAATCAATCTCTATAAAAAAGGTTTGTGAAACGGAGAAGTTGATTTCGTATCAGGTAAATTTGGGAGGAAGTCATGGTGGAGTAGGTGGAGGCATTTTGTATGGTGCTACTTTTAGTAAGGCAGATGGTCATATTGTTCGTGTAATAGATAACCCTACGGATTCCCGATTTAAAGATTGTTTAATTAGATTTGTTAACAGATGTTTGGATAATGATAGTAAAGAAATGCTATCTGTTGACGAGTTGCAAGATCATCCTTATCCGAAAAAAGATCCCTTCATTACCGAAAAAGGAGTTCGCTTTATATATCAAAAATACGAGATTGGTACAGGTGCTTTAGGAGATGTTGATATTGTAATCCCATATTCGGATATTGCAGAATACATGAGTGAAGATGCTTTGACATTAATTGGGTATGATAGAAGCTCGTTTTGAATCCGCAGGATTATGGGGGACTTCTAATCATTTCTGAAGAAAAAAGATTCCACAAACTCTTCAAGGTCTTGTGGAATCTTGTGATTATAAAGGGCGAAAAATGTCTTTGTAAGAGGCGACGATTGAAGATGGAACGGGTGGAGTATATCGGTAAGGAGATAATATATTGGTAATGCCTATGAAAACATTTGAGGAACTGACGCAGACAATGGATGGGTGTGTGCAACGAGTGAGATGGGGCAAGATACCTGACGTGGAGGAGGATTACGTGCAGTATGAGAACGTTGTTGGCGACACTTTTGAGTGGGTAATGGTGACCCGGCGGCAGATGAAATGCTGGCGTGAGCCTGACGGGGCATTGTATGCGAAGGATGACCTTGGCTCGCTCTGGTTAGTGCGTACACCTGACGTAGAGAGTTATCGGGCCATACATGGTACAGAGTTTGTGGCACGTAGCGTATTGGATAATAGCCCTCGGTTGAAGGCGCTGGAGGTTCCCAGCTGCTATCATGGTGTGGAGTTCCTGCGCAAGGACTTCAAGGGACGTGCCAAGGTGTATGTATATCCCAATGGTAATGAAGGGAAGCGTAAACCACGCCGCCAGCCCAAGGAGCCCATTCGACTGGTGAAATAATAATGGGAGGTCAATTGGCAATTTGAGTTAATGAACGGTTCTTTGTGGGTGCTATAGCTGACCAAATGGCTTCGAGATTGTTTTTCTGTCGATAAAAAGGAAATAAATGCAAAAATATTTGGAGGTATAAAATTTTGTACTTATTTTTGCACTCAAAAAGAAGCGTATGCCGACGTTATTGACAATATTTGGACTGAGATTCTTTTTTTATTTGGATGAACATGAACCTATTCATGTGCATGTGCATGTGGTATGTAATGGTAAGCTGGCAAAGATTGAGCTGGAGCCCTAAATCCGCATTGTATATAACCACGGATTGAAGGAGAAGGAAATGAAGAAGGCAGTCGACACTTGCAATACGTATAAAGAAGATTTCATTAGTGAGTGGCACAAGAGATTTGACTAATTAAAAATGAAGAGAATTATGGAGGCGATAAAGAATTTATGGTTTGAAGGGAACCGTATCTATGTGAAAACCACCGAAGGGCGACTGCTAAGCAGACCGTTGGAGGCTTATCCTGAACTACAGGAGGCTACTGCTGAGCAGCGTGGCGGCTATAGTCTTGAAGACGAGGGTATGGCTATTAGGTGGGAGGCAATAGATGTGGATATGCATATCTCAAGCTTCTATGAGACTTCAGAGCCCAATACCGAAAATGAAGTGGCCGCTATGTTCCATCGTTTCCCTTGGCTGAATGTGTCGGAAGTTGCCCGCTACCTAAACATCAACAAGAGCCTGTTGGCAAGATACATCTATGGTATATCGAAGCCCAGTGCCAGCAGGTTGCAGGAGATTCGCGAGGCTTTCCACTATTTCGGTCGTGAGTTACAAAGTGCTTAGCAAGGCAGATCGTGAAAATCGTGGGGGCAGTGGCGGATTACAGTATGAAGACGATTGATGTACCTGAGGGGTGTGAGGAGGTGCTGCTGCATGCCTGCTGTGCGCCTTGTTCGTCGGCCATTGTGGAGTGGCTGATGGCAAATGGCGTGCGGCCTACCATATTTTATTATAACCCTAACATCTGGCCGCGCGAGGAGTACGAGATTCGCAAGGAGGAGAGCAAACGACATGCCGAGTCGTTGGGCATCCAGTGGATTGACGGCGACTATGAGCATGAGCGTTGGATGGAGTATGTTTCGAGGTGCGAGGTACGAGGTGCGGGGTGCAAGGAAAGTTCGAGGTGCGAGGTACGAGGTGCGGGGTACGAGGATAGTGAATGTCCGTATGATGTGGCTCAGGAGCCCGAACGGGGACGGCGGTGTGAGCAGTGCTTCACGCTGCGCCTGACGGTAACGGCTCGGAAGGCCAAGGAGCTGGGCATACGGTACTTCGCCACCACGCTGGCCTCGAGCCGCTGGAAGAGTCTGGAGCAGATAGAACGAGCGGGACGAATAGCTGAAACGATAGTAAACGCAGACGGGCACGAAGGCGGCTGGCACAGGGGGGACGGTTCTCGCTGTGTCATGCCCATGACACAGGAGAACCGTCCCCAAGAGGCGGAGGTGCGTTTCTGGGCGCAGAACTGGCGTAAGGGTGGCCTGCAGGAGCGGCGTAACCAGCTGCTGAAGGAGTACGGATTCTATAACCAGCAGTATTGCGGCTGCGAGTTCTCGGCCCACAGCGTACCGACGAAGACGGTGCTGCGCCAGCAGATGCGCAAGGCAAAGGTGCAGCACGAGGCACTGCTGGCCAAGTGGTCGGCGGAGGTCGTGGAGCGGCTTGCTGCGCGGCTTGGGCACAAAGGGGACGGTTCTCGCTGTGTCATGGGCACGACACAGGAGAACCGTCCCCAAGATGCCTCCGCCCCTCCGGTCATCATGGCCTACTGGCCGCTGAAGGACGAGGTGGACATTCGTCCGCTGATAGGGCAATTGGTAGGGCAGGGTAGGACAGTGCTGCTGCCCAAGGTGACCGGCCCGGAGACGATGGAGCTGCGCCGCTACACTGGCCCAGACGACTTGAAAGAGGGCGCCTTCCACATCATGGAGCCCACGGGCGAGCTCTTCACGGACTACGGCCAGATTGACGTGGTGCTGGTGCCGGGCATGGCCTTCGACGCTGCCGGCCACCGACTGGGACGCGGCAAGGGGTACTATGACCGCTTCCTCGCAGAGCTCAACGGATTGTTCCTCCGCACAAACCTCGCACCTCGTACCTCGCACCTCGCACCTCGAATAATCGGCGTCTGCTTCCCCTTCCAGCGCGTGGCCGAGGTGTCGACGGAGGCGCACGATGTCGTGATGGACGAGGTCATCTCATAACCCCCCAAAAAGACCTTATTTGGGGTCTTTCAATCGATTTTCACTACCTTTGAGCTATGCTCGAAGGTACTCTCGCTCGGAAAAACTCAAATATATTTGGTTTTTTGCTCACTTATTCGTACCTTTGCACCCTAAAATTAATAAGGTATTATGTTTGAGAATTTATCAGAGAGGCTTGAACGGTCGTTCAAGATACTGAAGGGTGAAGGAAAAATCACCGAGATTAACGTTGCCGAGACCCTGAAAGACGTGCGTCGCGCCCTGTTGGACGCCGACGTTAACTACAAGGTGGCCAAGCAGTTTACGGACACCGTGAAGCAGAAGGCTTTGGGTATGAACGTGCTGACAGCCGTGAAGCCCAGCCAGCTGATGGTGAAGATCGTGCACGACGAGCTGACGGAGCTCATGGGCGGCAAGGCTGCCGAGCTGAAGTTGGAGTCGCGCCCTGCCATCATCCTGATGTCGGGTCTGCAAGGCTCTGGTAAGACGACGTTCACGGGTAAGCTGGCCAAGCTGCTGAAGGAGCGTCAGCACAAGAACCCGCTGCTGGTGGCCTGCGACGTCTATCGTCCTGCCGCCATTGAGCAGCTGAAGGTTGTGGCCCAGACCGTCGGCGTGGACGTCTACACCGAGGACGGCAATAAGAACGTGGTGGAGATTGCCCAGAACGCCATCCGCAAGGCTAAGCAGGAGTCGTACAACGTGGTCATCGTCGATACCGCCGGTCGTCTGGCCGTCGACGAGGAGATGATGAACGAGATATCGAACCTGAAGCAGGCCATCAACCCCGACGAGACGCTGTTCGTGGTCGACTCGATGACGGGTCAGGACGCCGTGAACACGGCTAAGGAGTTCAACGACCGTCTGGATTTTGACGGCGTGGTGCTGACGAAGCTCGACGGCGACACCCGTGGCGGTGCTGCTCTCTCTATCCGTACCGTCGTGACCAAGCCCATCAAGTTTGTGGGTACAGGCGAGAAGATGGAGGCCATCGACGTGTTCCACCCCGAGCGTATGGCCGACCGTATCCTCGGCATGGGCGACGTCGTCTCACTGGTGGAGCGTGCACAGATGCAGTTTGACGAGGAGGAAGCCAAGAAACTGGAGAAGAAGATTCGCAAGAACAAGTTCGACTTCGACGACTTTATGGGTCAGATACAGCAGATCAAGAAGATGGGTAACATCAAGGATCTGGCTGCGATGATTCCCGGTGTGGGCAAGCAGATTAAGGACCTGGACATCGACGACAACGCCTTCAAGGGCATCGAGGCCATCATCCAGTCGATGACGCCGAAGGAGCGCCAGAACCCCGACATCATCAACCAGAGCCGCAAGTTGCGCATTGCCCGTGGCTCGGGTACGAAGCTGGAGGACGTGAACCGCCTGCTGAAGCAGTTTGACCAGACGCGCAAGATGATGAAGATGGTGAGCGGCATGGGCTCGTCGAAGATGGCCCAGATGGCGGCAGCGATGAAGATGCGTGGCGGCATGCCGAAGATGTAGACATAGTAACAATAAAGACATAGTAACATAGTAACAAATAAGGACAAAGTAACAGAATGAACAGATGGGACAGGAAATAAATATGTTAATATGTTACTTTGTCTTTAATAATAGATACTTTGTATAAGATGCAACTGATAGACGGAAAAGCAACGGCAGCGGCCATCAAGGCCGAGATTGCCGAAGAGGTGAAAGAGATCATGGCCCGTGGCGGCAAGCAGCCCCATCTGGCCGCAGTGCTGGTGGGTCACGACGGCGGTTCGGAGACCTACGTGAAGAATAAGGTACTCGCGTGCGAGGCGTGCGGCTTCAAGTCGACGCTCATCCGCTTTGAGGCCGACATCACGGAGGAGGAGCTGCTGCAGTGTGTCGACAAGCTGAACAAGGACGACGACGTGGACGGCTTCATCGTGCAGCTGCCCCTGCCGAAGCACATCGACGAGCAGAAGATTATCGAGGCCATCGACTACCGCAAGGATGTTGACGGGTTCCACCCCATCAACGTAGGCCGCATGGCCATCGGCCTGCCGTGCTTCATCTCGGCTACACCGCTGGGCATCATCACGTTGCTGAAGCGCTACGGCATCGAGACCTCGGGCAAGAAGTGCGTTATCCTCGGACGAAGCAACATCGTCGGCAAGCCCATGGCACAGCTGATGATGCAGAAGCAGTATGGCGACGCTACCGTCACCGTGTGCCACTCGCGCTCGAAGACGCTGAAGGACGAGTGCCGCGAGGCCGACATCATCATAGCCGCCATTGGTCAGCCCGACTTTGTGACGGCCGATATGGTGAAGGAAGGTGCCGTCATCGTCGACGTAGGTACCACCCGTGTGCCCGACGCCACGAAGAAGAGCGGCTTCCGCCTGAACGGCGACGTGAAGTTCGACGAGGTGGCCCCGAAGTGCTCGTACATCACGCCCGTGCCTGGTGGCGTTGGTCCCATGACCATCTGCTCGCTGATGAAGAACACGCTGGCTGCCGGCAAAAAAGAATACTATAAGTGATGAGTGAAGAGTGAAGAGTGAAGAATTTGCTTCCGCTCAGGAGTGGTATGAGCGAGGCAACGAATACCGTAAGCAGAGCCAATGGCACGAGGCCATTAACTGCTACATCAAGGCCATAGAGCTTGACCCCGACAGCCCGGCTGTCGAGGCCAAGCGTATGCTTGACGACATCATGGCTTTCTACTGTAAGGATATGTATAACCCCTGATAACCTGCGACGCTTCATGACTCTCTCATTACCCCTTAAGCAGAAGTACCAGAGCTTCAAAGAGTGGCAGCAGCAACCACATCAGGTGAAGCCCATGACGGATGAGGAGCACGACTGCTGTACCTGTGGCACTCACTATCAGGGCAACTACTGTCCCCGTTGTGGACAGTCGGCCATCGTCGGGCGCTACTCGTTCAAGAAAGCCTTCCTGCTGTTTCTCGACGTCTGGGGACTGGGCAATCGCGGCATGTTCCGCACACTGCGCGACCTGCTGCTGCGTCCTGGCTACATGATTCGCGACTATCTAAGCGGCATGCAGATGGCCTACTTCCCGCCGTTCAAGATGCTCTTCTTGCTCGTTGCTTTCTCCGTGCTGATAAACAGCGGCTTTAACATCAAGTTTGAGAACCGCTTGGCACAGGTTCATGAGAAGTTTGAGGAAGGCTTCAGTATTACAAGTGGAGGGAAGTCGATGGATGAGAATGAAGCGGAAAAGGTCAAAGACGTTGAAAAACGGCAGCTATATCAGTTGATGACGTCGGCCAAGGGCGTCATGAAGTGGATTACCGACCACCCGACCATTGTCCAGCTGTTGTGGCTGCTGGTGTTCTCGGGGCCGCTCTACCTCTTCTTCCATCGCAGTCCCAACATACCCGACATACGCTACTCGGAATTCTTCGTGGCGATGGTCTATACCACCAACATGGTAAGTATCTACCAATGTATCATCGAAATACTATGCCTGGACGAGGGGAATGAAATCATGGCCTACGTCCTGACGCTCATCCCACTGAAGCAGCTGTCGGGATACAGCTATAAGCGCACGCTGGGCAACGTCATCATGGCGTTAGTGCTTCTGATATTGGCGTTTATCCTGTTGTGTGGCTTAGTTGTTGGCAGCATAGCAGTCGTCCAAGGTTGGAAATGACAGAAAAAACGGGTTTTTTCAGCCAATCTGTCATGTGCCGGGGCGCAGGTATCAGCCGGTGGGGCTGAGGGAGTCCCGCGACGCGTCAGCACAGTAGGGTAGAGGGCATAGCGCGCCAATGTATATATAGATAGGTAGGCGAACGGCTTATGCCTGTATTTGTTGTTTGTTATTCTTGGCTGTTGCGGGCGATTCCCATCGGCCGCGGATGCAATTGCGATGGCAAAGGTACGGAGTATTTCTGAATCCTGCAAGCATTTGGGGTGGGCTGGCGGAATCCTAATTTGCATGGGCGGCGCTAATTTGCTTGTTAATATGAAATTATTGAAATATATTCTGAAAGCCGCCAAAGGGGAACTGCAGTTTCTTTTCAACAAGCGGTTGGACGTGTGGCTCCCAGTCTTTGTCAAAACGCTCAATGTTGCGATCGAGAAATGCTAAACGGTCAGAAAACCATTGCTTCAGAATCTTGATTTCTTCATCGTAAGAGCTGACACGATAGGCTGCGAACATTCCTACCGCATCGCCAAAACCACCAAAATCTCCTATTGGTGGGAATTCACCCATCTGTGGGAATTCACCCATCTGTGGGAATTCACCCATCTGTGGGAACTCACCCATCTGTGGGAACTCACCCATCATGGGGAATCCACCTGGGGACAGAGGGATAGAGTCGCCCATCGGGGGAAAGGCTCCCATTGGTGGGAAGGTGCCGAAGGGCTGTGCCTTGGGCAGTTGCTTCTTCTGCTCCTCGGTCACCAACAGTTCCGGAAAGGTCTCAAAATGATGAGCGATACAAGGCTTCAGGAGTTTGGCATGACGGTCGATATAGGCATTGATTGACCTGTTGCTCAGAACATTCTTGCGCAACTTCTGATAGCGCGTTTTTACAGCCTTGCGGAAAGCTGGGTCTTGCAGCAACCGTTGCCAAAGAGCTGGTGTGGGATTGTTGCTGGCACCCTCGAAATTCCAAGCCTCAATATTGTCGGCATTGGCGAAGTTGGCGTTGCCGTATGCCAGATTGTAATCCCATACAGGACCTGCTACGAGTTTGCCGCCTGTACCGTCGGCGTTGAGCTTCTCCTTGTAGAAATAGGCACTGCGTTTGTAGCCGTCGGCATTGAGGCTCAGCTCCGTATGAATGAAGTAGTCCACGAATGAAGGCACGTCAATATAGCGGGCATAGCCTCGCTCGGGGTCAGCAAAATAATCGGACTGTATGACCTGCTCCACTGTGTCAACATAACTCTGAATATAGGCAAACTGTTCGGGTTGCAGGTTCTTTTTCTTAGGATAGATACACGACCAGATGACCTCGCTCGACATATTACCCTCGCCAATGCCTGGTACTTTCGAAGTGAAGGTGGCGTCGTCATCGTTGAAGGTGTCAATGCGCAACAAGTAGCCGCCCGTCACGTCACGTCCTTCTATATCGGTCTTTTTCAACTTCGAAATGTTCACCCGGTTCTTGCCACGCTTGATGGCTTCCGAGAGAATATAGATGCCGCGATATTCGCCGTCCATAGTCAGCTCAACCATTTGGGTGCGCGGGCCCCAGTGGCCCATGTCTCGCCAGAGCTGGAAAGCCAGCGGGTCACGTACTGCCGACACATCGCTATAGGGAGCCAGCAGCACCCAGTCGCTATGAGCAGGCATTCCCAGTAGCGACGCCTTTATCTCCTTGCCGTCCTCAGAGCGCAATTCAATGGTGTATTTCTTTTGGTTGAATCCCAGCGAGCTGTTGCCACGCAACTTGATGCCGATGGCTCCGTCGTAGCCGTCCATCTTCATGTGGGCCGTCACCTTCTCCTGGGCATTCAGCGGTGTTGAGGTAGTGATGGTGATGCGGTGCAGACTTTTCTGAGCATGTGCAGCAACCGTTATCATCATCAGTAGGGGCAAAAACAGTTTGTAAATCATCTGACTCATTGTATCAGGTATATTTGAATAATTAAAAAACTATTCATTAGACGACAAACGGGCCAATATGTTTAAAAGAGAATTAAATTAAAGGACAAGAATGGTGCCATTCTCGCCGCTCGATCATGCCACAGCTAAAAGCATGAAGTTGGCTTTGCCTTCGTCCGTCACAACTCGGCCATTCAAGCGAGCTTGATGGCTCTCGCAGCTCCGTCCGTTGGCTACCCATTATCGTTTTGAAGGCAGCAAAGACTTGATCACCCGTACAATGACTGGTGAAGAACTGCGTACTTGTCCGTTTCTAATTCTTATTATTCAATTTTCTGTGCAAAGGTACTCATTATTCCCCATTTTTTCGTATATTTGCAGCCATATTTATGAGAGTTTATGAAGAAAGGCAGAATCATATCGGCATTGTTGAGCATATTCATGATGCTCGTGTCAAATACATTACGAGCTGACGACGTCGTTTCACAGTTCCGTATTCTTGGTGGTGAGCTGAGCAATTCGGCGGCGACGTCGGTGAGTGATATTGAAGAGGTGTTGCCACGTATGAAGGTGCTGGGGCTGAACACGGTGCTGGTGCCTGTCTATTGGGAATTCCTTGAACCCGTTGAGGGAAAGATGGATTTCACGCTTGTTGACCGTACCATTGACGTAGCCCGTCAGCAGGGGTTGAAGATTGTTCCTCTGTGGTTTGGGGCTTGGAAGAACTCGATGTCGTGCTATGCACCAGCATGGTTCAAACGCGATGTAAAACGATTCCCAAGGGCTCTGACGGCTGAAGGAAAACCATTGGAGATAGCCTCGTGCTTCAGCGATAATGTATTGCCGGCCGACCTAAAAGCCTTTTCTGCGCTGATGCAACACATCGCCGAAAAAGACCCGCAGCGCGAGGTGGTCATCATGATGCAGATAGAAAACGAAATTGGTATGCTGGAGTCGGCACGCGACCATTCGCCACTGGCAGAGAAAGCATACAAACAGCTTGTACCACAAACATTGCTTAAGGCGTTGGGTCTCAAACAGCAAGGTTCATGGGCAGAAGTTTTTGGTACTGATTGTTATGCCGACGAGAAGTTTATGGCCTGGCACTATGCCTGCTATGTGGAGCATCTGGCTAAAGCAGCCCGTCTGATTCACGACATGCCGCTTTATGTGAACGCGGCGATGAACAGTCGAGGCCGTAAGCCTGGCGAATATCCGTCGGCAGGTCCGTTGGCGCATTTGGCTGATATTTGGAAAGCTGGTGCTCCAAGTATCGATATTCTTGCCCCAGACATCTACGATACCGGCTTTAAGTCGTGGGTATCACAATATGCTATGCCTTTAAGACCGCAAGATGGAGGAAAGGTGAAAAATCGCCTCTTTATTCCTGAGAGCCGTTGTTGTGAGAATAGTGGCGTGCGTGCTCTCTATGCTTTCGGCGAACATCAGGCACTAGGTTTCTCGCCCTTCGCCATCGACCAGTCTTCACCCAAAGAGACAGAATCGGTAACGCAAGCCTATAACCTCTTGTCTCAGGTATTCAATGTGAAACCGAAGAATACTTGGGGCTTGCTTTTCGATCAAGACGATAAGGAGCGTGTCATCGAGGACGAAGGCGTGGTGATGACTTGCCGCCACTATTTCACTTTGCCTTGGGATTCTCGTGCTACTGACGGCTCGACATGGCCAGAGGGTGGTGCCATGCTTATACGATTGGGAAAATACGACTATCTGTTGGCAGGCAGCGGCGTGGTGATTGACTTCAAAACCCGCACAGAGAAACAGCAGGAAAGGCAACGGGCAGGTTTGGGAATACAACAGAAGATATTGGGTGAGGACGGTTTCGCAGAAGCAGGCACAGCATCGCAATCTTCCGTATCAAGATTCACAGGTTCTCGTCTTGGGCTCCTTTCTGTTGATGAAGTCACTATCGACCATCAAGGGCAGATGCACTTCCTACGTCGTCATAACGGCGACCAGAGTCATCAAGGCCGCCATGCCCGCATCAGTGTAGACGAGTGGAAAATTCTGCACATTCAACTATACGAATACAAATAGAACAAGGTTGACTTTTGGGGATGAGTAAGCGGGAATATATACTATCGGCGACAACGTTACCATTGGTGCAGCTTCTGTAGTGGTGGGTGATATTCCGCCAAATACTATTGCTGTAGGAAACCCATGCAAGGTCATCAAAAATATATAATAGGATTAATACTTAAGAAAAAGGGAACCTTATTCTTGCGTCCCTTCGATAGCAAGCGAGCAGAGCTCGAGCGGCTGAGATTTCCCGGAGTCCTCTTTCGAGGCATACGATAGAGGCAACGCGGAGCAGGATCCGGAGCGTGGTGGTGTGTGATCATGAATGGGTGTGCGTATAAAGCGAAAGCAGAAAAGTACCCGCACGTGTCGCACGTCCCACACCTAACTGGTGGAAGGTGGAGGGGGGAAGGAAATGTTCCAGGCCGTGGAACAAATCTCCGGGGCTGCCTGACGATTCTGCGGCGGCCCCTGAGAGTTCTGCGGCGGCCCCTGAGAAATCTGGGAGGCCGCCTTCTGCTCTTTTCTCGTACCTCGCACCTCGTACCTCGTACCTCGAAAGAACACACCTCGCACCTCGAAAGAACACACCTCGCACCTCGAAAGAACACACCTCGCACCTCGAAAGAACACACCTCGTACCTCGAAAGAACACACCTCGTACCTCGAAAAAAACGCCCCCGCCCCTCGCACCTCTGAAATTTAGGTGCGGGAGGTGTGGGACGTGCGGGTGGTTTGGGGTTTTCTCCTTACTTATTCGTACCTTTGGCTTCGCCGAAGGCAGGATGCATCTCGGAAATGAAAGAAATATGGAGTTTTTCTTTGCATTTCGCTCGATTTTCACTACCTTTGCACCCAATTTTGTAAGAGGTTAACGTTTTAAACGACAAAATATGGCAAAAATGAAAGGTGCCATCGTGGTTGATACCGAAAGGTGCAAGGGATGTCAGCTCTGTATCATCGCTTGTCCCCAGAAGGTTATCGCCTTGGCCAACAAAGTGAATCTGCACGGCTATCCCTATGTGGAGGCTGTTAACGAAGAAGCCTGTGTAGGCTGTGCTTCGTGTGGCATTGTCTGCCCCGACGGCTGTATCACCGTGTATCGTAAAAAAATTGAAGCCTCCCCCGTCCCCTCCGAAGGGAAGAGGGAGTAAGTCCCCCCAAGAATGGAAAGAATGGAAGACAAGAGTAAACAACAAGGAAACATGGCTCCCCTCCCTTCGGAGGGGCAGGGGGAGGCCATATTGATGAAAGGCAATGAGGCGATTGCCCATGCTGCTATTCGTTGCGGATGCGACGGCTATTTCGGCTATCCTATTACTCCGCAGAGTGAAGTGATTGAGACGCTGGCTGAGCTGAAGCCTTGGGAGACCACCGGTATGCAGGTGGTGCAGGCTGAGAGCGAGTTGGCGTCGATTTACATGGTCTATGGCGCTGCCGGTGCCGGTAAGCGTGCCATGACGTCGTCGTCGAGCCCTGGCATCGCCCTGATGCAGGAGGGTATCACCTACATGGCTGGTGCCGAGGTGCCGGGCGTGTTTGTCAACGTCCAGCGTGGCGGCCCCGGTCTGGGAACCATCCAGCCCTCACAGGGTGACTATTTCCAGGCTACCCGTGGTGGTGGTAACGGCGACTATAAGGTCATCGTTCTGGCTCCCTCGTCCGTTCAGGAAATGGCTGACTTCGTTGACCTCGCCTTTGAGTTGGCCTTCAAGTATCGCAACCCTGCTATGATTCTGAGCGATGGTGTCATTGGTCAGATGATGGAGAAGGTGGTGCTGCCGCCGTACAAGCCCCGTCGTACTGACGAGGAGGTCATCAGGCAGTGCCCTTGGGCTTCTACTGGTAAGCCCAAGAACCGTGAGCGTGTGGTCATTACCTCGCTGGAGCTGAAGCCTGAGATCATGGAGCAGCGTAACATCGCCCTCCAGGAAAAGTATGCTAAGATTCAGGAGAACGAGGTGCGCTACGAGGAGCAGCTGATGGACGATGCCGAGTATGCTATCGTCGCCTTCGGTTCTGCTGCCCGTATTGCTGAGAAGTCTGTAGAGATTGCCCGCGAGCAGGGCATCAAGGTCGGTCTGTTCCGTCCCATCACCCTGTTCCCGTTCCCCGAGAAGCAGATTGCTGCGCTGTCGAAGAAGGTGAAGGGCATCCTCGTGGCCGAGATTAATGCCGGACAGATGGTACAGGACGTTCGCCTGGCTGTGAACGGAGCCGTGCCTGTTGAGCAGTTCGGTCGTCTGGGTGGCATCGTGCCTGATCCTGAAGAAATCGTTAATGCACTTAAAATGGTCATGTAAGCTATGGATAGAAATCAGATAGTTCAACCCGAGAATATCGTCTGCAAGAAGCCGACGCTCATGAACGACAATAACATGCACTACTGCCCGGGCTGTAGCCATGGTGTGGTGCACAAGTTGATTGCCGAGGTCATCGAGGAAATGGGTATGGAGGACAAGGCCGTGGGCGTGAGCCCTGTAGGCTGCGCTGTCTTCGCGTACAACTATATAGACATTGACTGGCAGGAGGCTGCCCACGGTCGTGCACCCGCACTGGCTACGGGCATCAAGCGCTGCTGGCCCGACCGTCTGGTCTTCACCTATCAGGGTGACGGCGACCTGGCTTGTATCGGAACCTGTGAGACCATCCACGCTCTGAACCGTGGCGAGAACATCGTCATCATCTTCGTCAACAATGCCATCTATGGCATGACGGGCGGACAGATGGCGCCCACGACGCTCATAGGTCAGAAGACCTCTACTTGTCCTTACGGTCGTGACCCGCAGTTGCACGGCTATCCCCTGAAGATGGCCGATATCGCCGCTCAGCTGGAGGGCACCTGCTACGTCACTCGTCAGAGTGTGGAGTCGGTAGGCTCTATCCTCAAGGCCAAGAAGGCGCTGCGCAAGGCTTTTGAGGCTTCGATGGCAGGTAAGGGCAGCTCGCTCGTGGAGTTCGTCTCTACCTGTAACAGCGGCTGGAAGCTGACACCCGCCAAGGCTAACGAGTGGATGAAGGAGAACATGTTCCCCTTCTATCCAAAGGGAGATTTAAAGGACACAACAGGAGATAAATGAAGATAAAAGGAGATAGATGGAGATAAAGGACAAATGTCTTCTATCTTCGTGGCGACAGCCACATATCTTCTTCTAACTCCTTTAAAAAGAGAAAATTATGAAAAAGGAAATTATAATTTCAGGTTTCGGAGGTCAGGGTGTGCTCTCGATGGGTAAGATTCTGGCTTACAGTGGACTGATGGAGGACAAGGAGGTGACGTGGATGCCTGCCTACGGTCCTGAGCAGCGTGGTGGTACGGCCAACGTGACGGTCATCGTCAGCGACGAGCGTATCTCTTCGCCCATCCTCTCGAAGTACGACATCGCCGTGGTGCTCAATCAGCCCTCGCTCGAGAAATTTGAGCCGAAAATCAAGCCTGGCGGTATCCTTATCTACGACGGCTTCGGTATTATCAACAAGCCTACACGTAAGGATATTACCGTTTACGAGATTAACGCTATGGATAAGGCTGCAGAGATGAAGAACAGCAAGGTCTTCAACATGATTGTCCTTGGTGGACTGCTCAAGGTGGCTCCCGTCGTCAGTGACAAGGGTGTCGAAAAGGCTCTGAAGAAGACCCTGCCCGAGCGTCATCACGACCTGATTCCCCTGAACATGGAGGCACTGAAAGAAGGTGCTAAGATTATAGAAGAGAAATAGGTGAAGCAGCTCTTGATACGACTACTTGTGGCAATGACTGTCCCAACGACAGCATTGTCACAAGTTTTGCATTTCGACCGTCCCGCACAGTACTTTGAGGAGGCGCTGGTCATCGGCAACGGCACGATGGGCGGCATCGTCTATGGCGGTACACAGTGCGACAAGATATCGCTCAATGACATTACCCTGTGGACGGGCGAGCCGAGTAATATGAATGTCTATTCGCCCGACGCCTACAAGACTATTCCTGCCATCCGCGAGGCGCTCAGCAAGGGTGACTATTGGAAGGCCGACAGTCTGCAGCGCGACGTGCAGGGCCATTTCTCGCAAAACTACCAGCCCTTGGGACAGCTCTCCATTGAGTATCTTGACACCGCCGAGGCCGTCACCGGCTATCGCCGTTGGCTCGACATCAGCAACGCCACGGCCGGCACGCTCTACTACCGCGGCACCTCTCTCTATACCACCGACTATTTCGCCACGCACCCCGACTCCGGCATCGTCGTCCAGATCACCACCGACAACCCCCGGGGCATCCACGCGCGCTTCTCGCTCAGTTGCCAGTTGCGCCACAGCTGCAGCACCGAGAACCGCAACACACTCGTCACCGACGGCTATGCCGGCTACGCCTCGCTGCCCAGCTACTACGAGGCCAAGGAGAAGTTCGCCTACGATCCGCAGCGCGGCATCCACTTCCGCACCAAGGTGCTGGTCCAAGCCGGCAGCGTGGGCACCACCGGCGACGTGTTGGCCGGCGAGAGTGCCCGCTACGTCAGGGCCGAGGGCGATGCCATCGTCGTCGACGGCGCCCGCCAGGTGACGCTCTACATCGTCAATGCCACCTCCTTCAACGGCTACGACCGCGACCCCGTGAAGCAGGGTAGGGCATACCGCCAGCTGGCCGACGCCCGCCTGCGCCACCTCTCCGCCGTTCCTTACCCCAAGCTCTGGTACCGTCATGTCAACGACTACCAGTCGCTCTACAACCGCGTCAAACTCTCCCTCACAGCTGACGCCACAACAAATAGCTCCTCCCCTATAGGGGAGGCTGGGGAGGGGTCCGTCTCCACCGACATCCAGCTTCGCGACTATCTCGACGAGAGCCGCTTCAATCCCGAGCTCGAGACCCTCTACTTCCAGTACGGGCGCTACCTCCTCATCAGCTGCTCGCGCACGCCCAACGTGCCCGCCAACCTACAGGGACTCTGGAACGAGTCCGTCCTCCCGCCCTGGTCGTGCAACTACACCAGCAACATCAATGTCCAGGAGAACTACTGGCCCGCTGAGACGGCAGCCCTGCCCGAGATGCACCAGTCGCTCTTCACCTTCATGAAGGAGCTGCAGGGCTCCGGCGAGCTCACTGCCAAGGCCTACTACGGCGTCAGTCGCGGCTGGTGCCTCGCCCATAACACCGACATCTGGGCCATGACCTGTCCCGTCGGCCTCCACACCGGCGACCCCATGTGGGCCAACTGGAACATGGGCGGCGCCTGGCTCTCCACCCACATTTGGGAGCACTACACCTTCTCGCTCGACAAAGCCTTCCTCCGCGAGTACTATCCCGTCCTCAAGGGCGCCGCCGAGTTCTGCCTCGGCTGGCTCATCCTGGCTGATAACATGGGCATCGCCAACTCCAGCTCGTATGCCTCCCACTCCTTCGGAGGGGGACGGGGGGAGGTTTTTCTTTTTACCGCCCCTTCCACGTCGCCCGAGAACTCCTTCGTCACCCCCGACGGCTATCACGGCCGCACCTGTTTCGGTGGTACGGCCGACATCGCCATGATTCGCGAGTGTCTTGCCGATGCCCGCGATGCAGCCACGGTACTTGGAGTCGACAAAGCCTTTGTGGCTGAGGCCGACAGCGCCTTGGCCCGTCTGCTGCCCTATCAGATAGGCCGTAAAGGCAACCTCCAGGAGTGGTTCTACGACTGGGACGACGAAGACCCCCACCACCGTCACCAGAGTCACCTCTTCGGCGTTTATCCCGGCCATCGCCTCGACGACGGCGTCAACAGCCGTGAGGCCATCCACCGGGCCGCCTCGCGCACCCTCGAGCTCAAGGGCGACCAGACCACCGGCTGGAGCACCGGCTGGCGCGTCAATCTCTACGCCCGTCTCCACGACGCCCGCAACGCCTACCACATTTACCGCAAGCTCCTCTCCTACGTCAGTCCCGACGGCTATCGCGGTCCCGACGCCCGTCGCGGTGGCGGCACCTATCCCAACCTGCTCGATGCCCACTCGCCGTTCCAGATTGACGGCAACTTCGGCGGTTGTGCCGGAGTGGTGGAGATGCTCATGCAGAGCGAGTACGAGGTGGGAGGTGAGAGACAAGAGGCAAGAGGTGAGAGACAAGAGCGGATAGCGATAGAGCTCCTGCCTGCTTTGCCGTCCAATTGGAAGGACGGCTCGGTCAGCGGTATCCGTGCCCGTGGCGGCATCACTGTCGACATGACCTGGCGTGACTGCCGCGTCACCGCCCTTACTCTCACCGCCCAACATTCCTGCCGGGTGACGCTCACCATGAACGGCCAACAGCGCACGGTGAAGCTCAAGAAGGGAGTCAACCGACTCTAATCGGTATCGTCTTAACTCCCTAACTCCAAACCTGATAACTACTTTTTGTGCTTTGCGATGATGTAGATGATGACGGGGGCTCCCATGACGGGGGTGACGGCGTTGAGTGGAATGACGCCCGACTCGCCGGGCAGGAAGCAGATGGCATTGCACAACAGGGCAATGACGGCGCCGGCAAGGATGGTGCCGGGCATGAGGATGCGATGGTCGGCCACGCGGAACAGCAGGTGGGCGATGTGGGGAACGGCCAATCCAATGAACATGATGGGGCCGCAATAGGCCGTAGTGACGGCTGTCAGCAGTCCGGTGACGATGAGCAGCATGTCGCGTACCCGGCGGGTGTTGACTCCGAGGTTCTCGGCATATTGTTCGCCGAGGAGCAGGGCGTTGAGCGGTTTGACAAGCAGCAGGGAGCCGAGGAGTCCGACGATGCAGAGCGTGGCGAAGAGAGGTATCTGCCGCATGGGGACGCCGCCGAAGGAGCCCATGCCCCATACCATGTAGGACTTGACGCCTTCGTCGGTGGCGAAGAAGTTGAGCAGCGAGACGACGCTGTTGGCAATGTAGCCAATCATGATGCCGACGATGAGCAGCATGACGTTGTTGCGCACCATCGTCGAGAACAGGAAGATGAGCGCCATCACCGCCATGGCACCCGCAAAGGCGGCGGCCAGGACGGCCATGAAACCCGTGACGCTGACGGAGCCGACACTGAGTGAGCCGCCCAGTCCCAGCATGACGAGGGCCACGCCGACGCCGGCACCGCTGTTGATGCCGAAGATGCTGGGGCCTGCCAGGGGATTCTTGAACGCCGTCTGGAGCATCAGGCCGCTGACGGCCAGCGAACTGCCGCAGAGCAAGGCTGTGAGTGCCTGCGGCAGCCGGCTCTCCATGATGATGTAGTGCCAGGACGGTCGTGCTGCCTCATGGCCAGTGACAATGCTAATAACGTCGCGAAGCGGTATGGATACCGACCCCACGGCAAAATTGACGGCCAACAGTACGATGACCAGTAGCGTCAGCAGGCAACAGATGACAATGCCCCGTTTCACTCCCTCAGTTTCTTATAATAACGCAGCGGCGGCAATCCTATTATGTCAGGATGCAGAATTTGCAGGAAATCGCTGAGCAGACGGTCGGGGTGGAAGGGCGTGTCCTCGTAGAAGTGCGACTGCTCGACGTTGCAGCCGTAGACGCTCTTCTCGCGGAACGCGCGGAGGTGGCTGTAGCCCTGATGTCCCGAGAGCAGTTCGCGATAGTCCCACTCATGGTCGCTCGAGTAGCGCAGCATCCACACGTCGGCCTCGCCGCCACGCTCCAGTACCGTCTCGAAGGGTAGTGCCAGCGAACCGCTCTGCGTGTCGTTGGCCCAAGGGTAGTCGGCGCCAGCGTCCTTTAGCATCTGTCCGATGGTGCTGCGCCCTCCTGGCATGTACCATACGGAGCCCACCACCTTGTCGACGATGACGGAGTGTCCGCGGCCAGCCTTCGCCACCTGCTGCTTCAGGGCGGTATAGCTGCTGTCCACTTGTTGGAACAGACGGTCGGTCTTGTCACTGGCACCGAAGAGCAATCCGTAGAAGCGCATCCACTCGGCGCGTGCCAGCGGCGACGTCTCCATGTACTCGGCACACTCAATGAGCGGAATGCCTATCTCCTCGGTCTTGCCGTAGCCGCCTGAGTTCTCGAAGGGCGACAGCATGATGACCTCAGGCCTGACGTCCATGATCTTCTCGACAATGGGGTTCATGCCGTTGCCGCAGTCGGCGATGCGTCCCTTTTTTATCTGTTCTTGGATGTAGGGCACCTTGATATACTTGGCATCGGCTACGCCTACGATGTGGTCGCCCAGTCCCAGCTCGGTGAGTAGGGCGCAGTGGACGGTCGTGAAGACGGCAGCACGCTGAACGGGAACCTCGATGACGGTAGCCCCCTCCAACCTCCCCCAACTGGGGGAGGCTTTTTCTTTTTCACCACGTGGCACCAGCACATAGCGGTGCAGCAGTTTTCCTTCCTTCCAGGGGTTGCGGATGGTGACCTCCGTGTAGTCGTCGTACTCGGTGATGCTGAGCAGCGTGGAGTACTTAAAAGCAAGGCTGTCGCCCGCTGTCTGTGGCTCTGACGCAGTGCGCCGGCCACACGACAGGAGGGCAACAGCTAAACAACTATATAATAAAAGACGTCGCATGTGCGAACATGATTATTTAACAGTCTGTGTGCCGAGGTTAAACACAATGCGTGTCGGACCGACACCGCAGTCGAACGTGGTGTACTTCGTTGCGAGGTCTTTGCTGTAGACGTTCACGTAGCCGTTGCCCGAGTAGTCGGCAAAGGTGCCCCATTCGCTGGTCGTCATGTGGTAGGAGGCAATGTAGACGGCGCCTGAGTTGGGATCGACTTCGATGGCTGCCGGACTCTCAATACCTTCAGGCGAGAGCGGGAACACGTTCTCTGAGGCGAGGTCGTACAGGTAGAACTTCACCTCCTTTCCGTAGAGTGCGCTGTAGGCATAGATCCTGGTTGTTGCACAGCCTATGCCCGTAACGTCGGCAATCAGCTTGGTGCTGGTGTTGTTCTCGTATTTGTAGAGGCCGGCATTCATCTGCTCGTAGTCTGGTGCCGGACCGTAGAGTCCATAGTCCAGATAGTAGATGGTACCGTTGTCGGCCACAGCTACAGTCTGCGGATTGCGAATGTTCTCGTTTTTGATGACAGTCTCAGAGCCAGTTTTGAGGTCAATCATCGAGATGGATGCGTTTTTGCCCTGTCCGTAGTCGGAGTTGGCTACGTAAAGGATGTTCTTGACGATGATGATACCCTCGGGGTAGGAGCCTGCCTTGTACTTGTTTACCAGCTGGAAATCCGTGGTGTCGACGGCTGCTACGTAGCCGCCGTATGTCGAGAAGTAGATGTTACCGTCGACGGCAGTGATGCGACGGGGACTGACACCGGCCTCATCGCCGAGCAGTTCAGTGGTGCTGATAGCCTTGATAACCTGCAGCGTCTTACCGTTGACGACAAACACTGTGTTCTCACCGTCGACAACGATGTAGAGTTTGCTGCCATATTGCAGGGCATCGTTGGCAGTCTTACCCAGTTCGATGCCGTTGGCCTGCTTGAAGGCGCCGACAGTGGCTTTTTCCGTATTGAAGTCGAAGTAGGTCAGGTTTCCAGAGATGCCTGAGCTGGAGTTGCCAGAGCCAACGATGTAGACACCGTTGGTGACCGGTACCACAAGGGGAGTTGTCTCGTCTTCATTGTCACAAGCCGTCAGCAGGGCAGCGCCTGCCAGACATACGGCCATTTTTGTCAGATACTTTTTCATCATGTTAAACTTTTTAGTGTTAAATGTATATGGTTCAAGTGTAATCATAAAGCTCAAAGTTCAAAGTTCAAAGATAGTTGCCAACTGCGTCCCGGCATGGGGTAGAACCTGACAATCTCGTACTGCTGGTTGGTCAGGTTCCTCACGTCGAGTCGTCCTTCCAGACGGCAGTGGCGCAGGGTGAATGTCCGCCAGAGCGTCAGTCCCGTTTCCCAGTAGGCCGGGATGTCGGTCGACGGGTAGTGCTCGTTGTTGGCCCATCGGCGGCTGACGCCCTGGCCGTGCAGCGAGACCGAGAGCCACGGGTTCTCGTAGGCCACTGCTGCGCTGCCCGTGTGCTTAGGTGTGTAGGCCAGTTGCAGTCCGTAGGCATTAGAGCCCGGCAGCGAGCGGTTCTCCGACTGCTGGTAGCTATAGGTGCCGTGAGCCGTGAGTCGTTGGTTGGCCCTGAAACGATGTGTCAGCCGTAGTGTGGCGTCGACGCCAAGGGTTTTGACCTTACCCACGTTGACGCAGCGCCACACGAACATATTATAAGGTACGGCGACGATCTTGTCTGTCACCTCGTTGTAGTAGCCGTCGGCCGTTACCGTCAGATCGGTGTGTGGCGATGGTGTCGCGACATACGTGACACCGAGGTTGAGCTGGTTGGTGGACTCCGGCTTCAGGTTGGGTGACCCGTAATGGAAGAAGTAGTTCTCGTTGAAGGTCGGTGCGCGGAAGATGTTCTTGAATGAGGCCCGGACGAAGAGTTGACGGTTGGCCAGTGGCTTGTATGACAGCGACAGCGACGGCGATAGGCGTCGCATGTCGCGTGCCTCCTCGTAACTCGATGCCCCCGCACTCCCGTACCCCCGTGCCCCCGCACTCCCGTACCCCCGTGCCCCCGCACTTTCGTATCCCCGTGCCCCGTTCAGAATCAGCGAGTAGAGCATTCGTGTCATGACGGTCATCCGCCCGTTGGTCATCCTGGCCGTTGCCGACTGCAGAATGGTGTGCCGGTAGGGGCGGGTGTCGGTGCTGAGACTGCTGTTCAGGTTGTTCAGGGCGTAGTCGGCCGAATAGTCGAAAGCCCATTGCTCTGTGGGCGTGTAGAGCAAGGCTGCGGAGGTGTAGGCCTCGCGCTGCCAGTAGTCGGCATCCATCACGCCGCCGGTATAGAGCGGGTCGCGGTAGCTGGACGCAGCCCAGTTGTACTTGCCTATCCACTTCAGTGCGAGCCGGTCCTGCCAGTGCGTCTGGAACACGAACTGTCCGAAGGCATTGCGGTCGCGTAGCGTCTCGCGGCTTAGGTTGGTGTAGTAGCGCACCTGTCCCGGTAGCTGGCGGTCGTTGTCGTAGTAGTAGAGCTTGCCCCGCAACTCATAGCCCCGTGCCCCCGCACCTTCGTACTCCCGACAAAAGCGGAAGTCCACCTCAGCGTGTCCGCTGTTCATGCGGCTGTTGCGGCGATGGTCGTGGACGGTCGTGATGCCGTTTTTGATGGTGTAGGGGTAGTCGTTCTCGGCGTAGACATATTCGGCAGTGGCTGCAATGGCAAGGGAGGGCGATAACAGCTGTTCGTAGCGCAGGAAGGGCGACGTGTAGCCAAAGGAGCCGGCGCGGAGCTGGGCGGTCAGGCGGGGCTTGGAACCCGGCGGAGAACCGCCGGGCACAGTGGCGGTGCCTTGGTTGTTCAGACCGTCGGGCACGGTGGCGGTGGCTTGGTTGTTCAGACCGCCGGGCACGGTGGCGGTGGTTTGGATATTGAGTGTGGCGGGAGCTGTGGCGTTACGGGCGGGGATGAAGATGTCGCTGTTGTCGCCTATCAGGAGCGTCAGGTGGGCGACATTGTCGAGCGAATAGCGTGAGAGGTCGATCTCGCCGCCCTGACATTCAGAGAGCAGCACGCCGTCGTAGGAGACGCCCGTATGCTTGGCACCAAAGCCGCGTACCGAGACCGTCTTCATGCCGCCGGCACCACCATAGTCGCGCAGTGTGATGCCTGGCAGACGGTGCAGGGCGTCGGCCATGTCGGCTATGCCCATCGTGAGCAGGTCGCGACGGTCAATCACGTGCATCGGTGCCGTGCTCTTCAGAGCGTGGCTGTGGCGGTCTTGCGTCACGGTTACCTCGCGCAGTGTGTCGTTAAGTGTTGTCTGTGCCCATGATCCTATAACCATGAGCCAGCAGCCGATAGTTAAGGTTCCTTTGATACTCATTATTTGTCCCGAGGCGCCCGTTTCTTGACGCTCGTAGGTATGTAGTGCAGCTGTCCGCGCCCTTGGTAGCTCACCGACGGCTGTTTCTTCAGGTAGTCCATCACGATGTCCGACGTCGTTCTGTCGAGCACCACGGTGTTCTTGGGGACATATTTGCCGCCACCGGCTATCACGTAGCTGTTAGTGACGATGCGGTAGGTCTTTTTCCTGTTGAAACGCTTGCCGTTGGCTCCCAGAAGTGTCACCTTCAGAATGGCGGACAGGTCGTCCTTGTCAACCTCCAGGTTGGCGCTCATGCCGCTCAGGTGGGGGAAGTGGTAGACGTTCATACGCCCATAGTCTATGATGAAACGTTCGAGCTCGGCACCCGTCATCGTTGCCATGACGGCGTTGTTGCCGAAGGGGTCAATTCTCAGGGCGTCGCCCACGGTGATGTCGCCTGCCGGTAGCCTTCTGACGCGTATGCCACGGTAGTTGATGATGGCCACGTCGGCTCCCGTCTCGCTCTTCAGGGCGTCGCACACCATTGTGCCCACCTCGTTGCGCATCTCGAAGGGCGTCTCGGCCCGAGTCAGCACCTGCTTGAAGTAGGGGTTCTCCTCGAAGTCCTTGACCATTGCGGCTACCACCTTGTTCTCCTTGCGACGGTGGCTGAGGACAATGTAGTCGGCCTTCTTGTCCACCACGCGTCCGCTGTCGACTGTGAGCGTGATGTGGGTGACCTGGCTCAGCATGTTACGGTTTTGGGTGACGAGCACACCGTTATGCAGCGGCTCGTTCTCCGATAGCTGACGGTGGGTGTGCCCGCCTACGATAAGGTCTATCCAAGGACACTGCTCCGCAATCTTGATGTCGTCCGGATAGCCGGCGTGCGACAGCAGAATGGTGGCGTCGCACTCACGGCTGAGCCACTCAAAACGGGGCACCACACTGGTGGGTGTCTCGAAACGAAGTCCCCGTAGGTGGTACGGGTGGGCATCGGGCGTTCCCTTATCGGGGTTGATTTGCACGACACCAACGATACCCACCTTTAGACCGTCGACGTCGAACGTCTTGTAGGGCATGACGCGGATGCCCGTCGAGTCGTCGGCCGTGAAGTTGGCACAGAGGTAGGGGAAGGCAGAGAGCGGGCAGAGCGCCGCTAACGAATTGTCGTCAAACTCGTGGTTGCCCACCGCCGAGGCGTTGAAGCCAATCAGGTTCATCAGGGCCACCATCGGGTAGCCAGGAATCTCGTACTTGTCGCTGACGGGGTCGCCCGTGCGGTTGTCGCCCGCCGACAGGACGACCAGCGACGGGTAAAGCGTGCGCAGCGAGTCGGCGATGGCAGCCAGTTTAGGCATGGCATTGAGTGTGGCGTGCATGTCGTTGACCGCCAGTATGTGAATGTCGCGCCGCTGTGCCATCGACAGCATGGTCAGCAGCAGGAGTAGAAGTGTCAAACAGTGTCTTCTGAGCATTTCTCTTATATTTGGACTGCAAAGGTACGAAAAAAAGTGCACATCACGCCCTTGGGCGGAAAAAAAGTTGTAACTTTGCAGGCAGAAAACCTATCTAAGACAAGAAGACGTGAAGAAAGCAGTATTGATGATGGCGCTGACAGCCCTGTTCTTTGGCTGTTCGTCAAAAAGTGGACAGTCGCAGACTGGCGGCAGTCAGGAGGCTGTAGCCGATTCCCTGACAGGTGTTACGGTGAAGTATGCCACGGGCTTTAGTGTGCGCGATTCGGCCGACATCCGCTTGGTCGATGTCGGCGACAAGTATCATTTCGCCTTGGTGAAGGGCGATGTAGTGGTACCCGAAGGCTACACGAAGGTGGTGGTGCCTATCGAGCGTACCATCTGTATGACAGCGTTGCAGCTGTCGAACTTCACCGTGCTCGATGCCCACGACGTGGTGCGCGGCATTACGGGCACGAAGAACCTCTTCAACGAGGACATCCTGGCTCGCGTCAAGGACGGCCGCATGGTGAAGATAGGCATGGAAGGCAACTTCGACACGGAGCTGGTCATGGCGGCCAACCCGCAGGTCATCTTCATCTCGCCGTCGAAGCGTGGCGGCTACGATGCCATCAAGGAGACGGGCATCACGCTGGTGCCCCACTTGGGCTACAAGGAGCTCGACCCGCTGGGACAGGCCGAGTGGGTGAAGTTCGTGGGTATGTTCATTGGAAAGGAGCGTGAGGCCAACGAGGTGTTTGACGGCATCGAGCAGCGCTATAACGAGCTGAAGGCAAAGGCTGCGGCAGTTGCAGCCCGGCCGACAGTGTTGAGTGGCGAGATGCACTATGGCAACTGGCACGCTGTGGGCGGCCGTAACTACCTGGCACAGATTTTCCGCGATGCCGGCGCCGACTATGTCATCGACGACGAGGAGACCAGTGGCGAGGACCTAGAGTTTGAGAAGATGTATGCGCTCGCGGCCAATGCCGACTACTGGCGCATTCTGAACAGCTATCCCGGCGAGTTCTCATACGAGGCGCTGAAGGCCTCGGAGCCGCGCAACGAGCTGTTCAAGGCGTTCAAGGAGCGGAAGGTCATCTACTGCAACATGAAGCAGCAGGCCTACTACGAGATGGCGCCCGTCGAGCCCGATGTGCTGCTGAAGGACTTCGTGGCCATCTTCCACCCTGAGCTCGTCGAACCCGACTACCAACCGAAGTACTATCGCTTACTTAAATGAGAGTTTCGAAGTTTATCATCCTCGTCGTAAGCATTGTTGTCCTGGCGCTGGTCAATCTGCTGTTGGGGTCGGTACGCATTCCCTTGGGCGACGTGTGCCGTGTCCTGTTAGGCGACAGCTCCAACGAGATATGGACCAACATCGTCTGGCAGTCGCGACTGCCACAGGCCTTGACGGCCATCGTGGCGGGAGCAGGTCTGGCCGTGAGCGGTCTGCAGATGCAGACGGTGTTTCGCAATCCGTTGGCTGGTCCCTCGGTGTTGGGCATTTCTAACGGCGCTGCCTTAGGCGTCGCCTTCGTGGTGTTGCTGTCGGGCCGTCTGGGCGGCGTGGCGCTGAGCCGTCTGGGCTATCTGGGCGACGCTGCCATGTCGGTGGCCGCCATCGTCGGAGCCTTAGCGGTGATGCTGCTGATAGTGTGGATTTCGCAGAAGGTCCGGGGCAACGTCACCTTATTAATAATAGGTGTGATGATAGGCTACCTGGCCAACGCCATCATCGGCGTGCTGAAGTTCCTCAGTCCCGAGGAGGACGTCAAGGCTTTTGTCGTGTGGGGACTGGGCTCGTTCTCCAGGGTGTCGGGCGACGAGATGGTGCTCTTTGTCTGCCTGATGTGCATCCTGCTGCCCTTGGCCTGCCTGTTGGTGAAGTCTATGAACCTGCTACTGCTGGGCGACCGCTATGCCGCCAATCTGGGCTTGAACATCCGGCGTGCCCGCCTGCTGGTCATCGTCAGCTCGGGCGTCTTGGTGGCTATCGTCACGGCCTATTGCGGCCCCATCATGTTTATCGGCCTGGCCGTGCCCCATCTGGCGCGTGCCCTCTTCCGTAGTAGCGACCACCGTGTGCTGATGCCGGCCACGGCTCTCTGTGGTGCCGTCCTTGCCCTGTTCTGTAACCTCATCGCCCGCATGCCGGGCTTCGAGGGTGCCCTGCCCGTCAATTCGGTCACGGCCTTGGTGGGCGCGCCCGTCATCGCAATGGTTCTCTTCCGACGTCGGAAGGACGATGTGGGGGAATAAGGTTATTCGTAGATGTTGCCTTCGTCGTCGATGAGCAGGATGGTCAATTGACCGTCGGGCAACAACGGCTGGCAATGTTTTGCACAGTGGCCGATAACGACGCTGGCAAAGCGGCTCTTCTTGTCGGCGGGTAGCATGTCCCACAGTTCGCGGGCCAGCGTGATATTGCTGATGTCGGTGTCGCTGCCGGCCTCACAGAGCATTTGGCTGATGAACGCCTTGTCCATTGTGGTCTTACGGCTGTGGGTGTCTAAGTGTCCGGCAGCCAGCTTCACCGCCTTGCCCAGCATGACGCCCAGCGTCACGTTAGCGATGCCGAGTTCGTGGGCTATCTTCAGCGTCTCGCCGATGTAGTTGCCGTATTCCACAAACGCCTGCTGGGGCAGGGCGGGGTAGAGGGCCTTAACAAAGCGCTCGCTCTTGCCACCGCTGTTGATGACCACTCGGTCGGAGCCCGAAGCCTTGGCTACCGTCATGCACTTACGGATGCTGTCGACAAAGGCTTCCTCGCTGAAGGGCTTGACGATGCCCGAGACGCCGATGATTGAGATGCCGCCCTCGATACCGAGGCGGGGGTTAAATGTTCTGCGGGCTATCTCGGCGCCGTTGGGGACGGAAAGGCGACAGACCCACCCCCGGCCCCTCCCTATAGGGAGGGGAGATGAATCCTGGGGTGAATCATGGGGACTGGAACACTGATAGAAGCGAAGCGAGAGATCAGGGTTCCTGTCCCCGAGATTCACACCGTCCCCGTTCTTCACTACCGCGAAGATGTTCTGTCGTATCATCTCCCGTGGTCCTTTGTTGATGGCCGCCTCGCCCGGCGGATAGTCGAAGCCGGGCAAGGTGAAACGGCCGACGCCCTCGCCGCCAACAATTTCTACGGACATATTATTGTCTAAGGAATGTTGGAATTTAGGATTTTTATCGGCGTTGACGCCGAATATTCCTTGGTTCCTTGATTCCTTAGAATGTGAATCACGGGGACAGGAACCCTGATCTCTCGCTTCGCTTCTATCATGGTTCCAGTCCCCATGATTCACGGCTGCGCGAATCTCAATGCCGTTCGTCACGTCGGGGTCGTCGCCGGCCTCCTTGATGCAATAGGCATAGCCGTCGCCGTAGCCGACAGGCACACTGATTGTCTCACCGTTGGGCAGGATGACGGGCACCTCGTCGGGTGTCTCGCCGTATAGCAGTCGTCTCGTCGCCGCCACCGCTGCGGCTGTGGCACAGGTGCCGGTGGTCAGTCCGCTGTGCAGGGGATAGAACTCCGGCAGCAGCTTTTCTACCGTTCGCCGCAAGCCGTGAGGACCGTCGACCGTCGACCATTGACCATTCTTGCGTCCCTTTGGTAGCAAGCGTCCTTCGGCCGAGCGGACCATTGACCATTGCGGCCGCTTGATGACGATGACGCGCATGCCCTTGGCGCGTGCTTCGTTTACCTTTTCGACGAAGCCGCCGCTGAGGCCGCTCTCCTTCAGCAGGATGGCATCGGCAGCGGGCAGAGGATCATGGGGACGGTTCTCCTGATAGAAGCGAAGCGGGAGATCAGGAGAACCGTCCCCTTGATCCGAGAAGCGAAGTGGGAGATCAGGAGAACCGTCCCCATGATCCGTTGTCCCGTAATCCGTTGGATAGAAGCACAGCTGCTCGTCGGTGGCGCCTTGCTGATGCGCCAATGCTATTGACGACTCGCGGTTCAGTATGCGATAGATCACCTTGACACCAAGCGCCTCTATCCACTTCACCTTACTGATGCTCTGTACGCCCGTTGTAGCCAGCAGCGTGTGAATGTCGGTGGGAATCTGGCTGTAGTCATCAATCCATGTGAGGTCGGGGTCGCGTGGCGGATAGATTCTTTCGTAGCGGATGACGGGCAGCTGCAACTCAGACGCTACGTTGGCTATCGTCTGATGCAGTTGGCTGGCAAACGGGTGGGCAGCATCTACGATGAGCCGGATGCCGTGCTCACGGCAGAACAGTCGCATCGCCTCGCCGTCCATCGCCCCGTCCGTGCGCTGGCCGTGATGCAGCGTCAGCGCCTGCTCGCCCGTCTTCGTGCTATAGAAGAAAGGTGAGCCGCCCTCCTCGAGCACCTCAGCCGCCTTGCGGCCTTCCGTCGTTCCTCCGAATACCAGTATCATCTATGATGTGCTATTCTCCGAATTCCTGCTTGAGCGGATTGCTGTAGCGGTCGTTCTTGAAGTGGTCGGGGTGGATGTCCTTGATCTGCTGCCACAGCTTGCGGGCGCTGTCCTTGTCGCCGCTGAGCAGGTAGCAGTTGCCGCGACAGTTCAGTATCAGCAGCTTGTTCTGAGCCGCCATGTTGGGAGCCATCAGCGTCAGGGCGTCTAAATAGAGCAGGGTGCGCTCGGCGCCGAGGATGTCGTAGCCCAGATAGTGCATCATGAGATTGTGGTAGTAGAGCAGGTTGATGTAGTTCTCCATACCCTTGACCGTCTTGTATCGCTCAATCTCGCTGTCGGCGACCGACAGCTGGTTCTCTATCATTTGCATACCCTTCTCCTTCTCGCCGCTGCGATAGGTGGCAATGGCGTGGCACACCTCTACCATGTGGACATGGAGCCTTGAGATCATCGTGTGGTCGTGGCCGTCGGCGGCATAGTCCTTGATGGTCTGAAGCTGTCGGCTGCAGAAGTCGGCACACGCCTGATACTGCTGCTTGACCATGAGCAGGTACATCGCGATGCCCATGGTTCCCTCGCCAAGTGATGCTATGGGGACGTCCCGCTCTGTGGCCTCTGCGATAAACGCGTTTGCCTTCTCCAGATTGTCCTTCTGGGTGGCTTCCACGACGGCATCGGTTATGCAGTCCACACCGTTGCGGTAGGTCTCCAGGTTGGTGTTGAAGATGCGCTGCCACTCCTTGGGCAGTCCGGCGCGAACCCATATCTCGGTCAGCGGCACGCCGTTCTCCTGCGTGAAGGTCAGCGCGTGGCAGTCGTCGTTCAGCCAGTGGATGTTGCAGGGATGGCCTATCTCCCAGATGGTTGAGTCGTTCTCGTACTTGATGGTGCTCGTCGGGTTACAAGCCAGCACCTTTCCGTTGGCAGCCACATTGACCACCATCGACAGCCCCTTCGAGTAGGCCTTCCACATGGTTGGCACGGGCTGGCGCTTCCCCGTACCGTTGGGGTCGGCGGTGGCGCCCACACGAATCCACCAGCCGCTGAACCTGTTGGTCTTCTCAATCTTGTTCTCCAGCATGTTGAACGCCTGCACCACCTCTGGCGCCATGTTGGTATTCCTGTATACCTCAATGATAAACTCGTTGAGGTTGCTCATGCGGGGCCATCTGTCGTTATACCATTTGAAGAGGAACTGATCGTCATCGACATTGAACACCTGCGTGCCGTGACCGTCGGGGCCCTGCGGTACCTCTCCTGTGTTGAGCAGTGGGTAGGGTTCACGTATCTCCACTTGCATACGGCTCCATTGGGTCGTGGTGGGCGAAGGGCTGTAGGAGATGAGCAGTCCCACGGAGTCAGCCGCATATTTGTATTGGTAGAAGCCCGGGGGAGCGGTTCTGCCGCCCTCGTAGATGAACTCCGACAGGCGATACAGCCCCTTCGGGTTCTTGGTTGTTGTCTTGGCGAAGACCCCGGCGATTGTGAGTGCCATGAGGGTCATGAGGAGAATCTTCTTCATAGTCTTTGTTTCTTTTTAATGGTTGTGATTGCCTGAATGCATGGGCGACAAAGCCTTTCACCGGCAGTCTTTTTGTCTGTGTATCAGGTTGTTATGGTGAAGGGATGACGCCGCCTCATGTCCCAGTCTTGCGATAGACCCATTGGTTGCCCTGCTTTTCGCGGTAGTACTTGGGATAGGGTTCGCAGACGAGTTTGGTGAGTATGCGGTCGGCCTTGTAGCGGGAGACGCCGAAGAGCAGTTCGAAGGTGCGGCGGGTGAAGTAGCCGTGTGTGGCACAGAAGTCGGCGAGTGTTGTCAGCAGCTCGGCGCGGCTGATGTCGCGCTTGTAGCTCTCGTCGTCGCGCTCAAAGTGGTAGCTGCCGTTCTTGATGCGGTTCAGCATCTGCTTGTCGGCAATGAAGTTGAGGCCCTCGATCACCACCTCGTGGCCTGTCAGATCATCGGGACTGGTGTAGGTCTTGCGGTGCAGGGTGCCGTCCTTGTCCTCCACCTTCCGCGTGCCGAGTTGCAGCGAGAAGCGGCCCAGACCGTCGATGTGTACGGAGTTGCCGGCCAGTAACTGCTCGGCAATCTCCTTCTCTACATAGTCGATGACCATCTCGAAGAGACCGGGTGTGACCAGACTGTAATCGCTGAGATGCTCCCTGAGTTCCTTGGAGTGTATGACGCGGTTGATGTTCTGGCGCACGTGGTAGGTCTGTCCGTCCTCGCCGTCCTGTTGTGGCGTCGGATGAACGCCGAAGTGAATGGTTAGTCCTTTGCTCATAGTCTTGGTCTTTTTTCATGCGCAAAGATACGCTTTTTTTCCGAAACGGCCAAACTTTTTCGCCTAAAACTATCAAACAGACTTTGCTGACAGTCGTCAGCAGAACTGCCGACAATCGTCGGCAATATTGCTGACCGCCGTCAGCAATCCAACCATCTGCCTCTGAGAATGATAAGACGCAGTCTGGAGACGCTACGGCCAGCTGTGGCTTGGGAACACCTTCACGACGGCAATTACTACCGAGTCGTCCGCCTCTGACCAACTGCCGCATCGCCTCCCAACCGTCACGCCCTACCAGGAAGAAACGACAAACCCTTCACCGCAACAGCCTTATACAGAGATTGTTAGGTCAGCGGTGAAGGGTTGATTCTTATGCCTCACCCATACGGAAGAGGTGGGTGAAGTGTTTGGAGTAGAGTTCGGAGAGTCCCTCGCGGTTGTCGATGGCTTCGCCGACGACGAGCATGGTGGTGAGGGTGAGGTGGTTGTCGTGGACGATGCGGGCGAGGTCGCGCAGCTGGCCGCGATAAATCTTCTGGTCGGGCCAGGTGAGGTGGTAGCAGGCGGCGACGGGCGTGTCCTCGGGGTACTCCATCAGCAGTTCGCGCTGCACGTCGTCGACGATGGCGGCCGAGAGGAATATGCACATTGTCGACTGGCTGCGGGCCAGCAGGTGTAGCTGTTCGCGTTCGGGCATCGGTGTGCGCCCTTCGCCTCGGGTGAGGATGATGGTCTGGCAGCGCTCGGGGATGGTGAACTGGCTCTGCAGCTCGGCGGCGGCGGCGAGGAAGCTGGAGATGCCGGGCGTGATGTGATAGTCCATACCTTGTTGGTCGAAGAAGGCCATCTGTTCCTGTATGGCGCCGAAGATGCAGGGGTCGCCGGTGTGCAGGCGGACGATGAAGTGGCCGCGGTCGTAGTGCTCCTTCATCAGGGCGCATTGCTCTTCGAGGTTCATGTCGGCTGAAGAACGAACCACAGCCCCAGGCTTGTGGCAGTCGGTAAGCGCCTTCGGGACGAGTGAGCCGGCATATAATATAAGGTCGGCCCTTTCGAGCATCTTGCGCCCTCTTACAGATACCAAGTCGGGGTCGCCGGGGCCGGCGCCTACGATCTCGATGTGGCCGACCCCCTCCTGACCTCCCCGAGGGGAGGAATTGCGCAGGTGTTTGTGGTCGATGGCGAGGGCGGCCGTCCAGTTCTTGCCTTTAATCTTGGGAACGATGAGCTTTCCGTGATTGGAGCCGAGGATGGCCGCAGCCTCGCAGACGCTGGGCGTGCCGACGTGCTTCGCGACGGTAGCGCTGGGGTTGGGCACATCGACCTTTGCGAGTTCCTCGGCGGTAAAGAAGCCCACCTCTTCCCCATAGTCGTCCTCGAGCACTTCGATAAACGGCTCGTCCTCCTTGACGTCAATCGTGCAGTAGCGGTGATAGCAGGGCAACACACCACGGTCGGAAAACGCCTCGTCTATCTGGTCGTAGATGTCCTCGTAGTCGTCAGGATTGTGGGCGAGTCCGAAGCCCACTGTTCCAACCATCGGTATGTATTGCAAACTAAGCATTCCCTCTGGTGCATAACGGATGAAGGGCGACACGATAATCAGCAGTTTATACTTCTTGGGGTCGGCCTCGCTGATGTCGTTGATGATGGTCACATGGTCCGGGAGCGTCTTCTCCAGATAGTCCGTGCCCTCGTCGCGAACCTCCATCAGCAAAGCCGTGGGCTTCTTGTTGACGAAGGCGAAGATGCATTCGTTGAGGTCGTCCTCCGTTGCCAAAGGCCAGTCGAATCGCTGCTCTAACGTGTCGAGCGCCCACAGACCGGCGTTGTCGCTTTGGGTGGTAATCACCTCGCGAGCGCCTATCACAGCAGCCACTTCACGGGCAAGGTCGTTAGCACCACCTATATGACCTGAGAGTACAGAGATGGCGTTCAGTCCGAGCGAGTCGACGCAGACCACGGCGGGGTCCTCGTGCTTGTCCCTGATATAAGGAGCAATCGTCCTCACGCAGATGCCCATCGCTCCAATGAAGATGAAGGCATCGTATTTGGTCCACTGTTTACCGACCTCCGTACGATTGATGATTTTTGCACCAAACTCGTGCTGAAGGGTATTGGCAATATGTTTGCCCTCCTCGCTAATCTGTATGATGGCTATCTTCTTTTGCATTTCAATATGGTTATGGGGTGATGATCGTTGAGTTGTATTCTTGTTGGCGGCTCTTGCCGGAGTCCTAACTCCTGACAGGCCTCGTCCCACAGCTGATGGCTGTCGGTGGTGACCTTGGGCGCCACGACGCTGTTCATCACGATGACACCATCGGGGGCAAGGACGGTGAGCACCTTGGCCATGATTTCCTTGAGTCGGCCGCCGTGACCGCCGATGAAGACGGCGTCGGGGACTCCCGTCGGAGAAGCGACGGGCACGGTGGACAGCAGGAAGTCGCCGATGTGGACGTGGATGCCGGGGGCGCCGAAGCGGCGGGCGTTGTCGCGGATGATGGCTTCGCACTCAGGGCGTATCTCGAAGCTGTGAATCTCTAAATGTGGAAACAGCAGGCGGGCCTCTATCGAGACGCTGCCCGTACAGAAACCGATGTCCCAGAACACGTGGCGACGGGGCAGGTCGAGGGCCTGGAGCGTCAGCAGGCGGATGGGCATCTTCGTAATCATCTTCTCGCGGCCGTCGAGCAGGGTGAACGCCGAGTCGGGAAGACCGTATCTAAGTGAAGAGTGAAGAGTGAAGAGTGAAGAATCGGCTTCGCCGGAAGAGTGAAGAGTGAAGAGTGAAGCATTTGCTTCCGCAATCACGCAGTTGGGCATGGAGAAGTCACGACGGGCAGCCTCGTCGAGGGTGAGAGTGGTGACCTTCTCTTCGGCAGGATTTCCGAGATGCTCGCCGACATGCATATTATAATAGGTGTAGCCATAGTCGAGCATGCGCTGGGCGATGGTGGCGGGTGTATGTTCGCGGTCGGTCAGTATGCCAATCTTATGAGCGTGTTCAATGAGTGCGCGGTCGAACTCAGGCCAGGGGCGGCCTGTCAGCGAGACGATGCGCATGTCGTGGTAAGGCATCACCAGGCGGTGGGCCAGCATCTGCAAGGAGTTGAACGTGGGATAGACTACGACTTCCGCATCGGGCATCTTGCGCCGGATGGTGTTGGCAAAGCCGAAGAAGAGCGGATCGCCAGATGCGAAGACGATGATAGGAAGTGAAGAATGAAGAGTGAAGAGTGAAGAATCGGCTTCGCCGGAAGAGCGAAGAGTGAAGAGTGAAGAATACCGCTCAAAGACGGCGTCGAGGGGCACCGTAATGTCAATCCACTCGGCATCCTTGGGCAGCAGTGGCGCCACGATGTCGTGGTGGCGACGGCCGCCGGAGAACACCCTGCCGTTGCGGATTGTCTCTAATACCTCGGGCTGAAAGAACGGCTCGGGATGGTCGCTGATACCGATGACGATGAACTTCATATGATCATTTATCAATTATCATTTGTCATTTAGGCCGTAGGCCGCAAGATGAGTGTAGCTCGCTAAAACATTCTTGTATCGGAAGACGGGCGTCGGCACCGGCTCGCCCTTGGCGTTGTAGACCTGTGTGACGCTGGGTGGCACCTGCCCCAAGAACTGCGTGTAGTGGAACTCATGTCCGCGATATTCCCTGCCGTCGAGCACGAAGCGCCGGTAGCCTAATGAGAGCTTGCGGTCGGCTGTGCGGGCTGTGATGGAGTAGGGCAGCACGCCGCACATTTCGTACTCACCGTCGTCGGTCACGATGCTACGGCAGAGGTACATCATACCGCCACACTCGGCCACCACGCGTCCACCTTGCTCCGCATAGTCGCGGATGGCCTCTCGGCAGGCAACGTTCCGTACCAGCGCCTCTAAGTGCTTCTCGGGATAGCCGCCCGGCAGATAGAGCAAGTCGACACCCTCGAACCGAGGCACCTCCGTCTCAGGGTCGAAGAAGCGTACCTCGTCGAAGCTGTCGATCGTCTCCTGATAGAGAAACGAGAACGACTCCCGGTTGCGTGCGATCAAAGCTCTAACAGTCGTTGCCATTTGATGTGTTCCTCCATGAGTTTGATCGTTGAATCATGGGGACAGTTCTCCTGATCTCTCGCTTCGCTTCTATCAGGAAAACCGTCCCCATGATTCTGGGAGAAGTCCAATCCCAGATAGCGCGAGCCTTGTTCAAGCTCCGCCGATTTGGGCAGAAAGCCGAAGCACTCAACAGACAGGTCATCGCACACCTGACGGAGCATCTCGGCGTGGCGCGCTGAGCCCACCTTATTAAATATGACGCCTGCGATGCGGATGTCCTTTCGGAAGTTGATGAACCCCGAGAGCAGAGCTGCCATTGAGTAGGCTGCCGACCGCGCGTCGACCACCAGCACCACGGGGATACCGAGCACGCTGGCTATCTCGTAGGAAGAGCCGCTGTCGCGGTCGTAGCCGTCGAACAGTCCCATCATGCCCTCGGCGATACAAACATCGGCATCGGCGCTGTAGCGGGCGTAGAGCTCCCGCACGTGCTCTGCGCTGGCCATGAACGTGTCGAGGTTGACGGAGGGGCGGTGGCACACCGCCTCGTGGAACTTCGTGTCGATGTAGTCGGGACCGCACTTGAACGGCTGCACCTTCATGCCCTTCGCCGTCAGCAATGCCATCAGTCCCCGGGCAATCGTCGTTTTGCCCGAGCCGCTGGTGGGTGCTGCGATAAGAAACTGTGCTTTCATGCTGCAAAATTAGAAAAAAACTTGGAAATTATGCGTTCTTAGCAAAAAAAGTTGTAACTTTGCCGCCGAATTTGGAAATCTGGTGCCCGTATGGCACCGTGATGAAAGGGAATCCGGTGAGAATCCGGAACTGTACCTGCAGCTGTAATCCCCCTTTGAAGGGCCTGCTTGTATAACGCCACTGACGCTTCGCTAATGCATAATGAATAATGCATAATGATTGTCGGGAAGGTAAAGCAGACTGGGGAAAGTCAGAAGACCTGCCGAAGGTGAGGGCAGAATGGAGCTTGCTCCAATTATGCCGAGCCAAGACAGAGCTTGACCAGAGGTCAAGCCTACGGAGAAAGGAAATATGCCCGTACAGGAATATGCGGAGCGGAAAAGAAAGAATTGATGAAGAAAAGACAGAAACTGGCTATTGGCCTTTGGCTGTTGGCTGCCGCTACGTTGGCACAGACGAAAGGCGTCTGGCGCACGGACAGCTTGCAGGAGGTGGTGGTGACGGGTACCGGCACGCAGCACCTGCTGAAGAATGCCCCTGTGCAGACCGAGGTCATCAGTCACCGCCAGCTCCAGCAGTATGCCGGCAAGAGCATTGAGGACATTCTCAGTGGCCTTACCGCCAGCTTCGATTTCAGCGAGAACGACATGAGCTCGCGTCTGCAGATGAACGGTCTGGGCAACAGCTATGTACTCATACTCATTGACGGTCGACGCCTGCATGGTGACAACGGCGGCGAGAACGACCTGAGTCTCATAGACCCGCACAACATTGAGCGCATTGAGATTGTGAAGGGAGCCTCGTCGGCACTCTACGGCAGCGATGCCATTGCCGGTGTCATCAATATCATTACCCGCAAGCACCGTGAGCAGGGCATCATGGTGGAAAACACCTCGCGTGTAGGCTCTTATGGCGACGTCCGTCAGCACAACGGCTTGGCTCTGAATGATGGGCGGTTGTCGAGCTACACCAACTTCCAACTGCAGCACTCCGACGGTTGGCAGAACACCAGCGAGGAGGCTCCGCAGCAGACGGAGTACCATATCACCGACTCGAGAAACAAGACCGTGAACCGCCACACCAACTGGCAGGTGGCCGAGCGGCTGACCTACCAGCTGGCACCCAATGCCGAGGTCTATGCCGACGGCTCAGTCTACTGGAAACGTATCTACCGGCCCTGTGGTCACCATCCGGGCGTCGACGTGAAAACGTGGGACCTGCAATATGACAATGCGACGGCATCGGTAGGAGGTAAGTGGACGTTGAACAAGACCGACGTCATTACACTGGATGCCGACTGGAAGCGCCATGCATACAACTATGAGTATACCGACACCACGCTGACCGACGGTTATGTCAAGGGACGCTTCACCAACTACTTCCCCTACTTTCCGGGCGACAAGGAGCTGCAGAGCGACCAGCGACTGACGAACGTCTCACTGAAAGGCATCTTCAAGCTACCCTTCGAGCAGCAGCTGAGTGCGGGACTGGATTACCGTTACGACTGGCTGAAAGCGCCTATGCGTGTGGCCGACGGCAAGGCCACGGACAATACCGAGGCCGTCTACGTGCAGGACGAGTGGCGTCGGGTGTGTAGCGATGCTATCGCCACATATTTGACGGCTGGTTTGCGACTGACACGCAACGAGGGCTTCGGCACCCGACTGACACCCAAGCTCTCGGCCATGCTGAAACTGGGTGAGCTGCGACTGCGAGCCACCTGGAGCCAGGGCTACAAGACACCTACCCCCAAGGAACTGCACTACCAGTACGTCAAGAACATGAATGGTATCTACCTCTATCTGGGTAATACCGACCTGAAGGCTCAACACTCCAACTACTTCGGCGCGAGTGCCGAGTACACCGTTGGCCGTCTGACCGTGACCGTAGCCCCCTATATTAATAAGGTGTACGACATGATTACGCTTGTCACCATTCCCACGAAACTGGCGCCTGGCGACCTGATAACGAAGTACGATCCCATCCGCGTGCGGCAGTACCAGAATATGGAGGACGCACGAACCTACGGCGTCGATGTCACCCTGCGCTATCAGACGAAGCACTTCACCTGTGGCGGCTCCTATAGCTATCTCGACACCGAAGCCAACCAGTATGACTCTGAGAATGACGTGATGCAAAAGGTGACCATCGACGGCATGGCCCATCATAAGGCCAACGTCTATGCGACGTGGAACCACGACATCTCCAAACGTTACCAGCTGGGGCTGGGACTCTATGGCCGCATGTCGACGAAGCGCTACTACCAGATTGACGGCAACGGCAAGGGCTACCAGCTGTGGCGGCTCTCCACGAGTCACCAGTTCGGAAAGCATTGGAGGCTGGAGGCTGGCGTCGACAACATTTTGAACTACTGTGACCGCACGCC
The DNA here is from genome assembly GCA_947169245.1 of uncultured Prevotellaceae bacterium. Classification (GTDB taxonomy): domain Bacteria; phylum Bacteroidota; class Bacteroidia; order Bacteroidales; family Bacteroidaceae; genus Prevotella. The sequence continues at coordinate 55,747 of CAMVPA010000007.1, forward strand.
CCATGGCCTGCATTTAGGTACAACGACGCCAGGCCGTACCGTCTATGCCTCGCTCACCGTGCGTCTGAATCAAGGCAAATCATTAACCAATAAATATAAGTCAAACTTAAACTCACAACAAAACAATGAACAAGATTAAGTACCTGATGCTGGCTATGATGGCTTTCGTGGTCAGCGCAACGTTCACCGCATGTAGCGATGACGACGATGACGACAACAACTCTACATCGTCGAACTACGAGAAGTATCAGCAGGCCGTGAACAACACGGTGAACGCACAGAAAAAGAGCGACAAGGTTATCCTGCTCGTCGCCTTCGGCTCTACCTGGGAGCAGGCCTACGATACCTTCGACAAGGTGGTTGAGGACTACAAGGCCAACTTCAGCGGTTGGGATGTGTACCTCTCGTTCTCCAGCGCCATCTGTATCAATAATGCCCGTGCTGGCGAGAATGTAGCCCCGAAGGACTACTACGATCCGGAGCACTGGCTCACCGCCATCGGCCTGGCTGGCTATAAGCAAGTGGTCATCCAGTCGCTGCAGGTCATCCCAGGTGAGGAGTATCGCCGTGTGCGCGACAGCTATGTGAAGGACTTCATGAACAACCGCAACGCTGACTTCTCTGACGAGTACATGAAGAGCCTCGACCTGAACGTCGTCGTCGGCACACCGCTGATGGCCGAGGAGAGCGACGCCGAGCTGCTGGCCAAGACGCTGAATGACGAGGCCGACGTGAAGGCCGCCGTCCAGCAGGGTATCGTCGCCTTCATGGGTCATGGTAACCCCGAGGGCTACGACTACTATGGCGGTAACGTGCGTTACCTGCAGTTGGAGAGCTACCTCCGCGCTCTCAGCCCCAACTACTATGTTGGTACCGTCGACATGGACGAGACCTACGCTGAGGACGTGCTGAAGCACATCGAGGGTGGCTCGTTCGAGTACCAGATTGGCGACGTGAAGAAGAGCGTCGACTATTCTGCCAATGCCACCAAGAAGGCTCAGCTCTTCGTGCTGATGTCTATTGCCGGTGACCATGCTCACAACGACATGGCCGACGACGAGGACGATGAGAGCTGGTTCTCATTGTTCAACGAAGCAGGCATAGCTACTGCTGCCTACGAGACCACCTTCAAGGAGGCTTGCTGGAAGAAGTACAAGCAGGGCGAGGACTACATCCCCGGTCTGGCTGAGCGCAGCGCCGTTCGTAAGCTGTGGATGAACCATACCCGCGAGGCTATTTCTAAACTTGGTACCGATGAGGCTCTCTCGACACCGACCACAGCCCCTGAAGAATAATCGCAGACACACTCTCTCATTAAATGAATAAGACACTGTTTTCTCTCGCGGTGGCACTCCTTTCGGGGAGTGCCGCTTTTGCGCAGATTCACAGGACGGGCGGCCAGGACTCTGCTGCCGTCCATCGCACCTACAACCTGAATCCCGTGGTGGTGACGGGGTCAGGACATCATCAGCGTCTGAAGTCGACGGCTACACCCGTCCACGTGCTCTCTGCCCAGGAGATACGTGAGCAGGGCATCACCACCTTCGACGCCGCCCTGACACGCATGATGCCCCAGCTGTCGATGTCGCCCAACTCGATGGGCTCCCAGCTGCGGCTCAACGGTCTGGGCAACAAATACATACTCATACTCATCAACGGTCAGAAACTCAGTGGCGACATCTCGAACAATGTCGACCTGAACCGTATCAACATGGCCCGTGTCAAGCGCATCGAGGTGCTCGACGGGGCTGCCTCGTCGCTCTACGGCAGCGACGCCATTGCCGGTGTCATCAACATCATCACCGACCAACCCACAGCGTCCGACGGTCTTGCCGTCGGCGTAACCTCCGACACCCGTGTCAGCGGTCACGGCGTACTGACGGAATCGGCGGGTCTCGACATCTACAGGAAGGGCTTTGGCTCCTATACCTCGTTCAGTCACGACCAGGCCGACAGCTACCGCAACAATGACTTGGAATACAAGAAAGGCTCTGACACCGAGACCCAGCAGTCGATAGCCCCGCTGTTTACAGGCTACCGCTCAAACATCATAGGACAGAAATTCACCTATGCCCCCACTCGGCGTCTGGCGCTGAATGTAGGCTTGGACTATTCATACAAGATGACCGACCGTCCCGACACCCGTGACGACATGACCGGCGGTACGGACTACGAGATGCGCTATAAGGGACTGCGTTGGAACGTGGGGGGCATCTATAAGTTCTCCGACAAGAACTCTCTGCAGGCCGACTTCACCGACGACCGTTTCCGCTATGGCAAGGAGTACGATGTGGCAACGACGGCCAATGCCATCGGCGACTATGTGGAGTCGAAGAAACAGCGCACGACGGAAGGCCAGCTCAAGGCCATCATCAGCCTTCCTTCGCTTTGGGGCGGTCAGGGCGGCGCCTCCACTACCATCGTCGGAGCCGACTGGCGCAAGGACTATCTGCTGGCTACCAGCGGCAACATCGACCGCGATGTCTACACCCTCGCTGCCTATGCACAACACGAAACGAAGTTCAGTGTGGGCTGTGGTATTGCCACGGCCACCGTTGGTGCCCGCCTCACTCATCACGAAACTTTCTCGAACCACTTCACGCCCAAGGCTACGCTGATGTATAGCCTGGGGGCCGTCAACCTGCGTGCCACCTATTCGGCCGGATTCCGGGCTCCTGGGCTCGACGAGCTCTACTACCACTACTTCTCCGTGAACCGTGGCAAGGCGCAGATCAGTTTCGGCAACCAGAACCTGAAGCCTGAGAAGAGTCACTACGTGGCGCTGAACATGGAGTATCGTACGCAGATGATTGCCGTCAGCGTGACGGGCTATCTGAACCGCATCAACGACATGGTGGTGAAGCAGAACGTCGACGTCGATGACAACAGCCGCACAATGCTGATGGCCGAGTTCCCGGAGATGACGCAGGAGCAGGCCGACAAGATGGTCTCCTACGCCCTCTACCAGAACAGCGACCAGGGCGACGTGAAGGGTGTGATGGTCAATGCCTCGGCCAACTTGTTCCGCGGCTTCAACCTCTCGGCCAACTACGTCTACACCTATGCCCGCTCCCGGAGTGGCGATGCATGGACGGTGCTGGAGCGCAGCATCCGTCATGCAGCGACCATTGCCGCCAACTACCATCACACGTGGGGCCGTTATGGCATGAACATCAATCTGAACGGACGCCTGCAGTCCAAGACCTATTACACAGGCACTTACGAAGATGCGCCTGGCTATGGCGTCTGGAACCTCCACACCACCCACACCTTCGATTGCACGAAATGGGTATTCGTGGAACCCAGCATCGGCATCGACAATCTCTTCGACCGCGTTGACCACCGCATCGACTCGTCGACGCGTAAGTATGCACTCTATAGCCCTGGCCGCATGCTTGTGGTAGGGCTGAAAGTAAAGTTTAAGCACTAATCTTTGGCGTTTCGGCGTATTTGTATTATCTTTGTCGGCATTATGGGAAAGATTATCATAGCAGGCATTGGCCCTGGCAGCAAGGAAGACATCACACCCGCCGTGCTGGAGGCGGTACGCGAGGCAGATGCCATCGTGGGCTATAAGTACTACTTCCAGTTCGTCGAGCCGTTTGTGAGGCCAGACTGTGAGTGTATCGACACGGGCATGAAGAAAGAGCGTGAGCGTGCTGAGCAGGCTTTCCTCCTGGCTGAGCAGGGAAAGACGGTGGTGGTCATCTCCTCGGGCGATGCAGGCATCTATGGCATGGCACCGCTTGTCTACGAGATGAAAAGCCTCACCCCCGACACCTCCCTCCTTCAGGGGGAGCCAGAGGGGACCTTGAGGGGAGTAGATGGTCCTGAGGCTGTGTCAATTCAGGTTCTTCCTGGCATCTCGGCTTTCCAGAAGGCCGCCTCTTTGTTGGGTGCTCCCATTGGTCATGATATGTGTATGATCTCACTGTCTGATTTGATGACGCCTTGGGAGCTGATTGAGCGGCGTATCAAGGCTGCTGCTGCGGCCGATTTTGTGACGGCTGTCTACAACCCCAAGTCACATGGCCGCTACTGGCAGCTGTACCGTTTGCAGGAGCTCTTCCTGCAAGAGCGCAGTGCCGAAACGCCCGTTGGCTATGTGCGACAGGCTGGCCGCGAGGATCAGGAGGTGACAGTCACAACGCTGGGAGCTTTCGACCCGGAGGACGTGGATATGTTCACTGTCATCATTATTGGCAATTCGCAGTCGTACATCTCAGACGGGAAAATGATTACGCCGAGGGGATACAGTCTCACCGCCGCTCCCAAGCCTCACTCCCTAACCCCCTCTCCGAATGGCGAGGGGAAAGTCTGTGGCGGCGAGGGGAGCAGTCAGGAAGCCCCTTCTTCGGAGGGGTTGGGGAGGCTTATCATGATAGAGTCGTTCCGCACCATTGAGAGCGAGCTGCGTAGGAAGGATTACCCCCTGGGCCATAAGTGGGCATTGCTCCATGCCATCCATACAACCGCCGATTTCGACATGGAGAATATCCTCTATACGGATGAGGGAGCTGTAGAGACCCTGTATCAAAAGGTGAAGGATGGCTCGCTGAAGACAATCATAACCGATGTGACGATGGTAACGAGCGGCATCCGCAAGGGAGCCCTCCAGCGTTTAGGCATTGAGGCCAAGTGCTACCTCAGCGACCCTCGCGTGGCCGAACTCACCAAACTCCCCGCCCCTCAAGGGGAGGGGCTGGGGGTGGGTTGTACCCGCACCCAGGCAGGCATCCGTCTGGCCGTTGAGGAACATCCCGACGCGCTCTTTGCCTTTGGCAATGCGCCGACTGCCCTCATGGAACTGTGCGAACTGATTCGCAAGGGTAAGGCCCATCCCGCTGGCATCATTGCCGCCCCTGTAGGTTTTGTTCATGTCCGTGAGTCGAAGCACATGGTAAAGCCTTTCCGTGACATTCCAAAGATTATCGTCGAGGGACGCAAGGGCGGCTCCAATCTCGCAGCAACCCTCTGTAACGCCATCCTCTGTTTCGACGATGCCGCACAGCTAAGACCGGGGCGGGACTTGTAGGAAGACGAGATGACAAGGTGACGAGAAGACATGACGACATGAAGACGAGATGACATGAAGACGAGATGACATGAAGACGAGGAGACGAGAAGACGAGAAGCTGCATCCACTGATGTTCGTCGGAACGGGCAGCGACGTAGGCAAGAGCGTTGTTGCCACAGCGTTCTGCCGCATATTCAGGCAGGACGGCTATCGGCCGGCTCCGTTCAAGGCACAGAACATGGCGCTCAACTCCTATGCCACGCCCGACGGCCGGGAGATAGGACGGGCGCAGGCTGTACAGGCTGAGGCGGCAGGAGTGCCCTGTCATACCGACATGAACCCCCTGCTCCTGAAGCCACAGAGCGACCACACGTCGCAGGTCGTGCTGAACGGACGGCCTATAGGCAATCGTGATGCGTATGATTATTGGAAAAGAGATTCGAGGTGCGAGGTGCAAGGTAGCTCGCACCACGTACCTCGAGAAAAGAAAATAGATTTCCGACAGGAGGTCTGCGCGGCCTTCGACCGTCTGGCAGCCCGTTATAATCCCATAGTGATGGAGGGGGCGGGCAGTATCTCGGAGATTAATCTGCGCGATAACGACCTCGTAAACATGCCGATGGCGCGTTATGCCGGTGCCGATGTCATTCTTGTCGGCGACATCGACCGTGGCGGCATCTTTGCCTCCGTCTATGGCAGCATTGCCCTGCAGACGCCTGAGGACCGCAAACTGATAAAAGGCATCATCGTCAATAAGTTCCGGGGCGACATGCGGCTCTTCGACAAGGGTCGCAAGATGCTGGAAGACCTCTGTGGCATACCAGTCCTGGGGGGCATCCCATACTACAAGGACATCTATATTGAGGAGGAAGACAGCGTCAGCCTTCAGCTGAAGCACAGGCAGCTGGCCGCGGGGAAGGTGAACGTTGCCGTGGTGCTGCTTCGCCACATCAGCAACTTTACTGATTTCGACATGTTGGAGCGCGACCCCCGTGTGAACCTCTTCTATACCAACAACGTCACCGACCTGGAACATGCCGACATCATCATCCTGCCAGGCACCAAGAGCACTCTCGACGATCTGCTGGAGCTGCGCCGCAACGGCTGTGCACAAGCCATTGTGCGTGCCCATCGCGACGGGCGCACGGTGGTGGGCATCTGTGGCGGCTACCAGATGTTGGGGCTGACGGTTAGCGATCCCGACGGCATCGAAGGGGCCGCCGTTGCCACTCTGCCAGGCCTCGGACTGCTGCCCGTCAGCACTACGATGACTGCCCAGAAGACGACACGACAGGTGACCTTCCAGTTCGACGGCCATGAGTGTCATGGCTACGAGATACACCAGGGGGTGAGTTGTTCGCAAGGTACGGGGTGCGAGGTACGAGGTACGAGTATAGTGCGAGCGGATCATTGTCTTGGCACGTACATCCATGGATTCCTCGACAATGCACCTGTCATCGACTATCTGCTTAAGGACAAGACCACCGGTGCAACGTCTGTTCAAGACGTGGCTGCATTTAAGCAGCAGCAGTACGACCTGTTGGCCGACCACGTGCGACGCCATGTTGACGTCAGCCGTATTTACCAGATACTGACCGATGATTAACGCCCTGTCGCTCCTCGTTGGCTGGGTGCTCGACCTGCTTCTGGGCGACCCCGCATGGCTGCCCCATCCCGTTGTGGGCTTTGGCAAGCTGATTGCCATTGGCGAGCGTCGGCTCAACCGTGGCAGCCATCGCAAGTTCAAGGGCGCCCTCATGGCCGTCGTGCTCATTGCCGCCGTCTTCGCCGCCACCTCATTTCTCCTTACTTACCTCGTACCTCGAACCTCGTACCTCGAACCTCGAACCTCGTACCTCGAACCTCGAACTATCCTCTCACTTCTCATCTCGTCCGTCCTCATTTTCTATTGTCTGGCCTGTACAACGCTCATTCGCGAAGTCCGTGAGGTGTTCCGAGCCGTCGACCGCTCTTTGGAGGAGGGTAGGGCCCGGGTGGCCCGCATCGTCGGTCGCGACACCAGCCAGTTGTCGGCCCAGGAAGTGCGCACGGCGGCTTTGGAGACCTTGGCCGAGAACCTCAGCGACGGTGTCATTGCGCCGCTCTTCTGGCTGGCTCTGCTGGGCGTGCCGGGCATGATGGCCTACAAGATGGTGAACACCCTCGACTCGATGATTGGCTACCGCACCGAGCGCTATCGCGACTTCGGCTGCTGGGCCGCCCATATCGACGACGTAGCCAACTATGTTCCCGCCCGTCTGACGGCCCTGCTCATGATTGTTAGCCACCGACGTTCTTCGCTCTTCGCCTTCGTCCTGCGCAACGGTCGGCGCCACGCCTCGCCCAACAGCGGCTACCCCGAGGCCGCATTGGCTGGCATCCTCGGCTGCCGCTTTGGTGGCCCACATACATATTTCGGCCAAGTATTCGAAAAACCTTATATCGGCGACACCTGTCGGACGCTGACCAACGCCGACGTGCTGACAGCCATCCGCGTCAACCGTAAAGCCGAGCTGCTGATGGTCGCCATGGTCGCCATGTGCCTCCTTCTCAAAACTCTTTGTTAGTAGAAGGGTGGCTTGAAAGCGTTAATCTTCCAAAATTGCTTTCCTATGTCAGCTTTTTTTTGTACTTTTGTCGCCGTTACTTATCCTAATGTACCTTCACCTGACAGCGAACAGAATGAAAAAGCTACTCTTGATTGTCCTTGTTCTGACGTGTACCACAGTGGGCGCGCAGAAGAAAGCCGTCTCCATACTCGGAGACTCGTACTCAACCTTCGAGGGCTACGTGACGCCCGAGACCAACGAGATGTGGTACTATGCCCAGGGTGAGCGCGGACGCACCGACGTGATGGACGTCCGCCAGACGTGGTGGCACCAGCTCATCACGCGACAGGGCTGGAAGTTCTGCCAGAACAACTCCTACAGCGGCTCGACCATCAGCTACTCTGGCTACAGCGGCAACGACTATTCCAAGCGTTCGTTCCTGACACGCATGGATAATCTGGGCTGCCCCGACATCATCTTCATCTTCGGAGCCACCAACGACAGCTGGGCAGGCGCCCCCATCGGCGAGTACCAGTATGAGAACCTCTCGAAGGCCAACTTCTGGACTTTCCGTCCTGCCATGGCCCGCATGCTCGAGTGGATGACCCTGCGCTACGTGGGCACCGACATCTACTTCCTCTTGAACGACGGCCTGCGCGACGACATCAACGAGAGCGTACGCACCATCTGCCAGCACTATGGTGTGAAGTGCATTGAGCTCCACGACATCGACAAGCAGTCGGGTCATCCCTCCGTCAAGGGCATGAAGCAGATAGCAGAGCAGGTTGCCGGCGCATTGAAGAAATAACAACTGAGAAGCAAGAGTAAGAGGTGGATAGGAAAGGTTTTCTTTATTTTATCTGCGCCGTGTCGGCCATGGGCGGTCTGCTCTTCGGCTACGACTGGGTGGTGATTGGCGGCGCCAAGCCGTTCTACGAACTCTATTTCGGCATCTCGGACTCGCCGCTGTTGCAGGGCGTGGCCATGTCGACGGCTCTGGTGGGCTGTCTCGTGGGGGCGATGGTGGCTGGTGCTGCCGCCGACCGCTGGGGCCGCAAGCCGCTGCTGACGACGGCTGCCGTGCTGTTCACGGTGTCGGCCGTCGGTACGGGCCTGTTCAATGACTTCACCTTGTTTAACATAGCGCGCTTCGTGGGTGGCGTGGGCATTGGTGTGGCGTCGGCGCTGTCGCCGATGTATATCGCCGAGGTCAGTCCTGCCGCGATTCGCGGTCGCATGGTGTCGTTGAATCAGATGACTATCGTGCTGGGCATTCTGGCCGCACAGATTGTGAACATGCTGTTGGCGCGCGACACGAGCGTAGCCGAGAGTCAGGCGTGGAACGTGGAGTGGGGCTGGCGCTGGATGTTCTGGGCCGAGACCGTGCCCGCCGCGCTGTTTCTCCTGATGAGCTTCTTCATTCCCGAGAGCCCGGTGTATCTGAAAATGCGAAATGAGAGATTAGAAATGAGAAATGTAAATGAAGAAATGAAAAATGAAGAAGGAGCGCAAGGACATTCCTCCATTTCTCATTCCAATTTCTCATTCCTCATTTCTCATTCCTCATTTAGGAGGGTACTTCTCTTGGGCTTGTTCATTGCCGTCTTCCAGCAGTGGTGTGGCACGAACGTCATCTTCAACTACGCGCAGGAGATATTTACGGGTGCCGGCTACGACGTGGATGGCATGTTCATCGACATCGTCATCACGGGCATTGCCAACGTGGCGTTTACGTTTGTGGCGCTCTACACCATCGAGCGCTGGGGACGTCGCACGCTGATGCTCATCGGTGCCGGCGGACTGGGACTGATATACCTGACGCTGGGCACGTGCTACTTCATGGAGGTGAAGGGTGTGATGATGGTGGCGCTGGTGGTGACGGCCATCTCCATCTATGCCATGACGCTGGGCCCCGTCACGTGGACGCTGCTGGCCGAAATATTCCCCAACCGCATCCGCGGCGTCGCGATGGCCACGTGTACCTTCGCCCTCTGGGTGGGCTGCTGCACGCTGACGTTCTCGTTCCCCTCGATGAACGCAGCGCTGGGCTCCAGCGGTACGTTCTGGATCTACAGCGCCATCTGCCTCGGCGCCTTCGTGTTCCTGTGGTACCGCTGTCCGGAGACCAAGGGCAAAGAACTGGAAGACTAAGACCCTCCCCCGGCCCCTCCCTTGTAGGGAGGGGAGTGGTTACTAAAAGTGATCCTTTGAAAACAAACTGGTTAATTAAAAGTTAAGAGATATGGTAAAGGTTTGGAGAGAAATTGTGACGATACCGACTTACGAGATAGGAAAGGCGGAGAAGAACCCCATCTTCCTGGAGAAACGTGTCTATCAGGGGTCGAGTGGGGTGGTGTACCCTTACCCCGTCATCGAGTCGATAGCCGACGAGCCGACGCCCCACGAGTGGAAGGTAGTGTTTCTGGAGAACGAGTACCTGAAGGTGATGGTGATGCCCGAGCTGGGCGGCCGCATACAGATGGCCTACGACAAGATCAAGCAGCGCCACTTCGTCTACTACAACCACGTCATCAAGCCCGCGCTGGTGGGACTGACGGGGCCTTGGATCAGTGGTGGCATCGAGTTCAACTGGCCGCAGCACCACCGTCCATCGACCTATCTGCCCGTCGACTGCGACATCGTGGAGAACGAGGACGGAAGCATCACCGTATGGGTGAACGAGATGGAACGCATGTTCCACCAGAAGGGTATGGCGGGCTTCACGCTGCGCCCGGGCTGTGCCTATCTGGAGATTCAGGGCCGCGTGAGCAACCGCACGCCGCTGCCGCAGACGTTCCTGTGGTGGGCTAACCCCGCCGTCGAGGTGAACGACGCCTACCAGAGCGTCTTCCCGCCCGACGTCAACGCCGTCTTCGACCACGGCAAGCGTGCCGTCTCCAGCTTCCCCATCGCTACGGGCACCTATTACAAGATGGACTATTCGGCAGGCGTCGACATCTCTAACTACCGCAACATACCCGTGCCCACAAGCTATATGGCTGTCAACTCGAAGTACGACTTTGAGGGCGGCTACGAGAACGACACCCATGGTGGCATGCTGCACGTGGCCTCCCACCACTTCTCGCCTGGCAAGAAGCAGTGGACGTGGGGCAATGGCGACTTCGGACGGGCGTGGGACCGTAATCTCACCGACGAAGCCCCCCTCTCATCCCCCCAACTGGGGGGAAGCCAGGATGCTCAGCAACTCATCCCCCAGTTGGGGGAGGCTGGGAGGGGGCTTTTCCGTCCCTACATCGAACTGATGGCGGGCGTCTATACCGAGAACCAGCCCGACTTCACGTGGCTCATGCCCTACGAGGAGAAGCAGTTCGTGCAGTACTTCATGCCCTACCGTGAGCTGGGTGTGGTGAAGCAGGCGTCGAAGGACTTCATCCTCAACATCGAGGAAGCTGGCGAAGGCAAAGTGACTTTCAAGATTCTGGCAACGTCGAAGCAGACTGTCAGAATCGTTCTGAATGGCTCGATGGATGAGTATTATGATAAGGTGGTGACGTTGAGTCCTGAACAGGTGCTTGAGGAGACCGTCTCTATAGAACATGATTCCTTAGAGGAACTGGCTCTGACAATCGACCGAGCTGAAAACAGCCGTCGTTGCCCGTTGCTGGAATGGTTCGCGGAGCCCGATGAAGTCCGTCCCATTCCTGATGCCGCTGAGGCTGCGTTGTCGCCACAAGACACGAAGACCGTTGACCAACTCTACCTGACGGGACTTCATCTGGAGCAGTACCGCCACGCTACGTGGAGCGCCCTCGACTACTACGAGGAAGCCCTGCGTCGTGATCCTCTGGACTATCGTTGCAACATGCAGATGGGACTGTGGTACCTGCGTCGTGCACGGTTTGAGAAGGCAGAGCCCTATCTGCAGACGGCGATTAAGGTACTGAAGAAACGTAATCCGAATCCTTACGATGGTGAGCCGTTATTCTATCTCGGCATCGTCAAGCGTTTCCTTCGTCAGCCGCAGGAGGCCTATGAGCTGTTCTGGAAATCTACTTGGAACAAGGCGTGGGCCGATGCCGGCTATTATGAAGCCGCCTGTATCAGTATGGAACAGGAACGTTGGGAAGATGCGCTCGACGAACTGGAACGCGCACTCATCAGCAATAGCCATAACCACCAGGCACGTGCCTTGAAGGCTGTGGCACTGCGCAAACTCGGACGCAAGGAGGAGGCGCTCAGCTGGATTCAGGAGAGTTACAAACTTGACCGTTTCAACTACGTTTGTATGGTCGAGGAACACTTGCTCACCGGTGATAACAAGCCTGTGGAGCGCATGGTAGAGTTGATGCATGGCAATATCTATAACTACCATGAGACGGCTTTCGACTATGTCCATGCAGGATTGATGGAAGAGGCAACACTCGTGTTAAAGACCGCCATCGACAAAGGCGCGGAGGAGTCGCCGCTTACCTATTATTATCTGGCTTATTGGAATGGGCTGTCGGAATGTGGCGTATACTTGAAAAAGGCTGCAGCGGCCAGTCCCGACTACTGCTTCCCCAATCGTCTGGAAGATGCCGAGATACTCGGTCTCCTGAAGGAGCCGCCCCTTTCCGATGATGCTAAAGTGCCTTACTATCTGGGCTGTCTCTATTACGACAAGCGTCAGTACGACCTCGCCATCGAGAACTGGGAAGAGTCTGCCAAGCTTGACGCGAAGTTCCCCACCGTGTGGCGCAACTTGGCACTGGCTCGCTTTAACAAAAACCTCCCCCAGCCCCTCCAAAGGAGGGGAGAACAGTCCCCCCTCTCTTCGGAGGAGGATAGGGGGAGGCTCGCATTGGCGTATATGGAGCGTGCCTTCCATCTCGACGAGACCGACAGCCGCATCCTTATGGAGCTCGACCAGCTGTACAAGCGCCTACAGAAACCCCATCAGGAGCGTCTGGACTTCCTGCAGCAGTATCCGCAGCTGATACAGCAGCGCGACGACCTTGTGCTCGAGGAGATTACCCTGCTCAACCAGCTGGGCCGCTACGGGGAGGCCATGCAGAAGCTCGATGCCCACAAGTTCCATCCGTGGGAGGGTGGCGAAGGCAAGGTGCCGGCGCAGTACCAGATATGCCGCGTGGAGCTGGCCAAAAGAAGCCTCACCCCCGACCCCTCTCCCAAGGAGAGGGGAGTAGATGCCTCTGCTGTTCAACACGCCATTGAATTATTGCAGGAGTGTCTGGAGTATCCCCATCATCTGGGTGAGGGTAAGCTCTACGGTGCTCAGGAGAACGACTTCTACTATTTTCTGGGTGTGGCCTACGACGCAATGGGGCAGCAGGAGAAGGCCCGTGAGTGTTGGGAGCAGGCCACGAAGGGTCCGCAGGAGCCTGCCGCCGCGATGTACTACAATGACGCCAAGCCCGACAAGATCTACTACCAGGGACTGGCGCTGCTGAAGCTGGGACGTAAGGACGAGGCGCATGGCCGCTTCTACAAGCTCATCAACTACGGCAAGCAGCATCTGTTCAAGCACCAGACGATGGACTACTTCGCTGTGTCGCTGCCCGACCTGCTCATCTGGGACGGCGACCTCGACGAGCGCAACCGCATACACTGTCTCTACATGCTCGCCCTGGGCTATTACGGTCTTGGCGACGCTAAGCATGGTGAGCGTTATTTGCAGGCGGTGGAATCACTCGACATCAATCACCAGGGCGTGCAGTCGCTGCGCTCCTTGATAACAAACAAACTACTACAATGAAACTAAGAAACATCTTGGCTGTTGGCTACTGGCTTTTGGCTGTTTGTAGCGTGCTATTGGCTGTTGGCTATCCGACGGCAGCTCTCGCCCAGCAGTCCGTCTTTGGCAAGCCCGTAACGTGGGACCGCCACAGCCTCATCGTCGACGGCCACCGCGTCTGCCCCGTCATGGGCGAGATCCACTATTCGCGTCTGCCTGCCGACGAGTGGCAGCGCGAGGTACGGAAGATGAAGGAGGGTGGGGTGACCATCATCGCCACCTACGTCTTCTGGAATCACATTGAGGAGCAGGAAGCCATCTTCCGATGGGACGGTCAGCGCTCGCTGCGCCGTTTCCTTGAGGTGTGCAAGGAGGAGCAGATGCCCGTCGTCCTGCGTCTGGGGCCGTTCTGTCACGGTGAGGTGCGCAATGGCGGCATCCCCGACTGGATGTTCACGAAAAGCCTCTCCCCCGACCCCTCTCCAAAGGGCGAGGGGGGAGTCTACGGCGGCGAGGGGGGAGCATCAAAACCCGTTAATATGCGAAGTACTGACCCTCGGTTCCTGTATTATGCCGAGCGTCTCTACCGTCAGATCTTCACCCAGGTGCAAGGCCTGCAGTGGAAGGACGGCGGCCCTGTCATTGCCGCGCAGTTCGACAACGAGTACCGCGGTCGCGGCGAGTACCTGATGGCGCTGAAGAAGATAGCCACAGACATTGGCTTCGACCTGCCGTTCTACACCCGTACGGGTTGGCCGGAGCTGCGCACTCCCGTGCCCTTCGGCGAGATGCTGCCGCTCTACGGCGACTATGCCGACGGCTTCTGGGACAAGGAGACGACGGAGACCTGCGGCAGTTACTATAAGGCGTTCAATTTCAAGGCGTTCCGCTCGTCGACGGCTATCGGTACCGACCTCTTAGGAAAGCAGGATGAGAAGATTGGAAAGGGTGACGAGCTGTATCCGTACTTTACCTGTGAGCTGGGCGGCGGTATGGCGACGGCCTATCATCGTCGTCCCTACGTCTACCCCGAGGATGCCTACTCGATGGCGCTGGTGAAGCTGGGCTCGGGCTCGAATCTGCTGGGCTACTACATGTATCATGGCGGTACCAATCCCGAAGGTGTGCTGCACACGCTCAACGAGTGTCAGACGTCGCCGGGCACTGCCAACAACGACCTGCCCGTCTGCACCTACGATTTCCAGGCACCCCTCGGAGAGTTCGGCCAGACTTATCCGCAGTACTATATGCTACGCCCGCTGCACCTGTTTATGCAGGACTACGGCGAGCTGCTGGCGCCGATGGAGGCCACGTTCCCTGCGCCGCAGGACCTGAAGAAGGGCGACGACACGCAGTTGAGGTGGGCGGTGCGCTCGGCTCCCTCTCTTTCGGAGAGGGCGGGGGGTGAGGCCTCTGCCTTTGTCTTTATCAACAACTACGAGCGCCTGCAGAATCTCTCGGCCAAGAAGAACGTTGAGCTTTCTGCGTGTGGCGTGGCTTTCCCACGTCTGACCATCCCTGCCGGCACGATGGCCATCTTCCCCGTCAATGTCGACGGCATCCGCTATGCCACGGCACAGCTCGTGGCCCGTCGCGACGGGAAAATCTACATGATGCAGATAACCGGCATCCCCACGACCATTGCCCTTCAGAACGGTAAGACGCTGAAGAACGTCAAGGCCCGCGGCCTGTCGAAGCCCGTCTGCGGAAACATCTATCTGCTGACGCGGGAACAGGCAGAGCATCTGTTCCTGGAGACTCCCCAGACTCAGAATCTTCCGATTACGCTGAACCTGATCAAGGTGAAGGAAGCTGGCCCGCTGCGCACCATCGTCAAGGGCCGCGCCAAGGTGGCTGAGGCTCCCAGTGAGGACGACTGGCAGCAGGCAGCCGTCTACCGCATCGGCATCTCACCTCTGGCCGCTCACGACATCCTGAAAATCACTTATCGCGGCGACTGTGCCCGCCTCTATGCCGACGGCCGTCTGGTGGCCGACAACTTCTATTATGGTCGTCCGTTCCTTTTCGGACTGTGGCGCCTGCCCCAAGACTGCAAGACGCTGGAGCTGCGCGTCCTGCCGCTGCAGCCCGAGGCTCCCATCTACCTGCCCCGCGAGGCCGACAAGACGCCTGGCGAGGACGTCATGAAAGTTGAACTCATAAACGCTGGTCTATGAAACGCTCCCTATTGCTGATTATTTCCTCAGTTCTCATCTCCCATCTCCCGTTGAGCCCGGCCGTGGCGCAGGAGGTCATCTCGCTGACGGGAGCCTGGGACTTCTCCGTCACTGACTCTGCCCGCTTCGACGATTACGTCATGTTGCCGGGCTCCATGCTGACCAACGGCAAGGGCGACCCTGTCTCGGTGAAGACCCAGTGGACGGGCTCGCTCTACGACTCCAGCTTCTACTTCAATCCCTATATGGAGAAGTACCGTCAGGAGGGGCAGCGGGTAGGCGACCAAGGGGCGGGAATGGGACAGATGAAGTTCCCGTTCTTCCTGACGCCCGAGCGCCATTACGTCGGTGCAGCGTGGTACCACAAGCGCGTCTACGTGCCGGCCGAGTGGAGCGACCGCCGCATCACGCTCTATCTGGAGCGGCCCCACATTGAGACCACCGTCTACGTCAACGGAGAGCCCGTGGGTCACCAGCTGTCGCTCTCGACACCCCACCGCTACGACGTGACGCCCTACATCAAGACCGGGGCCTCCAACGAGATTCTTATCCGCGTCTATAACGGCATCGAGAATGTCTGCGTCGGTCAGGACTCCCACAGCGTCACCGACCAGACGCAGGGCAACTGGAACGGCATCGTCGGCCGTATTGAGCTGCAGGCACAGTGGAAGAAACTTCGCTTGAAGCACGTCACCTTCCGCTCCGACAGCACCTACGTCAAGAAAAAGAAGAAGTGGCAGAAGACATGCGTCGTCACCGTCGACCTCGACAACCATCTTCAGCAGGTTATGCCGCTGTGGGACTATCAGGTCATCGTCACGCTCAGTCCGCTGCAAGGCCCGATGCAGGGCGTCAATATCCGTAAGGACATCCGTCTGGCCAAGGAGGCTAAGGATGGGCGGCTGGAGTTTGTCTTCGCCCGCGAGTATCGGAACGTGAAGGGGGAAAGCTTTAACCTTGAGCCTTGGGATGAGTTCAAGCCTAATCTCTACCGCCTCACGGTTGAGGTTGGCGACGACCTCTATGAGGCCAACGTTGGCCTGCGCGACATCAGAATTGAGGGGCGCCAGTTCTACCTGAACGGTCGCCCGCTCTTCCTGCGCGGCACGGTGGAGAACTGCTGCTTCCCTGAGACGGGCTATCCGCCAACCGACGAGGAGGAGTGGCTGCGCATCTTCCGCAAGTGCAAGGAGTATGGGCTGAACCACGTGCGCTTCCACAGCTACTGTCCGCCGGAGGCCGCCTTTGCCGCTGCCGACGAGGTGGGCCTCTACCTGCAGCCCGAGGGCCCGTCGTGGCCTAATCACGGCGTTCGTCTGTGTCGCGGTCAGAAGATTGACCAGTACCTGCTGGAGGAGTCGAAGCGCATCGTCGACGAGTTCGGCCACCACCCGTCGTTCGTCATGATGGCAGCCGGCAACGAACCTGCCGGCGACTGGGTGAAGTACTGCAACGACTGGGTGGCTCAGATGCACCGCTACGACTCCACCCGCGTCTACTGCGGCGCCAGCGTCGGCGGCGGATGGGCGTGGGACGACGCCTCGCAGTATCATGTCAAGGGCGGCGCCCGCGGCCTCGACTGGGACCGCCATGCACCGAGTAGCGATGACGACTATTACAGCGGCATCGAGTATCCGCGTAACTACAAGCCCCTTCAGGCTGAGGACGGGAGGACAATCCCCAACCAGTCGCCCATCATCGCCCACGAGCAGGGACAGTGGTGCGCTTTCCCCGACTTCAAGGAAATCAGTCAGTACACGGGGGTCTACAAGGCCCGCAACTTCGAGATATTCCGCGACCTGCTCCACGACAACGGCATGGCGCCGATGGCCGACAAGTTCCTCATGGCCAGCGGCCGGCTGCAGACGCTCTGCTACAAGTACGAGATTGAGCGCAACCTGCGCACCCCTGACTATGCCGGATTCCAGCTGCTGGGACTCAACGACTACAGCGGACAGGGTACCGCCCTCGTAGGCCCGCTGAACGTCCATTGGAAGGAGAAGGGCTACGTGACTGACAGCGACTGGCGGCAGTTCTGCAACTTCATCGTCCCCTTGGCACGCTTCCCGAAGTTCGTCTATACCACGGCCGACACCCTCCGCGTCCCCGTCGAGGCCTACAACGCCTACTCCACAGTGGTGACGGGCGCGCGTGCCAACTACTATGTGACCACCGACAGCAACCGTGTCATTTTTGGCGGAGCACTGCCGCGCGACCTTCTGCCGATGGAGAAGAATGTTCCGCTCGGCACCGTTGTCATGCCACTCAACAATGTCCCCGCACCCTGTAAGCTGACGCTTACCGTCGCGTTCTCCAAGCACTTCCACAACCAGTGGGACTTCTGGGTGTATCCCGATAGTTCGAGGTACGAGGTGCGAGGTGCGAGGAACGGGGATTGTTCGAGGGACGAGAAAGGAGGAACGACTATCGAGGAGACCTCCGACTATCAGGAGGCGCTCGCCCTGCTGAAGCAGGGGAAGACGGTGCTGCTGGAGGCTGCCGGACGCGTGACGCTGGGCAGCGATGTCGTGCAGCACTACCTGCCCGTGTTCTGGAACACCTCGTGGTTCAAGATGCGGCCGCCCCACACCACGGGCGCCTACATCGACAAGGAGCACCCGCTGTTCAAGTATGATTTCCCCACCGACGACTGGTCGAACCTCAACTGGTGGGAGCTGCTGAACAAGGCACAGGTCATGAATCTCCGCGAGCTGCCCGCCGACTATCAGTCGCCCATTCAGCCCATCGACACGTGGCACGTCTCGCGCAAGCTGGGCATGCTGATTGAGGCCAGGATAGGGAAGGGACGCCTGCTGATGACGACGATGGACGTGAGCACCAATCTCGATCGCCGTGTCGTGGCCCGGCAGATGCGTCAGGCGCTGTTGCGCTACATGCAGAGTCCCGACTTCCAGCCCGCGCTCACCCTCGAGCCCGCCGTCGTCGAGCACTTCTTCACCCGTCAGGCTCCTGCGGTCAACATGTTCACCAACGAGTCGCCCGACGAGCTCAAGCCCGCTCTGAAGTGATTTTTATATAGAAATTTAGGAATGATCAGTTAAATTCGTGGTATTTCCTGACTTCGGCGATACGTCACCAAAACAGAGCTTTGTCTTTCAATTCTCTTCTCATTCCCGTACCCCCCTACGAGAGCATTCGCAAATACGCGATTTTTCTGCGTCACCCAAATCGACACTTCCCAAGCACAAAAATGCCCTGTTTATCGGGGTTTCAGAAGATTGGTATTCTGCGAAATGTTAAAACCGCCGAAGTCAGGAGGGGGCACGAGGGGCACCTTTTTTTTACTTTCAATGGCAGGGCAGGGGGCTGGGAACTCGCAGAATCACGGGGTAGGTTCTACTGATCATTTTTCTGCGTTGAAAATTTGGATGTTCGAGAATAAGTTCGTATCTTTGCCTTCGCATTTGAAAACAATTGAACCGATGGAAGTGCACAGGGAGTCAAGAACGATGTGTAATACAGAAACTTCAAAAGTGATCAGTAGAACCGACCCCGTGATTCTTTAAACCTATCTGTTTGTTCTCGGGCAGTGTTATCACAAATCGGCAGCCTGTGGTGTAGGTTGGGT
>CAMVPA010000008.1 GCA_947169245.1 uncultured Prevotellaceae bacterium
ATAACCAGTTTAGTTTAACTCTCCAAAAAGTGACAACCTTTTTCAGTTAAGGTCAAGTCGAGAATCCTTTGTAGCGCACCGCCACACATGGCGGCACTGGGATACTCGGTGGCAAAGATACGAAATAAAGTTGGAAGTTGCAAGGAAAAGGGCAAAAAAATCTCCGAAGCACCTGCGGCGGAGCTTCGGAGATGATTGTTTATCCGACCGTACCCTCGAGGGAGACGCTGAGTAGCTTCTGGGCCTCGACGGCGAACTCCATGGGCAGCTTCTGCAGGACTTCCTTGGCATAGCCGTTGACGATGAGGCCGACGGCCTGCTCGGTGGGTATGCCGCGCTGGTTGCAGTAGAAGAGCTGGTCTTCAGAGATTTTCGAGGTGGTGGCCTCATGCTCGAAGACGGCGGTCTCGTTGTGGACGTCCATATAGGGGAAGGTGTGGGCGCCGCAGTAGGAGCCTAAGAGCAGCGAGTCGCAACTGGAGTAGTTGCGGGCATTGTCGGCTGTTGAGGCGGCACGTACGAGTCCGCGGTAGCTGTTCTGTGAGTGGCCGGCGGAGATGCCCTTCGAGATGATGGTCGACTTGGTGTTGCGGCCGATGTGAATCATCTTGGTGCCGGTGTCGGCCTCCTGGTAGTTGTTGGTGACGGCCACGCTGTAGAACTCGGCCTGCGAGTTGTCGCCGCGCAGGATGCACGAGGGGTACTTCCACGTGATGGCAGAGCCCGTCTCCACCTGTGTCCAGGAGAGCTTGCTGTCCGCGCCGCGCAGGTCGCCGCGCTTGGTGACGAGGTTGAGTACGCCGCCCTTTCCATTCTCGTCGCCGGGATACCAGTTCTGCACGGTGGAATACTTCACCTCGGCACGGTCCATGACGATGATCTCGACGATGGCGGCATGCAGCTGGTTTTCGTCGCGCATGGGGGCGGTGCAGCCCTCAAGGTAGGAGACGTAGGAGTCGTCGTCGGCCACGATGAGCGTGCGCTCAAACTGGCCGGTGTTGCGGGCGTTGATACGGAAATAGGAGCTGAGCTCCATGGGGCAGCGCACACCCTTGGGAATGTACACAAACGAGCCGTCGCTGAAGACTGCCGAGTTGAGGGCGGCGAAGAAATTGTCCTTATAGGGCACCACTGTACCTAAGTACTGGCGCACCAGGTCGCCGTGCTCCTTGATGGCCTCGCCGATGGAGCAGAAGATGACGCCCTTCTCGCGCAACTTCTCCTTGAAGGTGGTCTTCACGCTCACGGAGTCCATGATGGCATCGACAGCGGTGTTGCCGCTCAGCGCCAGGCGCTCCTCAAGGGGAATGCCCAGCTTGTCGAAGGTTTCGACAAGCTTGGGATCAAGACCCCCTTCCGTCTCCCCCGAGGGGGAGTGACCTGAAGCCTCCCCTCGGGGAGGTTTGGAGGGGGTCGGGTCGGCATAGTAGGAGATGGCCTGATAGTCAATCTCGGGCACATGCACATGTCCCCACGTGGGCTCCGTCTGCTCGCGCCAGTA
Source organism: uncultured Prevotellaceae bacterium (assembly GCA_947169245.1). Classification (GTDB taxonomy): domain Bacteria; phylum Bacteroidota; class Bacteroidia; order Bacteroidales; family Bacteroidaceae; genus Prevotella. The sequence goes on from CAMVPA010000008.1 coordinate 1,502, forward strand.
GCGGAACGCCTTCAGGCGGAACTCGAGCATCCACTCGGGCTCCCCCTTCTTAGCAGAGATGAGCCGAACGACGTCCTCGTTCAGCCCTTTCTCAATGATTTCAGTATGTACGTCCGTGGTGAAGCCGAACTCGTACTTCTGTTCGGCCACCTGACGGACGTATTCATTCTTCTTCTCAGACATAAGAACTATTTAAAGACATAATAACCGTTTAAAGACATAATAACAGAATAACCATCAGAAGATATTACGATGTTACTATGTCTTCTTATTACTCTGTCTATAACTTCTGTTCAACCTCAATCTCGGTGAAGGTCTCGATGATGTCGCCGACCTGGATGTCGTTGAAGTTGACGAGCGAGATGCCGCACTCCAGACCGGTAGCCACCTCCTTGGCGTCGTCCTTGTAACGCTTGAGGGCGTCGATGGGGGCGGTGTGGATGACGATACCGTCGCGGATGACGCGGGCCTTGTCCTTGTTGTGCACCTTGCCGTCGATGACGAGACCGCCGGCAACAGTGCCGACCTTCGAGATCTTGAACACCTGCTTCACCTCAATCTCGCCGCTGACAATCTCCTTCTTCACCTTGTCGAGCATGCCCTGCATGGTGGACTTCACCTCGTCGATGGCATCGTAGATGATGGAGTAGGTGTTGATTTCAACACCCTCACGGTCGGCAGCACGGCGGGCGTCGGCAGAGGGACGTACCTGGAAGCCGACGATGATGGCATCGGAGGCCGAAGCCAGCATGACGTCGTTCTCGCTGATCTGACCCACGGCCTTCGAGATGACGTTGACCTGCACCTTCTCGGTAGAGAGCTTGATGAACGAGTCGCTGAGGGCCTCGATGGAACCGTCGGTGTCGCCCTTGACGATGATGTTGAGCTCGTGGAACTCGCCCAGCGCAATGCGGTGGGACAGCTCGTCGAGACCCAGCTTCGTCGTGGTGCGCAGCGACTGTTCGCGCTGCAGCTGCACACGCTTGTTGGTGATGTCGCGGGCCTCCTGCTCGGTCTCCATCACGTGGAAGGAGTCGCCGGCGGTGGGGGCGCCGTTCAGACCAAGGATGATGGCGGGCTCGGCTGGACCGGCCTCTTCGATGCGCTGGTTACGCTCGTTGAACATGGCCTTGATGCGGCCGTAGCTGGTACCGGCGACGACGATGTCGCCAATCTTTAGCGTACCGTTGGAGACGAGCACCGTCGACACGTAGCCGCGGCCCTTGTCGAGACTCGACTCGATGACGGAACCCGTAGCCTTGCGGTTGGGGTTGGCCTTCAGGTCGAGCATCTCGGCCTCCAGCAACACCTTCTCCAGCAGCTCGTCGACGCCAAGACCCTTCTTGGCCGAAATCTCCTGACACTGGTACTTGCCGCCCCACTCCTCGACGAGGAGGTTCATCTGTGCCAGATCCTCGCGGATCTTGTCGGGGTTGGCGCCGGGCTTGTCAATCTTGTTGATGGCAAACACCATAGGTACGTTGGCGGCCTGGGCATGGGCGATGGCCTCCTTGGTGGTAGGCATCACCGAGTCGTCGGCAGCAATGATGATGATGGCGATATCGGTCACCTGGGCACCACGGGCACGCATGGCGGTGAAGGCCTCGTGACCGGGGGTGTCGAGGAAGGTGATCTGACGACCGTCCTTCAGCTTGACGTTGTAAGCACCGATGTGCTGGGTGATGCCACCGGCCTCACCGGCAATGACGTTGGTATTGCGGATGTGGTCGAGCAGCGACGTCTTACCGTGGTCGACATGACCCATGACGGTGACGATGGGAGCGCGGCTGATGAGATCGCTCTCGTCGTCGGCCTCCTCGGTGATGGCGTTCTGCACCTCGGCAGAGACGTACTCGGTGGTGAAGCCGAACTCGTCGGCCACGATATTGATGGTCTCAGCATCCAGACGCTGGTTGATGGACACCATGATGCCTATCGACATGCAGGTACCGATGACCTGGTTCACGCCGACGTTCATCATCGTGGCCAGCTCGGAGACGGTCACGAACTCCGTCAGCTTCAGCACCTTGCTCTGTGCTGCCTCGGCGGCCATCTCCTCGTTCATGCGCTCGGCCACGGCGTCGCGCTTCTCGCGACGGTACTTGGCACCCTTCTTGTTCTGGTTCTTCGTCGTCAGACGGGCCAGCGTCTCCTTGACCTGACGTGCTACGGCCTCGTCGTCGACCTCCAGCGGTTTCTGCGGCTGACGGCCTTTCTTGTTCTTCTTGCCGCCGCCCTGCTGGGCCATGTTCTGACCGCCGTCCTGCGGACGACCGTTCTTCTGCTGCTGCTTCTGCTTCTTCTGCTTGTTGGCATCGTTGCGAGCCTCGGCCTCAATGTCGACACGCTCCTGGCCAATGCGTACGCGCTTCTTCTTCTCGCCACGCTGCTGGGCCAGCTTCTCCTCGCGCTCCTTCTTCTTCTCCTCCTTGGTCTTCTTCTTCGGACGAGTGCTCTGGTTCAGGGCGGAGAGGTCGATCTTGCCAAGCACGTTCACCTTCGGAGCCAGCTTGGCCTCACTCTTCAGGGTGTAGACCTCGGGCTGCTGGGGTGCAGGCTCCTTGGCTGCGGGCTTTTCCTCAGCAGCAGGCTCGGCCGCGGTCTCTGCCACGGCTTCAGCGGCTGCGGGTTCCTTCTTGGCAACCGCAGGCTCGGCCTCGACAACGGGCTTCTCCTCGACGACCGTCTCAGTCTTGACCGTCTCAGTCTTGACAGCCTCGGTCTTGGGGGCCTCGACAACGGGCTCGGCAGCGGGCTTCGGTGCCTCAGGAGCAGGAGCCGGCTTCTTGCCAAGGCTGTCAAGGTCGATCTTGCCCAGCGGCTTGAATGTTTGGCGAACCTCGTCCTTCACCTCAATGACCTCGGGCTTCTTCTCCTTCTTCTTCTCCTTCTTGGGGAACAGCTGCGCTGCCTGCGACTTCACTTCCTTGTCGCCGCTGAACTCGCTGACCAGGGCCTGGTATTGGACGTCGCTGATCTTGGTGTTGGGCGTCACGTCGTCCTTCACCTCGCCAAGACTGCTCTTCTTCTTCAAGAAGTCGACTGCCGTCTGAAGACCGATGTTCAGTTCTGTTAATACTTTATTTAATCTTACTCCCATTCTCTAACTTCTTAACTTTGTTTACTTCTTTAACTTCTCAAAGCTTATTCAAACTCTGCGCGGAGGATGTTCAGAACCTCGTCGACTGTCTCTTCCTCGAGGTCGGCCTTCTCAATGAGCATCTCACGCGGAGCATTCAGCACAGCCTTGGCGGTGTCGAGACCGATGGCCTTGATGGAGTCGATGATCCACTGGTCAATCTCGTCAGAGAACTCGTCGAGGTAGATGTCCTCGTCGGCGTCGGCTTCGCTGACCACGCGGAACACGTCGATGGTGTGCTCAGTCAGCATGGATGCGAGCTTGATGTTCATGCCGCCCTTACCGATGGCCAGGCTGACCTCCTCAGGCTGCAGATAGACCTCGGCCTTGTGGTTCTCCTCGTCGAGAACAATCTGCGACACCTTGGCGGGGCTCAGGGCGCGCTGGATGAACAGCTGGGTGTTGGTAGAGAAATTGATGACGTCGATGTTCTCGCCACCCAGTTCGCGGACGATGCCGTGAACACGGCTGCCCTTGACACCGACGCAGGCTCCTACGGGGTCGATGCGCTCGTCGTAGCTCTCGACGGCCACCTTGGCACGTTCGCCCGGCATGCGGGCCACACGCTTGATGGTGATGAGGCCGTCGTTGATCTCAGGCACCTCGGCCTCCAACAGGCGCTCCAGGAAAATGGGGCTCGTGCGGCTCAGGATGATGCGGGGGTTGTTGTTCTCGTTCTGCACCTCCTTGACGATGGCACGCACGGTCTCGCCCTTGTGGTAGTTGTCGGCGGGAATCTGCTCGCTCTTCGGCAGGTGCAGCTCGTTGCCCTCATCGTCCATCAGCAGCACTTCGCGCTTCCACATCTGGTAGACCTCGCCGCTGACGACGGTGCCCACCTTGTCCTTGTACTTCTGGTACAGGGAGTCGTGCTCCAGTTCAAGAATCTTGGAAGCCAGCGTCTGGCGCAGATTCAGAATGGCGCGACGGCCAAACTTCTGGAAGTCAACCTCTTCGGACACCTCCTCGCCAATCTCGTAGTCGGGCTCAATCTTCTGGGCCTCGCTCAGTGCAATCTCCTTGTTCTCGTCAACAACCTCGCCGTCGGCGACGACAATGCGGTTGCGGTGAATCTCGAAGTCACCCTTGTCGGGGTTCACAATCACGTCGAAGTTCTCGTCGGAGCCAAACAGCTTCGCGATGACATTGCGGAAACTCTCTTCAAGAACACTTACCAGCGTGGTGCGGTCGATGTTCTTGGTCTCCTTGAATTCCTGAAAGGTCTCAATCATTGAGGGGCCTTTCGCATCTTTTCTTGTTGCCATTGATATTTATTTTTGTTTTAACTTTTTCTTACTTGAACGCCAGCACGTACTTGGCGTATTTCACATCGTCCATGGAGAATGACTTGTCAACGTCGACCATCACGGGGCGCTTCTTGCCCTCAACGGTCTGCTTCTCCTTGACGGTCACCACGAACTCACGCCCGTTGACCTCCTTCAGTATGCCCTGCATCTTCTTGCCGTCTTTTCCAAGCACCTCCACCTCGTCGCCGATGTGGTTCAGATACTGCTGCTCGACCTTGAAAGGCTGGCCGATGCCGGCGCTGCCGACCTCCAGCTCGTAGTCGCCAAGCTCGTCGCCCAGCTTCTCCTGAAGAAAGCGGCTCAGTTCTGCGCAATCCTCAATCCACACACCGTCGGCGTGGTCAATCTCAATAACGATGCGGTCGTCGGCACCGAACATAATGTCTACCAGGAAGTAGTCGTTGCCCTGCAACCACTCTTCCACTAATGTCTTTACTACGTCTTTGTTAATCATCTAATATGTGTAATTATAATGAAAATGAGAGACCCCGTCGGAGTCTCTCATTCCACTGAACGGATGCAAAGGTACGGCTTTTTCCGCACTTATGCAAATATTTCGCGAAGAAAATCACTTTTTCTGTTCAAAAGTAGGCAAAATCGGCGGTTGTCACTGCTTCGTGGCCTCGCCGAGCACACGGAGAGCCTCCTGGAACTGCTTGTCATAACGTAGCCCCAGTTCCACCACACCGGGGGTGTAATAGTAGGCTGCGATGATGTCTGTCTCCAACAGCTGGCGCAGGATTGTGGCATGAAGATCCATGTCGCGCCCCAGGTTATGCTTCAGCTTTGATTCCAACAGCTCAAAGGCATCACGGGCATCGTCGTAGTAGCCCTCGAACTTCGCCGTCTTCACCAGCTCGTCCAGCTGCTTCTTACTCACAGGGTCATATGTGAACCCGCTCTTCATGACTCGCTCCTTGAAGTCCTTGAAGTCGGCATCCGTTATTCGGAACTCCGACGGACTGGCAATGGTGGGATGACGGGTAATGTAGTCGACCACATAGTCGAACATCACCTCCGTAGAGTCGAGACCGCTGCCCGACAGGTAGTAGGCAATGTTGGGCAGCGTGTCCTGCTTCACCACAATGTCGGGCTCGACGCCCGTTCCCTGGATGCTACGGCCGCTGGGTAGGTAGTAGCGGCTCGTGGTTATCTTCAGGTTGGTGTTGTAGGGCAGGTCGATGGGAACCTGTACCAGTCCCTTCCCGTACGTACGCGTACCTATTATTTTCGCGCGATGCATGTCCTGCAGGGCACCGCATGTAATCTCACTGGCCGAGGCCGACTCGCCGTTGACCAGCACCACCATCGGGATGACAGTGTCCAGCGGCTCCATCGACGTCTTGTATTCATGGCTCAGCTGGCGGAGCTTACCTTTGTTTGACACCACCGTCTGACCGCGCGGCACAAACATGTTCACCAGATTCACCGCTTCAGCCTCAGAGCCGCCACCGTTGCCGCGAAGGTCGAGAACCAGCGACTTCATGCCTTGATTGCGGAGGTCCAGAAACGCACGGCGTACCTCTTGTGCACAGCCCTCAGTGAACTGCGACAGGCTGATGTAGCCTGTTCCGCCCTCGCGCATACCGTAATAAGGAATTGTCGGCGTGTACTGTATCTGACGACGCGTAATCTTCATCTTCATTTCCTTGCCCGTGCTCGGACGGCGGATCTTCAGCAGGAACGTGGTGCCGGCATCGCCACGCAGATGCTCGCTCACGTACTTCGTATCCTTGCCCGTCATCACCGAGTCGTCGATGCTCAGTATCTCGTCGCCCTTTTTCAAGCCGGCCTCCTGTGCCGGCGTGCCGGCATACGGCTCGTCGACAACCACCGTCTTCTTGACCAGGTGGTAGCGGATGAGTGCGCCGATGCCAGCGTACTTGCCTGAGATGAACGTCTTCAGGTCTTTCTGCTCGGAGAAATACTCTGTGTAGGGGTCCAGCGACTTCAGCATTGCCCGGATGCCTGTGCCGATAACCCTGTTGGCGTCCAGCGTGTCGACGTACATCAGGTCCAGGTTCTTGTATAGCTGGTTGAAGATGTCCAGGTTCTTGGCCACCTCCAGATTGTGGTTCTTCGTCTCCTGAGCCGGCACCACGATGGGGGCCAGCGTCATGAACAGCAGTACGATATATTTTCTCATTTCTCCGTTTTGCTATTATTACTGTTTTACCTTTTCACTTCTTCACCTATCACTTTGCGTCGGTTTCGTGCCGCAAAATTACACGATTATCGGCTAATAACCGCCGTTTTTCCCGTTTTTTTGCAAAAAATTATGCTTTCAATGAATTTTTTTGCCGAAAAGTTTGCGCGTTTCAGATTTTTGCCTTACCTTTGCACCCGCTTAACAGCAAAACCTGCTTCAGTAGCTCAGTTGGTTAGAGCACCTGACTGTTAATCAGGGGGTCGTTGGTTCAAGCCCATCCTGAAGCGCCTAAGAAATGAGAGAGTTGCGAAAGTGACTCTCTTTCTTTTTTACCCCTTTGTGGCTAAGTTCCCCACATTAGAATGATATTAATAATAGAAGAATAAGAGAGGAATGGATCAAACAAAAATCTCTATATTTCAGAGGCCTGCGTGGGTGGTGGCGTTTGCCCTGACAGCAGCCATAGCGTGGGGTTGGGCATTCCCGCTCATCAAAGTGGGCTTCAGCGCCTTTGGCATCACTGCCGACATGACTGGCAGCAAGATGCTCTTTGCGGGCATTCGTTTTGCTGCAGCCGGTTTGATAGTGTTGTCTGTTGCCCGTAGCAATGGCCGTTCGTTTAAGCCAAGTCGAGTGCTCGACTGGCGTTTCATCCTCGCCTTTTCGCTGATGAACACCACGCTTCACTATTTTTTCTTCTACGTGGGCATGTCACACAGCGAAGGTTCGCGGGCTGCGATTCTCAACTCGCTGAGCACATTCCTTGTGGTGCTGTTGGCCTGTGCCTGTTTCAAGAGCGACAAGCTGACCTCTCGGAAGATTCTCGGCTGTGCTGTTGGTTTCAGCGGAATCCTTGCATTGAACCTCGGTGGAGTCGAAAGCGGACAATTCAAATGGCTGGGCGACGGCATGATTATTCTTAATGCCATCTGTGGAGCATGCGCCAATCTGATGACTCGCGGATTGAGCCGTCGGGTGGATGTGTTCGTTGGTACGGGCTATAGTCTCACCATCGGAGGCCTGCTGCTCATCATTCCAGGACTTGCTTTTGGCGGTACGCTGCCCAATGTCAATATGCTGGGCATCGTCTGCCTGATCCTGCTCATCGCCATCTCTGCCATCGGATTCGCACTTTACAACAAGCTGCTCAGTTGTAATCCGGTAGGAAAGGTGGCCATTTACAATTCGCTGATTCCCATCGTCGGTGCTGTCACCTCGTGCCTCTGCCTTGGCGAGACGTTCCACCTGAAATACGCCCTTGCAGGAGGCCTTGCCGCATCAGGCATATACATTATTAATAAGGGTAGGAACTGAGACTGTCACATCGCCACGTGAAGTGCAAACAGTAAGACTTTATTTTGACAGTTTCTGGACGTACTTCACGGGCTCGCCTTCGCCCTTCAGAATGTCGGCAAAGGTCTGGGGAGCAATGGTGACGGGGCCGTGCATGAACTCCGGAATGTTGTAGCTCTTCATGAACTGGCGGTGGTAGTCGGGGTCGGCTTGCGGCAGTTCGAAGGGCTTTGTTCCGTGTCCATTCTCGTCGATATGGGTAAAGAAGGGGCGTGTGTAGGTACCGTCGTAGCGGCGGCTGCTGAAGACCACCCACCGTCCGTTGCTGGACCAGGAGTGGTAGCTTTCGGTGTCCTTTGAGTTGATCTCTTCCATGTTCCTGACCTCACCGCTTGCTAAGTCCATGAGAAACAAATCGGCCTCGTGATGCCAGATGTGGAACACGCCGTAATGGCCGAGTGTGAACATCAGGTAGCGGCCGTCGGGCGAGATGCGGGGCAGGGTGGCGCTCTTGTCAAGGCTGTCGGCGGCAAAGACGAGCTCGCGTGGGCCGAAGGTCATCGTCTCAGGGTCAAAGCTCTTACGATAGATGTTGTACTTGAGCTCTTGCGAACGTCCGACAACCTCAGAGTTTAGCGATATGTCTGGATACTGGCGCTCGAAGTGGGCGCTGCAGTAATAGAGTGTCCGTCCGTCGGGTGCCCATGCGGGGAACACCTCAAACTCTGTTGTGTCGTTCTCGATATTGGTCACCTCGTTCTTGTCAATGTCGTAGGCAATGAGGTCGCTCTCATTGTCGAAGACCTCCACCTTGTTGGGATTGGTGGTATGGAAACTCTGGTGTGTCTTGTTTGTAGAGTAAACAATGAGTTTCAACCACGGATGCCAGGCCGGATAGACGCCGGCCGAGACAATCGAGTCGTTCTTCATGTTTACCTTCTTGGTCTTGCCGTCATAGGCTATGACAGTGCCGCCGTGGCTCTGACGGGCGTGGAACTGCATGCGCTCAGGGTTGTACTGCTGATAGTGGTGGCAGTTGATGCACTGGCCGTCTTTCTCGAGGCCGCAGAGAATGTTGTCGTAGATGACGCTTTCGTCGTAGTTCTCCAGACAGCGCTGACTGATGGTCAGCGCCTCGTAGCTGACGAACGACGGGTAGATGAGACGGTAGCTGAGGTAGCTGTCGATGCTGTCGGGCGACACGTAGATGCTGAAAGGCTTGTAGTGTGTCCAGCTGTCAGCATGGCGTGCATAGACGTCGACGGTGATGGCACCGCCCTTCGCCTTCTCCGTCAGCTTGCGCCAGTCGTTCATCTCGGGCTGTGCTTTCCCGCCGCAGATGATCTCTTCGTCGCCTGCAGCGAATCGTGCCACCATGTCGTCGGCGGTCTCGTCGAGTTCGAAGGTCAGCGGTGCGATGTTCACGGGAATGGTGACGTTGGTATAGTCGGGATATATTTTCGGCAGCTCTTTCGAGTCGGTAAACACATCGGGCACGGAGGGACCGCATGCTGCCAACGACATCAAGCAGCCAATATAGAATAATGTTCTCAGTTTCATATCAATTTATAGCTTAGTTCCAACCTCTCATTTCTCACCTCTTACCTCTCACCTCTTAGTACTCCGGCAACTGCCTCATCGTGTAGTACTCGTAATAGTACGTCTGCCCGTAGGTGGGGTAGAGTGCTTGGCGGACAATCTCGATGTCCTGGTCGTCGTAGTTTATGGCGTAGGACATGAAGTTCTCGAACGACTGTTTGATGGCTTTGTCGAAGGGGAACTTGTCCAGGTCTTCCTTCTTTTGCAGCTTGCCATAGAGGTAGGCGGCTTCTTGATAGTAGCGGGGCATGGGCCCGTTGGGGTGCAACTTGATATAGTCGTACAAGCGGCGCCAGAACTGACGGATGTCTTTTGTCCAGAGGGTGGCCAGCAGTGCCTGCTCCTGGAAGATGGGGTCGGCGCTGTACGAGCTGTTGGCAAGCTGATTCATCAGAAAACGTTCTATGTTGCCTTGGTCGCCGCCTAAGTAGTCCTCATAGTGGAGCATGTGGCTGACGGCCTCGAGCTCAGGATCTTTGGCGATGAGGTCGGGATGTCCCAGCAGCAGTTCTTGCTTTTCTGCCCATTTGCCGTAGAAGGTGGTCTGCTTCAGCAGTCTGCTGTACTTACGTGCCAGGGGCTTGTCATTCTGCAGAATGGCACATTTGAGCAACAGCTTGTAGTCTTCGACACGGAATCCGAACTCTACGCCCATCTCTATACACAGTCGGTTGCAGTAGTTCAGCATGCCGTACTGGTAGTAGATGAGCGGTCCGACGGCCATCATCAGACGCATGCCGAAGGGCGCATCGTAGGCCTTGGAGCCGTTTCTGTAGAGGAACTGCTGGTTGGCTTGACGTCCCAGTCGTGAGAGGGCGAGGTTGCGCATCATGACGATGGCACGTGTGGGCTCGTCCTGCTGCTTGGCTGCTTCGTCGAGCACACCTTCCCAGTCGAGCTCTGCAATGCGGTGCTGCATGGCCAGCTCGTGGTGGTAGTTCTCGTCCTTCATCCAGAAAGTGTAGACGCCGGCAACGAGCATGACGGCCACGACGGCGTTGACGATGACAGTCACGAGTCTTGAGGTGCGAGATTCGGGTTTCGAGCTACGGGTTTCGGGTTTCGAGGTGCGAGGCTCAAACTTCACTACTGCCAGCACAACGAAAAAGGCGAGCAGTATGTAATAAGGTATATAATAGGTGTGGTATTCTTCGGTGAGGAAGAAGAGCGGCAGCTCGGCCCAGTAGATGTTGACCAGGTTGGTCTGGTAGTAGATGTAGCGATAGCAGACCAGGGGCACTGCCACGATGCAGAGTACGGCTACGATGCTGTTGACGGCGGCCTCGGTGCGTTTCGTCGACAGCCGCCACGTCCAGATGCCCATCAACAGTGCGGCCGCCAGTCCGTAGATGCCCATGAGCGGGTAGCCCACGACACAGGTCAGCAGGATGAGGATGGTGCGCAGGTAGTACTTCTCCGGCAGGCTGCGGAACGCCCAGAGCAGTGCTGCCACGGCCGTTGCTCCGATGGTCGAAACGAAGAAGTGGCCTCTGAGCTTGAGGAAGTATATCCAGTAGCCCTGGTCCATATTCGTGATGAGCAGCAGCGCCACGGGGATCAGCATCAGCGTGGCCCAGCGGTCGGGGATGCGGAAAGCCCGCTTCGTGATGGTCATCATCAGCAGCCACCAGCCGCAGAGCAGCACCACCCCTAACCAGGGGTAGTACAGGAACTGCGTGAACCAGGTGCCTATCCACGTGAGGAATCCTCCTGGCACGACCATCTGCTCATTCAGGAAGATGCGCGAATCAAGGAAGAGGTTCTTCTCTTGTATTTTCCAGAGCAGGTCGCTCTCGAAGATGAGCATGGCGGCAGCCGCAACAATGAGGGCTGTCAGCCAGATGGCGATAACAGGTAGCTTCTTCTTCACGGTCAGGCTTCAGTGATGGCGATAACAGGTAGCTTCTTCTCAGGGGCTATGCGTCGATGTTGGCGTAGGTGGCGTTCTTCTCGATGAATTCGCGGCGCGGCTCCACGTCGTCGCCCATGAGCATGGAGAATATCTCGTCGGCCTCGGCGGCGTTCTCAATGGTCACCTGCTTCAGCAGACGGTTCTCGGGATTCATGGTCGTCTCCCACAGCTGCTCGGGGTTCATCTCGCCCAGACCTTTGTAGCGCTGGGTGTGCAGTGCCTTGTCGTCGCCGTTGCCGGCCACGTACTTGTCGATGAAGGCCTGGCGCTGCTGCTCGGTGTAGCAGTACTCGGAGGTCTTCTTATAGGTACACTTGTAGAGCGGGGGCGTGGCAATGTAGAGGTGTCCGCCCTGGATGACCTGCGGCATGAAGCGGTAGAAGAGTGTCATGATGAGTGTGTCGATGTGCGAGCCATCGACGTCGGCGTCGGTCATGATGATGATCTTATCGTAGCGCAGCTTGTCGATGTTGGCATCCTTGGAGTCCTCGCCGTCGACGCCGAAGCGGACGCCAATCGACTGGATGATGTTCATCACCGACTCGGCCTCGAAGACGCGGTGCCACTGCACCTTCTCGACGTTCAGAATCTTACCGCGCAGCGGCAGGATGGCCTGGAAGTGACGGTCGCGTCCCTGCTTGGCAGAGCCGCCTGCCGAGTCACCCTCGACGAGGAATATCTCGCACTCCTTCGGGTCCTTGTTCGAGCAGTCGGCCAGCTTGCCGGGCAGTCCGCCGCCTGTCATCGGGTTCTTGCGCTGCACGCTCTCACGGGCCTTGCGGGCGGCGATGCGGGCGGTGGCGGCGAGGATCACCTTCTCGCAGATGGTGTGGGCCTCCTTCGGGTGCTCCTCCAGATAGTTGGTCATGGCTTCGCCGACGGCCTTCTGTACGGCGCCGTTCACCTCGCTGTTGCCCAGCTTGGTCTTCGTCTGGCCCTCGAACTGCGGCTCGGCCACCTTGACGCTGATGATGGCTGTCAGACCCTCGCGGAAGTCGTCCTGTGCCACCTCGATCTTGGCCTTCTCAATCTGCTTGCGCAGCTGGTCGTCCTCGTCGGAGTATTTCTTCAGCGTACGTGCCAGGGCAATGCGGAAGCCCGTCAGGTGGGTACCACCCTCAATGGTGTTGATGTTATTGACGTAGGAGTGTATGTTCTCGCTGTAGTCGCTGTTGTAGAGCAGGGCCACCTCGATGGGCACACCGTCCTTCTCGGTCTTCAGGCAGATGGGCTCGCCGATGATAGAGGTGCGGTGACGGTCGACGTACTTCACAAACTCCTTCAGGCCCTCCTTGGCGTGGAACACCTCGGGCTGGCGCAGGTTGCCCTCCTCGTCGGGGCGCAGGTCGGTCAGCGTGATGGTAATGCCGGCGTTCAGGTAGGCCAGCTCGCGCATGCGCTTGGCAATGATGTCGTACTTGTACTCGGTGGTGGTGAAGATGGTGCCGTCGGGCCAGAACTGCTGGCGCGTACCCGTCTTGTCGGTGTCGCCCACAATCTTGACGTCGTACAGCGGCTTGCCCTTCTCGTACTCCTGCTGGTACACATGCCCGTTGCGGAACACCTGCGACAGCATGTGGGTGGACAGGGCGTTCACACAGCTGACGCCCACGCCGTGCAGACCGCCGCTGACCTTGTACGAGCCCTTGTCGAACTTGCCGCCGGCATGGAGCACGGTCATGACGACCTCCAGTGCCGACTTGTGCATCTTCTCGTGCTCGTCCACGGGGATGCCGCGGCCGTTGTCCTGGACGGTGATGCTGTTGTCCTCGTTGATGGTTACCTCTATATGCGTGCAGTAGCCTGCCATCGCCTCGTCGATGGAGTTGTCCACCGTCTCGTTCACCAGATGGTGCAGGCCCTTCTCGCTAATGTCGCCGATATACATGGCTGGGCGCTTGCGCACAGCCTCCAATCCCTCGAGCACCTGGATGTTGCTCGCGGAGTAGTTGCTTTCCCCTTCGGCCAGTGACCGTTGGTTTCCGTTCTGAATCTGTTCTTCAATCATTTCTGTCTGTGGTCTTAATAGGGTGCAAAGGTACAAAATATTCGTCATATAAACAAAGTTTATATGCTAAAAAACCACAAAAAAATAAGGCCGCAACCCTGAGGGGCTACGGCCTTATATGGCGATGTGTTGTTTACAGCTTGTTGATGTGCAAGCAGAGGCTCGATTTCAGGTTGGAGGCCTTGTTCTTGTGGATGATTTTGGTCTTAGCCAGCTTGTCGAGCATCTTCTGTACTTTCGGGTACAGGGCAGCAGCCTCGTCCTTGTTGGTCATGGCACGCAGTTTGCGGACGGCGTTGCGCATGGTCTTAGCGTAATACTTGTTGTGGAGAGCTCTTTTCTTCTCCTGGCGAATTCTCTTCACCGATGACTTGTGGTTTGCCATTTTTCTTTTGTAATTGTTTAATGTTAATAACCGTGCTTAGCCTGTGGGTCTTGCGTCGCAAGCGACAGCCCTGGGCGAACTTTGGAGGTGACGGGGAGCCTTCCGGCGTGTGCCGCGGGCCCGTGCCCTTTCACAAAATTCTCCGCCACCCTGTCCCGGCTTGTCGCTGGTAGCACTTGGCTGTGCAGATGACGGATTTAGCGTTTCTTTCTTGTAGTCCCTAGGAGAGTCGAACTCCTCTTTAGAGAATGAAAATCTCTCGTCCTAACCGATAGACGAAGGGACCCCGTGTGCGCAAAAGCGGGTGCAAAGGTACTGCTATTTTTCCAAACGGCAAAATTTTCTCTGAGAAAAATGCGTTTTTATGCTGTTTTTTCGCCAAAAAGCGCTACCTTTGCCCCGATGCAGACGAAAACGCAGGCCATTGTGCTCCACGCCTTCAAATATGGCGAGTCGCGACTCATCGTCGATGTGTTCACACGCCAGGCGGGCAGGCTCTCTTTCATTGTGACGATGACACGGTCGCAGAAAGGGCGCATGAAGAAGCAGCTGTTCCAGCCGCTGTCACTGCTCAACATGGAGTTCGACTTGCGCCCCAAGGTGCAGCTCCAGAAGATGGGCGACGTCCAGCTGGCCTATGCCTACGTGTCGGTGCCTTTCGAGTCGTCGAAGCTGAGCATCTCGCTCTTCGTAGCCGAGTTCCTGTACCATGCACTCAAGGGTGAGCAGCAGAACGAGGGACTTTTCGACTACGTGCGCTACAGTCTGGAGTGGCTCGACGGCTGCCAGTCGTCGGTGGCCAATTTCCACTTGGTGTTCCTGCTTCACCTGAGCCGCTTCCTCGGCTTCTTCCCCAACCTTGAGGACTGGCAGGAAGGCTGCTGCTTCGACCTGAGGACAGGCGTCTTTTGCACGGAGCCACCCACCCACCGCGACTTCCTCATGCCCGAGGATGCCGGGCGCCTGGGGCTGCTGATGCGCATGGACTACCCGACGATGCACCTGTTCCGCATGTCGCATAACGACCGCCAGCGCCTGCTGGAGACGGCCATCCGATACTACCGCCTGCACCTGCCCGACTTCCCGGAGCTGAGGTCGCTGGCCGTTTTACGGGAGATTTATCAATAACAAGATGATACTACTATGGAGATGCATGACTATTTGAACGATGCCGTTGAGCTGCTGAAGCAGCTGATAGAGACGCCTTCAGTGAGCCGCGACGAGAGCCGGGCCGCCGACGTGTTGTCCGACCGTCTGAATCGCTGGTCTCTGCCTCATGGCCGCGAGGGTAACAACCTGTGGGTGGGCTGTCTGGACTGGGACGACAGCCGTCCGACGGTGATGCTCAATGCCCATATCGACACGGTGAAGCCGGTGAGCACATGGACACGCGACCCGTTCCGGGCAACCCTTGAGGGCGACAAGCTCTTCGGATTGGGTTCCAATGACTGCGGCGGCGGTCTGGTGGCTACGCTGCAGGCTTACCGCATCATGCTGCACCGTCCCCGCAACTTCAACCTGCTGTGGGTGGCCTCATGCGAGGAGGAGGTGTCGGGCAAGGACGGTTTCAGCCGTGTGCTGCCGCTGTTGCCCCCCGTCAGCGTGGCCATTGTCGGCGAGCCGACAGGCATGCAGCCGGCCATAGCCGAGAAAGGCCTGATGGTCATCGACGGCTATGCCCATGGCGTCAGCGGCCATGCTGCTCGCAACGAGGGTGTCAACGCCATCTACGAGGCGCTCGACGACCTCGTCTGGCTGCGCGACTACCGGTTCCGTAAGGAGAGTCCGCTGCTCGGGCCGACGAAGATGACAGTGACGGTGGTTGAGGCCGGCACGCAGCATAACGTGGTGCCCGACCGTCTGCACTTCGTCATCGACGTGCGGACGAACGAGTTCTACCAGAACGAGTATGTGTTTGATTTTCTGAAGAAGCACATGAAGAAGTGCGAGCTGCAGGCCCGTTCGTTCCGTCTGCACTCCTCGTGCATTGCCGAGGACCATCCGCTTGTTGTCCGCCTGAAGTCCATGGGGAAGACGCCGTTTGGCTCGCCGACGCTGAGCGACCAGGCGCTGATGCCGTTCCCGTCGTTCAAATTAGGACCGGGAGAGTCGAGCCGCAGTCATTCGGCCGACGAGTACATCTGCATCGGTGAGATTCGCGATGCCATCGAGACCTACGTCAGGCTGTTATCGGCTTAGCCACTGTTCGGGGTTGAGCTTCGCCACCTGCTTGCGAAGCTGGAACTGCAGGATGTTCTCCGAGCCTATGGTGCCCAGCACCTGCCGCGTCGTCACCTTCTGACCCTTGCGCACACTGACTGAGGAGAGGTTGCAGTAGACGGAGATGTAGTTGCCGTGGCGCACCATGACGCCCATGATGCCGCCAATGCCAAAGACGGCACTCACCTCGCCGTCGAAGATGCTTCGTGCGTGTGCGCCCGCCTGTCCTTTTATATTTATGCCCTTGTTGTCGAGGGTCACCCCTTTCAGGCCCTCCACGTTGTACTGTCCGAAGTGGCTGACGATGCGGTAGGGGCCGGTGATGGGCATCGGCAGGCGGCCGCGGTTGCTCTCGAAGCTGCCGCTGATGCGCTGGTCCTCGGTCGAGACGAAGTAGGTCTCCTCCTTGGCTTCCTTCTTCACCTCGGCCATCTCTTTCTCGCGGGCCTTGGCGTCGTCGGCTGCACGGCGCTCTGCCTCGCGGCGCGCGTTCTCAGCCTCACGGGCTTCCCGTTCGGCGGCGGCCTTCTCCTCAGCGCTCTTCAGCGCTGCGGCACGGGCCTTGGCGCGCTCCTCGCGGGCTTTGGCCTCGGCTATGCGGCGCTCGTTCTCACGGCGGGCGGCCTCGGCAGCGGCTTTCTTGCGGGCCAGCTCGGCGGCCTGCTTCTTGGCGGCCTCCTCGGCGGCCTTGCGACGGGCCTCGGCTTCGGCGCGGGCTTTGGCACGCGCCACCTCCTCGGCTATGAGTTTGTCAATCTGGGCGTTCAGCGCCTGGTCTTTCTTGCGCTGTTCGCTGATGATGCCCTCAATGGTCTTCTGCTGTTTCTGCAGGGTGTTGACCACCTGCTGCTGTTCCTCCTGCTTGCCTTCCAGGCTCTTCTGCTCCTGGACGCCGCGGTAGAGCAGGTCGTTCTTCTGACGCTTGGTCTTGGTCAGTTCCTCTTTGGCTTCGGTCACCTCCTGCTGCATCACCTTGACGGCTTCGCCCTGCACGCGCTGGTAGCCGGCATACTCGCGCATGAAGCGCATGCGGCGGTACATCTGTGTGAAGTTCTTGGCGCTGAAGACGAACATCAGGCGGTTCTGGATGGAGCGGTTGCGGTGCATATAGCGCAGCGAGCGCATGAACTTCTGCTTGCGGTCGTCCAGGTCCTTCTCCAGCGTCTTGAGCTGGTTGTCGAGGATGACGATGTTGCCGTCGAGCATGGAGATGTCGTGGCGGATGGTGTCGATGGTCTTCCGCTTGTCGGCAATCTCGCTGTTCAGGATCATGAGGCTCTCCAGGCGCTTCTTCACGTCGCGCTTGTTGTTCTGCAGGCGGCGCTCCTGCTCCTTGATCTGCTGCTGTATCTTCTGGCGCTGGCTCTGCAGACCCTTGACGGTAGGCTGCTGAGTGGTGGTCTTCTTCTGGTTCTTGGTCTTCGACTGCCGGGTCTTGGCTTTCGACTGCTGGGTCTTCTGTGTGCTCCTGCTGTTGGTTACACGAGCCTTCTTCTGCACAGTCTTACGTGTCTGTGCAGGAGCGGTGGACAGAGCTAACAGCCAGCAGCTAACGGCCAGCAACCAAAAGCGCGACAGTCTCATCTGAGGTTACAGAGACATGAAACGACGCATGATTTCGTCTATCATCACCTCGCGGTACTTGTTCGAAACATTGGTACGTGTTTCCCAATCCGTATCGTGGCCTATGTAGTTGAGCGTTATGCCCAGCTTGACTTCTTTCTCCGGAGTTGTCAGGGTGACGTTCATCTTGTTGGGGAACTTCTTCCCGTTTCTTCCCAGGTTTTCAAACGACTGGTAGTCCCAGTTCAACTGGGTGTTGCCGTTGAAGCGGTCCTTGTACAGGATGTTGGCCATGTTGATGAGGCCGGTCTTCTCGTCGCTCAGCCAGCTGTAGCTCAGCTTGCCGTCTTCGAGACTGATGACAACCTCGTTGCCGCTCAGCTGGGTGGAGAACTTCTTCAGGTCGTCGGCCGACAGGGTGGAACGCTTCGGCATGAACAGCTCGTTCCAGAACAGTCCCTGAAGCGTGAAGAAGTTGATGCCGCTGTTGCGCAGGAAGTCAATCTGGTTGTATGGTGCCTTCAGGTACTGCTTGTTGATGCGGTCCATAATCAGCACATAGTCCTTCGTGAACTCCAGGCGGGCGGCCTCGACGAAGCCGAAGGCCATCAGCTGCAGGCGGATGACGTCGTCGCGCTTCATGCGGAGGTTACCCGTCAGGGCGATGTCCTGATTTTCGTATTCTACGGTGAACTTCACCTTCGACGTGATGAACTTGTTGGTCTGGACATTGTCGTTCACCTTCTCTAAGAACACATTCTCCGGTCCCGACGTGGTCGTTGTCTGGGTTTGGCTTTCCACAATAGCTTTCTTCTTCGAGTGGCATGAGCTGATAATCAGCGGCATTGCCAGCAGGGCAATCTTCAGGATGTTGGTTGCTTTCATTGCTTGATGTATTTTTTGAGTTTGATTTTCCTTGCGAGTATCTTGTTACCGGCGTCGCTCTGCAGGGCCTGGCGCCACAGCTCCAGGGCGCGCTCCGGGTCTTTGTTCAGCATGTAGATGTCGCCGGCATGCTCCGTGATGACGGCGTTGGTGTCGCTGTCGTTCTGCAGGGCCTGCTCAATGTATATCTTGGCCTCGGCATAGCGCTTCTGCATGAACAGTATCCAGGCGTAGGTGTCCAGATAGGTGGCGTTCTTGGGCTCGGCCTTCACCGTCTTGTAGCTCATCTCCTCGGCCTTGTCCAGCTGCTGGCCGAGCTCGCTGAGGTAGTAGGCGTAGTTGTTCAGGCACATGATGTTGTCGCTCTTCCACTGCAGGCACGAGTCGTAGGCCTCGAAGGCTTCGCGTGCCAGGCCCTTCTGGTGCAGCAGGTCGCCCATGACGGCGTAGAAGTCGCTGACGATGTCGGGGTTGCTCTCTTCGTTGATGACGCCAATGCCGTTCTGGAAGGCGCTGAGGGCCTGGTCCTTGTCGTCCATCTTGTAGTAGGCCATGCCCTGATAGTAGTAGAACGCCATCTCGTCGGGGTTGTACTGTCGGGCTTCCTGGCAGAGTGCGATGACGCGGTCGTTGTTCTCCGCGCTCCAGGCATACGACACTAACTGCAGCCGGGCACCGGCGTTGTCGGGCTCCACGGCCAGCACCTGCTCCAGTATGGGGACGATGCTGTCCTGGGGCATGTTCTTAAGGCCCATGTAGGCGGCGCAGAGCGAGGCTATGTCGCCATCCTCCTGCGGCGTGGCCAGTATCTTGTGGAACAGGTTGAGTATGCGGGTGCTGTCGCCGCCCTGCTCCTCGCTGCGTATCACCTCCTGCCTGATGAGCTGCAACTTCTGCTCCGTCTGCACGCTGGGGTTCAGCAGCAGCTTCTCCAGTGTAGTGGTGGCGGCAATGCTGTCGCCCGCCTCGCGCTGGTAGCTCAGCATCGAGACCTGTGCCCTGATATTGCCGGGCTCTTCCTTGAGTATGCGGTTGTAGATGTCGAGCGCTTTCTCCGTCTCGTTGTTCATCATGAGCATGTCGCCATACATGCCCAGATAGTTCATGTCGTTAGGATAGCGGTCGGCCAGTCCTTTCATCTCGGCTATGGCTGCCGCCTTGTCGCCCTTGCGCGAGTATATCTCGCTCTTGGCGTACGACAGCCGCTCGCTCATGCCGTTGATGGTCTCCAGACGGTTCAGGATGCCGATGGCGTGCTCCCAGTCCTGCTCGTGCTGGTAGAGCTGGAACAGCAGCTCCAGCAGGTCCTCGCGGTCCTTGTGCTGGTCGTACAGCCGCTCGGCCACCTCGATGGCCTCCTGATACTGCCGCTGACCGATGTACGTCTGCATCAGCGTCTCCGTGTAGGTGAGGTTGTCGGGCTCCAGCGCTGTCGCCCGCTTCACCATCTCCATCGCCTTGTCGTTGTTCTTCAGCGCCTTGTAGTACTGCGACAGGAAGAAGTAGGCCTCCGAGGCCTCGGGGTTGATGTCTATGCAGTGCTGCAGCAGGTCGAACGCCGCATCGTTGTTCCCCTTCTGCCGCTGCACCATCGCCTCCAGGAAGAATGAGTCGTAGGAGGGTTGAGGGTTGAGGGTTGAGGGTTGAGGGTTGAGGGTTGAGGGTTGAGGGTTGGGGGTTGAGGGTTGGGGGATGAGGGAGGAAGCCGAAGAATCTTGTGCTGAAGCTTTTGCCCCAACAGCCATCATCAGTCCAATCACCAATATTCTCGCCTTCATCTTAATTCTCAACTCTTACTTCTCAGTTCTCACCTCTCAGTTCTCACCTTTCAGTTCTCACCTCTCAGTTCTCACCTCTCAGTTCTCACCTTTCAGTTCTCACCTCTCAGTTCTCACCTCTCAGTTCTCACCTCTCAACTACTTCACTCCTGTGTGTCCGTAGCCGCCTTCGCCGCGCTCCGTCTCGTCGAGCACCTCCACCTCGACGAACTCGCCCTGCTCGTGGCGGGCAATGACCATCTGGGCGATGCGCTCGCCGTCGTTTACCACGAACGGCTCCTGCGACAGGTTGATGAGCACCACGCCTATCTCGCCGCGGTAGTCGGCATCGATGGTGCCCGGCGTGTTCAGTACGGTGATGCCTTTCTTCAGGGCCAGGCCGCTGCGCGGGCGAACCTGAGCCTCGTAGCCGGCCGGCAGCGCAATGTGCAGGCCCGTCGGGATGAGGCGGCGCTCCAGCGGCTGCAGCGTGACCGGCTCGTCGAGGTTGGCGCGCAGGTCCATGCCGGCGCTCTGCGGCGTCGCGTATTGCGGTAGGGGTTGGTGCCCCCGATTGACGATGTTGATCTTCATACGTACATTGTTATTTTAGACTGCAAAGGTAGCGAATTATCTGCAAAACGCCATCGCCTTTCGTCTTATTTTATAGTTATTTTACAGATTCGCGCTCCGACGATGCCGGAATCTGCCGAAATAGCGGCTTACTAACAAACCCTTCACCGCCGTCAAAATACTCTGTTGGTGAGGCAGTTATGGTGAAGGGTTCGTAATTGCACAGTTGTCCGGCGAAAATACCCGATGGAATCGGCCTTTTTTGGCATTTTCAGCCTACGGAAGGCGAAAGAAAGGCGCCTGTTCTTGCATTGCTGACGGATGTCAGCAGTATTGCCGACGGCCGTCAGCAATACCCAAACAGCCACCAATTTGACGAAAACCCCAACCCTTCACCATAACTGCCTGTCTGTCAGGTGTGTATGGCTGCGGTGAAGGGTTGCGCGACATTCGCTCATTTCTGTATGGCAAGGATATTCACTCGATTCTCATCTCCTGCAAAAGACTCTCATTTCCCGCAAAAGACTCGCATTTCACGAAATGAGAGTCGTTTTTTGTTGAAAGACTCGCTTCTTTCGGTTGTTTATTGTATCTTTGTGCCCAGATTCTTAAACCTAATATGAACGAATCATGAGAAGTAAACTACTGATTACACTTTTGATGCTCTTCGTCGCCGTGGCGACGCAGGCAGATGCTCCTACCGATGAGAGCTCATCGGCCTTGGTGGTGACAACCAAGAACGGTATGCAGACCACCTTTGTGCTCCTCCAGGAGGAACCGATGGTCAAGTTTGAGGGGCAGAATCTGGTCGTGACCACCAGTCAGGGCGTGGTCAACTTTGCACTGACCGACGTGCAGCGCTTCAACTATGTCAACCTGCCGGCGACGGGCATCCAAGAGGTGGAAAAGACCACTCAGACTGACGTCAGCTATGAAGACGGCACACTACTGCTCAGCCAGCTGAAGGCCGGTGCGCAGGTTGGCGTCTACACGATGGAAGGCAAGCTGGTACACCAGCTGAAGCCGCGCCACTCAGGAACTTTCCGCGTGAATCTCTCATCGCTCCCCAATGGGGTGTATATTGTCAAGGCCGACACGTTAACCTATAAAATCATTAAGCGATGAAACAGTCACGTACGTTATTACTATATGTGCTGACGGCTCTGCTGTCGGTACTCTCGCTGCAATCGGCAGAAGCCCAGCAGCGGCAGGACGCGCTTTACATCTTCCGTAACGACGGACAGTTCAACGCCTTCTTCTATGGCGACATCGAGCGCATAGAGTACAGCCGAGTCGACACGTTCGGCATCAAGCGCCACGACTATGTGGTACAGGAGATTTACGCCCTTGACTCGGTTTACAGAATTCCGTTGTCGGCCATCGACTCGGTGTCGTTTGTCACGCCCGAGAATAAGATAAGGAGCGACGTGGTGATGCCTGATCCGTCGATTGCCGACTACATCGTAGCCAGCGACTCAGTAAGCTGGATACGACTGGCAGCGAATACACCCAAGGAAATGATTCCAAAAGAGGGAGAGAAAATCTTCATCAAGGAATTCAGTAAATACATTCCCGACGGCTTTGTTGGTCTTGTCACCTCGGTTACCAGTGGACCTGGAGGCCATACTGTAGTGACTGACGAACTGGCGCTGACAGACGTCTTCGACCGTTTGGTGGCTAAGACGGCTGCCTTCGCCTATGAAGAAGGGGAGGAAAATGCACGACGCTATGGATTCTTCGACGGAACAGACCTGGACTACACCAGCGAGGAGCCCATTGAACTGCCGACAATCGCAGGCTCCATACCTTTTACAGGGTCACGCGCTCTGGGAAGCGCAGGCCCGGTCGAGTTTAGCGGAGACGTGACGGGAGCCTTGAACTACAGCATCAAGAGGAAGCTGGAGATTCGTGCCTTCCTCTACATTGATGCCGCTACACTCTCGTTCAAGTATGACCAGCGAGTCAGGTCGGATAATGACATCGACTTGGGCGCATCGCTCTCAGGAACGTTTACTGCAAATGTGGATTTCCCCATGAAGGGCGTTGCCAAGAAACTGTCGGACTTCTTCAAAGCGAAGGTCTCGGCTGGCGTGTTCGTAGGCGCTCAGTTCACGGGCATCACCTTCAACTACACCCGCAAGTTTAAAACGCAGCTCCACACTCAGATAGTTGCAGACGAGAAAGATCTTCCTTCCTTGCCAGGAGATGTTTCCGTACCGTTCTACAGATATCATTATGACGTAGAACGCGATACGACAGAATGGTCGTCAAGTATCTATGACAAGTTTAGCTTCAGTGCAGGTGCTTATGCCGAGGTGAGTCTGGGTGTCTGCTATCCGTTCAAGAAGTGGGACACACCCGTAGATAAAAATCAACTTGCGGTGAAAGTGAAACTGCGTGCCGAGCTGGGTGGCAAGCTGGATGTCGGTATTCCCAAACTCAACCTGCCTCTTGTCATGACTAATGAACCACTGCCCCAGCTGAGTTTGTATCGCCTGCTGAACACCCAGACCGACATCAGTCTGATGGGCTATGGCAAGCTGTCGTTGCAGGGTGAATTAGGCAAATGGAAAGGCAGCTTTGATCCGGAAATAGACGTACTGAAGACGGGCCATTTAGGCATGGTGCCCAACATCACAGGCATCAATGTGTCGCAAGACAAAGAAATGCCTATACGTCCCTACCGACTCTTGATGGCAGCTCCCTTAGAGGGAGGACGCCAACTCATATTGGCCAAAGAAATTGGCTTTGCCGTCTACGACAAGAATGGGACATTCTATACGGACTCCCTCTGCGATGCTGCTTTTGCCCGCGGCGGATGTACTGATGACAAATGGGTGAAGGACGGACTTTACCGAGCCGTGTTCACCAACATCGACCCCGGCAAGGATGGCCCAGTAACATACACGGCCTACCCGATGGTGAAATACGACGGATGGAAACTTCTGGTTGACCAGAAGAAGTCGTTCACCCTCGAAGCCGCCCGATTTGACATTGAGCAACGCGAACTGAATATTGTTCAGGAAGAGGACTACTCCAATACCGACCTCCACATGGAGGTAATCCCCAACATGAAGAATGTGGACATTAAGTCGGAGGCCAAATGGATTTCAGAGCCCTTCTTCCAAGAGCAGGAAAACGACCTCTGGATCAGTTGGCAGGAACTTCCTGAAGATGTTAAGTGGCGTCGTGGAGTCATTCGTCTGGAAGGACTGTCTTCAAAGAATGGCGATGTGCTCGTTGAGGACAGTATCGTTGTCACACAGGCTCCTCCCTATATCGAACTCAGTACCGACTCACTCATCTTCGATATCAAGGGCGGCACTCAGAGCCTTTCCATTGTCAGTACCAATCTTGAGAACCTGAGGGTTGTGCCTGTAGCCAATGATTATTTTATCAAGTCATGCAAACTGGACGGCGACATCATTACCGTCACGCTCGACAAGAGCGATACAGACGAGCGAAAATCATTCGTACGTGTATGGGGCGATGGTCCCAGCGGACGGACGTATGATAATTTCGGCTTCTGGATTAAACAGTGCGAAGACAATACGATACCCAAGGTTGATCCCGAAAAGCTGGCTTTTGAGGCCAAGGGCGGTAATGGCGTTGTCAAGTTCCACAAAGGCAAATACCTCTATAGCGATGTCTACGTCAGCGACGAGGGCAAGTCGTGGGCACATGCCAGCATGGCCGACAACGGAGTTGTCACTGTCACCGTCGATGCCAACGAGAACAATCAAGACCGTGAGTGTTATGTCGTATGTTGTGCTTACGACAAGCCCAACCCGACAGACGACGATCTGGTGAAACTCGCTGTGAGCATAGAACAGGAAGGGTGTCGCGACAGCAACTTTGACGTCGGAGACTACGAGCTGGTTTCCGTTGGTGTAAGCTACAATATGAAGTTGAAATGCGAATCCAAGAATGGGACAAGTGAATTCTTCACCAATAATTCTGTCTATGTCAAGAGCTTCAACGTCACCCAGTCAAGCAATGTCCTGCATGTTTCGGGTGTCAATGGCAACAGCACGTTCGACTTCGACATTGTCATGGGAGCCGACAGTCTTGAATCGTCGACAGTCAAAAACCTTCGCGTAGTTCACGAAACAGACTTGGCTTGGGGAACACTCTCATTCAGTGCAAGCAACATTTCTATAGAAAGATATAGGGCGAAACAAGGAAGATACAATTTCAACATTGATGCCAGTTGGGAGACTACCGAAAGCCAGGGATTGTCTGTTTACGGCTTTGCGCCTATTGAACAGACTGTTGACTATGGTCACGAGGGTACCGGCAAGGTGGTCTACAGCTACGTAAGCGCCCCTGAAAACATGGTAAAAGCCTACATTACGCTCCAAAGAAAAAAGAAAGAATAAAAAAAGTTTACCGCCAGAGTGCACAACGGAACCGGTTCCGTTGTGCACTCTGGCAATACCAAATAGCCGCCGTAAGCGTATCCGCTGTGACGTCAATTTGGCGAAAAAGCAACCCTTCACCATAACCGCCTGACTGTCATCTGGTAATGGCCACGGTGAAGGGTTGGGGGACAATCGCTCTTTCCTGTATGACATGGGCATACCTTCGACTCTCATTTCCCACAAAAAGACTCTCATTTCCCACAAAAAGACTCCCATTTCGCAAAATGGGAGTCTTTTCTTGCAGAATTGTTCGCTTCTTTCTGTTATTTTTACTATCTTTGTCCCCAGATAGTTAAACCTAATACTGATAAAATTATGAGAAGGAAATTACTGACTACCCTTTTGATGCTCTTCGTCGCCATCGCGACGCAGGCAGAAGACACCACCCAGCGGCTCGTCGTTTGGCAGAAGAGCGGCGAGAAGGTGTACTTCGACATTGCGAAACTGCCAGAAACGTTTTTTGAAAACGGGCTACTTGTCATCAAGTGTGAAGGTGAGGCCGCCGTACAGTTCCAGTTGGATAACATTTTACGTTACACCTTTGAGGGTGTCAACACTGCTATCGACCTGATGCCCAATGAGCGCTCAGTGAGCATCAGTCGTACTGGAGATGCCGTGACCATTTCAAACCTCCCCGAAGACAGTGCCGTGCAGATATATGCTGCCAACGGTATGCTTGTAGAAACGCAAAAATCTCAGAACGGAAAACCGCTGACACTTTCTGTTGGTCAGCGCCCCTCAGGTGTCTACTTAGTGAAGTGTGGATGTGAAACCATTAAACTGATGAAGCGATGAGATATCTTGTTAAGTATTCAGTCAGTCTCGTACTGACACTTCTTGCCTCATTGCCCATGCAGGCTCAGAGCGAGTCTTCCGCGTTCTACATCTACCAGAACGATGGCCACTTCGACGGTTTCTTCTACGATCAGGTGCAGAAGATGTCATTCTCCAAGCTCGATACTTTGGGGGTGGAGCACGACGAGTTCGTGAGTCAGGAAATCATTACTGCCGACTCTACCTATCGTATCATGCTCTCCGCTATTGACTCGGTGGGGTTTGTTCAGCCTGAAATGAAATATAACCCACGTCTGCGCCTTCTTAGACATAGGCCGAACTTGAATAAAGGGGTAGGCTCGCTGCCTGTTGATCCTTTGAGTGAATCGTCGTGGGGTTTTAATAATTCGGAGTATTACCTATATTTCGACGATATTCCCAAATATAATTATCATGTTCCCGTTGAGCATTATCCAGTAGTAGGTGATGTGTTCACTGATTTTAGCACCTTCGCCGTAAAAGTAACTAAGGTGGAAAATTATGCCGAAGGTAATGCAGTAGGCGTCATGGCCTGGTGTGAAGATATCACTGACATTTCCGACGTCATACATAATCTGGTAGCTGTCGAAGAGATCGAAGCTGATAAGAAAGGCAATCTGATACGTCGCCGTGTAGCCGGTCATCCCGAGTTGACTGTTGGCAGCTATTCGCGGCGACAAGCCTCTGGTAGCTTTGAGGGCGACCTGTTCAATTTCTCGCTCAACGGTCACATCCCCATCGTCAACACCGACAAATTCAAGGTGTCAATCGATCCCTCCATAAGTGGCGCTTTGACCCTGAAGTGTACATGGAACATTCCACTGATTGGAAGCAAGTACATCAGTATTGAAGATAAGTTGAAGGTGGAGGCGTCAGTAGGCGTGACTGCTTCGGGACAGTTGGCCGATAAGTGCTATGGCGGTTTTGGCATGTTCGGACAGTTTTATGTCCCTGCTACGGCACCTATCCTTGTCATCGATTTAGGACCTGATGGGTTCGTTCGCGGCCAAGCTAGCATCAATTTAAGTTTCACATCGCAGCCTGCCAAGGGATGCATCTGGGAGAAGTGGGAAATCAAAGACTGGTGGCCATACTACACACACGGTTATGGTGACCCTGACGATTCTGGCAATTCTTCTGATTCGAGTAGTGATTCGAAGTACAGTAAGGAACTCACTCTGTCGGGCTTTATCCAGAGTGGTGTCAACTTCCCGATGAAGTTGAAGAGCCTGCCATTCCTGAAGAAAGTCTTTGATGCCTCTTTGGGTGGCGAGTGGTTTATTGGACCGAAGTTGTCGGCCGAGGTGAAAATTGACCTTTCTCAGTTTAATGTATTGAGGGCGGGAGAACATTGGGCTACTAAACCTACGGCGGGCTATAGCGTGCTGAAAGGAACCAAATTGTCACTGAGTCTGCTCGACGCCGACTACGAAATAAGCGCCGAGGTAGCTACATTGTTTAGCCCGAAGAAGAAGTGGACACTTGCCGACGGCACCTTCACTCTTCTGTCGTCCATGGATCTTCGCCCAGTGCCCGAGTTCAGTGAGTGCCACGACAAGGAAGAAATGCGAACTTTCGATGGCAAGAGCATACCATGCCGCATTCTCTCCTTTACTCCAAGTGGTAATGTGTTAATGCCTGTTAATGTAGGCGTGGAGCTACTCAAAGTTGAAGGATGGAATGGAATCAAAGAGTATGGTGATGAAGGTATAATAAGCAGATGGCAGGACCGCAATTACCCCTATCATCAAACGGAGACATTGACCAGCAGCCTTTCAGGAGACGAATCCAGAAACAAAGTTGAGCTTGTACTGAAGAGGAAAGTGTCTGAAGGTGAAAAGTACTACGATGTTGGAGGAAAGTATAGGGTGCGTCCTTTCGTAGAATTCGCGGGCTCTACTTGGCCTGCTGAACCTTCTTATGATTTTTATGAAGGCGCTTGCTTAAGGGCAACACAGCCACAACTTGAAGTTAACTTTGACGGTACGGTGGACGAGCCGCTTAAGTTTGAAGGCACGTGCGATGACTTGTATCAGGTCAAATATGTGCGGTCTGAGACTGATGAGAAATTACCTAATTACGTCAAGGTAGAAGGTGAAAAGGACAATCTGACACTGAGCGTAAAACAAAAAGAATTTATTGATAAGTTTGGTAAGAACTACAGTATAAAGCGAGAAAGGAAAAATCTTTATAATATGGATTTTGCTTGCTATGGCATCAGACATATGGAAGGTGATGTGGTGGCAAAAACGCCAGGCTCTTTAGAGATCCCATTCGTACAAAAACCTAACGACAAGGAAAATCCTGTCAAGGCTACTGTCCGGGGATATTCCAGTTATGACCACGTGAATACCAATCATGGTTATGTTGATATCCGCCAACTGCCAAACGAAGGTGTGGCTAATGTGTTTACACGCATAGAGAAGGAGGGCTGGAACTGTACAGGCACTTATGAGGATGATGACGAGACGATGAACTACACGTTTGATGTTATCGAGGCTGATGACCGCAGTTTCAGCGTGCAGAATGGTACGTTGAATTATCAACTGACCAAGATTTACACTGACAGCAGAGGCGAAAGCCACACTGCAGTTGCAACGGTGTCAGGCACGTTTGGTGGTCATCAGATGAAGCTGGAAGGACATGCCATTAGGTCTACTCAAGGCGGTACATCCAATATGACTCTCAATGTGACTGAAGATGGTATACCTCAATCAACCCAGCCATACTCTCTATCTTCCTTTAAACTTGTTTTTGCAGATGGCTTGGTAGAATAGAGAGACTGCGGGACAGAGATCGCGGGACTCTGATCATTTTTGAAAGCAGAATCAGTTATACTGGGGACAGGTGACACTGGTGACAGGTCAGTTGTCACACCATCAATAAGCAACAGCGGGCGAACCGTGAGTCGGTTCGCCCGCTGGCTTATATACCTGTTGTGGAAAGCAAAGAGTGGAGCAGTTTCGCTCGAAACAAAAAAAATACAAAAATATTTGGTGAAATCAGAATAATATCGTAATTTTGCCATCGAACAGATGGCATTGTGCTGTCATGTTGTAAAAAGAAAAGGTATTGATTATGGCACAGTCGGCAGTAACAGTGAGATTAGACTCGGAGATGAAGTCACAGTTTGATGAACTCTGCGATCAGTTTGGCATGAGTGCAAACACGGCTTTCAACATATTTGTGAAGGCAGTAGTCAGAAGTCGTAGTATTCCATTTACGATAAGGGGTAGCAGGACGGAGACACCCAGTGCCCTTGATTTGTTTATGCAACAGCGTAGGGCTGCTGAAGACAGTCAAAATCCAGAAATGACACTAGATGAAATCAATGCTGAGATTCGTGCCGCAAGGGAAGAACGTCGTAAAAGACAGCATGCAGTATGACATACGCTGTGATTGATACTAATGTACTGGTGTCGGCTATGATAACGAAAAATCCTGAGGCAGCAACAGCTAAAGTTGTAAGGCTTCTATTGGATAAGGAATTCATACCAATGTATGATGCTAATATCATCGCGGAATATGAGGATGTGTTACATCGTTCTAAGTTCCCTATTCTGCCAGAAGTGGCCGATGCCCTGATTTCTTATATTATAGAGCATGGTGTCGAGACATCAAGAGTCAATTTTGATGAACCGATGCCTGATGAGGATGACCGGGTTTTCTATGAAGTAACTCTAAGTAAAGAAGATTCATTTCTTGTGACAGGAAACTTGAAGCATTATCCCACGTCGCCTCGTGTAATCACTCCAGCAGACTTCGTAAACCTCATCTGAATACACTCAGGTCAGTAATCACAACATCTTAAATCAACAGGAGTGGGTGATTAGGGGACGGCTCTCCGATTAATTTCGAGTACACTCGGGGACAGTTCCGGTGTGCACTTAAAAGTTGATTTCTTGCCAAAATATTTGGCGGAATCAACTTTTATGCTTATTTTTGCACCCGATAAACGAAAGATCATGGGAAGGAATCTGTTGATTGAACTGTCATTTACAATTGATGACGAATAAAGACGGAGGCAAGTATGAAGACGAACAAAATTATGGATGATATTCGCAGTTCCATTTCACCGGAAATGAAGTTACAGATGGAGCTGTCGGTTGCAATTGCAAATCGAATTTACGAGATTCTTGAAGAAAAGGGAATGTCGCAGAAAGACTTCGCACGTTTGATGGGTAAGACAGAAACGGAAGTGAGCCGATGGTTGTCTGGCACCCACAACCTGACAATGGCAACCATCTGTAAGATTTCTGCAGCTCTTGAAGAAGATGTCATCAAGGTAGCTGACAATTCGTATCGGCCAGAATACGAATATGAGTCTTTGATGGCTGCTGAGGCATTGTGAGAACGCGATGAGTTCATAAAATTAAGTGCACACGGTTCCGGTGTGCACTTAGGAATGATTGGAGAGACCAGTGGTCTCAAATGCTCTCTGCGGCACGTCTTATTCGGTTTGACAGATCGATAAGAGCACCACGCATCTGCTCAGCTTCCTCCTCGTCGAAACCACCTTCACCGCCATTACCGTCAATTCCGTCCATTTTGTGGTAGAACCACGATGACGACTTCTGGAAATAGGTATTGGCAAAATCACGCCATGAAATACTCATCAAGATGTCCTTCATCTTCGACTTCATGTCAGTAATTACTACTGGATCATCTAATACTGCTTCCATATTACTTCAATGTTTTTTATTAATGCATTTATTCATAAGGCTGTCTCAGCATGTTGTCAAACAGTTGCTGGGCAAACCATAATAGTTGTGGGTAACCATTAGGAAAAGATTTGTTATAGTTCCTAATAGACTCTATCAGTTCCCGCTCGTCATCGGTCACTTCCATCCATTCTTTCTCTTGTTCCATATTTTGGTCTATATCATCCGATGCAAAGTTACTACAAATTTTCGTACTGCGCAAATTTTCAGATAAAAAAATGGCATGTATCAGGAAAAATATGTGAAGAACACCGCTCAAATGCACACGGGGGGGGGGCGGTGTGCACTTTGACGGCCGAATCAGGTTCATTGTTGACAGGTCAGCCGTCGTGACAATCATGAAGCAAACAGCGGACGAACCACAAAAGGGTTCGCCCGCTGTTCGTTTAAATAGGCACTGCCGTCAGGGCTGTTATTTCCAGTCGTCAACCAGTGCATTCTCGTCCTTGGCCAGGAAGTTCATGGTGAACTTCTGACCACCCTCCTCCTTGCAGTCGACGAGGATGAAGAGGCCGTCGCTCACTTTCTTGATGGTCACTGTGCCGCTCTCGATGACGGGATCGATGGAGGGGCCGCTCTGCGGATTGAACGATAGGAAGAAGCGTCCGTTCAGCTGAGTGGTCTTTCCAACCATTGAGCCGTCGAAGCCACCATAACCGTGAAGGCTGCCGCCCTTGGTATCGCAGTCGAGATTGTAGAACTGACCGTTGTCTACAGCAAAGTAGAGTGCCATCTCAATGGGATAGGTCTGGCCGCGCAGAAGCATGGTGTTGGTGATTTCGCTACCTGCATCGTCGTCGTCATCGCTACAGGAAACCAGTGTCAGCGTAACAAGCGCTACGGCAAATAATAGGAACTTTTTCATAATTGTTGGGTATTAAACGATTAATAAATATTAGTAGATGTCTGCAAAGATACGAAATAGTCGGGAAATAAACAAATAAATCGGCGCCTTTCTCACTTTTTTTGTTTACCTTTGTCGCCGAAAAGAACTACAACATGAGGAGAATCTTAACCGCTACGCTGCTCTTATGCATGTTCGCCGTCGGGCTGTGTGCCCAGACTGGGGGGGGGAATGTGTGCCCCATCGTGCATATCGTGCCTGAGCGGCTGCCGGACATGACAATGCCGCGCAGCGGCCACAGCGTGTTCTACGTCAATGGCGAGCTGACAGTGGTGGGTGGCCACACCACCAACTTCGTCACCACACCTACTGCCGAGTATTGGGCTGACGGACAGTGGCATCCGATGACAATGGCTTACCCCCACGATAATGGTTTTGCTGTCGTCCTGCGATCGGGCGAGGTCATCATTGGCGGTGGCCATTCAGAACCGTTGGGCGTGGGACAGACCTACCTGCTGGAACGCTACACGGCCGCTACTCACACGTTTGAGGGTTTCGGCTGTCTGGACTGCCGGCGTGTGCTGGCCAATGCCACGCAACTGGCCGACGGTCGCGTCATCATCAGCGGCAACCACTATGCCGACGACGCCATCGGCTGTTACGACGGCCGTAGTCAGGTGGAGCACGTGAGAAGCGTGGTGCAGCCACGTTCCAACCCCTACATCCTGCCGACAGCCGACGACAATGCCCTGATAGTCGGTGGCAACGACCAGTATGACCGGCAGCCCGACAGCGTCTGGGTGGACCGCGTGAAGGGCGACGCCTTCCGCGTGCCGCTGCTGGAACGGTGGCACCCGGTATATACCGACCAGCCCTTCAGCAGCAGCGGTTGCTCAATCGGCGGCCACGCCTACCTGCTGACGACCACCGACCGTAACGGGCAGCTGGGCATCGTCATGGTGCGCGACACGGTGTTCTCGCTACTTCCCACAGCCTGTCCCATACCGATGGAGACAAGCTATGGTACTGTCTTCTACAAAGGGCCTGTCGCTGTAGACCGTCAGCGGCAGCGGGGCTACGTCATTGGCGTCGACAGCCTCTACCGCCGACAGTATGTGCTGGCCATCGACTACGCCCGGGAGCCGGCAGCGCTGACACTCTACTATACCGACACGTTGGAGCAGGCCAACATCACCATTCCGGTGGTGACACCCGACGGCAACCTGCTGCTGGCTGGCGGACATCCCAACAACAACTACAAGCCGCTCTCCAGCGTCTGGCTTTACCACTTCGGCACGACAGCGCCGACAACCGGCAGCGCCACGTGGCAGGGCTGGCTGTGGATAGTCGCAATCATAGCTGTCATCGCCGCACTGACGTGCCTACTTGTATTGAGACGTCGTAGGCGAAGACTTCCTGTGTCGAAGAGCAGCACCGGTAGCGCCGACGGTGAAGCACCCACAGCGACTAACGATGAAGCAGCCACGGCGACCGACCATGAAGCGCTGACGGCGAGCATCTTCCAACTGATAGAACAAGACCAGCGCTACCTGACGCCCCGCCTGAAGCTGTCGGACATTGCCAACGAGCTGGGCGTCAGCGTGGCCACCGTCGCCGAGTGCATCAAGACGAGCCGGCAGTGCAACTTCACGGAACTGATAGCTGAATGTCGCGTGCGCCACGCCCAGCGGCTCATCACCGAGCACCCCGGCATGAAGGTGGCAGCCATCATCGAGCAGTCGGGATTCACCAGCGAGTCGACCTTCTTCCGCACCTTCAAGGCCGTCACCGGCCTGTCGCCGAAGGAGTGGCTGGCGCAGCAAACGGGCAATACAGACGCAGACTAACCACATAGTCAACCCGACTCCCATTTCGCCAAAAAGACTCCCATTTCGCCAAATCGACTCGCATTCCGCGGAATGGGAGTCGATTTAACGTATTTTCGACCTGTCTTTCACCTTTTTTGACTATCTTTGCAAGTGAGTCGAGACGAAAGACAACAAACCAAATATCATTAACAATAAACAAAACGATTATGAAGAAACAGTATCTTTGGCTTCTCGCAAGCCTTTTCGTAGCAGCGTTTACGCTGACAGCATGTGGTGACGACGACGATCCCGAAGTGCCCAACTCTGACGT
This sequence comes from uncultured Prevotellaceae bacterium, assembly GCA_947169245.1. Taxonomy (GTDB): domain Bacteria; phylum Bacteroidota; class Bacteroidia; order Bacteroidales; family Bacteroidaceae; genus Prevotella. The sequence goes on from CAMVPA010000008.1 coordinate 35,230, forward strand.
CGTCGGAACGAACGACTTGATTGGTACGTGGAAAGTGGCTACCACCGACGACAGCTACACCTACACCTTTACAGAGAGCCAGCTGACCATCAAGTACAACAACGAAGTGGAGTTCCAGGGAGCCTACACCTTCCAGAACGGCACACTGACCTACTCACAGAATGGTCGTGAATCCAGCTTCAAGCCCGGTCTGCTGATTAACAAGAGCGTACTGGTTCTGAAGACAATGGCAACCAACGACGACGGGAAATCGTATGAGGAGCTGGCCGTAATACTTTTCAAGGAGGGCAAGACCATCAACACCAATGCATCGGACATTCAGGGCAACTGGCACTGGTATGCCTTTGGCGATGAGAGCTATATCCGTACTGGCCTGAAACTTCAAGGCAACAACTTCGAGCTCGTCATCACGCCGTGGGGCGAGAAGTATGTGGGCACTTTCACTTATGCCAACGGCATCATCAAGCTTAACACGACGGCAGCCTACACTTCGCGCGAGGAGCACACCGGCTATGGCAGCATGGAGGGCAACATGAACCCCGCCACGCTGGAAGCCGACTGGAAGACACTCGACCCCGACCACTGGCACGTGGACGCCGTGTCCAACGGCCCGTTCATTGCCAACGGCAACGAGGCCTACGGCTGCGTAGCCAACCTCATGTGCCTGTACCACAAGAAATAACATCACTGAAAGAACAGCAGCGGGCGAATCGTGAGTTGGTTCGCCCGCTTTTTGCACTTTTAACAAATACAACGCGTCAAGTTTTAGGAATTCTTTGTATCTTTGCAGCGACTTCATCGACAAAGCGGTGGAGCGTGTGTGATGATGAACTGGCAACAACTGATATCGAACAAGCGGCTAGGACAGGAGCAGAAGCATCCTGGGCGGCACGACGACCGTACGGAGTTCAAGCGCGACTACGACCGGCTGATCTTCTCGGCGCCCTTCCGCCGGCTGCAGAATAAGACACAGGTGTTCCCCCTGCCGGGCAGCATCTTCGTGCACAACCGCCTGACCCACTCTTTAGAGGTGGCCAGCGTCGGCATGTCGCTGGGCAATGACGTGGCGCGACTGCTGACAGAGACTCATCCGGAGCTGAAAGACACGCTCTTTCAGGAGATAGGCCAGATTGTGGCAACTGCCTGTCTGGCGCACGACCTGGGCAACCCGCCATTCGGGCACTCCGGCGAGAAGGCCATACAGACCTTCTTTACCGAGGGACCCGGCAACAGTCTCCGACAGATGGTTAGTCAGGAGTTCTGGGACGACATCACCCACTTCGAAGGCAATGCCAACGCCTTCCGTCTGCTGACGCACCAGTTTGAGGGGCGCCGTCAGGGAGGTTTCGTAATGACCTACTCTATGTTGGCCAGTATCGTGAAGTACCCTTACGCCTCATCGGCTGCATCGAAGAAGGGGAAGTTCGGCTTCTTCTGCTCGGAGCGTGAAAACTATCAGCGAATAGCCGATGAATTGGGCGTTTTCTGCATCTCGAAGCCAGGCGAGCCGCTGCGCTATGTGCGTCACCCGCTGGTCTACCTCGTGGAGGCCGCCGACGACATCTGCTATGAGATCATGGACCTCGAGGATGCCCATAAGCTGAAGATCCTGTCGTACGAGGAGATAGCGCGCCTGCTGCTCGACTTCTTCGATGAAACCGAGCAAAATCGCATCTTGAAGCGTATTGAAGAGGAAGGCCTGACCGACAATAACGAGAAGGTGGTCTATCTGCGTGCGCGTGTCATAGGATTGCTGGAGAACGAATGTGTCCAGACGTTTGTGGCTCATGAGCAGGAGATACTCGGCGGCACGTTCAGCGGCAGTCTCATCGACAATATCTCGGAGCGTCCCCATGAGGCTTACCGCCGCTGTGCCAAGCTCTCGGCCCAGCGCATCTATCGCAGTAAGGTGGTGCTCGACGTGGAGCTGTCGGGTTACAAGATCATGGAGACGCTGATGCAGCAGATGACCGAGGCCATCATGCATCCCGACCGTTATTACTCCCAGCAGCTCATTGGCCGTGTCTCGAGCCAATATGCCATTGAGAGTCACGACCTGGAGACGCGTATCATGGCCGTCATCGACTATATCTCGGGTATGACCGATGTCTATGCCCTCGATGTCTACCAGAAGATCAACGGTATCTCGCTACCAATAGTCTAATCACAACAAAACAACTACTGATATGACACTAAGACAACTATTACTACCTGTGCTGCTCTCTGCAACCCCTGTCCTTGCCCAGCAGCGCTACGCCGGAGGCGACATCTCCGTGCTCCAGAGCTATGAGGACAACAAAGTGTATTATTACGACCAGAAGGGAGTCAGGATCAACGATGTGCTGCAATACCTGAAGAGCGAAGATGTGGGGTGGAACGCCCTGCGTGTCAGACTTTTCGTTGACCCAAAGCAGAAAAGTCCTGACGGCTCGACAGATGCCCAGGTGTGCCAGGACCTTGACTATGTCGTCAGGCTCTGTAAGCGCATCAAGGCCGAGGGCTTTGCCCTGCTGCTTGACTTCCACTACAGTGACACGTGGGCAGACCCGTCCAACCAGTGGACGCCGGCAGCTTGGCTGACTCTGAATGACACCGAGCTACAGGCAAAGATTTACGATTATACCAAGACATGCTTGCAGAGGTTGGTTGCCGAGAACGCCACGCCCGACTTCATCCAGACGGGCAACGAGATCAGCTACGGCATGCTGTGGGGGAAATACGGGTCGAAGGCCAATCGCTGCTACACCTCCTCAAGTGCAAATTGGCCCCGTTTCATCGCATTTTTGAAGCAGGCAGCGAAAGCCTGTCGCGAGGTTTGCCCGCAGGCGCAAATCATCATTCATACCGAGCGCGCCAAGCAGGCGTCAACAACGGTTGGCATCTATCAGAAGCTGGCCGAGGTCGACTATGACATTATCGGACTGTCCTATTATCCCTTCTGGCATGGCTCGCTGGCCACGCTCTCAGGTACACTGAACCAGCTGGCTACGAAATTCCCGGACAAGAAGGTGCAGGTGGTGGAGACGGCCTACTACTACCAGTATCAGCCAACGACAAGTGATATTACCGACTTCTCCGGCACATGGCCCATCTCGAAGGAAGGACAGGCTGCCTTTGCCAGCGACCTGGTCGACGAGTTGAAGAAACACTCCAACGTGAACGGAGTCTACTGGTGGTTCCCTGAAGAGAACGGTAACGGTCCAAACAATAAGGTGCTGACAGGTTGGGTGAACCGTGGACTGTGGAACAACAGTACCCATCGGGCGCACCCTGGGCTGTATGTCCTGAAAGACTATCTGGCTGACGAATCGGTAGGTGTCATCGGTCTGAAACGTACGGTGGATAGTCAATGCTGGTATACCCTCAGCGGTATGCAATTAGACTCCCAGCCCTCCCGTCATGGATTCTACATTCGTGACGGACGGAAGTTCCTGATAAAGTAAAGCAAAGTTTCTGAAACCTTAGTGGTTCTTGTAGACCACCTTGTTGGCACCGCTGGTTATCATCATAGCTTCTGGATGCTCTTTGATGAAGGAGTCGATGTGGCGTACGCGTTTCTGCTCCAGAATTTCGTCGACGGCAATCAGAATACCAGTCTCCTCAACGTCGCCGAAGCCGTAATTGATGGCAGTGCCAAAGAGCTTCATCGTGGGCGACAGACTCATATAGGCATTGACCAGCGGTGGGATGTTGTAGCCCATCTTGCGTATCTCGCGGTTCAGGATGCGGTAGTCGGCATTGAAGTCGTCCTCACAGAACAGTGCCTTCAGTTCGTTCTCGTCGGCTTCAATTTTCAGCGGTTTCATCGGGATGATCAGGTTTTCCTGATCAGCAAAATGCTTCTTCAGGAAATAGAGGATCATGTCGCGGCCCCGACGAATATAAGAAGGGTACATCGTGAACTTGCCGAAGAAATACTTGACGTTGGGCTTGATGACGGTCAGGGCACCTAAGCCGTCCCATAGGTTGTCAAGGGCGAAGAGGCTCTTGGCACCCATGCGGGAGCTCTGATAGGGGAGCGATACGAATGAGCGCCCCAGCTCAATGGTGTAGGGCATATACTCGTCAATGAATTTCTGAGAGAAATGGAACATGTGGCTGGTGGCCAGTTTGGGCTGTCCTTTGTCGTCGAGTTCCCATTCTGTACCTTCGAGATAGCGGTAGCCGCCAAGAATCTCCTCGGCCTCGGGGTTCCAGACGATGAGCTGCTTGTAGCAGTTCTCGCAGATGTCGAACTCGTCGAGGTCTAACTCCTTGCCCGTTCCTCCACCGGCTTCGCGGAATGCAATCTCGCGCAATCGCCCAATTTCTTTGATGACGTTTGGCGCGTTGTGAGCAGTGACGATGTAGATTTCGTTGTTGCTCTTGTTGGTCATCCGCAACTGCTTGTCGGGGGTAAGCTCACTCTTAAGCAGTTCTGCAGGAATCGGGGAGATGATAGGTTGTTCCATGACTTATAGCTTGTAGACTTGTTCTTTTACATATTGTGCCCATTCCATCGGTGTTTTCGACTTATCGAAGGTCTGCCAGGGTATTGGCTTGCCGATGCTGATACGGAAGGTTTTGTGTACGTTCTTGTACATCTCGTCGACCAAGAACAGCATGGCCAGATTGAACGGCAGGTAACGGTCGGAGAAGTTGGCCAGACGATAGAAGAACGAGGAGTTCTCTCCGCCGAAGTGGATGGGTACGACGTCGCGCTGATACTCCACGCTCTTGCTGATGAAAGTCTTCTTCCAGGCAATGTCCTCGACAACGCCGTTCTTGCGGCGCGAGCAGAGTCCGGCAGGGAACATCAGCATGTGGTTGTCGCTCTGAAAGCCCGCCTCGACCATCTTGGGGAAGTCGCGCCCCTGTTTGCCCGTTTTGTTAATAGGTATGCAGAGAGGGGCCAGGCCTGGCAGATTCATCAGCAGGTCGTTCACCAGGTAGCGGAAACGACTGTCGTAATGGCGTCCGATAATGGCTCCCAGTGCTACGCCGTCCTCGCCACCCAACGGGTGGTTCGAGACAAATGTATAGAGGCGTCCGTCGTCTTTGTCAGGCAGGTTCTCGGCGCCGACAATGTCGAGTGTGGCGTCCAAATAGCGTACGCACTCCTCCAGCCACTCCGTACCCGTCAGGTGTCGGCTCTCCCAGAGATATTTATTCACCTCGTCCTGATGGATGATGCGCTTGAGCCACCACACCAAGGGGCGTGGTACCCATTTCGCCTTTGACCCCATCTTGCTGCGCAGAATGTTGTTCAGGTCGATAGTCTTTTCGGTAATGACGGTTGCCATTTAGTTGTGTTCTACAGTTTACGAAGTGCAAAATTAATGCAAATCTTTGAGAAACCGCACAATTTGTGACAAAAATGTGAGAGAAGAGCGAAAATTTGTCATCCGCCCCCGTTCTGAGGCAGCCCAAAGTGATTAAATTACGTTAAATTTTTATTTTTGTGGGGAAAAGTGGTGGAATGTGGGGAGAATTGTGTATCTTTGCGGCTGAATTCTATATCAAAGAAGTACACATGCGTTTTTTAGGGAACATAGAAGCTAAGACCGACATGAAGGGAAGAGCCTTTCTGCCAGCCGTTTTCCGCAAGGTGCTGCAAGCATCGGGCCAGGAAAACCTGATTATGCGGAAAGACATTTTCCAGGATTGTCTGGTGCTCTATCCCGAAAGTGTGTGGAATGAACAGATGGATACGCTCCGGCAGCGCCTAAATCGCTTTAATGCCGAGCATCAGCGCATCTTCCGTCAGTTTGTCTCCGAGGTGGAGATGCTGACGCTCGACGGCAATGGCCGTTTCCTCATACCCAAACGTTACATGCAGTCTGCCGGCATTGAGCAGGCGATAAAATTCATTGGCATGGGAGATACTATCGAAATCTGGGCAGCCGAAAAGATAGAGGCGGCGCAGATGGGCGGTGAGGAGTTCGGTAAGGCCTTGGAAAATATCATGAACGCTACGCTCTGACGATATGACAACCGCTGAAACCTATCACGTGCCGGTGCTTCTCCATGAGAGCATTGACGGGCTGGCTATCCAGCCCGACGGTGTTTATGTGGATGTCACTTTCGGTGGCGGCGGTCACAGTCGGGAAATCCTCAAGCACTTAGGTGCGGGAGGCCATCTCTACAGTTTCGACCAGGATGCTGATGCCGAACAAAATATCGTCGATGATGATAGATTTACCTTCGTTCGCAGCAACTTTAGGTATATCAAACAGTGGATGCGCTATCATGGTGTGAACCATGTCGACGGCTTGCTGGCCGACCTTGGCGTGTCGAGCCATCATTTCGACGATGCCGAGCGCGGCTTCTCCTTCCGTTTCGATGCACAGCTCGACATGCGCATGAACAAGCGGGCAGGAAAGACAGCGGCCGAGATACTGAACAGTTATAGCGAGGAGCAACTGGCCGATGTCTTCTATCTCTACGGAGAACTGAAGAACGCCCGCCGCCTGGCGAAGGCCATCGTGACCGCGCGCTCGCAAGAAAGTATAGAGACGACGGGGCAGCTGCTGAAGGTCCTGGGTGTCCAGCCCGACAACGTTCAGACTGATCGCAGGGCGAGTGGTGGGCAAGAATGGAAGAAGGACATGGCCCGTCTGTTTCAGGCCCTGCGCATAGAGGTGAACCACGAGATGGAGGCTCTTACCGACATGCTTGGCGGCGCCCGCGATGTGTTGGGCAAGGGAGGCCGGCTGGTCGTCATCACCTATCATTCGCTGGAGGACCGTCTGGTGAAGAACATGATGAAGGCTGGCAATGCCGAGGGGCGTGTGACGCAGGACTTCTTTGGTAGGGTAGAGGCCCCGTTTCGTGCGGTGGGCAAGATGATTGTTCCCAGCGATGGGGAGCAGCAGAGCAATCCCCGCAGCCGGAGCGCCAAGCTGAGAATTGCTGAACGGGTCTGAAGATTGGAACAAGAAGTTTGATACTGATATATGGCAGAGGAAGAGAGCATCAGAGAAGAGTTGAAGGCCACCGAGCAAAAGGCTATTGAGAAGCTGAAAGAGCTGAAGGCACAGGTGAGCGAAGACGAGCAGACGCCCGTTGGCGCATTGACGTTGCGCAAGATTCTCGGCGGCGATATCCTGTCGGCCGTGCCTGTACGCCGTCAGGTGTGGCTCATTCTGCTCATTGTGCTCTTCATGGTGGTCTATGTGGCCATCCGTTACCAGTGCCAGCAGGACATGATCAAGATCAGTCAGTTGGAGACTGAGCTGAAAGACGCCAAGTACCGTGCGCTGAGTTCATCGAGTACGCTGACTGAGCGCTGTCGTGAGAGTCAGGTGCTCGAGGTGCTGCGTCAGAACCAGGACTCGGTGCTGCATGCCAGCGACCAGCCACCTTATATAATTAATATACCCGAATCGGGCTTGTTTAGTGGAGACGACGAATGAGTAGGTTTATCAGCAACAAAGTGATGCCGCGCTACTTTGCTATCATAGTAGTGCTGACGGTGATTGGTCTGGCCATTGTGGGTAGGGCGCTCTACCTCATGACGGCCAAGAAGACCTATTGGACGACTGTGGCCTCGCGACTGGTACGCGAGGACGATACCGTGCCGGCCGCCCGTGGCAACATCCTGAGTTGCGACGGACAACTCATGGCCAGCAGCATTCCGCAGTACATCGTCTTCATGGACTTCCAGCCCGACAAGATGAAAGACCCGAAGTGGGTACATACCTATGACTCGCTGTGGCTGGACAAGATTGACAGTACCTGCGAGGGCCTGCATCGCATCTTCCCCTCAAAGTCGGCCGCTGAGTTCAAGGCCCATCTGGAGCAGGGACGCAACAAGATGGTGCACAACCGCAAGACGGGAAAGATGACCAAGGGTGCCCGTTACTGGCCCATCTGGAAACGTCGTGTCGACTATAACACATTCCTGGAAGTGAAGGCGCTGCCGCTCTTCAACCTGCCTGCAGCCAAAGGCGGTTTCAGCTGGGAGTCGTTCAACACGCGCCGCCACCCGTTTGGCTCGCTGGCTCTGCGTACCGTCGGCGACATTGGCTCCGAGAAGGTGCGCAACGCCCACGGTCGCGTCGTCACCAAGGACAGTGCCCGCTTCGGACTGGAGTTGGCGTGCGATACGCTGCTGCGCGGCACGCCGGGCATCGAGCGTCGCCAGAAGGTGCTCAACAAGAAGATTGACTTCACTGTCACCCCGCCCGTCACTGGCGGCGACATTGTCACTACCATCGACGTGAACATGCAGGACATGGTGGAGCGTGCTGTCATCGATGAGCTGAAGGAGATTGGAGGTGACATGGGTGTAGCCATCCTCATGGAGGTGCAGACGGGCGACGTCAAGGCCATCGCCAATATTGAACGCACGGAGAGCGGCCACTACATGGAGCTCTACAACCGCGCCATCAGTTATCGTTGTGAACCCGGTTCAGTCTTCAAGGTGGCCTCGTTCCTCGTGGCTCTCGACGACGGTGTCATCCCCGGCGACACCAGTCACATCATCCACACGGGCTGTGGTCAGAAGATGATGCACGGTCGCAACATGAAAGACCATAACTGGCGTCGTGGCGGCTACGGCGACATCAATGTAGCCCGTGCTTTGGAAGTCAGCTCGAACATTGGAGTCAGCGATGTCATCGACCAGTGCTACGGCAAGAATCCCGAGAAGTATGTTCAGGGACTGGAGCGCATAGGCATCCGCACCGACCTGCAGTTGCCCATCCGCGGCTACCTGCCTCCCTACATCCGTATGCCCGACACGAAGACCACCGACCGTGCCAAGTACTGGTCGAAGACCACGCTGCCCTGGATGTCGATAGGCTACGAGACACAGATTGCCCCCATCAATACGGTGGCGTTCTATAACGCTATTGCCAATGATGGCAAGATGATGCAGCCGCGCTTCATCAAGAAGGTGGTGAAGGACGGTAAGACCGTCAAGGAGTTCCCGCCCGTCGTGCTGAAGGAGCAGATAGCCAAGCCGCAGACCATCAAGACCATGCAGACCATTTTGGAGCATGTCGTCAGTCAGGGTCTCGGACGTAAGGCCGGCCCGCTGTCGCATGCCTACAAGGTGGCCGGCAAGACGGGTACGGCACAGATTGCCGACGAGCATGGCGGCTACCACTCTGGTACCACCCGCTACTGGCTGTCGTTCGCCGGTTACTTCCCTGCCGATGCTCCCCGTTACACGTGCATCGTCTGTCTGCGTAAGACGGGGCTGCCCGCGTCGGGTGGCGGCATGAGCGGTGTTGTCTTCCGTCAGATTTCTGAAAGCGTCATGGCCCAGAGCCTGAAACGTCGTGTTGAGGATGCCCGCGATTCGACGTCGATTCTCATTGCCGATGTGAAGGCCGGCAACGAGACGGCCGCTGCATACGTGCTTAACCGCATCGGTACCAAAGGAAACAAGACACCGCAGGCGAAGGCTGTCAGCGGCACGATTCCCGACGTCCGCGGCATGGGTGCCCGCGATGCTGTCTACCAGTTGGAGCGCTGTGGCGTGAAGGTGCGTCTCAACGGTCGAGGCAAGGTGAAAGACCAGAGCCTGCTGCCGGGCAAGGCGCTTCAGCCGGGTATGGTCTGCGAACTGAAACTTGAAATATAAAAAAACGCTGCATATGAAACTGAGTGAACTTCTCAAGAACGTAAAGCCCATAGCCATCATCGGCGATGCCGATGTGGAGGTGACTGGTATCAAGATTGACTCCCGACAGATTCAGCCGGGATACCTCTTCGTAGCCATCAAGGGTACTCAGACCGATGGCCACCGCTTCATTCCCAAGGCACTGGAGTTGGGAGCCAAGGCGGTGCTCTGCGAAGACCTGCCTGACGAGAAAGCCAGTGGTGTCACCTATGTTCAGGTGGCCTCCACCGAGACGGCCGTAGGTCCCGTGGCGACGCTGTTCCACGGCGACCCGACGTCGAAGCTGAAGCTGGTGGGCGTCACTGGCACCAACGGCAAGACGACCATCGCCACCTTATTATATAATATGTTCCGGCAGTTCGGACATAAGTGCGGCCTGTTGTCGACGGTGTGCAACTACATCGACGGCGAGGCCGTGCCCGCCAGTCACACCACGCCCGACCCCATCGAGCTCAACGAGCTGTTGGAGCGCATGGTCGAGGCCGGCTGCGAGTATGTGTTCATGGAGTGCTCCAGCCACGCCATTGCACAGCAGCGCATCGGCGGTCTCCACTTCGCCGGCGGCATGTTCACCAACCTGACGCGCGACCACCTGGACTACCACAAGACGTTCGAGAACTACCGCGATGCCAAGAAGCAGTTCTTCGACATGCTCGGCAAGGATGCTTTCGCCATCACCAACCTCGACGACAAGAACGGCCTCTTCATGGTGCAGAACACCAAGGCCCAGGTGAAGACCTACTCCACACGCCAGCTGGCCGACTTCCGCGCCCGCATCATCGAGTGCCACTTCGAGGGTATGTACCTGGAGATGGATGGTCGCGAGGTGGGCGTTCAGTTCATTGGTAAGTTCAACGTCTCGAACCTGCTCTGCGTCTACGGCGCTGCCGTCATGCTCGGCAAGCAGCCCGAGGACATCCTCGTCATCATGAGCACCCTGAAGAGTGTCAACGGACGCCTCGACCCCATCCGCTCGCCGGAGGGCTACACCGCCATCGTCGACTACGCCCACACGCCCGACGCTCTGGAGAATGTGCTTAACGCCATCCATGAGGTGCTCGACGGAAAGGGAAAGGTCATTACCGTCTGCGGTGCCGGCGGCAACCGCGACAAGGGCAAGCGTCCGCTCATGGCTCAGGAGGCCGTGAAGCAGAGCGACCGCGTCATCATCACCAGCGACAACCCCCGTTTCGAGGAGCCGCAGGACATCATCAACGACATGCTGGCCGGTCTCGATGCCCGTCAGATGAAGAAGGTCATCAGCATCGCCGACCGTCGCGAGGCCATCCGCACTGCCTGCATGATGGCCGAGAAGGGCGATGTCATCCTTGTGGCCGGCAAGGGCCATGAAGACTATCAGGAGATCAAAGGCGTCAAGCACCACTTCGACGACCACGAGGTCATCCGTGAGTGCTTTGCCTCATGAGTCCCATAGGCCCAATTAGACCCACAACTCACAGAAAAATAACGAAGATATGCTGTACTACCTGTTCCGATTCTTAGAGCAATACGACATCCCCGGGGCGCACCTCTGGTCGTACATCTCGTTCCGCTCGTTGCTGACGCTTATCCTGTCGCTTCTCATCTCGGCGTGGTTTGGCGAGTATTTCATCAAGTACATGCGCCGCAAGAAGATCTTTGAGACCGAGCGCGACGCCACCATCGACCCGTTTGGCGTCGAGAAGAAGGGTGTGCCCACCATGGGCGGACTCATCATCATCGTCAGCATCCTCGTGCCGGTGCTGCTCTTCGCCCGCATCCGCAATGTCTACATCATCCTCATGGTAGTGACCACGGTGTGGCTGGGCTTCCTCGGCTTCCTCGACGACTACATCAAGATTTTCCGTCGCAACAAGGAGGGCCTGAAGGGTAAGTACAAGATTGTGGGGCAGGTGTCGATAGGCTTCATCGTGGGTCTGACGCTCTGGCTCAGTCCCGATGCCCTGGTACGCGAGAATGTCGATGTCGAGCAGCAGAATCAGGAGATTGTCGTCAAGTATAGGAGCGAGGCGGTGAAGTCGTTGCAGACCACCATCCCGTTCGTCAAGAACCACAACCTGAACTACTCGAAGGTCATGAGTTTTATGGGCGACTACAAGGTGGCCGCCGGCTGGGTGCTCTTCGTCATCCTGACCATCCTCGTGGTGACGGCCGTCTCCAACGGCGCCAACCTGAACGACGGCATGGACGGTATGTGTGCGGGCAACTCGGCTGTCATCGGTGTGGCGATGCTCGTCTTGGCCTACGTGTCGGGTCACATCGTCTATGCGGCCTATTTCGACATCATGTATATCCCCCACGCCGAAGAGCTGGTGGTCTTCCTCTCGGCGTTCATCGGAGCCATGATCGGTTTCCTGTGGTACAACGCCTATCCCGCCCAGGTCTTCATGGGCGATACTGGCTCACTGACCATTGGCGGCATCATCGGCGTCTGCGCCGTCATCATCCACAAGGAGTTGTTGCTGCCCATCCTCTGCGGCATCTTCTTCATCGAGAGCCTCAGTGTCATCATCCAGACGCAGTGGTTCAAGCTGATGAAGCGCAAGGGCAAGCGCGTCCGTGTGTTCCGTGCCACACCTATCCACGACAACTTCCGCCGGCTCGACTCCCAGCTCGACCCGACGTCGCACTATATCCTCCGTGGCTGGCCCCACCGCCAGTTCCATGAGTCGAAGATCACGTTCCGCTTCTGGATCATCACCATCATCCTGGCGGCACTGACCATTATCACGTTGAAAGTAAGATAAAAAGCCGCTTCCCAAGGGGAGTAAGGACAGAAATAGAAAGAGATGAAGAGAATAGTAGTATTAGGAGCAGGCGAGAGCGGCGCAGGAGCTGCCGTTCTGGCCAAGAAGAAAGGATTCGACGTGTTCGTCAGTGACATGTCGAAGATTGCCGACCGTTACAAGAAACTGTTGGACGACCACCAGATAGCGTGGGAGGAAGGTCAGCACACCGAGGAGAAAATCCTCAACGCCGACGAGATTATCAAGTCGCCGGGCATCCCCGACACGGCGCCGATGGTCAGCAAGGCCATTGCCAAGGGCATCCATATCATCAGCGAGATTGAGTTTGCAGGCCGCTACACCGATGCGAAGATGATCTGCATCACTGGCTCCAATGGTAAGACAACCACCACCTCGCTCATCTATCATATCTTCCGACAGGCAGGCTACGATGCCGGACTGGCCGGCAACATCGGTCACTCGCTGGCTCTGCAGGTGGCCGAGGAGCCGCACGCCTACTACATCATCGAGCTCTCGTCATTCCAGCTCGACAACATGTACGACTTCCGTGCCAACATCGCCATCCTGCTCAACATCACGCCCGACCATCTGGACCGCTACGACAACTCGATGCAGAACTACACCGATGCCAAGATGCGTATCATCCAGAACCAGACGCCGAAGGATGCCTTCATCTACTGGGCCGACGACCCCATCATCTCGAAGGAGCTGCAGAAGTACGACATCAAGGCCGTGATGTGTCCGTTCAGCGACATCAAGAAGGGCGGTGTCATCGGCTATATCGAGGAGGGTCAGTACAAGCTGGAATACCCTACGCCGTTCAACATGGAGCAGGAGAGCCTGAGCCTCACCGGCCGTCACAATATCTACAACTCGCTGGCTGCTGGTCTGGCGGCCAACATTGCCGGCATCAAGAAAGAGGAGATCCGCCGCTCGCTGAGCGACTTCCCCGGCGTGGAACATCGTTTGGAGAAGGTCTGCGACGTGCGTGGCGTCCACTACGTCAACGACTCCAAGGCCACTAACGTCGACGCATGCTGGTATGCGCTGGAGTCGATGAAGACGAAGGTGGTGCTCATCGTCGGCGGTAAGGACAAGGGCAACGACTACTCGCCGCTCTTCCCGCTCATCAGGGAGAAGTGCTCGGCCCTGGTCTATCTGGGTGCTGACAACCAGAAACTGCACGATAACTTCGATCAGCTGGGAATCCCCGTGCGCGACACCCACTCCATGAAGGAGTGTGTGGCCGCCTGCTACGAGCTGGCCCAGCCCGGCGAGACGGTGCTGCTCTCTCCCTGCTGCGCTTCGTTCGACCTCTTCAAGAACATGGAGGACCGCGGCGAGCAGTTCAAGAAGCTGGCACGCTCACTATAACCCATAGGCCCCATAAGACGCATAAGACTCACAAAACGAATGGAAAAGAAAATAGGAAATATCTTCAAGGGCGACAAGGTCATCTGGATGGTGTTCTTCTTCCTCTGCATGATCAGCATTGTCGAGGTCTTCTCGGCTTCGAGTAATCTGACGTACAAGAGCCAGAACTACATGGGCCCCATTGTCTACCACACCGCTACAATCTTGGCCGGTCTGGCAGTAGCCGTCATCACCCTGAATATTCCTTGCCGCTACTTCAAGCTGATGACGCCGTTCCTGATATTGGTATCAATAGTGACACTGCTGTGGGTGCTTCTTGCAGGAACGAAGGTCGGCGATGCTGGTAGGTGGATAAACCTTTTCGGATTCACCTTCCAGCCGTCAGAAATAGCAAAGGGAACAATCGTGCTGGCCGTGGCACAGATACTGGCCGCCATGCAGCGTGAGAATGGCGCGGACAAGAATGCATTCAAGTGGATACTCTGGATTACCCTGCCCGCCTGTCTGCTGATAGGTCTTGAGAATCTCTCTACTGCTCTTATGCTCTTCGCTGTCGTGTTCATGATGATGATTATCGGGCTTGTGCCCTTTAGACAGTGGGGCAAGCTGGCACTGATTCTCTTGGTAGCCGGCGTGTTTGCTCTATCTATGGTGATGCTGGTGGGAACGGAAATCAACGAGAACGAAAAGCAGCTTTCGCAGACGGAAAGCATAGAGCAGCCTAACGGTGAGAAGAAAGAGAAGAGCTTCATTGAGAAGATGTTCCACCGGGCCGATACATGGAAGAGCCGCATCCTGAAATACGGGAGACCGGATCCCAGCCCCGAGGACTTCGACCTTGACAAGGACATGCAGGTGGCACACGCCAACATTGCCATCGTCTCGTCGAACATCATCGGCAAGGGGCCGGGCAACTCTGTCGAGCGCGACTATCTGCCGCAGGCGTTCAGCGACTTCATCTATGCCATCATCATTGAGGAGATGGGAATCATCGGAGCCATACTGGTGGTGTTCCTCTACATTGTGCTGCTCTACCGGACTGCCCGCATCGCCTCGCGTTGCGAGAACAATTTCCCGGCGTTCCTCATCATGGGACTGTCGCTGTTGCTCGTCATTCAGGCTGTGTTCAACATGATGGTGGCCGTTGGTCTGGCTCCCGTCACAGGACAACCTCTGCCGCTCGTCTCCAAGGGTGGCACGTCGACCATCATCAACTGTGCCTATATCGGTGCCATCCTGAGTGTCAGCCGTTCGGCTAAGATGAAAGTGAAGACAGAAGAAGTTAAAAGTGAATAAGATATGGACAAGGAGTTAAGAGTCATCATCAGCGGAGGCGGAACGGGAGGCCACATCTTCCCGGCTGTCTCAATAGCCAATGCCGTCAAGGCCTTGCGACCTGACGCTAAGATCCTGTTTGTGGGTGCTCTTGGACGCATGGAGATGCAGCGTGTGCCGGCTGCCGGCTACGACATCAAGGGCCTGCCCATCCGTGGTTTCTACCGTCCGCTGTGGAAACCTGCCAACATCGGTGTGGCCTTCGATTATCTCAGGAGCAAGTGGCTTGCCAAGAAGATTCTCCGCCAGTTCCGTCCGCAGGTGGCTGTCGGTGTCGGCGGCTATGCCAGTAGTGCTGCCTTGGGGGCAGCCAACAGCTTAGGCATCCCCACGCTGCTGCAGGAGCAGAACAGCTATGCCGGACTCACCAACAAGCAGCTGGCTAAGAACGCTAAGAAAATCTGTGTGGCCTACGAAGGCATGGAGCGCTTCTTTCCGGCCGAGAAAATCATGCTGACGGGCAATCCTGTGCGCCAGCAGTTGTTGGAGACCACTGTCACCCACGACGAGGCCATCCGCTCCTTCGGCTTCGACCCGTCGAAGAAGACCGTCATGCTCGTAGGAGGTAGTCTCGGTGCCCGTACCATCAATGAGAGTGTGTTGCAGCATCTCGACCTGATAAAGAACAGCGGCGTGCAGTTCGTCTGGCAGACAGGCAAGTACTATAGCGCTGAAATAGCCAAGCGTTTGGAGGGAGAGAACATTCCCAACCTGAAGGTGACCGACTTCATCACCGACATGGGCGCTGCCTATAAGGCCGCCGACCTTGTGGTGAGCCGTGCCGGTGCCGGCAGCATCAGTGAGTTCTGCCTTCTGGGCATGCCCGTCATCCTCGTGCCCAGTCCCAATGTGGCTGAGGACCACCAGACGAAGAACGCCCTGGCGCTGGCCAATCGCGATGCCGCCCTCTACGTGAAGGATGCCGACGCTCCCGCCACGCTCCTGCAGCTGGCCATCGAGACCGTCAATGACGATGCGAAACTCAAGTCGCTGAGCGAGAACGTGCTCAAGCTGGCACTGCCAAACTCGGCCGACATCATCGCCAAAGAAGTCATCAAACTGGCAAAGAAGTAGCCTACCCAAGCCCTCCCCAAGGGAGGGATGTTAAGAATGATAAGATAATTGAAGGAACAAATATATGAACAATAGTAGTACAATAACAAACCAACATCCCTCCCTCCGGGAGGGCTTGGGTGGGCTCTCCGCAGTCTACTTCGTGGGAGCCGGTGGCATCGGTATGAGTGCCATCGCCCGCTATTTCCTGAAACGGGGCCTCGTCGTGGCTGGCTACGACAAGACACCGAGCGACCTGACACGCCAGTTGGAGCGCGAGGGTATGCTCGTCCACTATGAGGAGAGCGTTGAGGCTATACCGCAGGCCTGTCGGCAGCCTCAGTCGTGCCTTGTCGTCTATACGCCGGCCATACCCGCCGAGCACAAGGAACTGGTATGGTTCCGCGAGAACGGTTTTGAGATTCAGAAGCGTGCTCAGGTGCTGGGCACCCTGACGCGCCAGATGAAGGGTCTCTGCGTGGCTGGTACCCATGGCAAGACAACCACCTCGACCATGTGTGCCCACATCATGCACCAGTCGTCGCCCGACTGCAACGCCTTCCTTGGCGGCATATCCAAGAACTACGGCACGAACTACATTCTCTCCGACAGCGACTACGTCGTCATCGAGGCCGACGAGTTCGACCGCTCGTTCCACTGGCTGCGCCCCTGGATGACGGTCATCACCTCGACCGACCCCGACCATCTTGACATCTATGGCACGAAGGAGGCCTATCTGGAGAGTTTCCGCCACTACACCACGCTCATCCAGCCCGGCGGTGCACTGATCATCCATCGTGGTCTGGAGATGCAGGAGTCGTTGCAGGACGGTGTGCGCCGCTACGACTACGCACTCACTGAGGGCGACTTCCATGCCGAGAACATCAAGATAGAGAACGGCGAGATCACGTTCGACTTCATCTCGCCCATAGAGTCGGTGCCCGGCATAGTGCTGGGACAGCCCGTACCTATCAATATAGAGAACGGCATTGCCGCCATGGCGATGGCTCAGCTCAATGGCTGCACAGCCGAGGAGCTACGCTATGGCATGCGTACCTACGGCGGTGTGGACCGTCGTTTCGACTTCAAGATCAAGACCGACAGTCTGGTCTTCCTCAGCGACTATGCCCACCATCCGAAGGAGATTTACCAGAGTGCGCGCAGCATCCGCGAGCTGTATAAGAACCGTCACATCACGGCCATCTTCCAGCCCCACCTCTACACCCGAACCCGCGACTTCTACCGCGAGTTCGCCGAGGCGCTGAGCCAGCTCGACGAGGTCATCCTGACCGAGATATATCCTGCCCGTGAGCTGCCCATCGAGGGTGTCACGTCGCAGCTCATCTACGACAACCTGGCCCCTGGCGTCGAGAAGCAGCTCATCCGTAAGGACGAGGTGATGCAGCTGGTGAAGAGCCGTTCGTTCGATGTGCTCATCGTGCTGGGTGCCGGTGACCTCGACAATATGGTGCCGGAGATGGTGAAAGTCTTGAGAGGTGAGAAGAAGTGAGAAGTAAGAAGTGAGAGGTAAGAAGTATGACAATAAACTGGAAGAAGACACTTATCGTCACCGTTGATGTAATCATTGCCGCCTATCTGGTGCTGGCCGTCACGGCGTTCAACCGCCCTGACGAGAAGGCCACTGTATGCTCGGAGGTGAAGATCGACATCGCGCAGGACAAGGGCGACGGTTTCCTCAACCCCGGTGAGGTGAAACGTCTGCTGGAGCGTCAGAGCTTGTATCCGTTGGCTCAGCCCATGCAGTTTGTATCGACGCGCAGCATTGAGGAGACGCTGATGAAAAGTCCCTTCGTCGACGAGGCCCAGTGCTACAAGACACAGAGCGGCCATGTCTGTATCCAGTTGCGCCAGCGCCTGCCGTTGCTCCATGTAATGGCTGATAATGGCGAGCGCTACTATCTGGACGACCACGGAGACATATTGCCGGCAACGGGTCTGACCATCGACCTCATCGTGGCCACTGGCATCATTAGCCGCAAGTATGCCCGTGAGGTTCTGGCACCCCTGGCCATCACACTGCACGACGATGCTTTCTGGCAGAACCAGATTGTGCAGCTGAACGTTCTTGGCGACGGTACGTTGGAGCTGGTGCCCCGTGTCGGCGACCATGTGGTGTATCTCGGTGCCCCTACCGACATTCCACAGAAGCTCGACCGTCTGCGTAAGTTCTATAAGTATGGCTTGAGCCATGCGGGCTGGAACCGCTATGAGCGTATCAGTGTGGAGTTTGGCAACCAGATTATCTGTAAGAAGAGGAACCAGAAGAAATGATAAAATAATAGGAGTTGAGAATATGGCAAAGGAATTCATCGTAGCAATTGAACTCGGTTCATCGAAGGTGACGGGTATTGCGGGGCAGAAGAACCTCGACGGCAGCGTCAACGTGCTTGCAGTGGTCAAGGAGGACTCTTCGTCGTTCATCCGCAAGGGAGTGGTTTACAACATCGACAAGACAGCCCAGTGCCTGCAGGGTATTGTCAAGAAGCTCGAGAACCAGCTGAAGCAGCAGATAGTGCAGGTATATGTAGGCGTTGGCGGACAGTCCATCCGTGGTGTGCGTAATGTCATCACGAAAGATTTGCCCGCTGGCACCATCGTTACCGACGTCATGGTCGACGAGCTGGTTGATGCCAACCGTACCATGGACTATGCCGATCAGGTGATACTCGACACTGCAATTCAGGAGTACAAGGTCGACTCGCAATACCAGCAGGATCCTGTCGGCATCCAGTGTACTCGCTTGGAGGGCAACTACCTGAACATCCTGCAACGCAAGGCCTTCTCCAAGAACTTCAACAAGTGCTTCGAGACCGCCGGTATTCCTATTGCTGAAATCCTGAATGCGCCGCTGGCACTGGCCGATGCCGTTCTCACCGAGCAGGAGCGCCGCTCAGGCTGTGTGCTTGTCGACATCGGCGCCGACACAACCACCGTCTCGGTCTTCTTCAAGAACATCTTGCGCCACTTGGCTGTCATCCCTCTTGGCGGTGCCAACATCACCAAGGACATTGCCACCCTGCAGATGGAGGAGAGCGACGCAGAGAAGATGAAGCTGAAGTATGGTTCGGCCTACACCGAGAACAACGACATCGACAACAACCTGAAATATTCCATCGACAGCGAGCGCCAGGTAGACAGCCGCCGTTTCATCGAGATTGTCGAGGGACGTCTCGAGGAGATTGTCGAAAACACTTGGTATCAGGTGCCCAATGAGTACTGCGACAAGCTGCTTGGCGGTATCATCCTGACGGGTGGTGGTGCCAACATGCCCAACATTGAGCGCGCCTTCCAGAGTCATACACATATAGAAAAGGTTCGCGTGGCCAAGGCCCCCATTCCTGCCATCAATGGCGGCAACGACGACATCAAGTCGAAGAACGCCATGATGAACACCGTGCTGGGCCTTCTGATACGTGGTGACATGAACTGTGCCGGTGCCGAGAAAGACCCCAACGGCAATCTGTTTGACACCCAGACACCTGCCAACGCACCTGCTGGTAACAATCAGCGTCCAGCCCGCCGTGCCAGCGAGATTCCGCCAGGCGTCGTCCAGTCCGAGGCCGAGAAGCAGAAGGCCGAGGAGGAGGCTCGTATCAAGCGCGAGGAAGAGGAACGCCTGCAGCGCGAGAAGGAGGAGGCTGAGGAGGCCGAGCGTGAGCGCATCCGCCGCGAGAACAGCACCTGGAACAAGTTCAAGAAGGGTGTCCTGAGCTTCAGTAAGAAGATTATGGAGGACGAGGAGTAACCCCAATCCCATAAGGCTCATAGGCCCTATAGGCCCCATAAGTCCCATAAGACCCATTACCCCCATTCAAACAAAACACGATTATGGAAGATATCAACAATACAATGAGCATCCTCGACTTCGGCGAGCCGGAGAAGGAGCACAGCATCATCAAGGTCATC
Source organism: uncultured Prevotellaceae bacterium (assembly GCA_947169245.1). Classification (GTDB taxonomy): domain Bacteria; phylum Bacteroidota; class Bacteroidia; order Bacteroidales; family Bacteroidaceae; genus Prevotella. The sequence goes on from CAMVPA010000008.1 coordinate 55,276, forward strand.
GGCGTCGGCGGCGGTGGCGGCAATGCCGTCAACCACATGTATCGCGAGGGTATCCACGACGTCACGTTCGTACTCTGCAACACCGACGCACAGGCGCTGAACGATTCGCCCGTGCCCGTCCATCTGCAACTGGGCAAGGAGGGCCTGGGCGCCGGCAACAAGCCCGAGCGGGCTCGTCTGGCTGCCGAGGAGAGTCTCGACGACATCAAGAACATGCTCAACGACGGCACGCGCATGGCATTTATCACGGCCGGCATGGGCGGTGGTACCGGCACCGGTGCCGCTCCCGTCATTGCCAAGGTGTCGAAGGAGATGGGCATCCTCACCGTCGGCATCGTCACCATCCCCTTCCGCTTCGAGGGCGCCAAGAAGATTGACCAGGCACTCGACGGCGTCGAGGAGATGGCCAAGCACGTCGACGCCCTGCTCGTCATCAACAACGAGCGTCTGCGTGAAATCTACCCCGACCTGTCGTTGACCGCCGCCTTCGGCAAGGCCGACGACACGCTGTCGGTGGCTGCCAAGTCCATCGCCGAGATTATCACCGTCCACGGTCTCATCAACCTCGACTTCAACGACGTGAAGACCGTGCTCAAGGACGGTGGCGTCGCCATCATGTCGACGGGCTACGGCGAGGGTGAGGACCGCGTGCGCAAGGCTATCGACGACGCCTTGAACTCACCGCTGCTCAACGACAACGACGTGTTCAACTCGAAGAAGATCCTGCTCTCCATCGCCTTCAACGAGGAGAAGGGCGCCGGCGACAACTTCATGATGGAGGAGATGAACTACGTCAACGACTTCATGGATAAGTTCGGCGACTTCGAAATCAAGTGGGGCGTGGCCATCGACCCCGAGCTGGGTAAGAAGGTCAAGGTCACCATCCTTGCCACCGGCTTCGGCATCTCAAATGTCGACGGCATGGACGCCCGTCTGCGCAAGCACTCGCAGGAGGAGGCCAACCGCATTGCCGAGGAACAGGAGCGTGCTGCGGCCCGCGAGGAGCGCCGTGGCCGTTACTATGGCGACCCGGGCACCAGCAAGCGCTACAAGCGCCGTCCTCACATCTACCTGTTCCGTCCCGAGGACCTCGACAACGACGACGTCATCTCTGCCGTCGAGTCGACACCCACCTATAAGCGTACGCGTGAGATTCTCGACAGCATCCGCCGGCAGGCCACTGGCGACATTGTTGCCGACACGAAGAACGAGGTGCCGCAGGAACCCCAGCAAGGCATTATCAGCTTTGTCTGAGGCGCCCCCATAGGCCCTATAGGCCCCATGAGCCCCATAAGTCCCATCAGACCCAATCACCAAATATGCAGACCAACAGTCATCTTTCCCGCCTCATCCACGACCAGGCCGCCAACTACGGCGACCGCGAGGTGCTCATCTATCGCGACTTTGGCGGTAGCGAGTGGAAGTCCATGTCCTGGAACCAGTTCTCGCTCACTGTCAAGCAGGTGTCCAACGCACTGCTGAACCTCGGCGTACGTGTGCAGGAGAACCTCGGTGTCTTCTCGCAGAACTCCGTGCAGTACCTCTTCTGCGATTTCGGTGCCTGGGGTGTCCGGGCAGTGACCATTCCGTTCTATGCCACCTCGTCCGAGCAGCAGATTAAGTTTATGCTGTCCGATGCCAGGGTACGCTTCCTCTTCGTAGGTGAGCAGGAGCAGTACGACAAGGCCCACCGTGTGTTCCAGATGTGCGATACGCTGGAGCGTATCATTGTCTACGACCGTCAGGTACAGCTGGCCGAGGGCGACCAGTCGACCCTGTACTTCGACGACTTCCTGAAGCTGGGCGACGGGCTGCCACGTCAGTCGGAGGTGGAGAGCCGACAAGGTGAGGCGTCGATGGACGACATCGCCAACATCCTCTACACCAGCGGCACCACGGGCGACTCCAAGGGTGTCATCCTCACCTGCGGCCAGTACCACGCCGCCATGGTGGCCAACGGCAAGTGCGTGCCTGTCAACGAGAACGACCGTGTGCTTAACTTCCTGCCCTTCACCCACATCTTCGAGAAGGGCTGGAAAATCCTCTGCCTCACCGCTGGCGCACGCCTCATCGTCAACACCTATCCGCAGGAGGTGCAGCAGACCATGAAACAGACGCATCCCACCTGTATGTCCAGTGTACCACGCTTCTGGGAGAAGGTCTACATGGGAGTCCAAGAGAAGATTGAGTCTTCAGGGCCTGTACAGCGCAAGGTATTCCAGCATGCCATCGACGTAGGGCGCCGTCATAACATCGAGTACCTGTCGAAAGGCCGCCGTCCGCCCGTGGCCCTCCATCTGGAGTACGAGATGATCAACAAGACCATTTTCTCACTTGTCCGCAAGGAGCTGGGTCTCGAGAACGCCCACTTCTTCCCCACCGCCGGCGCTACCGTCAACCCCAAGGTCGAGGAGTTCGTCCATGCCATCGGCATCAACATGGTCGTAGGCTACGGCCTCACAGAGTCGCTGGCCACCGTCTCTTGCAACCATCTGGGCGACCCCTGGACAGTCGGCTCCGTCGGCATACCCATCGAGGGCATCTCCATCCGCATCAGCGACGAGGGCGAGGTGCTGCTCAAGGGTCCCACCATCACCCGTGGCTACTACAATCGCGATGACCTGACGCGCCAGGCCTTTACCGACGACGGCTACTTCCGCACCGGCGACTCCGGCTATCTCAGTGGCGGCGAGCTCTTCCTCAAGGAGCGCATCAAGGACCTCTTCAAGACCTCTAACGGCAAGTATATTGCGCCCCAGATGATTGAGTCGAAGATCCTCGTCGACAAGTACGTCGACCAGGTGGCAATCATTGCTGACCAGCGCAAGTTCGTCTCCGCCCTGATCATCCCCGTCTATCCCCTGTTGGAGGAATACGCCCGTGCCCACGGCATCGCCTTCGAGAGCCGCGAAGACCTCTGCGAGAACCCGCAGATTCACGAGATGATGCAGGAGCGCATCGACACCCTGCAGCAGCAGCTGGCCCACTACGAGCAGATCAAGCGCTTCACACTCCTCCCCCAGCCCTTCTCCATGCATCGGGGAGAACTCACCAACACCCTCAAGATCAAGCGCCGCGTGCTCAACGAGAACTACAAGGCACAGATCGACGCCATGTACGCCGAATAACCCAGCAGTCCCAGCCCCATTATGAGAAAGTTCCTGCTCTGCATCCTCCTTCTCGTCGCCACCACCGTTCTGGCCAGTCGTCCCAAGGTGGGGCTCGTCCTGGGCGGTGGCGGCGCCAAGGGCGCTGCCGAGGTGGGCGTACTCAAGGTCATCGAGCGTGCCGGCATCCCCATCGACTACATTGCCGGTACGTCCATCGGCTCCATCGTGGGAGGTCTCTATGCCGCCGGCTACACCGCTACCGATCTCGACTCCATGTTCTGCCGTCAGCAGTGGCTCTCGCTACTCACCGACCGTCGCAGCGACATGACCTATGAACCCTACCGTGAGAAGGATGGCGTCACCTACGTCTTCGGCTTCCCCGTGATGGGTAATCTCGACGAAGGGCACATCGGCGGCTTTGGCATGATGCGTGGTGAGCGCGTCGAACAGCTCATTGACTCTATGGCCACCCTCAAGGGCTGTCGCGATTTCAAGATGCTGCGCATACCCTTCCGCTGCGTGGCAGCCGACTTCCGCAATGCCCGCGAGGTCGTCATCGACGACGGTCGTCTCTCCACCGCTGTCCGTGCCTCGATGGCCATTCCCGGCATCTTCAAACCCGTCAACCGCAACGGCGCGAAGCTCGTCGACGGCGGCATGCTCAACAACCTGCCTGTCGACGTGGTGAAGGACATGGGAGCCGACATCATCATCGCCATCGACCTGCAGCAGGACGACCAGCCGCCCCGTCGCTCCAACTTCGACTTCGGCATGCTCGAAGGCATGGCCGACATCCTCGGCTTCGGCGGCCTGCTCAACTGGGTGGCAACCCGTCCCGACTACACTAAGTACAAGCGCAACGTCCGCCTTGCAACCGTCTACATCCGTCCGCCCCTGCCCGATATGGATGCCTCCAGCTTTGGCAACAAGAACAGTGCCCGCATGATCAAGGTTGGCGAGAGCGAGGCCATGAAGCACTGGGACGAGCTCATGAAGATAAAGCAACAGCTGGAACTAGGAGAATAAGCTGACCTACATCTATCTTGAGATGCCCAAGTTCCAGAAGTCGGAAGATGAGCTGGAGACGATGGCCGACAAGTGGCTCTATGCGCTGAAGAACCTGCCTCGCCTGTTGGAGCGCCCCGCTGCCCTTCAGGAGCGCATCTTCAAGAAGTTCTTCGAGGTAGCCGAGATAGGCAACCTGCCTAAGGAGGAGTATGCCAAGTACTTTGAGAGCGAGAAGGTTTATTACGACAACGACGGTGCCATCCGCACTGCCGAAGCCAAGGGCCGTGCCGAGGGTCGTGCTGAGGGGCGTGCCGAGGGGCGTGCCGAGGGGCGTGCCGAAGGTCGTGCCGAAGGAGAGACAATCGGTGCTATTAAAAATGCGAAAGAAAATGCACGAAAGATGAAGGCAGATGGCATGTCAACAGAACTGATAGCCAAGTACACCGGTCTCACCGCAGAAGAGATAAACGGTCTTTAGTTACCGCTTACCGTTATTACATTTATAATACCTCCGAAGCTACCCCGCTGATGCTTCGGAGATTTTTTTTGCGCTTTTCCTTGCTTCTTCCAACTTTATTTCGTATCTTTGCGGGCGACTAGCCTGTTATCCCGTCAAAAGGAGGAAGGAGGTCAAAAAAACTTTGTGGATAAACAGAAGCGTTATGCTCTTTCTTGCAAGCTGAAAACGTAGGAAATTTTCAATCATTGCAGAATGTTTTGAGAGGTCAGTGTGCACACACTGTCACACTCGAAAAGAAAGAAGTCAGGCATGGCAGCTTCCACGTTATGCGTGGAACTGACTATTGTGACCATCTTTTTCTTTTCGGGTAATCCTACGACCCTCAGCTTGAAGATGTGGACATACAGTTCCACGCTTCATGTGTGTATTAATGGCTTCAATGGGGACTGGAGGAGCACTGAATATATCATTATGAACGACGGCATCGAAACGCGTAACAACTTAGCACCTTTTTATGAAAAGGTTGATATTATGCCAGATGTCCCTGAAGGGAAGATTCTGATAAATTCTTTTATGGTGGAAACTTGCCAAGGAGAAACATATATCGGCAAAGAAATGTTCCTTGATGAAATAAAGTTAACATACTATTTCTATCCGACAGTCGAACATGAAGCAATAATGTTCTTGTATTTGGAGAATCAAGCTACATTTGAAGAATTGGAAGAAGGCATAAACAGCTATACTTTCGATGCAGTTCATGAGACATACCTGCTATTGATTGAGGCCTTATATAATGGAAGAAATGACAATTATTCCAGATGCGCTTTAATTAAGATTAAGAACGGAGACGGAGAAGGAAAACCGTTTTGGTGCTTTGCCGCTAAAGTAGAAAATATAGAATTGTCCAACTTGGATTCTGACTATGTACATCACAAACTTATGACGCTGGTTGAAGGAACATGTAACGTTTTTAAGCAGCTACAAAACGAGATGAGTGTATGGTGCCAAACAAAAATGTATATAAGGGCTATCAGAGACGGAATAGATAAAGCGTTAACGGTAAAGAAATTGCTAGATACAATTTTGTTAATTAGTGGTATTTTTACAGGCGTATCATTTATGGAATCAGAAAACAGCTAAAATCACAATATTATGAGAACTATCCTTATTACTTTTCTTATGCTTGTGCCAAATTATATTTTTGCACAATTTAGTGGCAATGGTTCGGGCACATCTGATGATCCATACCAAATTACTAATGCGGGCGAACTCTTTGAAGTCCGCAATGATCTCAGTGCATCATATAAAATGATGAATGACGTGGACTTGACGGAATGGATTGAAGAAAACAATCCTCAAAGTGGTTGGGGACCTATTAATAACTTCTCAGGAGATTTTGATGGTAATGGAAAAAGAATATATGGTCTTTATATTAATCGGCCAACGGAAAACCATATTGGATTATTTGGAGTTCTTGGCGCAGGTGTAATTCATAACATCCAAATACAACACGCAGACATAACTGGAAATACCGAGGTTGGTGTCATTGCCGGGACATGTTTGGAGAACAATGCAATTTTTGATAATACTATAATTAATTCCAAAGTTACGGGTAATGACCGTATTGGGGGTATCGTTGGAAGAGCCTTGTCTGTCTCGAAGAATTCGGTAATAAACATTAATATAAGGGGAAATAGTTGTATTGGAGGTGTCGTTGGTTATGCGTCTGAATTTGCAGTTGCAAGTGGATATTATCGGGGAAAAGACTCACAAATTACACAAAATATTGTAATAAGAGGTAGTATCCTTGGCGAACAATATGTCGGAGGTATAATGGGATTTATTGGAGGCCGCACAGAAAATCAAAAATATCCGGGGAAAATGGTTAATACAATAAGCGCGAATTATTGCTCTGTCCAAATAAAAGCTGATAAATATGCCGGTGGAATATGTGGATATGCTCCAAGTTCGTATTATTTCCAAAATGTAAGTGGTACAACATATGGCGAATATTCTTCAAAGTTAAAGTTGACAGACAATTCTTTTGAAGGTAGAATAACTGGTAAAGACTATATTGGTGGAATAATTGGTTATGTATATAAAGACGGTTCCACAAAACAATCCAGAATTCAATATGTCATAGCGACAAATAATGTTGCAGTAGGAACTATAGAGGGAGTTGATGATACGAATGGAATTGTTGGACGAGCTGATTGTAGTTCCGCCCCATCCTCTTATAAGAATGATTTGTCGCATAATGTATGTATTGTAGATACAATTTCAAATACTCAAGGGATACCGTTTAGACTTTGGAACTATATTGAGCATCAAGAAAACGCAAGTATAGCTAACTATGCATTATCACAGACCTTACTTTTATCTAAGGGTAGTGTTATATCAATAGATGAGGGCTATAATAATGGTATGGGAATAGGAAAAACCTTATTACATAAAAAAACAACTTATGAAGGTTTCGGTTTTGACTTTTCCAACAACTGGGCTATTGTTGAAGGCGAAACATATCCATACAACATCAACCAGTGCCGGCCTGCAACGGTGACATCGTTCAAAAGCGGAACTTCGGGTACAATAGAGGGAACCGCCATTGGCAAAAGCAGTCAGTGCAATGGAAATGTATATGTTTTTATCGGTGATTATTTCTATGAAGGTACTGTCACTAATGGGCAGTGGAGGGTACTACTGGGAGAAGTAAAAGTAGGTGCTGTGGCCAAGGTGACTGTGATGGTGGATGGCATGATGCCGTCAATTCTTACAACTGCGATTGCCGAAAAAGGATCAAGCACTACTCCAGTAGTAGACAATACCCCAGATACAGATATCTCTGCACTAAGTGATGTCGTATATATTAATAATGTTGAGGCTTCTGTCGGAACACAGCTAACGCTTTCTGTCAAGATGAAGAATGCTGTGACCGCCGAAGGTTTTGGCTTTGACCTGTATCTTCCTGATGGTGTAACAGTTGCAAGAGACGAAGAAGGATTCCTGATGGTGGAACTAAGTACAGAGCGCACTACATCAAGAAAGACGAATAGTTTTGATGCTGCATTCCAGAGCGATGGCAGCCTACGCGTTTTGGCAGCCTCGACCAACGGTTCTGCCATCAACGGGAATGATGGAGAGGTATGTCTCATCACCATAAACATTGACAATGATATGATTGAGGGCGACTATCCCATCCTACTAAAGAATATTGCCATCAGTGACGTGGATGCCGTGAGCCACAGAACGGAACAGGTGAAAAGTACATTGACGATTTCTGCGTATACGCCTGGCGATGCCAACAACGATGGCGTAATAGATGTTAGTGACTTTACTGCTACGGCTCACTATTTATTGGGCAATGCACCCACAGGTTTTAATGTAAAAGCTGGTGATTCCAATGGTGATAGTGTGGTAGATGTAGCAGATTTAACTGCTGTTGCCCATATTATCCTGTATGGATCAGTAAACCGTCCATCGTCAGTAAGAGCATATGAAATGAATGAACCACAATAAAGAAAATGGAATACAAATGAAAAAGATTGTTTTGTTAATCATGGTAGTCTGCTGTGCATTAGTGACACAGGCAGAGAACACAGACATCTCCACAATTGAAAATGTGGTGTATATAGAACCTGTCATCATTACTGCTGGTACTCAGTATACGATATCAGTGAAGATGAAGAATGCTGTAGAAGCGGAGGGTTTTGGATTTGACTTGTATCTTCCAGAAGGTATTACAGTGGCAATAGATGGGGATGGTTTTCCATTGGTAGAACTCAGTACTGTACGCACAACACCAAAGAAGACCAATAGTTTTGATGCTGCCTTTCAAAGTGACGGTTGTCTGCGTGTGTTGGCTGCTTCAACCAATGCATCAACCATCAGCGGCAGTGATGGAGAGGTGTGTTTGATTACCGTTCTGATAGCATCAAATGTTAATGAAGGCGACTATCCGATATATTTAAGAAATATCGCTATTTCTGACACACAAGCCCAGAGTCATCGCACCGAGCAGGTGGAATCTACCATCACTGTGACTGCCCCTGCCGAGATGCGTACTATTCTAGATGAGACATCCACGGCAGGGCCTATAGCAGAGAGTAATGTCAATGTCCGCGTGAAGCGTACCATTAAGGCCAATGAGTGGAGCACCATCTGCTTGCCGTTCGCAATGACAGAGACGCAGGTTATAAACGCGTTTGGCAGCGATGTACAGTTGGCAGACTTTAACGACTACACGTATGACGATACAGAAGGAAGGATATGTGTACATTTTCAGCCGGCAACAGCCATTGAAGCTAATCACCCATACGTCATCAAAGTGTCGCAACCTGTCAGTCAGTTTACGGTTGATGGTGTTGACATAGACCCGCAGGAGGCCATTGTCGACTTCGACACCAGCCGCCGCAAGAACCAGCCCCGGCAGTTCGTGGGAACATACGTGGCTAACACCATATTGGACTGGGGTACGCTCTTCCTGAGCGGAAACAAATTCTGGTACTCTATAGGTGAAACTAAGATGAAGGCTTTCCGTGCCTATTTCAACTTCATCGACCTGATTCCCGACTTTGAGGACAACTACGATGCACGCATTGTGATGTCATTTGACGAGGAGACGACAGGAGTGAATGATTGCATGACTATGCCGGACGACAAGTACTATAACTTGAACGGACAGCGCGTGAAGCCTGCAAGCAAGGGATTGTATATCAGGAATGGAAAGAAAGTTGTTATAAAATAAGGAGGACTGAACAATGAAGAAGACATATATTGCCCCCTGCGCACAGACGGTGTCAGTACGTGTGATGACCATGATAGCAGCCAGTGACTCCATCAACAGTGACTATCTGGATGGCGTTTCCTACGGCGGCGTGGACGAGGACGGGACCATAGACCCATCCTCCCGCCGCGGCTCCATCTGGGATGACGACGAGGAGACAGAATGATTCATAATCTGCGGCGTACCGCAGAAAAAGTATGGTAGCTCTGCGGCGTACCGCAGAATTCAGATTCTCACAGTGGGACTCTTCCGGACGAGTCCTGCTGTGAGTTTTTTATACTGTGAATATGTAGATGCTGGGCGCAGGTATCAGCCGTTGGGGCTGAGGGAGGTGCGACGCGACAGCAGAGTGCGGGCGATTCCCATCGGCCGCGGATGCAATTGCGGTTGCAAAGGTACGGAGTTTATTTGGATTCTGCAAGGTTTTGGGGTGGGCTGGTGGAATCCTAATATGCATGGGCTCTTCATCAATTGGTTGTAAAGGGATGTTATCAACGAAAACGAAGCGCTATTGTCTTGCATTACGCACGTGTATAACGCAAGAGTGAAAAGTACCCGCACGTGTCGCACGTCCCGCACCCAATTTCTCGGGGACGGGAATAGACCAAGGGTGGAGTTTTGTGGCGGCCCCGGAGAATGCTGCGGCGGCCCCGGAGAGTGCTGGGGTGGCCCCGGAGAATGCTGCGGCGGCCCCGGAGAGTGCTGGGGTGGCCCCGGAGAATGCTGGGGTGGCCCCGGAGAATGCTGCGGCGGCCCCGGAGAGTGCTGGGGCGGCCCCGGAGAGTGCTGGAGGGACGAAGAATAAAATTCTCCGGAAAGGTGTGGGAGGTGTGGGACGTGTGGGTACTTTTCGATAATCGTTGTGTCTTCCTTTGTCGGCTAAGAACAGGTCACCGACATTTTGTTTTCGATTTAATGGGACAATGCAATGACGATTAATACTTAGAATTCATAGCCGAGGTTGATGAAGAAATAAGCTTTCTTGGTGTGGTTGCTATAGCCTAAGGTAGCACCAACCGGACCAAATATCGTGTTATAATAGTAGCCTCCCTGGATACCAACTAAGGTGCTATGGTCAAAGAGCTCCTTCAGTTTCTTTGAATGTTGGCCGGCAGCCACACGCAGTAGCATGTAGCTGTTTTTGCCGATTCGCTCCTGGGCTTGAAGTTGAGCCGACGCGAACTGATAGTGCAGGTACTCCAGATTGCCGATGCCTGCGAATGGCATCTGCTGCTCGATGTAGTGGCCGAACCACTCGCCGCCGATGGTGTTGCCGAATACGGCGGGAACGAATGAGCCGAAGAGCAGGCGACCATAAACCATTGGCTGGATGGTGAATCGGCTGCCGATAGTGAACGACATGCGCCAGTTGGCACTGACATCACTCATACCCGCAGTCTTATCCTGTTTTTTACCCTTATCATCAATGACGTCGAGTTGGGTGAAGTCGTTGGTCAGATAAGCATATTCAGCGTTAAAGCGGGCACCACGTGTGGGGAAGTTCCAATTGTCTTCAGTGTTAAGGGTCAAACGGGCACGATAGCTGAAGAAATGCTCGTTTTCGAGTGTTACCTGTTTAGCCGACTCTGATCCGAGCTTGTTGCGGTAGTGCAGAAAATCCCAGCGTAGTCCCATCTGCAGGTTGAAATGACGCAAGTCGAAGTTGATAGGCAGGAATTCTGCCTGTAACTGGTTGTAACGGATGTTATAGTCCAGATTACCATAGGTGTACACGTCAACATCGCTTCTGTGGAACGTATAGCTGAAAGTCGGGCGTGTAAAGGATCGGGGGTGAATGGTAATCTCATCACGGACCATCAATCGCTTGCCCAGTCGGAGCGTGATGTCGTCTTCGATGGGGATAGCCGTTTTCAGCGGAATGTCAAGTCCCAACAGGATGGCGGCATTCTCCTCCGTATCGTAGCGCACTCCGGCACGAAACTGCAAAGACTTCCGTTCACCGGCCGAGAGAACGACGCGCACACCGCCAGCTTCAGGTATCAGTTGGCACTCGGCTGTATGGTAGAAGAGGTCCATACGCATACTCGTCGTGAGTGCCTGCTCCAGTTTGGCATCGATACTGTCAACCCGATTCAGATGGAACTTGTTCCTCAAGAACCGCTCTGCCTGCGGCGTCATGTTTTCGAAAGTAAAACCGGTGACATGCTGGCGCTCGGTCATGGCATTCGGTCGCAGTGGATAATAGATGGTAGGACGGAATGAATTGTCGATACCGATAAGTTTCTTCAAGGCGATAATTTCGTCCCAGTGGCGCATGGCCTCTTCTTCACCATAGCGTATCAGTGAGTCGATGGCCTCTGATGTAAAACTGGCGGTCGAGTAGCTGTGAGGATCCACATTCATCCACAGGTCGGATATGGCTTTGTTTTCTGCGTATTTGTTCACACAGTTCACATCAATGATCTGGCCTACAATTTTCATGGTGCCCGTGATGTCCTCAGCCGTCTTAGGTTTACCGTTCAGTGTGATGCCGATAACGACTTCGGCTCCCATCTCGCGGGCCACGTCAACGGGATAATTATTCTTCAGGCCGCCATCGACCAGCACCATATCGCCGAGTCTCACAGGCGCGAAGGCAGCAGGGATGGACATGGAGGCACGTATGGCCTGCGGCAGCCGTCCGCTGTGGAAGACCACCTCGCTGTTGTCCATGATGTTTGTAGCCACACAGGCGAAAGGAATCTTCAGGTCTTTACAAAAGTCGAGCGAGTCGGTGTAGCCCACAAAGAGTTTCTGGAACAACTCTGCCAGATTCTTACCCTTGATGAGACCGCCGGCACTCAAGTTACGTTTGCCGATGGTCATGTCCGTATTAAATAAAAAGGTATTCGCCTTTTTGCGATCCAGGAGGCTCTGGTTGCGCAGATCTTCCTTGTCGGTAATGACGTAGGTCCAGTCCTGAGTCCTTACCATTGAGTCGAGCGAATGGGCGTTATAACCAATGGCATAGAGTCCGCCGACGATACTGCCTATTGATGTGCCGGTAATGATATCGACGGGGATGCCCGCCTTCTCCAGCACTTTCAGCACACCGATATGCGCCATACCCTTTGCGCCACCACCACTGAGCACGACGCCAACTTTTTTTCTGGTCTGCGGGCCGGTCTGCAGACTTGCCAGGCCGACGCTGTCGGTCTGAGCATTTACTGTACTAACCATGAGTACAGCAATAATCATCAATACTATTTTTTTCATTTCTTTTTATGATATTTCATTCGATATTCCAACGGAGTCATACCCAAGTGTTCTTTGCAGTATTTGCCAAAGAACGAAGGATTGGGGAAATTCAAGTCGTGCGAAATCTCGGCCAATGATAAAGATGGTATTCCTTAAAGTTGTCTATGTAGATACAGGGGTGCCTTTACTTGCGTTTGTCGTTTCGGGCGTAGAGGCAGCCGATGATGACATCCTTTGGACGACTGAACACTATCTTGAAGTCCTTCAGGTTCAGCGTCAGTCCCATGCCGAACATCACGACGCCCAGCAGATAGTTGATGGTCTTCGTGGGAACCTGCTGTGGCATTTCGGGAAATGCCAGCGCCAGCACTGCTGCTGCCAGCACCAGCGCGCCCATGTATTCTGATATGTAATGACAGAGCCTCTTCATCGGGTTCTTTCTTTTCGTTATATGATGACCTCGCAGGTCTTGTTTCAATATTCCACATAAGGCTCAAGACGCCGGATGGCCTCGGGAGGGAAGTCCTTCGAGAGCGACAGCTGTTGGAGACTCTCTATGCGTCCGTGCAGGCGGCGGTAGTCGACGATGGTCTTGGCCTGATAGTAGTTGATGTAGGGATGGCGTTTCAGCTCGTTCAGCGTGAGGCGGTTGATGTTCAGCCGTCGGGGGTTGGGATTGCTGACGACGAAATACTGCTTGGACTCCTGCGGGAAGTCGGGTATCTCGTCGAGCTGGTCGACGCTGACGTAACCGCCAAGGAAACGGCCGTGGTTCACAATCTCGTTAGCGAAATAGACGCCGATGCCCGGCACCCGTCGCAGCTGAGCGGTGTCGGCGGTGTTCAGCACCACATGCTGTCCAGCCTCAATCTTGACGGGATAGCGCAGCGAGTCACCCTTTCTTGGGGGGGGTAATTTTGGGTTGTTGGATGATGGATAGAGGTTGCTGGCGGGCTGATAGTCGGCCGAGATGCGTATGTAGGGTTCCAGCTGACGGTACTGACCTGCGGTGAGCCCGTAGAGGCGGGCGAAGTCCTGCGGTCGGCGATAGATGCCACCGGCCCGACGGTAGCGGTAGATGTTCCTCACCTGCCAGCGCTGCAGCCCCAGCTGCAGCAGCTGTGTGGAGTCGGCGGTGTTGGGGTCGAAGGGGAAGAGTCTGACTTGTCGTGCCGGCGTTCCGTCGTCGATGGGGCGGTCGTCGTAGCGGCGGTTGCGCTCCCCGTAGCGGTTGTGCTCCCCGTAGAGGCTATGCTCCCCGTAGCGGCTCATCATGTAGTCCTTGCGGCTTGTACTGTCGGCGGCACTGCTGGTGGCTGCCGTCTGTTCGCCACCTGTCAGCATGATTACTGCCAGCACCACGATGATGACGCACAGCAGTGCTATGATGACGCGACGGTCAGACCGATGGATATAGAAGAACTCCCTCATTCCTCATTTAGAATCAGATCACCCTAAACTGGTGGAGGAAAATCAGGAGGATGCAGAGCGGACAGACGTAGCGCACGGCGAAGAGGTAGACCTCGAAGACGCGAGTGCGCAGGGTGCCGTTGTTGGTCAGCTCGTCGCGCACAATCTGGCGTGGCACGTACCAGCCGAGGAAGAGACAGGTGAGCAGACCGCCCGTAGGCAGGAATATCTGCCCCGTGAGGTAGTCGAACCAGTTGAACAGCGACTTGCCGCCCACAATGAGCCACTCGCGGGTGTCGCCGAACGACAGCGAGCAGAAGACGCCGATGACGGCACAGAGGGCCGTGACGAGCGTGGCTCCCCAGCGGCGCGAGATGTTCAGCTCCTCGTGGAAGAAGGCCGTCGACACCTCATGGAGCGACATGAGCGACGTCAGGGCGGCCAGCGACAGGAGGGCGTAGAACAGCAGTGCCACCACCTCGCCGAGCAGCGGAATGCCCGCAAAGGCCTGCTGGAAGACGCTGGGCAGGGTGATGAACACCAGTCCGGGGCCGCAGTACTGGCTGGCCTGCGCGGGGTCGGTCATCAGCTCGGGGGCGTTGGGATGGATGGCGAAGAACGCCGGGAATATCATGAGGCCGGCGAGGATGGCTATCAGTGTGTCGATGCTGACAATCTGGACGGCCGACTTCGTGAGGTGGGTGTCCTTCTTGAAGTAGCTGGCATAGGTACAGAGACAGCCCATGCCGACGCTCAGCGAGTAGAACGCCTGTCCGAGGGCGCCCAGCAGCACGTTGCTGTCAACCTTGGTGAAGTCGGGGTTGAAGAGGAACGTGATGCCCTTGCCGGCGCCGGGCAGCATACAGGCAGCGACGGCGATGACCACCAGCAGTATGAACAGTAGCGGCATCATCATCTTCGAGCCCTTCTCGATGCCTTTCTCCACGCCACGGGCTATGATGAAGTGGCACATCAGGATGAACACCAGCATCCAGAGGACGGGCTTCCAGGGATGGGCCGAGAACGTGTCGAAGTAGTTCTTCACGTAGTCGGCATCGCCCGTCAGGTGGCCTGCCAGCGAGGCGTAGACATACTGCAGACACCAGCCGGAGACGACAACGTAGTAGCCCGTAATGAGAAAGCCGGTGAAGACGCCGAACAGTCCGATGAGTCGCCACGGCGTGCCGTTGGCCAGCCGGGCATAGGCACGGGCGGTGTTGGACTGTGCCCGCCGGCCGATGACAAACTCGTTGAGCATACAGGGGATGCCCAAAATAACGACACAGGCAATATAAATCAGAATAAAGGCGGCACCACCGTTCTGTCCCGTCATGTAGGGGAAACGCCACACGTTGCCTAGGCCGACGGCCGAGCCTGCCGTTGCCAGGATGATGCCCAGTTTGCTGCCGAAATTGGCACGTTCTGTGTTTGCCATAATCACTGTTTCTTTGCTTTCGCTTGCAAAAGTACAAAAAATAATTGAGACTTGGCAATTGATAATTGATAATTATTGATTACTTTTGCACCAAAATCGTAAGCAAAAATGAAGAAACAGCTGAGAAATGCTATCGCGACGGTGTGTCGGTACCCACTTTCCATACTCTGCCTTATACTCATTTGGGCCTTGTCGCTCACCCCGTTCTTTCCCGAGACTCCGTTCGACACCGTTGAGCTGGCCGACAAGTGGACCCACCTCGTCATGTACGGTGGCACAGCCTTCGTCATGTGGGTGGAGTACTGGCGTCATCAGGCTCATCTCCAAAAAACTTCGGGGAGGCGCGTCGGTACGAATCTGCTTACCAGTCACCTTTCACGACTGTGGCTTCTGGCAGGCGTATGTCTGAGCTTGATGGGAGGACTGCTGGAACTGATACAGGCCTACCTGACGACAACACGCAGTGGTGAGTGGCTCGACTTCGTGGCCGACAGCATAGGCGCCTTCGGCATCTGCCTCATTGGCACGCTCCTGTCACTCGTCTTCTCGCGTCGCCACTAATCTCTCGCCACCTTTCCGAGCAGAGTCCCACCTATCAGTAGTCTTTCGTCTCTCACCACATCTTATACGGATTCAGCCTCAGGTGACTGTTGTAGTAACGGCGGTCGCCCGTTACTTCTTGTCCGATGAAATCGGGCTTTTCGAACGTTTCGTCCGCTGCGCCGAGCTCTACTTCGGCCATGATGAGACCTTCATTGTTGCCATAGAACTCGTCGACTTCGAAGGTGTGGCGCCCGTCGGGGCTCTTCACCAAGTAGCGCGTCTTGTCGATGACGCCCGGCTCGCAGAGCATGAAGAGTTGTTCGGCTTCCTCGCGCGAAATCTCTTTCTCAAACTCATAGCGTGACAGTCCGCCATCGGGCGACGGCCCTTTGATGGTCAGGTATCCGCGGTCGCCACGGAGCCGCACCCTAACAGTGCGCCCGTGACCACTGCAGATGTAACCTTGCTTGATGCGGTCGGAGGCGTAGGCCTGACGGCGGAAGTCGTCGCCTACGACCAGGAACTTCCGCTCTATCTCCATTGCCATTGCTTAGGAAACCATGTAGATAGACCAGGCAGCGTAGCAGAGTCCGAGGACTATCAGCGAACCGATGATCCACATGACCACACTCGTACCTTTTTTCTCTTCCTTTTTTGCGTAAGCAGCGCGCTTCGCATTCATTGGTTTTGCTTTCTGTGCCATAATAATTATTGTTTTGGGTTACTAATTATTCATCAGCCGATGGAAATTCCATGAGGAATGCTTTGATGAAACCGTCGAGCTTGCCGTTCATCACGGCCTCGACGTCGTGAGTTTCGTAGTTGGTGCGGTGATCCTTCACGCGCTTGTCGTCGAAGACGTAGGAGCGGATTTGGGAGCCCCACTCAATCTTCTTCTTTCCGGCCTCGATCTTTGCCTGTGCCTCCAGGCGTTTCTTCA
The DNA here is from genome assembly GCA_947169245.1 of uncultured Prevotellaceae bacterium. GTDB lineage: Bacteria > Bacteroidota > Bacteroidia > Bacteroidales > Bacteroidaceae > Prevotella. The sequence continues at coordinate 72,163 of CAMVPA010000008.1, forward strand.
TGGCGCGGTCGTAGAGTTGTGAGCGCAGCAGCGCCATGGCGCGTTCCTTATTTTTGGGCTGGTCGCGCGTCTCGGTGTTCTCAATCAGGATTTCCTCTTCTTCGCCGGTGTCGGGGTCGGTGTACCAGTAGCGCAGACGGACGCCCGACTCCACCTTGTTGACGTTCTGACCGCCGGCGCCGCTGCTGCGGAAGGTGTCCCACGAGAGCTTGGCCGGGTCGACGTAGACCTCGATGGTGTCGTCGACCAGCGGCGACACGAAGACGGAGGCAAACGAGGTCATGCGCTTGCCCTGGGCATTGTAGGGGCTGACACGCACCAGTCGGTGGACGCCGTTCTCCGACTTCAGGAATCCGTAGGCATACTCGCCACCCTCAATCTGCATGGTGACGCTCTTGATGCCGGCCTCGTCGCCGTCGAGCAGGTTCGAGATGGTCACCTTGTAACCGTGGGCCTCGGCCCAGCGCATATACATGCGCATCAGCATCTGAGCCCAGTCCTGAGCCTCGGTGCCGCCGGCGCCGCTGTTGATTTTCAGCACACAGTCCATCGGGTCTTCCTTCTGGCGCAGCATGTTCATCAGCTCCAGCTCCTCAATAGCCTTGATGGCCTGGGCGTAGGCCTCGTCGACCTCTTCCTCGGTCACCATCTCGTCCTTGTAGAAGTCGAAGGCGAGCTGCAGCTCGTCGGCCATGGTGCGTACCTCCTGATAGCCGTCAAGCCAGCGCTTGATGGCCTTCACCTTCTTCATCTGCTCCTCGGCGCGCAGGCGGTCTTCCCAGAAGTCGGGTGCCTGCGTGCGCAGGTCTTCTTCTTCAAACTCAATCTTCTTCTCGTCGATTTTCAGGTAGAACCTGAGTTTATCGGCTCTGTCGAGCACGTCTTTCAGTTGGTCTTGCGTAATCATGGGTGCAAAGGTAGTGCAAATCGAACGAAAATGCAAATTAATTTGCATTTTTCTGAGATGTAGCCTATCTTCGGCGTAGCCAAAGGTACGAATAAGCGAGAACAATACAAAACAAAAAGCCATTTTTTTGTTTTAATTGTCGAGCGTGAGTACCATCGACATAGGCGAAGTTACGAGTAAGTGCCGTAAAAAATGGGAGAAAATGTTGGCTTCGTCGGGAAAAATGGCTACCTTTGCACCCGATATTAACCAAATAGCATCCTTACATATTAGGTGCTGTACATTAACACACTTGTAATGAATCAAATGAAACTGTGGATGATAGCCGCCATCCTGACAATCTGCGGCGCAACGGTGCTGACGTCGTGCAGCAATGACGATGACAACAGTGCCGTCGTCCAGCCCGTGAAGGAGTATTTCACGTTGTGGAACCAGTGTGAGGCGCTGACTGCACTGAAGGACTACGTGGCTGACGTGACGAACCCGAACAGTCCAAACTATATCAAGGAGGAAGACCGCATCGCCACGTTCGACATGGACGGCACGTTCGTGGGCGAACTCTACCCGTCGTACTTCGAGTACAACCTGCTGGAGTACCGGGTGTTGGACGATCCTGCGTATAAGGACATCGCCCCTGAGGACGTGAGGGAGACGGCGCAGGAGATACGCGATTTCGTGCGCGATGGCAAGAAACTGCCCGACCACTTCGACATGAAGCATGCCTATGCGGCAGCGAAGGCTTACAGCGGCATGACGCTTGCTGAGTTTGATGCCTATGTCAAGACCTACGCCCAACAGCCTGCCAACGGCTTCAGCGGCATGACCTACGGTCAGAGCTTCTATAAGCCGATGCTCGAGGTGTTCGACTATCTGAAGGACAACGGCTTCACCTATTACGTCGTCAGCGGCTCCGACCGTTTCATCTGCCGTGCGCTGGTGGAGAGCATCGGTATTCCCTCCAACCGCGTCATCGGCATGGACGTGAGACTCGTTTCTTCCAGCCAGGGTACCGAGGCAGGTGTCAACTACACGATGGGCAAGGAAGAAGACCTCGTGCGCACAGACGAGCTCATCATCAAGAACCTGAAGACCAACAAGGTGCTGCAAATCTCGCAGGAGATAGGCAAGGTGCCCGTTCTGTCGTTCGGCAACAGCGGCGGCGACTGCGCCATGCACAACTATGCGTTGAGCAATTCAAAGTACAAGTCGGCGGCCTTTATGCTCATTGCCGACGATGATGCCCGCGACCATGCCAACCGTGAAAAAGCCCTCACCCTCGGACAGCAGTGGCGCGAGTCCGGCTACTACGTTATCTCCATGCGCGACGACTTCAAGACCATCTACGGCGACGGCGTGGTGAAAACCGACTTCACCTTTAAAAAATAAACAATGAGGAAAATTCTAATGATGGCCGTAGTCGCCATGATGATTGCAACGACGCTGACCTCATGCAGCGACGATGATGAAACAATAGTTGTGAACCCCGACCAGCAGCCGGTGGTGCTGAACTGCGCGAAGCCCGACTACTTGAAGGCCGGCGATAAGGTGGCGCTGATATCGCCCTCGTACTTCACGCCGATGGAGAACGTGGAGAAGACGGCCGACGTGCTGCGCTCGTGGGGACTGGAACCCGTCGTCGGGC
>CAMVPA010000009.1 GCA_947169245.1 uncultured Prevotellaceae bacterium
GCGGCCCCGGAGAAGTCTGCGGCGGCCCCGGAGAAGTCTGCGGCGGCCCCGGAGATTTGTCCCACGGCCTGGGACGTTTTCAACGTGCGGCGTTTTGCCCAAAAGTCGTGCTCTGCCGACAGGCTGCTGTGGCGACCCTTCGCGCGCGCGTGCATATATGATGGCGAAACGTGGAAACACCCCTCACTTCCTGCACTTCCTGCACCTTCGAGAGGACGGGCATGGGTCGTGCCAGGTGCAGGAAGTGCAGGAAGTGCAACACGTTTTCCGGTTTACCCATCTATATAATGCGCACACGCGTACGCGCGAAAGGAAAATTTAACAGAGTTTTGTGTACGGGTCTCGATTTTTCTTCGTAACTTTGCACTTTGGTATCAGACTACATAACAAATCCATACATTAACTTAAAAAACAACCTATGAAGTACAAATTACTACGATTCTCCCTGCTGAGCATCATGGCGATGCTGTGGGGAACAGTGTTTGCCGATTCCTACCAAAAGGTTACGTCCTCCAGCGATCTGGTCGATGGACAATACCTGATTGTGTATGAGGGCAATGACACGCATGCCGCTGTAGCACTCAACGGCTCTTTAGAGACGCTGGATGCAGCAAACAATGGTATTGCCGTTACTATTTCCGACAACACCATCAGCTCAACAACGGAGTTGGATGCTGCTGCATTCACCATTGATGTTGCTGCCGGCACCATTCAAAGCAGCACCGGCAATTATATCGGTGCAAGTAGCTACGCAAACACGTTAAAGACTGCTACGTCTGCTGATACTTACAAGAACGCCATCAGCATTGAAAATGATGGCAGTGCTGTTATCGGCATAACGTTTACAGGCGGAACCGTAACCATGCGCTATAATTATGCCAACGACCAGCTTCGTTTCCGCTATTACAAGAGTGGTCAACAGCCTGTCGCCCTTTACAAGAAGGACACCGGCGGCCAGACCGACACCCGCGTCGCCACGACACTGACACTGGGCGACCACGCCACGACAGGCGAGGTGGGCGGCACCCTGTCGCTGCCGACAGCCACGGTGACGGCCAACGGCAGTGCCATTTCCAATGCCCAGGTGACATGGACCAGCTCGAACGAGACCGTGGCCACCATCTCGGGCAGCACCATCAACCTTCTGACAGCCGGAACAACGACCATCAAGGCCAGCTATGAAGGCGACAACGCCAACAAACCCAGTTCGGCCAGCTTCACACTGACTGTGACACCTGCCGCTGTGGCCATTACGTCGTTCGCTGAGCTGCAGGCTAAGGTGACCTCTGACAACACACCTGCCGCCATCACCTTCAACGGTGAGCAAGTAGTCTACGTCAACGGCTCTAACGCCTTCTTAGCCGATGCTACTGGCAAGGGCGCACTCATCTACACCAAGAATCATGGCTTGGAGGCCGGTCAGACGCTGACGGGAACCATCAGCGCCACCATCACCCTCTATCAGGGCAATGCTGAGATTACCGGTTTCTCGACTGAAGGCTTGACCATCGGCACAGCCGACGTTACACCTACCCTCACCGCCGTTGGCAGCATCACTGCAGCCAACCAAAGCACACTGGTGACCATCAAGAACGTCACCTACTCGCAGGAGACGGAGTGCTTTACAGACGCTAACGGCGCTTCCATCAAGTACTACGACAAGTTCAAGGCCAAAGCCGAAATCGAAGAGGACAAGGCATACGACGTGACTGGTATCGTCGTGATGTATAACGACCTTATTGAAATCTGCCCCCGCACGGCTGAGGATGTCGTCGAGGCAACAGGCGACACACCCGAAGAGTGGGTATGGCGCGACTTCGCCGTCAGACTGAGCGACGGTTCTGTTCCCACCGACACCAAGACATTCGGTGTCAAAGTGGCTGAGGATGGCACATACACTGCCGTTGATGCCAACGACGATACCGCCAACTTCGTATTCAACGGCGGACGCTTCAACGACGCACAGCACGGCTGGGAGAACGTCAACATCACCATGAAGGTCAATGGTCCTGTACTCATCAAGTTAGGCGACTGCCAGCATGGTGCACAGACCGGTACCATCACCGACGCTGCAGGAAACGTGACCCCGCTGGCCAAGGCAGCTAAGAAGTGTTGGGATCCCAATGCCCCCGACCAGAACGTTGTGGCAACCTACTACCGTGGTTTGGAGCCCACCACACTGACCATCGATTTCAAGGGCTACTGCCCGTTCTTCAGTGCTACAGCCATTGCTCCTGAGGATCTGCCTGCCGAAGTGACGGAGTACACTGTCACCTTCCAAAAGCAGGACGACATCGAGGGTGTGGTTCCGACCGAACTGACGGTAAAGGAAGGTGAGGCCATCGTCCTCCCCGCCAACCGCACACTCTACAAGAAAGACTACACAATGACAGCATGGACTGACGGTACAACGCAGTACAAGCCTGGCGACGAAATGACCATCACCGCCAACACAACCCTGACTGCCGTCTTCACCGAGAACGACATCGAGGACCCAGAACTTGGAGAGACCTTCACCGCCATCTGGGACTTCCAGCAGAAGAACGGCGCACCCGTACTGAGCTACGAGGGGAATAAAGGCATCTATGTGACACAGGTGGACTTCGGCGGCTATACCGTCGACATGAAGCTCGACTTCGACACCAGCACCGGCAAGATTAATAATGCCAACTGGCAGGACTGGTGCCAGATGAACTCAGGCACCAAACTGACCATTCCCGCGCTGAAAGGCATGACAGTGTCATTGGAGAGCTATAACGCCACCACGACGACCACCGTTGCCGGCTCTACAGAGCACACCAGCGAGGGTAACATCGCTACCTACACATACGAAGGCAAAGACAAGACTATCGACATCGTCATTGGCGACGGCTCTTACTTCCGTTATATTAAGGTTGTCTATCCCGTTAACGACGACGAAGACATCTTCCCGCTCACTGGTACATGGGACTTCACCGATGCCAACATCGTAGCTGCCGTAACAGCACTGTCTGGCACCACTGAGCCAGGCGAGATTGACGCCATGGAGGATAACGGTCTGAAGCTCACCGTCGAGGCCAACGGCCAGACCATCCGCAACAATGGTAATAGCATCCAGACTGGCAATCCCGTGGTCTTCAAGGTTCCCGTGCAGGGCACGAAGGACGTGGTGACCGTGGTAGGCTACTCTCAACCCTATTTTGCATACTCTGTTGCCGGCACAGATGCTACCGAGGCAACCACCATTTACACCGCCACTGCTGCTGACGTAGAACAAGGCTACGTGGAGGTTGTCAACAAGGGCCAGTACCTCATTTCTATCTCTGTCACTCAGAACGAGGACGACGACCAGCCCGAGGCTCAAGACATCACCGGCACATGGAGCTACGGCGATGCCGGCGTCATGGACGCTACAATAGCACTCTCAGGCAGCAATGAAGCCGGCGAGGTGGAGGCCGTGGAGAAGAACGGTCTGATGATGACCGTCGAAGCCAACGGCGCTACCTTCCGCAACAATGGCAACAACATCCAGGTGCGTACGGGTGCCGTCTTCAAGATTCCTGTGAAGAATGCTGGCGACCTCGTCACCGTCAAGGGCTATACCGGATACTCCTACTATACCATTGGCAACAGCACCGAGGTGCTGAACAACGAGAACACCTATAAGGCAAAGATCAGCGATGCCGAGGCAGGCTATGTGGCTGTCACTTCAATGAATGACAACAACTACTACCTCGCACTGTCTGTCACGCAGTATGCTCCGAAGGAGAAGATTACGCTCGACAACGAGATGGCTACAGTGACGTTCCCCTTCAACGAGGGTACCGAGGGTCAGAAGGCTACATTCTCGAATGCCGACTACTTCCTCAATAGCAAGGTGACCTACGGCAGCAACCTGACGCTGAAGGACAAGTACAGCATTGCCGATGCTGAACTTTCGACGGACGACAACCAAGTTATGGTTGTACAGACCCGCTTCGAGCCTTCCGCCAAGCTCGACAAGGCCGACGAGGCCAGCGCCGTACGCTTCATGTTCACACCGAAGCCCGGCTTCAGCTTCGTTCCCACCAAGGTTGCCCTGAATGTCACCCGCTACGGTACCGATAACGGTCTCGTTGACGTGACATGGGAGGTTGCCAACGGCGAGAACATCGTCCTTGCCACTGGTGTGAAGCCTGCCCGCAATAACGGCAAGCCCAACATCACCAAGGTTTCCTACGACATCACCAACGCTACTGCTACCGAAGGTCCCCAGTCACTGCTCGTCCACCTTTACAGCTTGCAGGAGGCTAAACAGTTCGGCATTAACGATATCGTCATTGAGGGTATTCTGAACGGTACTGAGAAGGATGTGCCCATCCTGGCTTCGTTCAAGGTCAATGGCAACGAGTATGCTGTCGAAGAAGTCTTCGGCGAGGCATACGAGGCAACGCTTGAGCTGCCGAAGACCGAGAAGATGGTCGGCAAGGACAACCCGCTGACCGATGTCACAGCATCAAGCGGCGACGTGGGCGAAATCAGCTACGAGGAGAAGGACAATGCCTGCATCGTCACCATTCCGATGACAGCAGGTGACACACAGATGGATTACGTGCTGAACGTGGTCTTCAAGCCCGACTTCACACTGAGCTACCTCGACGTCGACGGTAAGGTGATTGGCACGCAGACGGTTGAGAAGGATGCCGCCATCGGAGAATTTGCCTACGACATTGCCAATGTTCCCGCCACGAAGGAGGGTTACAAGGCACGCGGCTGGTTCAAGAAGGCTGTTCTCGGCGAGAAGTTCACCACAGCCGACATCATCACCGCTAACACTAACCTCTATGCTATCCAGACCGAGATTGAGGAGGCCAGCACGCACAAGAAGTACAACTTCGACCTGACCAACAAGTTCTTCTATGCTGAGGACCACGAGGCATTCAACCCCGCTGGCAACGGTTTCTACTGGCACGACGCACAGCACGGCTGGGCCTTCAAGCCGGGTAACACCATCGACCTGCTCGTAGGTCCGAAGGCTACCGTCACCGTGACGCTCTGCCAGTATGGCTATGCTACAGGCATCGATGTGAAGAAGGGCGGTGAGACACTGGCCACGCTCCCCGGCATGTCGGACGGCGATGGCGGCACAGCTGTCTTCAACTACGAGGGCGAAGCCGGCACCATCACCCTGGAGCTGCAGGGCACAGGTGAGATGTACATCCACGGTGTAAAGATTGTCAATACCTCTGAAGTCAACTTCGAGAGCGAGGGCAACTGGTACTTCGTGAAGGCTGGCGACGCCGGCAGTCTCATCGACGTCATCGACGTTGTGAACGGTATCAACGCCAGCAAGGATGCTGGGCGCGCATTCATCTTCCTGCCCGACGGAACCTACGACCTCGATGCTACGGTGAAGACCGCTATCACAGGCAACAACATCTCCATCATCGGACAGTCAATGGATAAGACCATCATCGTCTCCAAGCCCGACAAGAGCCAGGAGGGTCTGGGCCAGGCCGACTTGCTGCAGAACAGCGGCACCAACCTCTACCTGCAAGACCTGACGCTGAAGAACGCTCTCGACTACTACAATGCCGGATCAGCTGGACGTGCACCTGCATTTGCCGACGCCGGCAACCGCACCATCGGCAAGAACGTGCGCATGCTCTCCTATCAGGACACCTACTACAGCTCTAACAGCAGCCAGCAGGCTTACTGGGAGACCTCTGACATCCACGGTACCGTGGACTTCATCTGCGGCGGTGGCGACATCCGCTTCCAGAACACCACGATCTCGCTGGAGCCTCGTCAGGCCAGTGGCAAGGGTGGCCGCACCATCGTGGCTCCCACCACGACGACGCAGTTCGGCTACGTCTTCGACGGCTGTACCGTGGTCGATCTGGCCAACGGTCAGGGTGATTGGAACTTCGGACGCACCTGGCAGAACGAGCCTATCAGCGTCTACCTGAACACCACGCTCGACGACAACGCCAAGAACACGCTGGTCGCCTCGCGCTGGACACAGAAGGGTATGAACAACAAGGATCCGAAGCTCTTCGGCGAATATGGCACCAAGGACATGAACGGTACCGACATCACACCGGCCAGCAACAAGATCAGCTCGTTCGGTGGTACGTTCGAGACCATCATCAGCGCCGACAAGGCTGCCGAGTTTGCCTACAGCAAGATGTTCACCGACTGGGATCCCGCCACACTGGCCCGCCAGCTCGAGGCTCCCGCCAATGCCAAGTACGACAACGGCACCGTGACATGGACACCGGCCAACAACGGTGCCATCGCCTACATGCTGGAGAAGAACGGCGAGTTCGTGGCTATCACCACGGAGAGCACGTTCAACATCACCGTCGATGCAGCCAAGGACGCACTGACCATCCGTGCTGCTAACGCCCAGGGTGGCTTCGGTAAGGCCGCAGCAGTGGCTGGCACCGCATCGGCCATCAACAGCGTAAAGACTGCTACCGGCAACGAGCCCGTCTACAACCTCCAGGGCGTACGCGTCAACAAGATCCAGAAGGGCGTCTACATCCAGGGCGGCCGTAAGGTGATTGTGAAGTAATCAAGTGGTGAGTGGTGAGAGGTCAGAGGTACCTCTCACCACTTACCTCTTCTTTTAAAAAAACAAACAAAACAAACTACAATGAAACTACTATTAAGAACCGCTACCCTCTGCGGGCTGCTTGTCATAGCGCTGACAGCTACCGCCGACGGTACAACAACATTCACCAACGAGGCCGGTGCCGTTGCCTGGTTGGTAGGAAATGAGACCAACGGCACACCTACTGACAACATCTCGGGCGCCATCAGCAGCGCCAGCGTGAGCGTAGGCGACGGACTGAAGGCCGAAAGCGCCAACTACTTCGACACCGACATGGTGAAGTACACCCCCGCGACCAGCAATGCCGGCAACGTCGAAGGCGTCATGATTGAATACCGCGTGAAGGCGGCCAAGGGCGTCACCTTCAAGCCTACCAAGGTCGACTATGCCGCCGTGAAGGTGGGCACCGACGGTGCCACCTACTCGTGGAGCTACACCACCGACGGCAAGGAGAGCAGCATCACCGAGATTGAGCCCAAGGCCGACCTGCTGCGCAACAACGGCAACAACAGCAGCACCGCCAAGCTCATGCACAGCGAGACCATCAACGCCGGTGCCTGCGAGACCTTCACCTTCCGCATCTACATCTCCAAGACAGCCAACAACAAGAACATCTGCATAGGCAAGGTGACCATTGCCGGCACCGTCAACGGCACGCCGGTCAGTGTCAACACCTACGCCCTCACCGTCAGCGCCAGTCCCGCCGAGGGCGGCACGGCTACCGTCTACCCGAAGGCCGACCGCTACGACGAGGGCAGCGAGCTGACGCTTACCGCCACCAAGAACTTCGGCTACGACTTCGTCAGCTGGACCGACGGCGCCGGCAAGACCGTCTCCAAGGAGCCGAAGTTCAAGTACACCGTCAATGCCGACGCCACACTGACCGCCAACTTCAAGAAGGTCAACACCTACGAGCTGGCACTGGCCGTCGACGGCACCAACAGCTACATGGTGGCCGTCAGCCCCCAGCCCACCGTCATCGACGGCAAGTGGATGTACGAGGAGGGCACGGTCGTTGCACTCAGCGCCAACCAGTATGAGGGCCTGGTGACCTTCACCAACTGGGACGACGGCGACACAAACAGCAGCAAGCTGATCAGCATGGATGGCAGTGCGCTCGACGGCTCTGCCGTCAAGACCCTTACCGCCTACTACGCACAGGCCGACATCATCGCCGGATGGGACTTCTACCAGAAGGGCGGCGAGGGACGCAAGGCCGACTTCGCAGCTCAGGACAACGACGCCGACGCCCTGAGTCTGGTCAACACCCAGACGGGCGAGACCAGCGGATGGCTCGACAAGTCGACGCTCGCCGCCGGCGGCTACGAGAGCTTCGCTGGCGCTGCCGTCAACTGGCGTACGGGCACGAAGAACGGCGACGTAGGCAACTGGCACTGGCAGACGAAGGTCAACGCCGAGGCGTTCACCGACATCAACGTCCAGTTCAAGATGCTCTACAACTACAACGCCTACCAGACCTACAACGCCGAGTGGTCGCTCGACGGCGAGACTTGGACCAAGTTCGGCAGCATCACCATGACGGGCGCCAAGGCCGAGGCTTCGTTCAGCAAGAAGCTGCCCGCCGCGTGCAACAACCAGAAGAGCCTCATCATCCGCATGCTGGCCGACAAGACCTCCGGCATCGACGGTGCCTCTTCGGCCAACGACGGCAACACGCTGGCCATGTTCTTCATCACCGGCACGCCGAAGCTCGTCGACGACGGCAAGGCCCCGGTGCTCCTGTCGACCATCCCCGCCGAAGGTGCCACAGGCGTGTCGGCAAACGGCAAGATCGTGCTCACCTTCGACGAGCGCGTGAAGATTGCAGACGGTACCAAGGCTTTTATCGGTGTTCCATCGACAACGGGTTCCAGCTCCGAGACAAAGTATTACCAATACCCAACGCCTGTCGTCAGTGGCAAAGTCATCTCATTTGAATATAAGGGACTGGAATACGGCGTCCAATACGATTTCACGCTTGAAGGCAAGACCGTCAGCGACCTGACCGGCAATATGATTGCTGACGACATCATTCTGACGTTCACCACCATGGAGCGTCCCGCCGTCAAGAAGGGACTCTACGACGCCGTCGTCGGCAATGTCGACCAGCTGGTGGCCGCCCTCAAGGCCGCCGAGAGCCGCGCCGACAAGAACCAGCGCTTCCGCATCTTCCTGAAGAACGGCAAGTACCAGCTGCCCAAGGGCACGGCTACCAAGACCTACGACGTGGAGCTGGCCAACGGCTCCGCCGCCAGCTACACCAAGACCGACCCCATCACCTACGTCAACGCCCCCAACATATCGTTCATCGGTGAGAGCCGCGACGGCGTCATCATCACCAACACCATTCCTGCCGACGAAACCTTCGAAGGCAAGTACGGGACGGCCAGCATCTACGATGGCATCGGCAAGAGCGACGTCTTCCAGATGAGCAGTAAGGTGGAAGGCACCTACTGGCAGGACCTGACCGTAGAGACGGGCATGGCCGACAGCCGCGGACGCGACATCGCCATCCAGGACAAGGGAACGAAGAGCATCTTCAAGAACGTGGGACTGCGCGGCTACCAGGACACATGGACATCGAACAACGACCGCGGACTCTACTACTTCGAGGGCGGCTACCTGCGCGGACGCACCGACTACATGTGCGGTAAGGGCGACATCTTCTTCAACGGCGTCGAGCTGCGACAGATTGCCGGCGGCTACGCGGCCGTTCCCAGCAAGCCCGCCAAGTACGGCTGGGTCTACAAGGACTGCGTCATCAACGCTGAGGGCTCGGGCGTCGACGGCAAGTACACCCTCGGCCGGCCCTGGGGCAGCGGCACGCCCATTGCCCTGTTCATCGACACCCGCATGAACGTCGTCCCCTCAGCCATCGGCTGGAACGAGATGTCCGGCGGCTGGCCGGCACGCTTTGCCGAGTACAACTCCACGACGTCGACAGGCTCGGTCATCGACCTCAGCGGACGTAAGAAGACCTTTGGCGACGGCCATGCCAACAACCCCGTGCTGACAGCCGAGGAGGCCCTCGAGAACAGCAACCTACACCGTATGTTCGGCGACTGGGACCCCACCCTCGCCACCGAGCAGGCTCCCATGCCTAAGAACGTCAGCCTGGCAGGCAACGTGCTGACATGGGACGACAGCAACTACGCCCGCTGCTGGGCCGTCGTCAAGAACGGCAAGGTCGTCGACTTCACCACCGAGCCCACCTACACCGTCGACGACGCCTCGGCCACCTATGCCGTGCGTGCCGCCAACGAGATGGGCGGTCTGAGCGAAGCCGTCGTGGCCGGACAGACCAACGGCATCAGCGACCTCTCCGCCCACCCTACACCAATCACCCAATACCAAACACCCATCTACAATCTCCAAGGTGTGCGCGTCAATAAGATGCAGCGCGGCGTCTACATTGTCGGTGGAAAGAAGCTGTTGAAGTAATATGAGAATACGTAGAAACCTGATAATCATTGCCGCGCTGACCATCGTCAGCACGGCAATGTCGGCTCAGAACACGGGCACGCAACAGCTGCCCTATCAGAACCCGCAACTGACGGCGGAGCAGCGCGCCGACGACCTGCTCGGACGATTGACACTCGACGAGAAAGTAAAGCTGATGATGGACTCGTCGCCCGCCATCGAGCGTCTCGGCATCCCACAGTTCCAGTGGTGGAACGAGGCGCTCCACGGCGTGGGACGCAACGGCTACGCCACCGTCTTCCCCATCACCATGGCCATGGCGGCATCGTGGGACGACCAGCTGCTACACCGCGTCTTCACCGCCGTCAGCGACGAGGCACGCGCCAAGGCACAGGAGGCCAAGCGCTCGGGCAACATCAAGCGTTACCAAAGCCTGTCGTTCTGGACGCCGAACATCAACATCTTCCGTGACCCGCGCTGGGGACGCGGACAGGAGACCTACGGCGAAGACCCCTACCTCACCTCGAAGATGGGACTCGCCGTCGTGCGCGGCCTCCAAGGCTATTCCTACGATGGCTCCCCCCTCACCCTACCCCTATCCCCCATCACTAACCTCGCTCCACCCTCCACTCTCCACCCTTCACGAGAGATCACCACTCCCTATAAGAAGCTGCTGGCCTGCGCCAAGCACTTCGCCGTGCACAGCGGCCCGGAGTGGAACCGCCACACCTTCAACATCGAGGACCTGCCCGAGCGCGACCTCTGGGAGACCTACCTGCCGGCCTTCAAGGCACTGGTGCAGGAGGGCGACGTGGCCGAGGTGATGTGCGCCTACCAGCGCATCGACGGTCAGCCCTGCTGCTCGCAGACACGCTACGAGCAACAGATACTGCGCGACGAGTGGGGCTTCCGCGGGCTGATTACCAGCGACTGCGGCGCCATTCGCGACTTCCTGCCACGCTGGCACAACACCGCCAAGGACGGTGCCGAAGCCTCGGCACAGGCCGTGCTGGCCGGCACCGACGTGGAGTGCGGCTCGGAGTACAAGAACCTGCCGGCAGCCGTGCGCCGTGGCGACATCAAGGAGAGTGACCTCGACCGCTCGCTGCGCCGCCTGCTCATTGCCCGCATCGAACTGGGCGACCTTGACCCCGACGACCTCGTGCCCTGGACCAAGATACCGACGTCGGTCATCGCCAGCGAGGAACACAAGCAGTTAGCCTACCAGATGGCCCTCAAGAGCATCGTTCTGCTGAAAAATACGGAGCGCTCCCCGTTAAACGGGGAGGCGGCTTCCGCCAGAGGGGCTAAAGTACCTGTGTTGCCACTTTCCAAGGATATCAACATCGTAGTCATGGGTCCCAACGCCAACGACTCGGTCATGATGTGGGGTAACTACAGCGGCTACCCCACCCGCACCATCACCGCCCTCGAAGGCATCCGCCAGAAACTGACCTCTATAAGACACATCCCGGGATGCGGATTGACCCGCAACGAGGTCACTGAGAGCCGATTCAGCGAGATTAAGACACCACTCGGCGCTCAGGGTATGCAGGCCGCCTACTGGAACAACACCAAGATGGAGGGTGAGCCCGTCACCACCGTCACGCTGACGGAGCCCATCCGTCTGAGCAACGGCGGTAACACCGTCTTCGCCCCGGGCGTCAACCTTGAGAACTTCTCCGCACGGCTCGACGGCACCTTCATGCCTACACGCGACGAGACGCTGACCTTCAACATCAGCGGCGACGACATGCTGCGACTCATCGTCAACGGCGACACGCTGGTCGACATCTGGAAGATACGCCACCGCATACAGGGCGGACAGAAAGAGCTCAGCGTCAAGGCCGGACAGCACTACCGTCTGCAGATTGACTTCGTACAGGAGACGGGCTACGGCGCCCTGAACTTCGACATACAACGGAAGGTCAGCCCCACGGCGGCAGAGCTGCTGGCACAGGTGGGCGACGCCGCGACTGTCGTCTTCGTGGGCGGCATCTCGCCCAGTCTTGAAGGCGAGGAGATGAAGGTCAGCGAGCCCGGTTTCAAGGGCGGCGACCGCACGAGCATCGAACTGCCACAGGCACAGCGCGACGTGCTGCGCACACTCCATGAGGCCGGCAAGCGCGTCGTCTTCGTCAACTGCTCAGGCTGCGCCATGGCTATGGTTCCCGAACTGGAGACCTGCGACGCCATCGTCCAGTGGTGGTATGCCGGCGAGCAGGGCGGCGCGGCTCTGGCCGACGTCCTCTTCGGCGACAAGACGCCCAGCGGCAAGCTGCCCGTCACGTTCTACAAGAGCACCGACGACCTGCCCGACTTCCTCGACTACACCATGAAGGGCCGCACCTACCGCTACTTCGAGGGCGAGCCCCTGTTCCCCTTCGGCTACGGCCTCAGCTACACGACCTTCGACATCGGCCAGCCCATGTATAAGAACAACAAGGTACAGGTGCGCGTGAAGAACACCGGCGCCCGCGAGGGACTGGAGACCGTGCAGGTGTACATACGCCGCACGGCCGACACCGACGGCCCCAAGAAGACGCTGCGGGCCTACAGTCAGGTGGCGCTCGCTCCCGGCGAGTCGAAGACTGTCACCATCGACCTGCCGCGCCAGAGCTTCGAGGGCTGGGACGCATCGACCAACACCATGCGCGTCGTCCCAGGCCGCTACGAGGTGATGGTAGGCAACTCCAGCGCCGACAGCGATTTGCAGAAAATCACAGTCAACATAAAGTAACAAACAAATCAACGAAATGAAACACTACTTGAAACTACTACTGCTGCTACTGTTGTTACCTATCGGCCACGCAACGGCACAATACCGCTCACAGGTGTGGTGCCCAGACCGCGGCGACGGCACCTACACCAACCCCGTCATCAACGCCGACTACTCCGACCCCGACGTCTGTGTGGGCGGCCCCGACGGCGAAGACTACTACATGACGGCCTCGTCGTTCCACTGCACGCCCGGACTGCCCATACTACATTCGAAAGACCTCGTGAACTGGGAGATTGTGGGCTACGCACTGCACAACCTCTACGAGGGCGAGGGCAACGAGGCGCTGCTCGCCCACTTCAGCAGCCAGCCACAGCACGGCAACGGCGTGTGGGCGCCCTCCATACGCTACCACGACGGCTGGTACTACATCTACTGGGGCGACCCCGACTTCGGCGTGTTCATGGTGAAGACGCAGAACCCCGCAGGCGAGTGGACCAAGCCGCTGTGCGTCATCAAGGGCCAGGGCTACATCGACACCACGCCGCTCTGGGACGACGACGGCCGCTGCTATCTCGTCAACGGCTGGGCCAACTCCAGGGCTAAGTATGCCTCGGTGCTCACCGTTCGCGAGCTCTCAAAGGACGGCACGCGCCCCATCGGACAGCCCGTCATCGTCTTCGACGGCAACGGCACTGAGAACCGCACCTGCGAGGGACCGAAGTTCTACAAGCGCGACGGCTGGTACTGGATTATGTGTCCCGCCGGCGGCGTGCCCACGGGCTTCCAGCTCGCCATGCGCTCGAAGTCGCCCTACGGACCCTACGAGCACAAGATAGTGCTGCAGCAGGGCAAGACCAATATCAACGGCCCCCATCAGGGCGGCTGGGTACACACGAAGTTTGGCGAGGACTGGTTCCTGCACTTCCAGGACAAGGAGGCCTACGGCCGCGTCGTCCACCTGAACCCCGTCGACTGGTCCACCGGCTGGCCCGTCATGGGCAAGAAGGGTGAGCCCGTCACCACCTACAAGAAACCCATCACTCAACACCAAACACCAAAGACCAACCCCGCCGAGAGCGACGAGTTCAACGCCCCCACCCTCGGCCTGCAGTGGCAGTGGCACGGCAACTACGACGAGAAGTTCGGCACCGCCACCGCCTTCGGCACCTATCGCATCTACACCTACAAGCTATCACCCAACACCAATCACCCAACACCCAACCTCTGGCAGGTTCCCAACATGCTACTGCAGAAGACACCCGCCGACCAGTTCACCGTCACCACGAAGCTACGCTTCACGTCGAAGGCCGACGGCCAGATGGGCGGTCTCATCATGATGGGTCTCGACTACTCGGCGCTTGTCGTGCGCCGCGTCGGCCACGAGTTCCAGCTCGTACAGCTCACCTGCAAAGCCGCCGACAAGGGCAAGGCCCAGACGGAGACGGTGCTGGCCACGCTGAAGCCCACGGCCGAGGACAAGACCGACTACAAGCCCGGCATCCACGAGGACATCTACCTGCGGCTGACGGTCAGCAACGCCGAGGCCGGCGCCCCCCACGGCGGTAAGCCCGTCGTCCACTTCGCCTACAGCCAGAACGGTAAGAAGTTCACCAACTGTGGCGAACCCTTCGAGATGCGTCAGGGAAAATGGATTGGTGCGAAGTTCGGTTTCGTCAGCGTCGAGACCGATCCGAAGGCCGATCGCGGCTGGATAGACGCCGACTGGATCAGAGTGACAGCAGCTGAGAAACTTTAGTGCCGCGATGTGTGCGCATGAAGTGGTCGGCCGCCCGAACGTAGGGCGTATTGAAGACTGACCGCTTCATGACCTTGTTGACCACCCACTGTATGCGGCCTATATGCTCGTCGCGCTGCTGCTGCGACAGCTCTGGGTCATCGGGCAGCGGATAGAGGCTGAGCAGATAGAACGACACGCAGTCGGGCACGATGTAGGAGCGCTGCATGGTCTCGCGCTGACGTTGGCTGTAACCGTACTTCAGATAGAGCGGGTAGTCACGGCCTAAGTATTTGTCAAGCGAGATGCCAAGCATGTCGTTGCCCACAATGATGCTCTGGTCGAGCGAGCCTATCTGGGTGTAAACATCAGGCAGGCAGATGTCGGGCAGCTCCTTGAGCAGGCGCTCGAAGGCGTCGCTCAATTCAGTGTTCACATCCTTCATGTCGGCAAACTGAAGCTGAGCCTCAGCAATGAGGGTCTGCAGAGTCGAGTCCTGATAGAAGCCGAGGAACTTGCGATTAATCTGTGGATCGTTGACCTGGCCCAGACGTAGCACGTCCTCAATCAGCGTACGTGTCTGCTGCGGATATTCGGTTTTCATCTGCTGCAGCGCCGAGAAGTCGCCCGTCGTCAGGTAAAGACTCTGGATGCGGTCATAACGACTGATGGTCAACAGCCAGTCGGGATTGTCCTCGGAGCTGTTGAGACGCCATTCGCAGCCCACGCAAAGCAGCATGGCAAGTGCCAAAAAGGTGTATAGTCTACGCATCAGTGAACCGTAAGAGTCTTAACGTTTGTCAAATACTGCTGCAAAAATACTAAAAATTATTGTAAAAACCAAATTTTAACCTAAAAAAGATAAAAGAAAGTGCAAGATTGGCTATCTTTGCCCTAAACTAAATGCTAAAACGACAATGAAACGACTGTTTTCCATCATCGCCGCCACTATCGTGGCACTCACGGCGACAGCACAGACCACCATCAGCGTAGAAGTGAGCAACCCCCTGAAGACCGACCGCACTGACCAGCCGGTGGTCATCAGTCTGGCCGGCTACGGCGACGTGCGCTCGGCTCTCGTTACCTGCAATGGCGAGGAGTTGGCCTGCCAGCTCGACGACCTCGACCAGGACGACACCTACGACGAGCTCTGCTTCCTCGTCGACCTGAAGTCGCACGAAAAGCGCCGCTACGTGGTAACGCTCTACGACGAGGGCGAGCCTCGCCAGTATAAGGCCCGCGTCTATGCCGAGATGCTGATGCGCAACGACAAGGTGAAGGAGAAGAACCGCCACGACAACTACATCGAGAGCATCACGGCGCGCGGCGACTGCGCCAACTCCTACAACCTGCAGCATCACCACGGCGTCGACTTCGAGAGCGAACTCAACGGCATACGCATCTACTTCGACAAACGACAGACGCTCGACCTCTACGGCAAGTTCCAGAAGCGTCTGGAACTCAAGGAGACGCAGTTCTACACTTCGGCCGAGCAGAAAGAGCAGGGCTACGGCGACGACGTGCTCTGGGTGGGCAACACCTTCGGCCTCGGTGCCTTCCGCGGCTGGGACGGCAAGGAGCCCACGATGATCGACCCCGTACGCTCGCGCACCCAGCGCATCGTCAGCTACGGTCCCCTCCGCACCATCGTCGAGATAGTGGACCGAGGCTGGCAGCTACCAGCTACAGCCCATTCATCAGCAGAAGGTACGGCGGCAGCAAATTCTTCACTCTTCACTCTTCATTCTTCACTTAACATGACCATCCGCTACACCCAGTATGCCGGCCACCGCGACACCGACGTCGACGTATACTTCAACCGCGACATGAGCGACCACCTCTTCTCCACCGGCATCATCAACGTCAAGGGTTCCCAGGAGTTCAGCGACCACAAGGGCCTCCGCGCCTGCTGGGGCACCGACTACCCCTCGACCGACACCGTGAAGTGGAGCCGCGAGACTGTGGGCCTCGCCATCTGCATCCCCCAGAAGCACATTGCCAGCGAGGAGCCCGCCAACAAGGACAACTACACCTACGTCGTCAAGCCCGACGGCGCCCACCTGAGCTACAAGGTCTGCTACACCTCCGCCAACGAGCAGTTCGGCTACCACTCAGCCCAGGAGTGGTTCGACTACCTGAAGGCCTGGCGCAAAGAGGTGGATGCCCCCGTCGTGGTAAAGTGAGCTATTATTCAAAATCTTCGTCATCGTCGTCATCCCACACGCTGATGCTGCGGCGACGCGAGTATGTAATATCCGTCTCGGTGTACTCTTCGCCCGGCGTGCTGCCTTCGAGCGAGCCGGCAAGAATATGATGAATGCCTACAGAGACTATATTGAGTTCGGGTTTCAGATATGTCTTTTTCATAATGCAGTCCTCCTTTCTTCTTACTTAACAACCACTTTCTTTCCGTTCACAAGATATAGTCCCTTTGTGGGCTTGCTGACGCGACGGCCCTGCAGGTCATAGATGACTTTGTCACTCTCAGTCGAGCTGAGCGTAGCGTCGATTCCCGTCACCACATCCTGCCAGGTGTAGCCCGAGCGGACAGTTGTCGTAGCGGGCACTGCCAAGTAAGCCTTGTTGGCAGCCACGGCGAAGGCAGCACCTTCGGCAGCGCCCCACCAGAAGCCTAAGTCCGTACCATTGTGCATCGTCAGGCGGAAGAACTTGCAGCCCTCATCAGCAGCAGCCATCGCCTCGGCAGTAATGCCGGCCCCCGTCGGACGCAGACGGTTGGCGGCGCCGAGAACAGAGGTGCCAACCTCAGCGGTCATATTCACAACGTAGTCACCACCTTCAATGGCCGAAACCAAAACACCCGTGTTAGCAGGAACGACAGCACCAGAGGCATAGTCCTCAATGCTTAGCTTACCTTCGGCATCGAGTGTTATCTCAGACACCACGATGTCGTCAGGTACCACGAATGCGCTTGTGCTACTGTATGTTCCATAAACCATGTTGCCATCCGTGCAAGCAGCATTAAGAGCGATAGTCGTCTTAGCCTCTTTGTAGAATACCGTGACACTTGTAAAGCCGCAAGTTCCACCGATTTTTGCTACCAAGGCTTTAGCATCATCTGTTGACGTTGGGGTGATTGTAACAGTTTTATCGTCAGCTGAAGCCGTGGCGTTCGTCCACGTACTATTGGCAAGAGCCGAAGCATAATTTGCAGTTGTAGCCGTAAACTCAACAGACGTTATCATGTATCCGGAGGCTGGTGTAATGGTTAACTTAGATTTTGTGTAGAATCGCGTACTTGTGTTTGCTGTGGGCAGATAGTTGTTGGCATTGGTTGTTGCACCATCTTTGTCAACAACCATATTGACGTTAGTACTCTTCCATGTTACCTGTTCTTCACTTGACCAATAGTAAGAGTTAGTGCTCAAATCCCATGTCTGCGCCAGAATATCAGAGACAATAATAGTATAGTTTGCGCTACCTTCGTTGTAGTAATCGTTGCCTGCAAAGGAGGCTGTGATGGTAGCAGTACCCAGCGTAGTACCAATCACTGCCGATGTCGCATCGGCAATAGCAATCTCCTCATCGGAACTGCTCCATGTCACTTCCAGACTATTGGGGTTATTAAGCGTCGGAACGGTGAAGTCTGCGCCTGGAGCCACCCTGAATGAAGTCTCACTGAAACTCAGCCCGGCCTCAGCCTTGTCAACACTGATGGTATAAGAGGCGGTACCCTCTAAATAGTCTTCATTTCCAGTAAATGTTGCCGTAATGGTGGCTTGTCCTGGCTTGCCAAGTACAACCACACCGTCATCAACAATTGCCACTGCTTCATTGCTACTACTCCATGTCACAGTCAGGTTATTAGGATTGGTCAGCTCTTGTCCAGCAAAAGAATTATAGTCGTCATCATTATAAACGAATGCATAGCTTGCAATAGCGAAGGTAATACCCGCGACCTCCTTTGAGAAACCTGTCACGGTCAGCGTGTAGCTCACCTCCTGTGCGAGATAATCGCTGTTGCCAGCGAAAGAGGCAGTTATGGTCGTTTCACCATTAGCAACAAGAGTAATGGTTCCATCGTTTGCAATCGTGGCAACATCTCCGTTCGAGCTGCTAAAGGTAACGTCCACGCTGTGCTCATTGGTCAGTGTAGGATAGAGATTCTCTTCTCCGTTTCGTGCCTCAAAAGCCTCTGCACTCCAAGCTAATTCTGGGGTCGGCTTGCGAACCAGACTAACCAGTTGGTTTCCAGCATCAAACTCATATATATTACTGTATTTCTTCAGATCACCATGAATTACGACGACGTCGCCTACCTGAATATCATCTGCGCTGGTAAAGTCGTTTCCATTGTAGCTCATTCCACGGTAAGCCTGCAACTGGTCGCTTGACGTCTTACCGTCTGCTGAGATATTATAGGTAATATTGCCGTGCTGAGAACTATAGGCAGTAACAATCTCAGACACAATACCAGTCGCATAGACATCAGTTTTGCCGGTGCCAGCATCAATAGCTGCACGAGCCTGTGCCACTGTATAGGGATTTCCAATCATACCAGGAGCCTTAGTGTTAGTCACAATTACAGTCTTGGAACCTGTGGCTTCTGCATAGTCGCTATTGGCTGCGAATGTAGCAGTAAAGGTCACCTCACCTGTTCCTTTGATCGTTACCACACCCGATGCGTTGATTTCTGCAATATTTGTATTACTACTTGCCCAGCTTACAGTAGCTCCATCTACAGGATTGTCATCAAATTCAACAGCAGCAGTCAGTGTGCCCGCCTCTACACTGGCCTCACCAGCAAGGTCAACGGTCAAGTCGCCACTAACTGTTACTGTCGGCACTGCCAGATTCTTCGTTGCAGTTACAGATGCAACCGAACTCTCGTCAGAGCCCTTCACAGCCTTGGAGTAAATGGTTTTTGTTTCTGTTATCGTCAGCTCTCCCTCGTAGTCATTCCATGTCTCGCCATCATAGCTATACTTAATGGTTGCACCTTGGGTATCGCAAGTAATCTCAGCCGTAGTCGAAAAATAGAACGGATTATCGGCAACTACGATTTCTGGACGTGCAACGGTGGCGGCGACAACTGTTGTGCAGTAGTCGGAATAAGTATCAGGAGATCCAGATTTATAGTTAATAACAATTGAAGCCAAATAACCTGCATATGTGCCATTTGTCAATACGAAATAGCTTTTGTTATGTGTGGAACAATCAAAAGTATACACGCTACCAGAAATATTCGGTGTAATGGCAGTACCTGATGCTGGATTAGCAGAGTCTCCAATTTTTACATTGAAATTCTTATTGATATCGCTGTCGTCGTATGTCAGAACAATGCTTTGTATCTTTGTAAGAGCATCCTTATTGTATATTGTTCCCGTACCATTGCTATTACCATCAGCACGCCATTGTAGTTTTGTACCATTCTTGTAAGCTTGGGTAATATTAAACACCTTGCCGCTTAATCTGTAATCTTTGGTTCCCCAATATTGAGATGGGAAACCTTCAGAGTTCTCAGCGGCATCAATAGTAAGTGACGCATCACCCTCTGTCCCAGCCGTGACATCCGCAAACACAGCATAGTAAGTGACATCGCTCTGCCCCATCGTGGCAGAGGTCACAAAGATGGGGGCAGTATTGGTAGTGCCACTAATAGGAGTTATTACCCAACCCATAAACACCTTACCATAAATTGCCTCGGGATTAGCAGGGAAAGTGATGGCGGCACCTTCTTCATAATCTGCAGTGGTTGTCGTTCCATTCACAGAAAAGGTTGCCGTATGTGTTGCCGTAATAGAAATGGTGAATGATGCAAAGCCTGCATTGTACGTATCATCAGCAGCCTGATTCACAGTAATCGTCTGTGGACTGGGCGTTACTTTCGTCGGAGTAACGGTAATCGTCTTGTTCGTTTGATCGATAGAAAATGTCGCATACTCATTTTCCGCTATAGTAACAACACCTGTACTTGATGTCGTGTAGCTAACGGTCTGAGCTGAAGCATTCTTATAGAGATCGAAGCTGAGAGCTATCGGAGCAGTCTCGGCACCCGTTAAGGAAAGGTCATTGGCTATGAGGCCAGAGCCACCACTTTCAGCAATAGTAAATAACACTTCAATCTTTGATGTTGTGCCAGTGGCGCCACCAACCTTAGTATTAAAATAGCCCCCTCCTACCGTCGTACCAGATGACGGTTGAGCGGATGTTCCATAATAAGTAGTAAAACTGCCTGCAGTACTTGTAACAGTGACACTATTTATGCTTCCCAAGTCAGTGCTATTGTAAATGTATCCAATACTCTTTTGCCACTGCATATTGGAACCATTCTTCATCACTTGATTGGAGGTCCACTTAACCTCATAGGTTTTTGTGTTATCTGTAATACAGACAGCATTGGAGGTCTTTTCGTTGTTGTTGGCTGCGTAGCTTGTTGTATTAAAGTCAGACGCATCAATTGTCAACTTATACGTTACTTCTTCCGCCCACACCGAGCTTACACTCCCCACTATCAGGGCACATAGCAGGAGCAACGATTTAAGAGTAATGATTGTTTTCATAATGTTTGTAAGTTATAGATTTATAGATGCAGCAAAGGTACTACTTTTTGGGCGAACGGCCAAAGGTTTTTCGAAGAAATGACGACGACTTCTTCACTTTTTCCAATAGGAGTGCCAGATAGGATTAAAACTCCATGAGTTTTGGAAAATACTCCATGACTTTCGCGCAAAAGTCAGCGCCTTTTGCTTTTGTTGTTGTTCAACGGTTTTCACTTCTCACCGCACAACCTTCACGGCCTGCGACTGACCATGAGGACGGACAATGTAGAGGCCGTGGCGGGAGGACGAGGGGCGACTGGAGGACTGAGGAGCGAGACGGCGACCCTGAAGGTCGTAGACGTCGTAGGACTCGACATGGACGTCCTTCAGCTGCACGCCGCGGACGGCCGAGGGCACGGACACCTTGCGGTATGAGATGTAGGGTGCCAGCTGCTTGTTTACTGTGATACCATTGATGGTGCCCGAGCGGTTGTAGTTCTTCATGTGGAGCTCAACGCGGTCGGTGTAGACATAGACCATGAGAGCCTGGACGATGTTGGGCGTCTCGACGGGCATGTCGCCGGGATCGATGGTGTTATAGTAGTAGCGCATGGAGCCCATGAAGGCGGAGAAGAAGCTGGGGGCGGCATACTCGATGACGGCGGGCTCCAGCTGCCACAGCGCCTTGGTCTGAGAGGCGGCCACCTTGATCTTGCCACCGTTGTCGGTCACGCTCAACCCCACCAGTCGGTTGCTGTTGGTTGTGGGATAGCCCTGATTGGTCACGGCATAGAGTTTGGAACGATCCTTGGCGTTCTCGGCCACAATCAGGTAGGTGTCGTCAATGCCTGGCTCGGCCACCCGTTCGGCCTCGATGCCGGTATTGTCTTGCTTGGTTACCTTATAGAAATAGGTAGGGTACTTGTTGGCATTGGCCGAGAAACGGCCTTCGGAACTGGAAATCATGTAGTTGCCGTTGGCTTCGGAGCCGCTGCCGCTCACCTTCAGGGCAAAGGCGGCCTCGGTGCCGTCGTAGGGCTCGATGGTGGTAACGGTGGGATCTGTGACCATACCCAGATTGCGGGGATTGAAACCCAAATACTCGCCCGACTGCTGACTGCGCACGTAATACTGTGGATCGCGCTGGTGCGGGTCCTGGTCGGCCTCGTCGTTCTCAGGGTCCTGAGTGGCACCGTCGACGTGGGTGCCGTCGGTGGTGGCAATCACATTGCCGTCCATATCGTAGTGGGTGACGCGCTGCGACGTCTTGCGACGGGTGTAGGCTTTGTCGCCGCCGTGGTCGTGGCCGTAGAGCATGATGAGGTTGGGATACTTGCTAAGCGTCTGCTTCAACAGCTTCTCGCCGGGCGAAGAAGCGATGCCCTTCGAGGGCTCGCGGATGCTGTTGCTGTCGCTGAAGGGCACGTGGAGGGCAAAGAAGACGGTCTTATCGGGGTCGTCAGCATAGATCTCGGCCAGCTTGTCGGCCACCCACTGCACCGATTCCTCAGAGTAGACGTAGTCCCAGGCACTCTTGAAGAAGTGCTTGCCGCAGTTAAGGATGACGAAGTCGAAGCCGTTGATGACGTAGTGGAAGGCAGCCAGCAGACGCATGGTGCCCAGACTGCCGTTGTCAGCATCCTCGTAGAAAGCCTCGTCGGCGGTCAGTTCGCCAATGTCGTCCTTCATGGGGAAGGTATAGTAGTCGCCTGCGTTGTAGGGCTTCGGGATGTTGTCCCAGTTGGCCACCTCGTAGTCGTGGTTGCCGGTGACGTAGATGACGGGCGTCGACGTGGTGGTGGGGAAGGCACGGCGCGTATATTGGGCAATGAGCTTGCGCACCTGGCGCCAGTTGGCCACAGGGATTGTGGCGTCGCTGGTGCAGTCGCCGCCAAGCAGCATGACGTCGATTTGCTCGGTTTTCTTCAGCTGCGTGAGCGTCTTGAGGAACGAGCCGCGCAGGGCAATGTCGCTGAGGTTGGTACAGTCGATGAGCGAGCGCTCGGTGTGGATGTCGGAGATACAGGCCAGCGTGAGCAACGGCTTCTCTGGGTCGTCGCCAGTGGTTTGTGCCTGGGTGGTGACAGTCAGCATCAGTGAGGCTGTCAGCAGGAGAATGAGTTTTCGGAGCATAGTTTTTTTTTTTTTCGGGGGTACAAGGTTAGTTCGAAGTGCGAGGTGCGAGGTTAGTGATGAGTGGTGAGTGATGAGAGGTTAGTGGTGAGAGGTCATTGGGGCAAGTCGGAGAAGAAGTGGCGCCCACGGACGTAGTACTGCCAGAGCAGGGAGAAGGAACGGCGCTCGGGAACAGACGACTGCTGGCGCGAGGCCTGGATGGACTGGCGGTCGGCTTCGAACTGGTGGCGCCAGCGTCGGAAGGCACGACGAGCGCGATAGACGGCGAGGAAGTCGCCGAGGTTGCGCTTCAGGAGCAGCATCTCCCAAGCAGCCAGGTAGTCGAGCGCCCAGCGCCAGCGCATGACGTGGCGCAGCTCACTGTCAGGCAGGCACTTATAGAGCATGGTTAAATTATTACGGAAGTTAAGGAACGTCTTCATGGGGTTCGACTTTGGCAGGGTGCCGCCGCCGACATGGTAGACGTGGCTCTGGGGCAGACAGACCACACGACGACCGCGAATGCGCAGACGCCAGCAGAGGTCTATCTCCTCGTTGTGGGCAAAGAAGCGGCCGTCGAGACCGCCACAGGCCCAGTAGTCGCAGGCACGAATCATGAGGGCTGCACCCGTAGCCCAGAGGATGTCTGCCACGTCGTCGTACTGACCGCCGTCGTGCTCGACGGTGTCGAAGATGCGGCCGCGGCAGAAGGGGTAGCCGTAGCGGTCGAGGTATCCCCCACTCGCCCCCGCATACTCGAACGCCACCTTATTATATATAGAGAGCAGCTTGGGCTGGCAGGCGGCCACGTCCTGATGGGTGTCCATGAACCGGATGAGCGGCGACAGCCAGTGAGGCGTCACCTCGATGTCGCTGTTGAGCAGCAGGTAGTACTCGGCATCGACCTGACGCAGCGCCTTATTATAGCCCTCGGCGAATCCCCAGTTCTTGTCGAGCACGATGAGCTGCACCTCGGGGAAGTCGCGCCGTAGCAGCTCAAGCGAATCGTCGGTCGAGGCGTTATCGGCCACGTAGACGGTAGCCTCCCCACGCGAGTACTCAAGTACCGTGGGCAAGTATTGGCGCATCATCGCCGCGCCGTTCCAGTTCAGTATGACTATTGCCAATTTCTCCATTTGCCAAATGAGTAATTAGTAATTAGAAATGCGAAGCGAAAAGCGCCGTCTTGTCGCGGTTGAAGTCACCAAGACTGACTGTGATGAGTTGGTTGTCGTACTCGGGACGAGCCTCCTGGGGCGGCAACTCCACACGAATATAGTTAGGGGTAAAGCCGTGCATGGCTCGCCCGCGGGTGGCCTTCTCGAAAAGAACTTCGGCCGTCTGGCCAATGTGGCGGGCGTAGAAGGCCTCGGTCTTCTGGTCGCTGAGCTCCAGCAACCGGCGAGAGCGCAGTTTCTTCTCCTTGTCGGGCACGACGTAGTCAATTTTCAGTGCCGACGTTCCAGGACGTTCGCTATAAGGGAAGACGTGGAGCTGCGTGACGTCGAGGGCGCTCAGGAACTCGTAGGTCTCCTCGAAGCACTCGGGCGTCTCACCGCGGCAGCCCACCATCACGTCGACACCGATGAAGGCATCGGGCATCACCGCCTTGATGCGACTAATCTTGTCGGCAAAGAGCTGACGGTCGTAGTGGCGGTGCATCAGCCGCAGCACGGTGTCGCTGCCACTCTGCAGGGGAATGTGGAAATGGGGCATGAACGCACGGCTCTGAGCGCAGAAGTCGATGAGCTCGTCGCTCAGCAGGTCGGGCTCCAACGAGCTGATGCGGTAGCGGCGGATACCCTCGACAGTGTCGAGCGCACGCACCAGGTCGATGAAGCGTTCGCCGGTGGTCTTGCCGAAGTCGCCGATGTTGACACCCGTCAGCACAATCTCCTTGCCGCCCTCGACAGCCGCCTCGCGGACCTGTGCCACCAGCGACTCGATGGAGGGGTTGCGACTAAAGCCGCGGGCGTAGGGAATAGTACAATAGGTACAGAAGTAGTCGCAGCCGTCCTGCACCTTCAGGAAGTAGCGCGTGCGGTTGCCGCGCGAGCATGAGGGCGCAAACGAGCGAATGTCCTTTGTCTTCTGGTAGAAAACATTTCTCTCACCTCTCACCTCAAGCTTCTCACCTCTATTAATCCAGGCTTCTGAAAGAAACTGGATGAGATTCGCCTTCTCGTCGGAACCCAGCACGAGGTCGACGCCATCGATCTTGGCAATGCGCTCAGGATCGAGCTGAGCATAACAGCCCGTCACAACGACGAAGGCACCCGGATGCTGGCGCACCATGCGGTGGATGGCCTGACGACACTTATGGTCGGCCACGTCGGTGACCGAACAGGTATTGATAAGACAAATGTCGGCCTGCTCACCCTTCTTCGCCGTCACCACACCCATCTGCTCGAGCAGCTTGCCAAAGGTGGACGTCTCCGAAAAGTTGAGCTTGCAACCAAGAGTGAAATAGGCCGCTTTCTTGCCCTGAAAAGCCGAAGTATCAATCATACATCTAACAGGTCTTTGTTTACGCCCACAAAGATACAACTTTTTTCCCGATTTTCGTAGTTTTTCACTAATATTCTCACAGTCTTGCAAAACGAAGCGTTTTTTAACATTTCACAAACCGCTGATATACAGCACTTTGCGAAAAAGTTACAAAAACAGCCTAAAAAAAAACAAAAAAAACGATACGTCGTATCAAAAAAATGCCTACCTTTGCATCGTTTTAATAAACAAATGATTGTTTTACAGATTTAAAAAGCTTAGAAAAATGAAGAAATTGGTATTTATGTTCGTAGCTGTTGCAGCTATCTCTTTCGCTTCGTGTGGTAACAAGACCGAGCAGGCTGCTCCCGTCGACACCGACTCTATCGAGGCTGTTGACAGCGCCGCTGAGGACACTCTGGCCGCTGACAGCGTTGAGGCTCCCGCCGACTCTGCTGCTGTTGCTGAGTAATCAAATCACTCAACGAACAAAATGAGAGAAACGCCGCTGGACGATAGTCCGGCGGTTTTTTTATTCGCCATCCGACACACACCATAAAAATCCCAGTGGCAAGCCACCGGGATTTTAATGTTCTAATAAATAATAATTGCCTTACAGCAGTTAATAATTATTTGTTAATGTTTGATATAGATTCTTTTTACTCAGCAGCGGGAGCCTCTTCAGCCTCCTCAGCTACGGGAGCCTCCTCGACGGCCTCCTCAGCCTCAGCGGCAGCAGCAGCTGCAGCAGCCTTAGCGTCGGCAGCGTCGCGGATAGCCTGCTCGGCATCGGCAGCAGCCTTCAGCTCGGCAGCATTCTCAGCAACAACCTTCACAGGAACCTCGACGACGACCTCCTTGTGGAAGTGTACAAGAGCCACGTAGTCGCCAATCTTCTTGGCATCCTTCATGGTGATAATCTTGCGGTCGATCTCCTTACCCTGCTGTGCGAGGGCCTCTGCAACCTGGGCTGCACCTACAGAACCGTAGAGCTGACCAGTAGCACTGACCTTAGCAGCAATCTCGAGAACTACGCCGTTGAGCATAGCAGCCTTCTCCTCAGCGGCAGCCTTCTGGGCGGCCAGCTTGTGGGCCTGCTGCTTCAGGTTCTCAGCGAGAATCTTCTTAGCTGAGGGCGAAGCGATAACACCCTTACCCTGAGGGATGAGGTAGTTACGGCCATAGCCCGACTTCACGTTTACAATATCGTTCTTAAATCCCAGACCGATAATATCTTCTTTCAGTATAATCTCCATAATGCGTTGTCTCCTTAAAGTTTACTTCATCATGTCAGTTACGTAAGGCAGCAGCGCAATCTGGCGGGCACGCTTAACGGCCTGAGCCACGCGGCGCTGATACTTCAGAGAGGTACCTGTGATACGGCGGGGAAGAATCTTACCCTGCTCGTTCAGGAACTTCTTCAGGAACTCGGGATCCTTGTAGTCGATGTACTTGATACCGCTCTTCTTGAAACGGCAATACTTCTTCTTCTTTGTGTCGATAGAAGGAGCTGTCAAATAACGGATTTCACTCTGTTCTGCCATAGTTTAAGCCTCCTCTTTTTTACCAAGCTTTGCGCGACGCTTCTCGGCGTACTCTGCGGCATACTTGTCAAGTTTAACAGTCTGGAAACGAATCACCTTCTCGTCACGACGATAGGCAGTCTCCAATGTCTTAATCACTTCTGGCTCAGCCTTGAACTCTATCAGGCAGTAGAAACCTGTAGACTTCTTCTGAATAGCATAAGCCATCTTCTTCAATCCCCAGGCCTCTTCGCTCAGAATCTCTGCACCCTTATCGGTGAGAACCTTCTTGAATTTTGCGGCCGTTTCCTTCATCTGATCATCAGACAAAACGGGAGTTAAAATGAAAACGGTTTCGTATTGATTCATACTACGTTAAATAATTAATAATGTATTGTTTTGCTTAAAGCGGGTGCAAAGGTACTGATTTTTTCTGAGAGGCAAGAGGTAAGAGGTAAGCGGCGAGTGTTTTTTTAATATTATTTAATACTTCTCGCCGCTTTTCTGTAGTCTAATGTGCAGAATAAAGCCTAAGACGATGAGCAACAAGCCGATAAGCAGCTCGGCATTTGACTCGCAACGGGCCAGATAACAAACAACCAAAAGGATGGCGCCGAAAACAATCAGCGCCAGCCCTCCATATAGTTTCAAGATGTTCATAATTCGCAAAAATACTATCTTCTCACTACTCACCACTCACCATCAAATCACTCCTCCTCCGGCGTAATGAGCTTGTAGCCCTTGCCGTGGATGTTGATGATCTCAATCTGGGGATCGTCCTTCAGGTGCTTGCGGAGCTTGGTGATGTAGACGTCCATAGAGCGGGCGTTGAAGTAGTTGTCATCGATCCAGATTGTCTTCAGGGCGAAGTCGCGCTGAAGGATTTCGTTGGCGTGCGAGCAGAGCAGTGCCAGCAATTCGTTCTCCTTGGTTGTCAACTTCGTCTGCTTCTCACCGATGGAGAGCAGCTGCTTCTGAGTGTCGAAGGTGAACTCGCCGATGTGGTAGAGCGTAGACTCCTTGCTCTTCTTACCGCGGACACGACGCAGGATAGCCTCAATACGGAACACAAGCTCCTCCATTGAGAAGGGCTTGGTGATATAGTCGTCGGCACCCAGTTTGAAACCCTCAAGGATGTCTTCCTTCAGCGTCTTGGCGGTCAGGAAGATGATGGGCATCTCGGAGTTAGCCTGGCGAATCTCCTGTGCCAGTGTGAAACCATCCTTCTTCGGCATCATCACATCGAGCACGCAGATGTCAAATTTGGTCTTCAGGAATGCCTTGAAGCCGACCTCGCCGTCAGCACACAGCTCTGCCTGATAGCCTTTAGCGGCCAGATACTCACGCAACAGCATACCGAGGTTCTCGTCGTCCTCGCAAAGCAAGATTTTCAGTTTGTCGTCCATAATTTTTGTTTTTTAGAGGTTTATACTATGTTGTTTCTTTCAAGATAGGCAATGATATCGTGAAGGTAGTACCTTTGCCAAGATCGCTCTCGCACTTGATGTCGCCCTCGTGCAGATTGATAATCTTCTTGACGTAGGCCAGACCGAGACCGAAGCCCTTGACATCATGAACGTTGCCCGTATGGACACGGTAGAATTTGTCGAAGATCTTCTTGACGTTCTCCTTCTTAATGCCAAGGCCGGTATCGCGGATGGAGAAGAAGAGACGGTCGTCCTTGTTCCACGTGCGGATATAGAGGTCGAGCGGCTGGTCGGGCTTGCGGTACTTCACGGCGTTGTCCATGAGGTTCGTGATAGCATTAGTGAAGTGTACTTCGTCGACGTAGATGGCAGAATCGATGGCCTCAATCTCCGTATAGATATGTCCGCCGGTATGCTCCACGCGGAGCGAGAACGTGCTGGCCGTATTCTCCAACAGCTCGTTCAGGTCCAACTCCTTCTTTTTGAATGCCGCTGTCTTGCGGTCGAACATCGACATCTGTAGCACCTTCTCCACGAGGAATCGCAGGCGTTTCGACTCGTCGTTGATGACGCCACCCAGGTGTTTCATCATCTGCGGACTCTTGCCTACCGACTCGTCGTTAAGCATCTGGGCTGCCAACGAGATACTGCTGATAGGGGTCTTCAGCTCGTGGGTCATGTTGTTGATGAAGTCGTTCTTGATCTCCGTATAGCGCTTCTGCCGGAAAATGATGACGATGGTAAAGATGAACGTCACCAGCAGCACCAGCGTGAAGATGAGCGACGGTATCATGAAACGGACACCCGAGAAGATATACGACCCCATGTCGGGGAAGTGTATCTTGACTACACCCATCTTCGGGGTCGGATCATTACGGAACAGCGTCTGTGTGTAAGTCACCTCCGAGCCTTCGTCGGTATAGTCGGGACAACGGTACACCTCGCGTCCATCGGATGTCGTCACTGTGAAATGGTAAGGCAGGCTAATACCATTGTTCAGGAGCTCTTTCTTCAGGTCCGAGTCAAGCAGTTTGAAGTTGATGCGCTCCTTCAGGGGTTTGTCGCTGGCCGTGTAGAGGATGTTATAGACCACCTCGTCGAGCAATGCCTTCTGGTAGACGTAGCGGTTGCGCACAATCTCCTGCAGCGTCTTCGACGCCTCCGATATGGAGTTCTTGTCGGATCTGAGAATCATGGCCTTGGGCACGTTGGCGGGACGGATGGCAAATGTCTTCAACTCAAACGACGAGTAGACCGTTCCATCGTCGGCAGCCACTGCAAACTGGTGGGACTGTTTCACCGTTCCATCCAAGCCGTCAATCATCAGCGAGTCCTGCTTATAGGCGCGACGCTCCGTATCCTTGACATCCTTCTCCAAATAGCGCAACGTCTCGTTCATATCCAAATTACGCGAGGCCTGGTAAAGAGAACGGTTCACTGACTCGTCGAACTGCTCGCGCTTCATCTTGGCCATCTGCTCGATGTACGAGACCTGCTGCCAAAGTAGCGCCAGGAACGAGAGTCCCATGACCACGGCTATTATCCATATAGTACTCTTCTTCATTGTTGTCGTTTTCCTTTCTGGCTGCAAAGATAGCGGAAATCTTAATACGTTAACACGTTTCTGTTAATTATTTCCTTCAGATTTCACAGATTTAACAAAGCTGCACAATTATACATTCATATATAAAACCAAGAAGCAGTTGTCTTGCAATCAAGACAGCTGCTTCTCGTGTCATATTATATAATAGGTGTATTTTCGACTACTTGCCGGAGTCAATCATCCACTTTCCATCTTCGGTCTTAACGAGTTTCATCTTGTCTTCCTTCGTCTCGCCATTACCGTAAGTCAAAGTATAGGGAACAAGGGCCTTGTCTTCGGTAATCTCAGCAGTACCGAGCTTATAGTCCTTGATGCCTTCCTTCTTTTCCATTTCCTTATCCATCTTGTCCTTGACGAGTGCAGCAATCTGCTGCTTGTCCTCATCGCTCATCTCCTTCTTGAATGTCATCAAGTCGACATAGCCCTGATAGTCCTTGCTGATAATACACTTCAAGGCTTTCTCGGCTACACCCTCAGGGGTATTTGCCGATCCACACGAACAGAGTGCCACCACGAAGAGGCAGACTGCTGCAAAAGACAATAGTTTCTTCATAAGCTGTAGTTTTTGAGTTAATAAATAGGGGTTAGAATGTTGTAATCAGTTTGAAGTCCTTACAATGAAGTATATCTGAGGGCAGCACGCAGTCGGCCTCGAAACCTACGAGATGTAGATGATGACGGCTCAGTCCACTCATTGGTCGGCGAGTTTTGCTGTAGGCATGAACCACGAGTTCCGTACAGTACATGGCCGTCGTGTCGCTATCGTCATAGTCGTGGTCAAACAGTGTATGTCGCCTGTAAATCGCTACTGCACGATGGGCAGCCTGGCGGGCAGCTATACTGTCAAGGGGACGGTAGACGGCACCGCGGTCGGCACGCATCCTGGCAAAGAAGTCGGCTGGCCGCTCCATCTTTACGCGGTCTTCGTCGCCCTCAAAGTCTGGCTCTCCTGGTACGGCGTGTATCACAACCAACTGTCCGGCAGAATCAGCCACAATGCCAACATGGGAATATACGCCCCCATTGTCGGCCATCAGCACGGCATGGCTCGTAAAACCGCCACCGCGACGGAACACGACGTCGCCCACTGATAAGCGTAAACCGGCAGGAAGGATTGTCCCCTCCCTGCCGATATTGTCAGAACAGGCGGTCAGGGCCAGCAGGCCTGACAGCAAGACCGTCCGAACACGCATTACTCTTCTTCCTTCATCTCAGCCTCATGCTGCTTGATGAGCTCCTGCTGGATGTCGTTAGGCACAAGCTCATAGCTGCTGAACGTGGTAGTGAACGAAGCACGGCCACCGGTCAGCGACGAGAGTGCGATAGAGTAGCTGGCCAACTCCTTGAGAGGAATCTTGGCAGTCAGCTTCTGGTAGCCGGCCTCAGAGTCCATACCCATGATGATGGCGCGGCGACCCTGCAGGTCACTCATCACGTCACCCATGTAGTCGGCGGGCACCAGCACTTCCAGGTCATAAATGGGCTCGAGCACCTTAGGACCGGCATCCTTGAAGGCTGCCGAGAAGGCGTTACGTGCAGCGAGCATAAACGAGAGCTCGTTAGAGTCGACGGGGTGCATCTTACCGTCGTAGACGATGACGCGGACGTCGCGGGCATAAGAACCGGTGAGCGGCCCCTGCTCCATACGCTCCATCACACCCTTCAGGATAGCGGGCATGAAGCGCATATCGATGGCGCCACCAACGACGCTGTTGATGAAGACGAGCTTGCCGCCCCACTCCAGGTCCTTCTCTTCCTTCGACTTGATGTTCATCTTGAACTCCTGGCCGCCAATGGTGAAGCTGGTAGGATCGGGCATGCCGTCGGTGTATGGTTCCACAATCAGGTGAACCTCACCGAACTGTCCTGCGCCACCCGACTGCTTCTTGTGACGGTAGTCGGCACGGGCCATCTTCGTGATGGTCTCACGATAAGGAATCTTCGGCTCCTCGTAGTTGATCTGGATCTTCTCGTTGTTCTCCATACGCCACTTCAACGTGCGCAGGTGGAACTCACCCTGTCCGTGAACGATGATCTGGCGCAACTCCTTAGACTGCTCCACCACCCATGTCGGGTCTTCCTGGCGCATCTTCTGCAGGGCAGCCATCATCTTCTCGGTCTCAGCCTCGTTGACGGCCTTGATGGCACGCGAGAACTTCGAGTTAGGATATTTGATGAAGTCGAACTTGTTGTCGACGTCCTTGCCGTTCAGCGTATTGCCGGTCTTCACATCCTTCAGCTTCACCGTGCAACCGATGTCGCCAGCACGGAGCTCGTCCACCTGAATACGGTTGGCACCAGCACAGGCATACAGCGTACCGATGCGCTCCTTCGAGCCGCGGTCGGCATTGGTCAGGTCGTCGCCGCTCTTCACGACGCCGCTCATCACCTTGAAGTACTGCACCTCACCGATGTGGGGCTCCACGCCGGTCTTGAAGAAATACAGAGAGGTGGGAGCGCTGGCGTCGGCAGGAACCTCCTTGCCGGCAGCATTCTTGATGACGGGCATCTCGCTGACGAAGGGCACAACGTTGCCGAGGAACTCCATCAGACGGCGAACACCCATGTCGCGACCTGCGCAGACGCAGAAGACGGGGAAGATAGAGCGTGTCACCAGACCCTTGCGGATACCCTCACGCATCTCGTCCTCGGTCAGGTCCTCGCTCTCGAAGAACTTCTCCATCAGCGTGTCGTCGCCAGCAGCGGCAGCCTCGACGAGGGCAGCCTTCATCTCCTTGGCCTTCTCAAGCTGGTCGGCGGGAATGTCCTCGATAATGGGAGCGCCACCCTCGGGTTTCCAAGAGTACTTCTTCATCAGCAGCACGTCGATGACGCTGTTGAAGCCGGCACCCGTGGCAATAGGATACTGTACGGGCACGCAGTTGTTGCCATAGACCTCGCGTAGCTGACCCAGAATCTGGTCGAAGTCGCAGTTGTCGCGATCCAGCTGGTTCACCAGGAAGATGACGGGCTTCTTCAGCTTCTCCGTGTTACGGAAAGCATTCATCGTGCCCACCTCAGGACCATACTGGCCGTTGATGAGGATGACAGCCTGGTCGGTCACGTTGAGAGCGGTGATGGCACCACCGACGAAGTCGTCCGATCCCGGGCAGTCGATGATGTTCAGCTTCTTGTTGTTCCACTCCACATGGAAAACAGTTGAGAACACCGAATAGCCGTACTCCTGTTCTACAGGGAAGTAGTCGCTCATGGTGTTCTTACCCTCTACGGTGCCGCGGCGCTTGATGATGCCAGCCTCGTAAACCATTGACTCGGCAAGAGTAGTCTTGCCGCTACCCGCACTGCCAAGCAGTGCAATGTTCTTAATCTCGTTAGTCTGATAAACTTTCATACTGTTATGTTTTAGGTTTGTTGTCCTCTTTGGGGAAGCCAAAGGTAGACATTTCCGAGCAAAAAACAAGCGATAGCCGCAAAATATTAAACTTTATTAGTATTTCGGCTCGCAGACAACGCACGAAATCGTCCGAAAAGTTGTACCTTTGCTGCCGAAAAACGACAGAACACTGATGGCCGGTCTCTACATACACATTCCCTTCTGCAAGAGCCGCTGCATCTACTGCGGCTTCTACTCGACCACCGACATGGCGCTGCGGCAGCGCTATGTGGACGCCGTGTGCAGGGAGATGGTTGCACGAGGTACGAGGTGCGAGGTGCGAGGTACGGATTTGGAAACCATCTACCTGGGCGGCGGGACACCATCGCAACTGACAGTCGGACAGCTGAAGCAGCTTTTCCATACTATTAACAAGGTGTACGGAATGGAACAGGTAAAAGAGGTGACGATAGAGTGTAATCCCGATGACGTGACCGAGGAGTATGCCGCCGCCCTGCCACAACTGGGCATCAACCGTGTATCAATGGGGGTTCAGACCTTCGACAACCAGCGCCTGCACTTCCTGCGCCGTCGCCATACAGCCGAGCAGATACCTGTTGCCATCCAGCGTCTGCGCGATGCGGGTTTCCACAACATCAGCATCGACCTCATGTACGGTTTCCCTGGCGAGACCCTGGACGACTGGCAGCATGACATCGACAAGGCACTTGCCATGAACGTCGAGCACCTGTCGGCCTACTGCCTGATGGTTGAAGAAGGCACGGTGCTCTATGAGCAAATGAGAAAGGAGAAATCAGAAGCGAGGAATGACAGCACAGAGGAGCTGGAGCGTCAGATGTATGAACAGCTCATCGACCGTCTGACGGCTGCCGGCTACGAGCACTACGAGATCTCCAACTTCGCGCGCCCGGGCTTCCGCTCACACCACAACAGCAGCTACTGGCAGGATGTGCCCTATGTGGGTATCGGTGCCGCCGCCCATAGCTACGACGGCCACCGACGTAGCTGGAACGTCAGCGACATCAGCCAATACATGAGAGGAATAGAAAACGGACAGCCCGTCTATGAGTCGGAGGAGCTGGATGCCGACACCCGCTACAACGACCGCATCACCGTGGCTCTTCGCACTTGCGAGGGACTGAGACTTGACGAACTATCCGAGCAGCAACGCAACTACCTGCTGCGCTCGGCACGCCGCTATGTAGACGACGGATTGCTACAACTGACGGACACCCATATACGACTCACTCGTCGCGGACTCTTCGTCAGCGACATGGTGATGAGCGACCTGATGATCGTTTAGCCTCTTGCTTCTCATCTCTCATCTCTCACCTCTCATCTCTCACCTCTCATCTCTCACCTCTCATCTCACTCCAGCTTCAGCGAGCGAATCTTCCTCAGTTCGACGTTAATATCATTGATGCGCTCGGTGGTCAGCGGGTAGAACCAGACGATGAGCACCGACAGGGCTGCTACAGCAGCAGGAATGAAGCTCATGAGCCAGCGCAGACAGAGCAGTGCATCGTCGGGCTGCACGACACCAGCCTGCAGCTGCTCGGCATCGGTGACATAGCCGAAGGCCGACAGCAGCCACAGTACGGCAGCGCCGCCAATGGCAGCGCCGAACTTCTGCGCCATAGACGAAGATGACATAATGAGTCCCGTCGAGGCCGTATAGTTCTCCAATTCGGCATAGTCGCTGACGTCGGCATACATCGACCAGACAAGAGGCGACATGATGCCCGTGAGAACGGAAATCACGACTTGCAATATCAACATCATCCAGAAACCAGTCTGTGTGTAAGGAATAAAGAAGAACAGTATGCTCAGTACCACCAACGACACATTGACGAGGATAAACGTCGACTTCTTGCCCAAACGGTTGGCTATGGGTACGCAGGAAGCCACGCCCACCATGTTGCTGACCTCGCCGACACCCAGAAACAGGCCTGCATAAAAGATGAAGACCATACCAGCAAAAGCCAGCGACACATCAGGACCGATGATATCCTGGAAGTAGTAAGCCACCGTTGCGCCACGCACAGTATTGAATAGGTTGGAGCACAGTGCCGCACCGATGAGTATCCACCATGGCTTATTGTGGAGCAGCGCCTTGAAGTCGTTCTTCACAGATACTGTAGATACGGTTCTCAGATGCTCTCGTGTCAGAAGGAAACAGACGATAAACATGACGAAGCAAACACCCGATATGACCGTCATGGCCCAGAACCAGCCTGCGGGCGAGTCATAGCCACCCATAAGATTGGTCAACGGTTCCCACAAGAACAGAGCGAGGAATGAGCCACCGTATGCAAAGAACATGCGGAACGACGAGTAGACGGTCTTCTCGTTGGAGTCGTCGGTCATGACACCGAGCATGGCGCCGTAAGGCACATTGATGGCCGTGTAGACAGTCATCATGAGAATATAGGTGACATAGGCCCAAATAAGCTTACCGCCATAGTTCAGGTCGGGCGTAGCAAACAGCAGAATGCCGCAGATGCTAAAGAGCGGTGCTATCCACAACAAATATGGACGATACTTGCCCCAGCGAGTGCTGGTACGGTCGGCGACGACACCCATCATCGGGTCGCTGACGGCATCCCAGATGCGTGTCACCAGCACCAAGACACCCGCATCGATGAGTGAGAGTCCGAAAATATTACTATAGAAGAAGGGAAGATAATAGCTGAAGATCTTCCAGAATGTCGACGACGCCATATCGCCGAAGCCATATCCCAGTCTTTCAATGAAGGAGCGTGTCATAGGCAATGTTGTTGCTGTGGATGGTTATTGGTGTGTCAGCTGGCTGATGAGCCACTGCTCCCACTCGTCCCACTGCTCCTGATACCAGAAGTGCTTGGTCATGGGATAGGGAGAGAGTGTCTTCGGCCCCTGAATAATATTATAGGTAGCATAGGCAGTAGTCGGCGGCACCACATCATCGTTATAGCCAAACGAGAACCAGCCCTGCTGCCGCTTGGTGATGAGCCGTGCAAAGTTCACGCCGTCGTAGTAGCGCGACGTCTCGATCTGACGTTCCACGCCCTTGCCCTTGTTCCAGTAGAAGTAGTGAGGCCATCCGCAGGCAACACCACGCAGCGACGCCGTGTGGTCGCACATGGCACCGTGGACGACGCCATAGCAGGTAACGCGCTGGTCGAGACCTGCCGTGACCAGCGACAGGAAACCACCTTGGCTAGAGCCCGTCACACCGAGGTCGGTGCCGTTCCAGTCAGTGAACTGCTCAATATAGTCGACAGCTCTGATACAACCCAAGACCACACGCTTGTAGTAGCTCATGTCACGGTCGTCGGCACCGTAGTGCCAGTAGTCGTGCAGGGCACCATTCTGCAGGTCATCATAGACGCGCTGTTCCATGGTCACGGGTATGCCATGAATACCTATCTCCAAGGTGATGATGCCTTTCGAAGCCGTCCACACATCGCCACTATAGGGACGGACGCCAGCACCGGGTACACGCAACAATGCAGGATAGCGTCCCGGCTTCACTGGAACACTGAGAATGCCATACGTGCGGCTGTTCCATCGTGTGTTCTGGAAACTCACCTC
The DNA here is from genome assembly GCA_947169245.1 of uncultured Prevotellaceae bacterium. Classification (GTDB taxonomy): domain Bacteria; phylum Bacteroidota; class Bacteroidia; order Bacteroidales; family Bacteroidaceae; genus Prevotella. The sequence continues at coordinate 37,038 of CAMVPA010000009.1, forward strand.
GTAGACGTTCACGTCCTTGGTGCAACGTTCGGGCAACAGGCGTTTCGTCGGCTCCAACGTCGTCCAGCGTGCTTGTTCTATGGCCTGCTTCCAATAGGCCGTGAAGTCGGCGGGCATCACCGTCGTCGGCTGCAGCTTCTCGGGCGAGAAGGCGGCAGTACACATGCCTTCATAGGTTTTCTCGCCGACGTGTGCTACGACCTTCAGACGGTAGAACCCTGGCTGTTTCATCGTGCCGCGCCATTTCATGGTACCATCCTTCAGCGTGACCGTCTTCTTGGTGTCGGCATACATCTCGGGACCGGCCTCGTAGTCGACGATGACATTGTCGAGCAACGTGCCCGACTTGCGCACCTCAACGACAAAGGCAGCCGTCTCGCCCACGCGATAGTTCCAGTCTTTATGATCAGGCTCTACGGTGACAACAATCTGCGAACCAATGACTTGTGCCCGCAGAGGCAGCACCAAGAGTGCAGCCAACAGTGTAAAAAGGATGTTCTTCTTCATGAGTGCTATCGTTTTTATATTACTTGACATGTTTCATGCGGTTCACCTGCTGACGGATGACCCGTAACGTCGACTTGTCGCCAGCAAATACCGAGTTCAGCCCCTGTGCCTCCTGGGCTGGATCGCCGGTATAGGGGTCGCCCACCTGCCACTGCTCGTGCTGAGGACGTGCAAAACCACCCCAGCCCCAGAAGTTACAACCGGCAAAGCGTCCACCCTGTTCGGCATTGTCAGCCACCAGCGAAAACACATATTTATAATAGCCGTCGCGACCGTGCGTCGGTGTCCCCAAACCAAACTTGAAGTCGTCACGCGGATAGCCGAACTCCTCCATCACAAGTGGTTTCCCAATACGCTCGCAGATGGCCAAGTGGCGGTCAATATAGTCTTTCGTCTTTTCACAGGCCTTCGGCAAGTCCTCAACAAGATGCTCGGGCCGCACCCACGACCAGTTGTAGGGCCAAAGATGAACATTGCAGTAGCCGACGTTCGAATCGGCACAGATGCGCTCCCACACGCCATAGTCGTTCTCGCAGCCCCAGGACCCCTCGCTGCCTATGCTGACGAGGTGGTTCTTGTCTATTGAGCGGATGAGTGCCGCCGCCTCAGCTATCCACCGCTCGAAGGCAGGCAAGGCCTCCTTAGAAAAAGCTCGCGGCTCATTGCCTATCTGCCACGACATGATGGCGGGATCGTCGGTGTACTTCATACCCGTATAGCGGTTGGTGCGCCCAATGATGAAGCGCGCATAGTCGTAGAACAACTGATGAGCCTTCTCACATGTGGCATACTGCGCCATAGCCTGCATGAAAGCGGGGTAGCCCACGTCGTCGGGACGCGGCTGGCGCCCCAGTCCTGCATGCTCCAGATAGAAGCCATAGCCCCCACTCCACTCCCATGAGTTGTTCAGGTAGAGCACGGCCACCATCCCGCGTTTCTGCATCTCCACAAGCAGGTAGTCCAGCCCCGCCAGAATGGTGTCGTTATATTCGCCCGGTCTCACCTGCAGCGTTGGTTCCACCTTGGTGGCCACGCCGCGCTCGCCGTCGCTGCCCACCAGTATCCGCAGGTTGTCGATGCCCATGCGCTTCATGGCGTCGAGTTCGCGGCAAAGCCGTTTGCGGTCGCCGCCCTGACCCTCGGAGCCCAGTATGGCACCATACCAGAAGTTCGTGCCTACATAATAATAAGGTTGGCCGTTGCGTACGAAATGACCGTCCTCAACAGTAACATACTTCGACTGTCCCAATACCGGCAGTCCCATTACCACCGTCAGTAGCAGAGGTAGCAGTTTAATTTTCATAATTCAAGATTGTTCTTAGCAGCAATAAAATACATGTGTTCAACAAGAATTCGCCTACAAAAGTAAACAAAAGACACGAAACCGCCAAATGATTCCGTGTATTTGTTTACAATCCCGGGCTAAAGAAATCGACCAACCCGTCTATCGGACTACGGAGGACAGTACCAAGACGGAAGCCCTGACGCTCGGCGGCCTCACGGAGTTCGGACTGGAAGAAGAAGGCAATGCTGCCGACGGCTCCTACGGGCAGGTCGCGACGGCCATAGGGCACGACATTACGACTGAAGAAGTCGCAGAAGTTATCGACAACGATGTCGCGTATACCGGGATCGCCCAGATGGTCGTGGATGAACCGTGCGAGGGAGGCCAGCCAGCGGTTGGCCAGCGGCTGGCGGTAGACGCGGGCTATGACGTCGCTCTCTGTCATCTGCTGTTCTGCGAAGAAGGCTTCGCGGAGACTCGCCGACAACCATCCCTTCAGCAGGGCGTTCAGGAAGCGGATGCCCAGCACTGCCCCGCTGCCCTCGTCGCCGAGGATGTAGCCCAGCGGCGGCGTGTTCTGCACGATGTGCTCACCGTCGTACAGACAGCTGTTGGCGCCGGTGCCCAGGATGCAGGCCTGTCCCGCCTCCCGTCCACAGACGGCAATGGCGGCACCCAGCAGGTCGCCGTGGGCCTCAATGCGCTCTGCCCCGCCAAAGACTTCGGCAATGAGTCTGCACATAACAGTTTCAAGCTCAGGACGAACGCCGCTTCCGTAGAAGTAAATCTCAGAGGGCGGCTCTTCCTGCTTGAGAAGACGGTAGGCCGGCAGCAATTCGCCCGTCAGGACGGCACGGATGTCCTCCTCCGTCTGGTGGAACGGATTGATGCCCTGCGTCTGCAGGCGGCCGGCCATCTGCCCGTCGGCGAGCAAAGCCCAGTCAGTCTTGGTACTCCCACTGTCAGCAATCAAAATCTGCATATCTTCCGCTGTCGTTATAGGTTTGTGCTGCAAAGATAAGTATTTTCTTGTAACCATGCAAGCTTTTGCCCACCTTTTCTTCTGTGCCCCCTATATATAGGAAAAAGCCGGAAAAAACCTGCACTCTTGCACCCAGCACTGAGTACCAGACAGTTAGCGTCAAAAACCGCCTATTATCCTCGCACCTGCCATGCACCAGAAGCTGCACCTGCCAGGCAGCTGTCCCTACCCCGTCGCCGACTGCTGCGGCGGCCCCGGAGAAGTCTGCGGCGGCCCCGGAGGATGCTGCGGCGGCCCCGGAGGATGCTGCGGCGGCCCCGGAGAAGTCTGCGGCGGCCCCGGAGAAGTCTGCGGCGGCCCCGGAGAAACGTCCCACGGCCTGGGACATTTTTGTCTGTCCATCCGTCTGCATCCGTCCGATGTCAGGTGCAGAACAGGTGTTGATACAGGTGCAGGTTTGCGCGCAAATGAAGAGCAGCGGGACAGCGGAGAAGCGCCTGATGCTCAGCGCCAAGTGCAGGAAGTGCAGGAAGTGCAGGTGGTTTTGGTTGTAAGGGATTATAGTGTTGCAAGCAATTCGTGCGCCCTTTTCTTGTTTATCTCGGATATTATTCGTAATTTTGCACGCAAAAATAAGGACAAAACATGCGACGACTATACATCATACTGCTATTGCTGGCCGGAATCATCGGCGAGGCCGGCGCCGTGCTGAAAGAGAAAAACCTTGAGCAGACGCTAACTATACTGCGCTCAGAGCTGACGAAGCGATACATAGACTTGAACGAACAACGCGAGGAGCGTCAGGAGCAACGCGAACAAGTATACCAAAGCCTGTCACAGACCATGAGGCAGGCCAACCAAAATGCCCTGATGCTGTACTCGCAGGACCAGGAGTATCTGTTCGACCTCACCTATGCCTGCCACCAGGCCACGGAGCTCTATCAGGAGTTCCAGCGCCGTCAGATGCCATTCCGTGAGTACATCGTCAACACGAGTGGCGAGATAGCCCGCTTCGACAGTCTGGTGACCAGTCTGAAGAATATGCCCGTCAACATGTTGAGCGACAGGGCACGCATTGACCGGAGCGTCTGTCTGACACTGGCCACCAGCATCAAGCGTACGCTGGAGGACGGTTCGCAACAGATGGAGGACTACATCCGCTTCTACGATGCGACGGAGGGCCGTCTGAAGAACATGAACGACTACGCTCAGGAGTGCTACTACGACATACAGACCAGCATCTTCAAGAACGGTGGTGAAACATACTTCAACATCGTGAGCCACCTGAAGCAGAAGTGGCAGACAATGCGTGATGTGGTGACCAGGAAATATGCCGTCAGCAAGGAGAGCCAGCACTCCGACTGGAACATCTATTGGATTATCGGACTCTTCATCGCCATCCTGTTCTACGCACTCATCGCCATCGGCCTGAACCTGCTGGTGTTCCGCTTCATGCCGCAACGCATGCACACACCAGAATTCCTGAAAAAGCGGTCATCTATCATCTGGGCTACGACCACCATCACGCTGGCTCTCATCATGGGCATTATGCGCCATAACAGCGAGCAGAACTTCTTCATCATGGCCTCCGGACTGCTGGTGGAGTATTTGTGGCTGCTGGCTGTCATCCTCATCTCGCTGCTGCTGCGCGTCAGCGGCAACCAGATACACAGCGCCTTCCGCATCTATGCCCCGTTGCTTGTGATTGGCTTCATCGTCATCACCTTCCGCATCATCCTCATACCGAGCGAACTGGTGAGTCTCATCTTCCCGCCAATCCTGCTGCTGTGCATGATCTGGCAGTGGCTGCAGGTGAGGAAGCACAACCAGAACATTCCACGCTCGGACATGTTCTACACTTACGTTTCGCTGACCGTCTTCATAGCCTCAACAGTCTGTTCGTGGGCAGGATACACCCTGCTTGCAGTACAGCTGCTCATCTGGTGGATCATGCAGCTGACCTGCATCCTGACCATCACCTGCATCTCGGACTATCTGAAGATGTACGAGGAGAAGCACGAGTTCTCGAAACGTCCCATCACTCAGACCTGGCTCTACACGCTGGTCCACAAGGTGGCGATGCCCGTACTCATCGTGTGGTCGGTGATGCTCAGCGTCTACTGGGCCACCGACGTATTCAACCTGAGCGACATGTGTTGGGATGTCTTCAACAGCATGTTCATCAACCAGAAATACCTCAAGGTGAGCATCGTGAAGCTGGCCGTCGTCATCAGCATGTGGTTCCTGTTCCGCTGGTTGTCGCGAACGGTGCTTAGCCTGCTGCGACTTCACTTCGAGTCGAGGGACCCGTCAACGGCCGAGAGCCGCACGGTGATGGGCAAGAACGTCGTTCAGCTCATCATCTGGGGCACATGGCTGCTCCTGACGCTCGCCTACCTGAACATCAGTGTCGCCTGGCTCATGGCCATCACGGGCGGTCTGTCAACCGGTATCGGTTTTGCCTCGAAAGACATCATCGAGAACATCTACTACGGCGCCTCGCTCATGACCGGCCGCATCAAGGTGGGCGACTGGATTGAGGTCGACGGCACCATGGGTAAAGTGGCAAGCATCAGCTACACATCGACCGTCATTGAGTCGCTGGCTGGCGAGGTCATCACCTTCCAGAACTCGCAGCTCTTCGCCAAAAACTACAAGAACCTGACACGCAACCACGGTTATGTGCTCGCCATCATCCCGTTTGGCGTGGCCTACGGCTCGAACCTCAAGCAGGTGACCGAGTTGGTAGAGGACGCCGTCAACGGCATGAGCCACGAGTGGATGGACCCCGAGAAGAAGGTAAAGGCGGTGGTCTACGAGATGGGCGACTCGAGCGTCAACTTCAAGCTCTTCGTTTGGTCAGATGCCGTCAAGAGGGCTTATGTCATCAGCGATGTGCTGAAGTGTGTCTACGATACGCTCGACGCCCACGGCATCTCCATCCCGTTCCCGCAGCGCGATGTGCATATTGTTCAGTGAGAGGTGAGGGGTGAGAGAATAGTTAAAGCGAGTTAAAGACGATGCGGATTAAAGAAATATTCATAACTTTGCAACGAACATGAGAAAAAGTACCATCATTGCAGGTCCTTGCGTCATTGAATCGGCCGAGTTGCTTGATACGGTGGCGCGTGAATTGGTGCGCATTAACAAGGCGCTGGACACTGACATCATATTCAAAGCCTCGTTCGACAAGGCCAACCGCACGAGCATCCGCTCGTTCCGTGGGCCGGGCATCGACCGCGGCCTGCAGATGCTGGCCGACGTGAAGAGCCGTTACGGCCTCCGCGTGCTGACCGACATACACGAGGCGTGGCAGGCCCAGCCGGCAGGCGAGGTGTGCGACGTGCTACAGATTCCCGCCTTCCTGTGCCGTCAGACCGACCTGCTCGTGGCTGCTGCCAAGACTGGCCGCACGGTGAACATCAAGAAGGCACAGTTCCTCAGCGGGCGCGACATGAAGTACCCCGTTGAGAAGGCGCTTGACAGCGGTGCCACCGAGGTATGGCTGACAGAGCGCGGCAACATGATGGGCTACAACAATCTGGTGGTCGACTTCCGCAACATCCCCGACATGCTGGAGCTCGTGCCGACGGTCATCATGGACTGCACACACAGCGTACAGCGCCCCGGCGGAGCCGACGGCAAGACGGGCGGCGACCGCCGCTTCGTGCCCCAGATGGCTCTGGCCGCCAAGGCTTTCGGTGCTACAGGCTGGTTCTTCGAGGTACACCCCACCCCAGATGCTGGTCTTAGCGACGCGGCCAACATGCTGGAGCTCGACAAGCTGGAAGGGCTGGTCAAGGCGATTGCAGAATGAAGGAATCCCGGAATATCGGAATATCGAAATATCAAAAAGCAAGACGAAGTGAACGCAAGAGAATACGGCATCAAGTGCATTAAGGACGAGGCAGAAGCCTTGTTGGGACTCATCCCCATGATGGACGAGGAGTTCGACCGTGCGGTCGAGCTCATGTATCGCTGTCATGGCAAGATCATCGTCACCGGCGTTGGCAAGAGCGGCCATGTGGGCGCCAAGATTGCGGCCACGTTGTCGTCGACAGGCACCCCGTCGTTCTTCATCAACCCCCTCGACGTGTTCCACGGCGACCTCGGCGTGATGACCCGCGACGACGTGGTGCTGGCCATCAGCAACAGCGGCCAGACCGACGAGCTGCTGCGCTTCATCCCACTGGTGCTGCAGATGCAGATTCCCATCATCGCCATGAGTGGCAACAAAGAGTCGCTGCTGGCCAAGTATGCCGACTGCCACCTGAACGTCTGCGTCAGCCACGAGGCCGACCCGCTGAACCTGGCCCCCACCAGCAGCGCCACGGCACAGATGGTGATGGGCGACGCCCTGGCGGTGGCCCTCATCAAGAAGCGTAACTTCCAGCCTCAGGACTTCGCGCAGTTCCACCCCGGTGGCGAGCTTGGCAAGCGTCTGCTGACCACGGCCAGCGACGTCATGCGCACCGAAGACCTGCCTCGCATTACGCCCGACATGCGTCTCGGCGAGGCCATCATCCTGGTCAGCAAGGGCAAGCTGGGCTTAGGCATAGCCATGAACGACGACGACACCATTGCCGGACTGATTACCGACGGCGACATACGCCGTGCCACCGAGCGCTGGCAGGCTGAGTTCTTCAACCACGCCGTCAGCGATATCATGACGCGTGACCCGAAGACTGTCAGTCCCCAGATGAAGATTTCGGAGATACAGAAAATCATGAACAAGTATAAAATCCACTCGGTACTGGTCACCGACAAGAAGCGCCACCTGCTGGGCGTCGTCGACCATTATTCGTGTATGATATAGACGTATTTATCTATGAGAAATATCAGGAAAGTATTGACTCTTCTGGCACTGACAGCCGTCTCGCTGTCAGCCATTGCAGCCTATCTGTTCAAGACGCTGGACGCTAAGGACGGCCTGACCAGCAGTCAGGTGAACTGTATATTAAAGGATGCCCGCGGATACATGTGGTTCGGCACATCGGCTGGTCTATACCGTTATGACGGTTATGTCTTCAAGGATTTCCAATGCGACTCGCAAGACGGTTCGTCGCTACCCGACAGCTACATCAACTCAATCCAGGAAGCACTCGACGGAAACCTGTGGATTGGCACGGCTACGGGCTACTGCGTATATAACCCGCAGACAGAGACCTTCGAACGAGACATGAAGCAGGTGTTCGCAAAGATGAACATCGACCGCATTCCGAGCATCGTCTATATCGACCACCACAAGAACATCTGGGGAGCCATTCCCAACAAGGGTATCGTCTGCTTCAACCAACAGCAGCAAACGTTGTTTGAGTTCGGCTATACGGGCGACATCATTGGCGTGCCTCAGGGCAATGTCTGCTCCATCAGTGAGTGTCGCGACGGAGCACTCATCGTCTATGACGACGGCCGCATCGTCTGCTGCGACGTCATGCACCAGCAACACACCGTCTGGGCCGCCAACGAGGTGGCCGACCGCAAACTGCGCCGTACGTCAACACTGAAAGCCTTTGCCGACCAGATGGATAACATCTGGCTATACGGCCAGGGCACCCTTTTCGTCTACAACAAGAGCAACAACACGTGGGACATGAACATCGGTGACAAGCTGGGACTGACAGGCGGCGGTGTTGACAACTCTGTCCACGGCATGGGCGGCGACCGCAGCGGTAACATCTGGATTGGTACCGACCAAAATGGCCTGATATGCATGAACGCTAATACCCGTGAGATGGAGCCTGTACAGCCACGCAACATCAACGAGGGACAATGGAAACAGGACGTTGTGAGAATTCAGAGCATCTACATTGACGATACCGACCTGCTTTGGGTGGGCACGGAGAAATCGGGCGTAGCCTATCACGGTGCCAACATCTACCGTTTCCAGTCACGTCTCATTGGCGATATCACAGCCATCACACAGGATGCCAGCGGCCGTATCTGGTATGGCACCAGCGATCACGGTCTGCTCGACTTCGACGGACGCCTGGCCAGCATCAAGGTGTCGTGTCTTGCATGCACGCCCGACGGCAGTCTCTGGGTAGGCTCGAAGAACAACGGACTGACACGCATCAAGGACGGTGTCTCGACCATCTATTCACAAGCCCGCGACAGTGTGAAGACGCTCATCGACGACCACATCAACGACCTATGCGCCGACAAGGTAGGCAACCTGTGGATAGCCACCAACGGTGGTCTGCAGGTGTTCAACCCCAAGATGAACACCTTCTCGACGTATACCCATCAGAACGGTAAGCTCTCGACAAACAACATCACCTCGCTCCACTACGCCAAGGGCAACATGCTCTTCATAGGAACCAGCGAGGGTCTGATCCTGATGAACCTGTCGACGTCGGAGATGCGTCATCTCATCGGCAACACGACAGCGCTTAAGAAGTTCACCAACAACTACATCACACAGGTGTTCCAGGACTCTCGTGACCTAATATGGATAGGTACGCGCGAGGGCGTCAACGTCCTCAACCTCTCGACCGACGACCTGACCTACCTGACTGAGAAGCAGGGATTGTGCAACAACAACATCTGTGGCATCACTGAGGACAACAAGCACAACATCTGGGTCACGACAAGCAACGGCGTCAGCCGTATCGTCGTTCAGCGCGACCACGAGGAGGGCAGCTTTGCCTATGGTCTCTACAACTATGACACCCGCGACGGCCTGCAGAGCAACGAGTTCAACAGTGGCGCCATTCTCACCGAGAAGAACGGTAATGTGCAGTTCGGTGGACTTTACGGCATCAACTGGACCAGCCAGGATCAAGACGAGGACAGCAAAGCCCTGCCACGCGTTATGCTGACAGAGCTGCTCATTGGCGAGGAGGCCATCATGATTGGCATGGAGTACGACGGACGAATCATCCTGAACCAGGCCCTGAACGAGTGCCAGCGCATTGAGTTGAACAATAACCAGAACTCATTCACCATCAAGTTCGCAGCCGGCAACTACAACCAGAGCGAGCGCCTGCAGTTCAAGTACTGGATGGAAGGTCTCGACAATGACTGGAAGACAGGCGACGCCCTGAAGCACGGCGTAACATTCCAGCACCTTGCCAGTGGCACCTATAAGCTGCACGTCAAGGCTGTCAGTGCCGACGGCTCCGTCAGTAATCAGGAGCGTGTCCTCGAGATTGAAATCGAGCCTCACTGGCTGCTGTCATGGTGGATGATTGTGGCTTATGCCATCGTCATCATCATCATTCTCTACATCTGGCGCATAGGCATCCGCCAAGTCAAGGAGATGAGAGCACGCAAGAACGCTGTCATCGACCAGCTGAAGGTACAGCGCGAGGAGATCAAGGCCGCCAGCGAAGACCTGCGCCAGCCAATGATTCGCATGACGTCGATCATCAGCAACCTATCCGAGAGCGAGAAGTCGCTCGAGGAACGCGAACAGCTCAACGCCCTGCACTCACAGATGCTTCAGGTCATCACCCGCGTCAGCGACATGCAGTCGGCACTTGAGAATCCTGTGGCTAAGGCCAAGCAGAGTATTCAGAGCCGCTTCGAACTGAACTCAAAGGGCGAGATGCAGATGCTCGAGGACAACAGCAACTCGCTGACCAGCGAAATGCGCGCCCGCCGCACCACCGACTCGCCGACAGGCAAGTTCGTCGTCATCTTCATCGACGACAACGAGGAGTTCCTGAAGTTCATCAACGAGCGTCTCATCAACGTCTACGACTTCCACGTCTACAACAACATCCACAAGGCAGCCGATGACCTGGAGACCATGAAGGTCGACCTCATCATCTGTAAGGAGGATATGCCAGGCCTGCGTGGCAGCCAGCTGTGTAACCAGCTGAAGATGGACACTACACGTGCCAAGATGAAGTTCGTGCTGATGACCGACGGCGCCCTGACGGCAAAGGACATGAAGGACATGGACATCACCCTCTCGGCCGACGACTATCTGGCCAAGCCGTTTAACCTGCAAGACGCCGTGATGCGCTTCAACAAGCTGCTGGGTCTGGGCATCGTCGAGATGGACAACAACCTGATTGAGGGTGCTGAGACACGTCGTCTGGAGAGTCTGAACTCCAGCATGACCACAGCCACCGAGACCATCAACATGAGCAACTACAACCCGCTGAGCGAAACAGGCAAACAGGATGACGAGATGCAGATGGTTGAGACACGCATCAAGACTGCCAACATGCCAGCCACACAGGACAGCGAGCTGGTGAACCAGATTACGGCAGCCATGGCCGAGGAGAGTGCCGGCGACATGGGTAGCGACTTCTCCATGACTAACGCTGTCGACCAGCGACTGCTGATGAACATCGAGCAGTACGTGCTCCAGAACATGAGCCGCGGACAAATCAGCCTCGAGGAGATGGCCACTGCCATGGGCATGGGTCGCGTACCGTTCTTCCACAAAGTACGCAATCTGACCGGCAAGACGCCCACCGAGCTGGTGCGCGACCTCCGTCTGAAGCATGCGTGCATTCTGCTGAAGCGCACGAATATCAACATGAGTGAGCTGGCCGTTAACATTGGTTTCGTGACGGCCGAGAACTTCATCAATGTTTTCAAGGAGAAGTTCGGATTGTCACCACTCGAATACCGTCTGAAACACCGCAATTGACATGACACCACAACAATTATTGGTAAGGATGATGCTCGTCATCCTTACCTTTTTGCCGACAAGCAGCAGAGCAGAGACCAGCGACAGCATCATCCGCCGCGAGATGACGGACTTCGGTGTTCGCTTTACCAACGACAACAGCGTACACGTCTTGAAGAGTGGCCAAGAGAAGTTCGACGACCTTTTTGCTCACATCCGACAGGCTCATCACAGCGTCCATCTGGAGTATTTCAATTTCCGAAACGACTCCATCGCTTCCCTGCTCTTCGACCTTCTGCGCGAGAAACGACGTGAGGGCGTTCAGGTACGGGCCCTCTTCGACGGATTCGGCAACGACTCCAACAACCAGCCGCTGAAAAAGCGCCATCTGCGTGCACTGCGCGACGACAGCATCGCCATCTACGAGTACGACCCAATCCGCTTTCCCTGGATCAACCGCATCTGGCCTCGCGACCATCGTAAGATAGTGATTATCGACGGAAGCATCGGCTATACCGGTGGCATGAACGTGGCCGACTATTATATAAATGGTACGGAGCAGGTGGGCGAATGGCGCGACATGCACTGCCGCATAGAGGGCAGTGCCGTTAACGACCTGCAACTCATATTTCGCGAGATATGGTACAAGGTGACGGGCGAGATGCTGACCGACCCTGCCTACTTCCGCGGTGGCAATGCCGGCCACCAGACGGTAGGAATCGTTAACCGCGAACCTGGCACTGTCCGTGTGGCCGATGGTCATCTTTTGGGACGTAACAACGCCATCCGCCGCTTCTACTGTGATGCCATTGACGCTGCGCAGGATTCCATCACCCTCGTCCACCCCTATTTCACTCTCGAGACGTCGACGAAGAAGGCACTGTACCGGGCCCTCAAACGTGGAGTCAAGATGAACATCATGATATCACAGAAAAGCGACATCCCGCTGACGCCCGACTGTGTATTCTACTATGCCCACAAACTGATGAAACGTGGTGCCAACATCTGGATTTACCAGCCGGGCTTCCACCACTCTAAGATTATGATGGTCGACGGACGCTTCTGCACCATCGGCTCGGCCAATCTCAACTCGCGAAGCCTGCGATTCGACTACGAGGACAATGCCATTATCCTCAGCCCGGAGACAACGGCCGAACTTGACCACATCTTCAACGAAGACACTAAAAAAAGCGTATTGATGACGCCAGAGTGGTGGAAGAAGGAGCGCTCGACATGGTCGAAATTCGTTGGCTGGTTCGGTCATCTTCTGGCCTTCACCCTTTAGTGGTTGCCGGCGCTTTCACGGCCACCAACAGTGTCCCTGCCAGTAGAGCGCGTGTTACCCTCGCAGCGCGTCAACCATCAGTCTGATTTCCACGTCGCCTATGCCATGACGGCGCAGCAAGGCTTCTTCGCGGCGGAATTCCGCCTCAGCGTCGAAGCCGTTCTCACCACATGTGGCAGCATACTGACGGAACAGTTCAGCAGCACCGATGACATCACTGTTCAGCCAACGGCAGAGACCGGCATTCAGCAGGTCGTCGCCGACGGGCTTCTCATCGTCCAGCAGCTGCGAATAGAGCGAGCTGGCCTGTTCCAGCTTCCCGTCGCACATCACGGTCCATGCTAACACGCGCTTAACCACTTGGTCGTCAGGTCGTTCGTAGTTCATCTTATACAGAATCTTCAGCGCCTCCTCATACTTCTGAAGATTGCCAAGACAAACGGCTTTGTTCAGTAAGAAGTTGTGGTGGTCGGGATGCTGAACCAACAGCTGTTCATAGGCATCGAGGGCCCCCTGGTAGTCATGATTGGCAAACAGTAGCCGCGCCATTCCCTTCAGCGCCTGCTCATGTTGCGGATTGTTCTTCAGCACATGACGGTAGCTGTCTATGGCAAGGTCTCCTTCAAGGTTGGTGGCGTGAACCTGCTGCACTACAGCAGCGTAAGTCATGTAATAGCGCTCGCCCTTATACTCTTCCTGACAGTTGTTCAGCACCCGGAAAGCATCTCTGTAGAGTCGTTGCTTGGCCAGGAAGCCGGCCACCTCTACACAGTCGGCCGTCAACGCCGTCAGCCTGAACACCTTCTGGCCAAAGAAGAAGATGCGCGGTCTGCCCTCCGATGATTCAAATGGACTGACGAAAGCATTACGCGACGGGAAGAGACGGTAGAAGCGGTAGAGGTCCTGCAGATAACGGCGGCGGACATAGGCGGGCTGGACAATCTCGTCGTCGTCCATCAACTCACCAATGAGCGACAACTCGCCACGATCCAGCAGTTCCAGCATATTCTTGGGTAGGCGGTCCATAGCCTGATAGAAGCCCAGAGCAAACGAATAGGCATCGCTGTCACAGAATGGGCTGTGACGCAGCAACCCCAGCAGGATGCGGCTACGCCGCTCATCGTTCATCACCTGCGTAAGTCCCGGATGCTTGGCGTAGAAAGGCATGAGCCAGTTGCAGGTGTCATTGAAGAATGAGAAGCGCTTCATCTGAGCAAAGCCGCCGTAGTAGATATCAGAGCCAGCACGCTGCATGTCGACCATCTTCCGCATCGTCTCCTCCAGCTTCTCCATGCGCTGTTCCGAGGCCTCGGGATGAAGGATGTCCTCCATCGGGTCTTCCTCTATCTCCTCAATGCCGTTGCGTGTCACCCTGAACTGGTCGTTGTTCTTGATAATCTCAGGAATCATCTCCTGCTGTATCTTCTGGCTGTCCTCGTCGGCCTTCATACAGTACACAAGCTGCATCTGAAGCTCTTTCAGTTCCTGTCTGCACTGGTCGTCGGCCAGCAGTTTCTGCAATGTCGTCAGCATTTCAGGATAGACCGTCAGCTGTCGGGAATCGACAGCCAGCGCCCACCCTACAAGGGCTCGCTGTCGCAGGTATTCATTACCCGTCTGGGCATAGACCTCGACAAGGACGCGCCATTTCTGGTAGTCGAAACAATTCAGTAGCGACAGCGTGATGGCACTTGCCATGAGCTCCTGGTCGTGGTCGTCGACTGTCGGCGACAGCAAGAGGTCGATGAAAGAGTCACCCAGATTGTCACTCCATGTCAGCGACGTCCAGATATAGTCAAACAAAGCCGACATCAGCCGTTGGTGACGGTCGAACAACTCGCGCTCCTCAGCGGCTCTGACGTGTGGCGGTTTCAGGCCTATCAGCGCCTGGTCGGAGACAAAGCTTTCCAAGTCGCTCCTCACGGAGGTCAACGCCCAGCTGTCGCGCGATGCTCTGGCTCGCTGATAGACACTCATCACAAACGGCGACCGTCTGATGTTCCCGGCAACAACCATTCCTGTCGCCAGCATATTGAGCCGTTGCAGCAGTTGCTGATACACCTCTTGCCGTTGCGGGTCCTTGTAGCCGCGCTGCCAATAGTCCACCATGAGGCGGTAGTCCTCGCCGATACGGTTCAGCCTTTCCTGCTCTTTGGGCGACGGATATGTCAGCAGGTAGTTCTCCATAGCCGACAGCGCCGAGCCTAAAGCGCCCTGCCTGATAAATTTCAATATATCTTGTAGTTGGTCGTTGTTGTCCACCTTCTGTCCTTAATTCTTAATTCGACTTAAGCCATGCTTGCGCCCGTTCTACGTCCTGCTGTCGGGGAGCCTGGGCACGTTCGTACTTGACAGTCTTTGCAAGCGAGTCGACCGCTGCTCCCTGAACGTGACAGTACTTCTCGGCCACGTCCCGATACTGTTTCAGCCCCAGTCTCGACAGCGAGTCGCAGGCCTGGTTGTAGGCTTTCAGGAAGCGCTCCAGCTGCTGCTGGCGCTTGCTGTCCTTCAGTGGCTTCTCGCGAAACGCCACGACGCCGAGCTTCAGGTCCAGCCCCCGACTGTCCATCACCACACGGTGCTTCTGCTGCCGTGCCTGGACGGCCTGCGGCTCCGTCAGCAGCATGGCGTCAATCTCGTTACCCAGCAGCATGCGCAGACGTATGTTCACATCATTGATCTGTATGCGGAAGACGCGTTCCGTCTTCAGCTTGGCACTGTCAACGGCTGCCGACGTCAGCAGGTCGGTAGCCGAATAGCGCGTCATGGCCACCATCTTGTCGTCCAGCTGCTTCACCTCACGAATACGGGCGCTGCGGTTGGTGATCAGCTGCCAGTAGGCATTCGTCGCCGCCACATAGCGCAGCGGCGTGCCCTGCTGCTGCAGACGCTCTGTCCGCACCAGGTCGCTCACCATGCCCTCTACACGTCCGCGCTGCACAGCGGTGTCGCAGTCCATCTGTGCCGTAAAGTGCTTCAGGCACACGTCAACACCGAGCTTCTGGAAGAAACCACGCTCCTGCGCCACGTAGAGCGGCAGACAGTCCATCGTGGGCATGACGGCCACCTTCAGCGCAGCCGAGTCCTCGCGCATCCTCTGGCGCTGTTGCTGACGCGACACGCGCTGCTGTTCCTCGTACGACTGACCGCAGCCAGCCAGCAGACATATCGTTGCAAAAACACAAACAATCTTCCTCATAATTGGGTGCAAAGATACGAAAAAAAAGAGAATTGAGAATTGAGAATTGAGATTTTTTGGGGGGCGGCTGCAAATTTTTCACTCTTCACTCTTCACTCTTCACTTTATTTTGTACCTTTGTCGCCATCATGGCAAAAGAGAAGATAGCATACGTCTGCTCCAACTGCGGACAGGAATCGCCGAAATGGATTGGCAAGTGCCCCGCTTGCGGGCAGTGGAACACATTCAAGGAGATGAGGAGCCTCCCACCAACACCCTCCAAAGGGAGGGGAAGCTGGGACCATTCCAGTGACATCTCTTCACGTGGTCGCGACACCGCCCGTGTGCTGCGACTGAGCGACATCAGCGCCACCGACGACCCGCGCATCGACATGCACGATCAGGAGCTGAACCGCGTCCTTGGCGGCGGACTGGTTCCCGGCAGCATCGTCCTGCTGGGTGGCGAACCCGGCATCGGCAAGTCAACCCTCACCCTTCAGACCATGCTCCAGCTGCCCCTGCGCGTCCTTTACGTCAGCGGTGAGGAGAGCGCCCACCAGCTGAAGATGCGTGCCGAACGACTGAGCCTCCCCCTAACTTCCTCCCACAGGAGGGGGGACTCTGACGCGGCAGGAGCCTCCCCAAGCGCGGTCAGCGGTTTTGCCGCTGACAACTTCCTCCTGCTCTGCGAGAACCAGCTCGAGACCATCTTCGAACATATTAAAGAGGTGAAGCCCCAGCTCGTCGTCGTCGACTCCATCCAGACCATCATGACCGAGGACGTCGAGTCCTCTGCCGGCTCCATCGCCCAGGTGCGCGAGTGTGCCTCGGCGCTGCTGCGCTTCGCCAAGTCGAGCGGCGTGCCCGTCATCCTCATCGGCCACATCACCAAGGAGGGCACGCTGGCCGGCCCCAAGATCCTGGAGCACATCGTCGACACCGTCATACAGTTCGAGGGCGACCAGCACCACATGTACCGCATCCTGCGCGCCATCAAGAACCGCTTCGGCTCCACCTCCGAGCTGGGCATCTACGAGATGCTGCAGAACGGCCTGCGCCAAGTCACCAACCCCTCCGAGCTGCTGCTCACCGACAACCACGACGGCCTCTCCGGCGTTGCCATCAGCTCGGCCATCGAGGGCGTGCGCCCCTTCCTCGTCGAGACACAGGCACTCGTCTCCACCGCCGCTTACGGCACCCCGCAGCGCGCTGCCACCGGCTTCGACCAGCGCCGTCTGAACATGCTGCTGGCTGTCCTCGAGAAGCGTGTCGGCTTCAAACTGGCACAGAAGGATGTATTCGTCAACATTGCCGGCGGCCTGCGTGTCACCGACCTCGCCATGGACCTCTCGGTCATCGCCGCCGTCCTCTCCTCCAATGTCGACACCCCCATTGAGCAGGGCTGGTGCATGGCCGGCGAAGTAGGACTCTCTGGCGAGGTACGCCCCGTGGCCCGCATCGAGCAGCGCATCGCCGAGGCCGAGAAGCTCGGCTTCACCGACATCATCATCCCGAAGTACAACCTCCAAGGGTTGGATGCCAAGAAATACTCCATCCACATCCACCCCGTCCGTAAGGTCGAGGAAGCTCTCCGCGCCCTCTTCGGATGAATAAATCCAAGACGATAATAAAACAAACTGATGGCACAGGCAATCGACAGAGGAGAGAGACAATGGAAACCGGTTGACCCCATGCGGCACCATCGTGAAAAGGGATGGGACTACCGAGGCCGTGCCATCTACCATTTCACACTACCTGTGGAGGAGCGTTATCCACTGTTTGGAGCACTCGAGGGTGAGAGTGCTGAAACGGCTTTTGTCAGGCTCAACGCTTTCGGGCGGCGTGTGTGTCAGATGCTCAGTGGACTTGCGCAGTTCTACAAAGGAAAAGGCTATGCCCTGAAAGTACTGGCACAGATGGTTATGCCAGACCATGTGCATCTGGTAATCCAGGTGCTGGAACCGCTTCCGCAAAGCATAGGGGCAGTGGTGCGGGGCTTTAAGAGCGGCTGTACTAAGGTTTATAAAGAGGAGTACTATTACAGCGGCGAGAACGCCGCTGAAGTGCACGGAAACGCCGCTGAAGTGCACAGGGATTCTCGTACAAACGCCGCTGAAGTGCACGGAAACGCCGCTGAAGTGCGCAGGGATTCTCGTACAAACGCCGCTGAAGTGCACGGAAACGCCGCTAAAGTGCACAGGGATTCTCGTACAAACGCCGCTGAAGTGCACGGAAACGCCGCTGAAGTGCACGGAAACGTCCCCGTGCATTTTGCCCGCATTTTTGCGGGCAGGGGTAGCATCTGGCAACAAGACAAAGCCTATTATCACGAGCGCATCCTCCATGCGCCAGGACAGTTGCGCAGGATGATTGACTACGTGAAGGATAATCCGCGCCGTCTTTGGCTCAAGACCCACAACCCCGACCTCTTCAAGCTACACAGACAAACAGGGGCTGCCGGCTTGTCGTTCACCTCGATGGGCAATCATTTCCTCCTCAACTGGCCAGATGGTCAAACCGTGGAAATGTCGCGCAGCGCCACCAACGAGCAAATACAAGAGCAACTGCGCTCGTCGTTAGCGGGGGCTCATAATGGGGCAGTCACCTATACGGCGGCCATCAGCAAGGGCGAGCAAATCATCGCCCGCTCTTTGCGCGAGCAAGGCTATCCGCTGGTAGTCCTGCTCAACGACGGTTTCCCCAAGGAGGGATCACCTCATGAGCGTTACTACAAACCAGGGGGCGTCTATTTCGAGGCGTGTTCGAAAGGTCTGTTATTGTTACTGGAACCCACCGAACAGTCGTTCCTCGATGCTTCTATACAAAAGGCGGTAGAAGAGGCGTTACGTCGTAAGGCAGAAGAACGACATTACAGCTATACGCCAATTCCAGTGACTTCTCAGCGTTATCGCTTTATGGCCCTCAACGAGATGGCAAAGCGTTTGTCCCAATCAGATAGCCATTCAGGTACAGGAGGACAATGAGAGTAGGAGGTTTTCGTCAAAAACGGGAGGTTGACGGAAAACTTCCGCCGAGAACATCGGGTTGATGTCTCGGCGGAATAGGATTTGTATTGCTCGAAATGACTCTGAGCTGGTTGCTCCAAAACGGATTACTTGTTGTAGCAATCGAAGATGCTGTCGACGGTCTGCTTGGGCAGTTTCTTCGTCAGCAGGCTGACGAGCCAGACGACGGGGAAGCCGCCGACCATGGCGATGGCGCCGCAGTTGATGGGGTTAATGGGATTGCCCAACAGCATGTTGACAACGGTGAGGCCGACACCCCAGACGAAGCAGGCCCAGACGCTGGCGGTAGTCACGCCGCGCCAGTAGAGGCCCAGCATGAAGGGAGCCAGGAAGGCACCGGCCAGTGCGCCCCATGAGATGCCCATGAGCTGTGCGATGAACGTCGGGGGATTGAGGGCGATGAGCAGCGAGATGACGATGAAGAACATTATCAGCACGCGCATCACCACAACCTTGCGGCGCTCAATCTTCTCGGCCACGACGTCGTCGATGGTTCCGTCCTCTACCTCGCCGGGCAGCGACTTCTTGTCGCGATAGATGAGGTCGAGCGTCATCGTAGAGCTGGAGGTGAGCACCAGCGAGGCCAGCGTCGACATAGAGGCCGAGAGCACCAGCAGCACCACGAGGGCGATGAGGGCGTCGGGCAGCGTGACGAGCATGGCGGGCACGATGCTGTCGAAGGCAATCTTACCGGTAGCCTCATTGATGACGGGGTCGTAGAGTCGGCCGAAGCCGCCGAGGAAGTAACAGCCACCAGCCACGATGAAGGCGAAGATGGTAGAGATGACGGTGCCGCGCTTGATGGCGCTCTCGTCGGTGATGCTGTAGAACTTACCGACCATCTGGGGCAGACCCATGGTGCCGAGCGACGTCAGGACGACAACGCCGAGGAGTCCCCATGGGTCGGGACCGAACCACGTGGCAAACATGCCGCTGCCGGGCTCCGTAGCGCCGTCGGCAGGCAGCTCGGCAAGTTTAGCGACGGCAGCCGTCAGTCCACCCTGCGCATTGAGTACAGCCAGAATGACGGCCACGATGCCGAAGAGCATGATGATGCCCTGGATGAAGTCGTTCATGGCCGTAGCCTTGTAGCCGCCGATGATGACGTAGACGGCAGTGAGGACGGACATGATGATGACGCAGTACTCGTAGGGAATCTCGAAGCCCATCTCGAAGAGTCGCGAGATGCCGCTATAGACGCCGGCGGTGTAGGGAATGAGGAACACGAAGGCGATGATGGAGGCTGCGACGCGCAGTCCCTGGTCGCTGAAACGGGTACCGAAGAAGTCGGGCATGGTGCGCGACTCGATGTGTTGGGTCATCAGCTTCGTGCGACGGCCCAGGATGAGCCATGCCAGAAGCGAGCCGATGACGGCGTTGCCGATGCCTATCCACGCCGAGGAGAGACCGTACTTCCATCCGAACTGTCCGGCGTAGCCCACGAAGACCACTGCTGAGAAATAACTGGTGCCGAAGGCGAAAGCCGTCAGCCACGGGCCTACGGCACGACCGCCCAGCACAAAACCGTCAACACTGCTGGCCTGCTTGCGTGAGTAGACGCCCACGCCAATCATCACGGCCAGGAAGATGATTGTTAATACTACTTTTATAATCATGGTTTCTTATTTTTTCTTTGCCCAATCGAAGCGCACCTGCATCTGCGCCATGATGGCGTGAGAGGCGTTCTTCACAAACTGTCCGCCAGCGACGCCGGCACTCTTGTAGACATACTGCACCTGGAAGCGGTTCTTCTTGAAGAACCACCACTGGATGCCGGCAATGGCCTTGTGCTGGTCGTAGTCGAGGTCGGTGTTGAAGTTGAAGTAGTCGTAGGAGCCCACGAGGTCGACACCCTTGGCAACGGGGACGCTGCCGGTGACGTAGGCACCGCGACTGGTGGTGTTTTTATCTTTACCTTCGAGGTACTCGCCGTGAACATTGAAGACGGTCGACTTATAGTCGAAGCCCACGGTCCAGCGGTTGCGCTTGTAGTTCTCGCCAAGGGCAATGTCAGGAACGTAGGGCGAGACCTTGATGGCATGGCCGCGGCCTATCTGTCCTGTAGCCACGAGGTTCAGCCCCTTGGCCGGACGGTATTCCAGACGTCCGATGAAGTCCTTCTCAGGGTTATTGTCTTTCTTGTTGATGGCTTGGCCATTCATGATATCCACCTCATAGCGGAGTTTTCCGTTATCAGTCTCACCGAACACCGCCATACCGAGGTCGCGGCCGTACTGCACGCCAATCAGCGGATCGCTGCCGCAGCCCGTCAGGTAGGTGACGCCCTCAGAGTAGACGTCGATGGCTTCCATAGCCGTTGGTGAGAGGGGATTTTCGTAGGAGAGACCGTTCTTGAATTGTCCCAGGCGAACGGTCAGCGCCTTGTTGTTGGAGAACCGGTAGTCCATATAATACTCTTGTACTACGCTGTTGAAGTCGTGCATGAACAAGAAGGACACGCGGTCGGTGATTTGGGCGTTAGCCCAGAAGAGAATACGCTTCACCTCGAAGGTGTTTACGTCAGCGGCGTCGGTGTGGGTGTAGTTAAAACCACCCTGTGCATAGCCATGCAGCTGAATACGGTCCGACACATCCTGAAGCCAGTCAGGTCCAGATTGCCCCATTGCGGCAACACTACTGAACACTGCCAGCCCTGCTGCCAGTGTCCTTAACATGAAACTTTTCTTTCTCATTTTCTCATTGCTTTATTTTAAGAGTTAGGTTCATGCGGGCGCAAAGGTACAACAAAAAAACGAGAATGAGAAATGAGAAATGAGAAATTCGCAGCCGCCCCCCAAAAATTATGAACTATGGACTGCGAATTCTGAACTTTTTCGTACCTTTGCACAGAAAATAAAGAAACAACATGATAGTTTGCATAGCAGAGAAGCCCAGTGTGGCGAAAGACATAGCACGCATCATAGGTGCCACGGCGAGCCACGACGGCTATATGGAAGGCAACGGCTACCAGGTGACATGGACCTTCGGACACCTGTGCGAGTTGAAGATGCCCGAGGACTATACCCCCATGTGGCGGTCGTGGAGCCTGACGTCACTCCCCATGATACCACAGCGCTTCGGCATCCGCCTGAAGGACGACCAGGGCATCAAGAAACAGTTTGCCATCATTGAACGGCTGATGCAGCAGGCCGACAGCATCATCAACTGCGGCGACGCCGGACAGGAGGGTGAGCTCATTCAGCGATGGGTCATGCAGAAGGCCGGCGCCAAGTGTCCCGTCAAGCGGCTGTGGATATCGTCGATGACCGACGAAGCCATCCGCGAGGGCTTCGCCACACTGAAGGATCAGGGCGAGTACCAGTCGCTCTACATGGCCGGACTGTCGCGTGCCGTCGGCGACTGGCTGCTGGGCATCAACTGTACGCGTCTCTACACCATCAAGTACGGCCAGGGCAGCTACAGCCAGAACCGGCAGGTGCTCTCCATAGGCCGAGTGCAGACCCCTACCCTCGCCCTCATCGTGAACCGCCAGAAGGAGATTGACAACTTCAAGCCCGAGCCCTACTGGGTGCTGGCGACGGTCTACCGCGACACGACGTTCACGGCAACCAAAGGACGCTTCACGTCGAAGGAGGAAGGCGAACGGGCCTTTGCCCTCATCGAAGGCAAGCCGTTCACTGTGACCAATATAGAAAAGAAGAACGGGCGCGAGACGCCGCCGTCGCTCTACGACCTGACATCGCTACAGGTTGACTGTAACAAGAAGTTCGGATTCTCGGCCGAGATGACGCTGAACATCATCCAGCAGCTCTACGAGCAGAAGCTGACCACCTATCCGCGTGTGGACACCACCTTCCTGCCCGACGACGTCTATGCCAAGTGTCCGCAGACCATGAACGGTCTGTTCCAGATCAAGCACGCCGGCGTAGCACCCTACGCCGAACTGGTGCGTCCCCTCGGCGGCAAACCCCTGCCGAAGTCAAAGAAGGTGTTCGACTCATCGAAAGTGACCGACCATCATGCCATCATCCCCACCGGCATGATTCCCACTGCCCTCACCGACCTGCAGCGCAAGGTCTACGACCTGGTGGCCCGCCGCTTCATCGCCGTGTTCTACCCTGATTGCAAATTTGCCCAGACCACCGTACTCGGTAGTGTAGGCGTCGATTCCACCAATAGTGCGGGCGTCGATTCTGTCGACGCCATCGAGTTCAAGGTGACAGGCCGCACGATTCTTGATGCGGGCTGGCGCGCCGTCTATGCCAAGGACACACAAACTGATGATGATGAGAAGAAGCCCGAGGAAGAGGAGCGCACGCTGCCGCCCTTCGAGAAGGGCGAGAGCGGTCCCCACCAGCCCACGCTGACAGAGAAATGGACCACGCCGCCCAAGCACTACACGGAAGCCACGCTGCTGCGCGCCATGGAGACTGCAGGCAAGCTGGTGGAGGACGAGGAGCTGCGCCGCCTCATGAAGGAGAACGGCATAGGGCGTCCCTCGACGCGTGCCGCCATCATCGAGACCCTCTTCAAGCGCCGTTACATCAGGAAGGAGCGCAAGAACCTCGTGGCAACACCTACCGGCATTGAGCTCATCGACCTCATCCACGAAGACCTGCTGAAAAGCTGCGAGCTGACGGGCATCTGGGAGAAGAAGCTGCGCGACATCGAGGCCCACAAGTACGACGCCCAACAGTTCATCAGCGAGCTGAAACAGCAGGTGACCGACATCGTGCGCGACGTGATGTGCGATTCCAGCAACCGCCGCGTGACCGTCACTCCCGAGGAGGAAGAGAAGAAGAAACGCAGCAAAAAACAATAAAACGGCTTGCGCATACGTTATAATAGGGTATGCGCAAGATTGTCACCATAGTATATTCGGTTATGGCGGCCGTGCTCCTCAGTGGGTGCGGCGGCGTTGACCAGGCTCTAAAGAAAGGTGACAAGTTCTATGCCCTGGGCGAATATTACGACGCGGCGGAACAATACAAGAAGGCATACGCCAAGACACCGGCCAAAGACCGTGCCTCACGCGGACAGCGGGCGCTGAAGATGGGCGACTGCTACCGCCGCATCAACTACACCCAGAAAGCCATTGCGGCCTACAACAACGCCGTACGCTTCCATCAGGCCGACACCACGGCCCTGCTACAGCTGGCACAGCTACAGCTGAAAAACGGCTCCTACAAGGAGGCCGAGAAGACGTTCCTGCAACTCCTTGACAGCCTGGGCACCACAGAGTCAAGCCTCTCACGCCCCACCTCCGACCTCTCACCTCTCCCCTCTCCCCTCCTGCCTCTTGTGAAATCGGGGCTGGAGTCGGCGCGCATGGCGCCACAGTGGAGAGCCGCCGGCTCGAAGTACACGGTGAAGCGACAGGACTTGTTCAACTCGCGACGCGCCGAGTACTCGCCCATGCTGAGCGGCGAAGACTTCGACCAGCTGTTCTTCACGTCGACGCGCAACCAGGCGCAGGGCGACGAGCTGAGCGGCATCACAGGAACTAAGAACGCCGACATCTTCTATGCACAAAAGGACGACAAGGGGAAGTGGCAGAAGCCTGTGACCATCGACTCGGAACTGAACTCGCCAATGGACGAGGGAGCATGCTCATTCTCACCCGACGGCAAAACCATGTACCTGACACAGTGTAAGACCGACCCATCCTATCCGCGCTATGCCACCATCGCCACCGCCCAGCGCAGCGACGCCTCGTGGAGCAAGCCGACGGAGCTGGCCATTGCCAAGGACACGCTGTCAACCTTTGCCCATCCCGCGGTGTCGCCCGACGGACTGTGGCTCTACTTCGTCAGCGACATGCCTGGCGGACTGGGCGGCTACGACATCTGGCGCGCCGAGCTGACGACTAACGGCGTGGGGGCCGTCGAGAACCTGGGCGAGCCCGTCAATACCCCGGGCGACGAGATGTTCCCGACCTTCCGTCCCAACGGCGACCTCTATTTCTCCAGCAACGGACATCCCGGATTCGGCGGTCTGGATATCTTCATTGCGTCCCCTCTTTCGTCCCCCGGGGGGGACACTAAAGCCCACAACTCAAATGAAGCCCCCATGGGGACAGTATGGGGAGCCTGCACCATTGAGCATCCCGGTTTCCCCCTGAACTCCCAAGGCGACGACTTCGGCATGACATTCGAGGGGCTGCACAACCGCGGCTACTTCTGCTCGAACCGCGGCGATGCCCGCGGCTGGGACCACATCTACTCGTTTGAGAAGTCGGAGGTGCTGGTGACGGTCAAGGGCTGGGTCTACGAGCAGGACGGCTACGAGCTGCCAGCCGGCCAGGTCTTCATGGTGGGCAATGACGGCACGAACAAGCGTCTGAGCGTGAAGGGCGACGGCTCGTTCACGGAGGAGATAGAGCTCGGAGTCGACTACCTGTTCCTCGGAACGTGCAAGGGCTACCTGAACCACAAGGAGGAGCTACGCGTCGATACGGCAACAGTGTCAAACGAGTATACGCTACAGTTCCCGCTGGCCAACATTTCGGCTCCCGTGCTGATAGAGAACATCTTCTACGATTTCGATAAAGCAACACTGCGCCCCGAGTCGCAGACGGCACTCAACGAGCTGGTCAACCTGTTGAACGAGAACTCGAATGTGACCATCGAGCTGAGCGCCCACACGGACTACAAGGGTTCGGCACAGTATAACGAGCGATTGTCACAACGCCGCGCCGAGGCTGTGGTCAACTACCTCATTGAGCATGGCATAGCCGCCGACCGTCTGACGCCCAAGGGCTACGGCAAGTCAAAGCCGAAGACCATCAAGAAGAAAGTGGCGGCTAAATATCCGTTCCTCAAGGAGGGCGACGTGCTGACCGAGGAATTTGTCACCGCACTGAAAGACAAGGAGCAGCAGGAGCAGTGCAACCAGCTGAACCGCCGCACGGAATTCATCGTGCTGCGCACCACCTATGGTATGTTCGACGAGAGCGGACAGCTGAAAGGCAACACTAAATAATACGGTAACGCTCATGGCTGACCTCGCGTCCAAAGAGCTCGGCAAACACAAGCAGCCAGATGACGCCTACCGAAATGGCCAGCATCAGCAGACCGTGTTGCGTGGGATGTGTCTTGAGCAGCACAAACAATCCGCGAGCCACCAATTGCCAGCCATCGAAGACGATGAACAGTGCACCTGCTACCGCCACACAGAAGACCGTCCACAAGCGGCTGAGACGCTGTGTTGAGTGACGCGGAATCCGTTCCATCACCCGGTCGCTGAAACCGTTGTCGGCCACCGTCATCTCGCGGGCTGGCCTGAAGAATTGTTCTAATAATTCGTTATCTGTCATAACCGTTTTGTCTTAAGTAGTTAGCTAATTTTTCCTTGCCGCGGCTGAGGTGCGACTTCACGGTGCCCTCCTTCATCTGGGTGATGCGGGCTATATCCTTGATGTCGTAGCCTTCAATCAGCTGCAGCGTAATGCACGTACGTTCCTCGTCTTTCAGCTGCCTTAGGGCAGTACTGATATCCATCTGAAGCGAAGACTGAAGTGTAAAGAGCGAAGAGCCTGCTGCCGCCACGCGGTCTAACGGGGTTCCCGAAACATCTTGTTCGCTGTTCGTCCTCCCCCTCCCCTTTTCGCTCCTGCAGTGGTCGTACCACACGTTATAGGCTATGCGCGTCAGCCACGTCAGGAAGCTGGAAGTGCCGCGGTACTGGCCGATGCGGGTATAGGCTTTCAGAAACGTGTCTTGCGCCAGGTCGTCGCTCAACGCCTCGTTACCCGTCGTCTGGGTGAGGAAGAAGCGCCTGACAGGTGACTGGTATTCACGAACAAGCTGGTCGAAAGCCCGCCTGTTGTGGAACACAGCCACCTGGGTTGCAAGAGAGATATCGTTGAGCCTACTCATCTCTTTTTACCTCTTTACTTTTTTACCTTTTCTCCTTACTCCCTTTACTCCCTTACCTCCCCCCTCCCGTTCGGGAGGGGCTGGGGGTGGGTATTTATCTTTTCTCGGGCATGACAATCCAGAGGACGATGTAGAAGATGAGTCCGCTAAAGGCGGTAAAGATGGTCAGGAAGGCATATGCAATGCGCACCAACACGGGATCGAAGTCAAAGTATTCAGCCAGTCCTCCACAGACGCCGGCAAAGATTCTGTCGTCGACAGAACGCATAAGTCTCTTATTCATAACGATTGATGTTTGATTGGTTTTGAATGAAAGGATCAGAATTCTTCTGTGACTTGCGGGCTATCATCACCTTGCCCAGTCCGATGAAGAACACGAGAGCGCCGATGCCAAGACCGACCTTGCCGGCGGTAATGCCAAGGAACACCATCAGGCCGACACCGAGGAACAGCTGACGCATACCGTTCTTATAGGTCTCCTGGTCGTCAGGCGTCCGCTCCTTCAGCAGCTGGTCGGGAATGGGCTGGCCGTTCTGCATGGCCATCTCCGCAAGCTTCATCTTCTGTTTGCGGTTGCGGAAGATAAAGTAGAGCAGCAGGCCAAAGATGAGCAGCGGCGAGAAGACAAAGATGATCAGTATGACAAGCAGTGCGAAAAACATGCCTGCGAGGTCATCGGCATTAACGTTCTTGAAAAACTCGTCGATGCTGACCTTGAAATCATCGTCGTCCCAGTCGTCGTCCCAGTCGTCACCGATATGGATGGCACGGTTGACTGCCGAGTCGGTCTCTGTCAGGGTCGTGTCGCTGAAAGCCTCGAACTCGTCCTGTCCCGTGGAGTCGACGAGCTCCTGTTGCTGACGCTTCTGCTGCGTCTGCGCTGTTGCCGGCGCGGTAGTGCCAAGGGCGAACAGCAATGTCATTGCTAATAGATACTTCTTCATATGCTTATCGTTTTTTAAATGTTTCTTTGCCCGTTAGACGCATTGTATGCGGAATTAGTTGCAAAGTTCGCACTTTTTTTTTAACTTTGCAGCCGAAAGATGGAAAAAAAGACACAACTGCCCGAAGAATTCTGCTTGCAGACCCGTCTGCTGATGGGCGAAGAGCGGTTTCAGCGCTATCTGGAATCGTTCCAGCAGCAGGTTCCCGTCAGCATCAGACTCAATCCGAGGAAGGTGGGAGACGGAAGGTGGAAGGTGGAAGGCGGCGAGCCCGTGCCTTGGTGCGACGAGGGCTACTACCTGCCCTGCCGCCCCAACTTCACCATGGACCCGCTGCTGCATGCCGGCTGTTACTACGTGCAGGAGGCAGCGTCGATGTTTCTTGACGAAGTACTGCGCCAGACACTCGGGGACTGTCCCCCAGAGTGCACGGCGGAACTGACCCAGTGCACAGCGGAACTGACCCAGTGCACAGCGGAACCGACCCAGTGCACAGCGGAACCGACCCTATTGTGTACTTCCGAGTGTCATTCTGCGCTCGATCTCTGTGCAGCTCCTGGTGGCAAATCGACCCTGCTCCGTACTGCTTTGCCGGAGGACTGTGTACTCTACTCGAACGAGCCCATCCGCAATCGTGCCAGCATCCTGCTGGAGAACGTGACAAAGTGGGGCTACAGGAATCATTTCGTCACCAACTGCTACCCCAAGGACTACCGCGCATCGAAATTAACCTTCGACGTCATCCTCTGCGACGTTCCCTGCTCGGGCGAGGGCATGTTCCGCAAGGACGAGGCCACCATCCGCGAGTGGAGCCCGCAGAACGTGGAGAAGTGCTGGCGCCTGCAGCGCGAGATTGTCAGCGACGCTTGGGCGTGTCTGAATCCCGGAGGCCTGTTAATATATAGTACGTGTACCTTTAATACAAAGGAGAACGAAGAGAACATCCGCTGGATACTCCAAGAGTTCGACGCTGAGGTACTGCCCATCGACGTCAAACCCGAGTGGCACATCACGGGCTCGCTGCTCCCCGGCTTCACCGAACCCGTCTACCGCTTCATCCCCGGCATCAGCCGCGGCGAAGGACTCTTCATGTGCGCTTTGCGCAAAGGTGGAACAGCCTCCCCCTATCCCCCTCCCGCTTGGCCTCCGGCCGCTTGCCACCCGCTCGAACTTGTTCGCTTGCCAGAGCAAGAACGGGATGTAAGAAGTAGAGGGGGGACTTCGGTGCGCACACAGCTCCCCTCCCTACTTGGGGAGGGGTCGGGGGTGAGGCTTGACCTCTCCTACCCTCAGGCAATAGCCTACCTCCGCGGCGAAGCCCTCATCCTGCCCGCCGACACCCCTCGCGGCATCGTCACCGTCGCCTTCATGGGACACCCGTTAGGACAGGTGAAGAACATCGGCACCCGAGCCAATAACCTCTACCCCAAGGAGTGGCGCATCAAGACCACCCACATACCCTCCGAGCCACCACAGATTTTGGAACAAATAGTCAAATAGTGAAATAGTCAAATGAAACAGTACTTAGACATACTTGACCGCATTCTCACCGAAGGCGCCCAGAAGGGCGACCGCACGGGAACGGGGACGCTGAGCATCTTCGGAACACAGTCGCGCTACAATCTGGAGGACGGTTTCCCGCTGCTCACCACGAAGAAACTACACCTGAAGTCGATCATCTACGAACTGCTGTGGTTCCTCAAGGGCGACACCAACGTACGCTACCTGCAAGAACATGGCGTGCGCATCTGGAACGAGTGGGCCGACGAGAACGGCGAGCTGGGTCCCGTCTACGGACACCAGTGGCGCTCATGGCCAGACTACCAGGGCGGCACCATCGACCAGATACAGTACGTGCTCGACCAGCTCAGGAACAACCCCGACTCGCGCCGAATGATTGTGTCGGCATGGAACGTGGCCGAGGTCAACAAGATGGCGCTGCCGCCTTGTCACACCATCTTCCAGTTCTACACCGCCCCCGACCCTGAAGACGCAGGACGCCGACGACTCTCGCTGCAGCTCTACCAGCGTAGCGCCGACACGTTCCTTGGCGTGCCCTTTAACATCGCCTCGTATGCCCTGCTGCTACAGATGATGGCTCAGGTGACAGGCATGAAGGCAGGCGACTTCATCCATACCACGGGCGACACCCACCTCTACCTGAACCATCTGGAGCAGGCCCGCCTGCAGCTCACCCGCGAGCCGCGTCCCCTGCCCCGCATGGTGCTCAACCCCGACGTCAAAAGCCTCTTCGACTTCCAGTACGAGGACTTCCAGCTGGAGGGCTACGACCCCTGGCCACACATCAAGGCCGAAGTCTCGGTATAGGTGAGAGACGAGATGAGAGATGAGAGATGAGAAATGAGAGGTAAATAATAAGTGAATTATATATGATTTCGATTATTGCAGCAGTGGCCAAGAACCGTGCCATCGGCTATCAGAATAAGCTTATCTACTGGCTGCCCAACGACCTGAAGCGCTTCAAGGCGCTGACCACAGGCCACACCATCATCATGGGACGTAACACCTTTCTGTCGCTGCCCAAGGGGGCACTGCCCAACCGCCGCAACATCGTGCTGAGCCGCACACAGAAAGACTTCCCCGGCTGCGACACCTATGCATCGCTCAGGGAAGCCCTTCAGCATTGTGCGACCGACGAGGACGTCTATATCATCGGCGGCGCCAGCGTCTACCGTCAAGCCCTGCCGCTGGCCGACCGCCTGTGTCTGACCGAGGTTGACGACACCCCACAGCAGGCCGACACCTTCTTCCCCGACTACAGCGACTGGCACGAGACGTGGCGCGAGGACCACGACACCGACGAACGCCACCAGTACCGCTATGCCTTCGTCGACTACGAGCGCTGACGACCGTTACTCTGCCTCCTCGTCATCTATCAGTTCGCCGATAGGCAGCTGACGGTTGATGGCGGAGTGGAACGAGATGAGTGTCTGCGAGCTGCTCAGTCCCAGGGGCTGCAGCTTGTCGTGAATGATGGTCAGCAGGTGATGGTTGTTCACCGCAAACAGTTTGATGAACATGTCGTAGTTGCCTGTCGTATAATGACACTCCACCACCTCGGGTATCTTCTTAAGTTCCTCGACTACAGTGTCGAACGACTCCGGGTTCTTCAGGTTCAGCCCAATATAGGCACAAGTCTCGTAGCCGATTTTCTCCGGGTCGACGATGAACTGCGATCCCTTGAGAATACCGATGGACGTGAGTTTCTGAATACGCTGATGGATGGCGGCGCCACTGACATTGCAGGCACGGGCCACTTCGAGGAAGGGGATGCGTGCATCGTCAGCTATCAGCTTCAGAATCTGGCGGTCCAGTCTGTCTAACTTCACATTTGCCATAATACTATCTCTGTTTACGTTTATTTCGTCATGTCGTTGCCCGTCTCATTGCCATTGAGCCCTGAGTAGGCTACATTCAGCGCATGGGCGTCACGCAACTGCTGCTTGACGGCTCCCAGCAGGCCCATCGGCGTGCCGCGGTCGGCACGGATACAGACCGTCAGCCGTTCCTTATCCTCTTCAGACATCTGGCGCACCTCCTCCTTGATGTAGGCAGGAATCTCGGCAACGGTGGCCACGCGGTCGCCCAGCTGTATCTGGTAGTTGTCCGACGAGCCGTCGGCAGGCTTGCCGATGTAGATGTAGACAACATTCTTCTGGTGGCCCACCTGTTCCATCTTCTGTCCTACAGGTATCTCATAGCTCACACGCTTCTCTACATCGCGCATGTGGGTGACAATCATGAAGAAGAAGAGTACCGTAAAGATGAGGTCTGGCAGGGCGGCCATGTTCAGTTCCGGCACCTCGTGTTCCCTTCGGCGTATGGAATGTCTCACCGCTCACCTCCTTTCCGGTCTTCATCCGCAACGCCGCCGATGGTTTCGCTGATGCGCGGTGCCACCTTCAGACGCCGATAAGCGGCCACCACCGTCTCCTGCAGATGGAAGTAGGCATCGTATGTAGCATCCGCCGAGACGTCAAGCGCTACGACGCGGCGCTTGGGAGCCACGGCAGCAAATTCGACGATGCGCTGTTTCAGTTGACTGGCGCTGAGCGTGTCGCCTTCCACCGTCAGGTGGTTCTTGCCATCGAGCACCACGGTCATGATGTCGTCCTGCTGAATGTCGACGGCCTGCTGCTCCTCCTGTGGCGGAGGCGGCAGCTGACGGCGCAGCCCCTTGTCACTGTCCATTGACGACGTGACGAGGAAGAACACCAGCAACATGAACGAGATGTCGGCCGTTGACGTAGTGTTCAGCGACGGAACTTGGCTATGACGACGACGACCGAACATACGGCAATCAAGATGAGTGAACTATAGATAAACATATCGGCCAGCCGCAACCACAGCGGGTTGTCGAAGACAACGCCATTAGACAGCAGGGGACGGGTGGAACCAAAGACGTAAGTCAGCAGGAGCAGCAGCGCCACTGACGCTGCAATGATGTAGCCGATGCGCGTTGACTGGCGACGCTGGTGCGTACGCACCCCGTTCCACGCCGACCACAGGCTTACACCCGTAGTCAGTGCCAGCAACACATACATCGCGATGATGATGATGTCAATGAAAATGTCGCTCTCACCCATACTACTTACTCCTCACTACTCACTACTCACCTCTTACTACTCACTTCTCCCCTCTCTTATACTTCATGATGGTGTCGAGCAGCGTGACGGCCGACTCTTCCATCTGCGACGTCAGGTGCTCAATCTTCGAGGTGATGTAACTGTAGAACAGCTGCAGGATGAGTGCCACGACGATACCGAAGATGGTGGTAATAAGAGCCACCTTCATGCCCTGAGCCACGATGGTCGGACCAATGTCGCCAGCCTCCTGAATGCGCTCGAAGGCCATTACCATGCCGATGACCGTTCCCAGAAATCCCAGCGACGGGGCCATCGCAATAAACAGCTTGATCCACGAGCAGCCTTTCTCCAACTTGGCCGTCTGCACCGAGCCATACGACATGATGCTGCGCTCGATGTCGTCCATCGACTCGCGTATATGCAGCAGTCCCTGGAAACAGATGCTCGCCACAGGGCCACGCGTGTCGCGGCACAGCTGCTTGGCACCTTCCACGTCGCCGGCCTCAACCTTCGCGTCGATATCCTTCAGCAGTTTCTTGGCATTGATCTCCGACAACGTCAGGTACACAATGCGCTCAATGCAGAAGGCCAGTCCCACGACAAGCGCCAGAGCCACAAGCGACATGAAGAGCGGCGAGCCGTCGATGAACTTCGACTTCAGCTGCTGGTGCAGCGACGTTGAGCCCCCTTCCAGCTCGTCCAGATCCATCGCCTCGGCGTCGGCCACCAGTGCAGAGTCGACAAACGACGAATCAACCATTACGGCATCGGCCTTAGTGGAATCGGCAGTCAGTGTATCTGTGGAAGTGGTTTGAGCCGAAACGCTCAAACTCAAAAGTATTGCAAAGAGAATAATGAGTCGTTTCATATCCATAAGAAAGCAAAAAAGCGGAGAGAACAGGATTCGAACCTGCGAGCCGGTTTTGCCGGCTACACGCTTTCCAGGCGTGCCTCTTCAACCACTCGAGCACCTCTCCTTCGCAGTCGTTTTTAAAACCGGCTGCAAAGGTAATAAAATAAAAGGGAAATGAGGAAGGAGAATTGAGAAATGAGCCCTCTTTTAATATTCTTTATCATTTAACGCCGAAAATGCGGGCTACGGCAGCCGTCGTCTGGCGGGCCACTTCCTCCTGGCTGACGCCGTATGCCTCGGCCAGCCGCTGTAGTACAAACTGTGTGTAGGCAGGCTCGTTGCGCTGACCACGCATGGGGACGGGAGCCATGTAGGGAGCATCGGTCTCAATGACGATACGGTCGAGGGGTACGACGGCTGGCAGCACTTCGGGCAGGTGCGACTTCTTGAACGTCAGCACGCCGCCAATGCCGAGAACGAAGCGGTCGAACTGCAGCAGCTCGCGAGCCTCCTGCTCATTGCCGGTGAAGCAGTGGAAGACGCCTCCCGGCAAGTCCTTCGCGTACCTTTTAATTATAGCGACCATCTCGTTCTGCGCCTTCCGGCAGTGAATCATCAGGGGCAGTCGCGTCTCCACCGACCACTGCACCTGCTGCTCAAAAGCCTCCAGCTGCTCATGTTCGAACTCCCGACTCCAATAGAAGTCGAGACCCACCTCGCCTATGGCAATAATTCTTGGGGGTGTTGGGTGATGGGTGTTGGGTGATGGGTGTTGGGTGTTGGGTGAGAGGATAGACTTAATGGCAGAGAGCTGTTCGCGCCAGTCGGCACGTACTTCTTCGGGGTGCAGACCAACCATCGGATAGAGATAGTCGGGATGCTGTTGGCAGAGAGTCAGGATGCGCTCGGACGTGGCGAGGTCGATGGCCGGCAGGAACACCCCTCCTACCCCAGCCTCACGAGCCCGCTGAATGACAGCGTCGCGGTCGACATCGAACTCCTCACCGTCCAAATGACAATGCGTATCTATCCACATACTCCTTACTACTTACTACTTACTACTCACTACTCACTTCTTACTACTCGCTGCTCACCACTCACTTCTTCCTCTTCATCATCTCGTCGGTATAGTCGAGTAGCATCTGCTTGCGCTCGTCGCTGACGCCGACCTTGGCCAGATACTTGCGGCACTCGTTGAAGTAGAAGTTGATTTTCTCCTCACACAGGGCGCGGATACCTATCTGGTCGTAGAGTGCTGTCACGGCATGCACCTTCTCGTCGCGGTCGAACTCGCGGGCGGTGATCCAGCGCATCAGCTCTTCGCGCTGGGCCGGTGTGGCACGGTTGACGGCGTTGATGAGCATATAGGTTTTCTTGTTGCTGGTGATGTCGCCGCCAATGGCCTTGCCGAACACTCTGGGGTCACCATAGACGTCGAGCAGGTCGTCCTGCAGCTGAAAGGCCAGCCCAAGCTGTTCGCCAAACTTATAGAGATTCATGACATCATCGTCTGAAGCGTCGGCCAGCAGGGCACCCATCTTGACGGCGCAGGCCAGCAGGACGCTGGTCTTCAGGCGTATCATCTCGATATATTCCTCCTCGGTGACATCGTTACGCGTCTCGAACGACATGTCGTACTCCTGTCCCTCACCTATCTCAAGGGCGGTCTCCGTAAACAGCCTGAGAACCTGAGGCAGATGGCGGCTGTCGCACTGCTGCATGCGGTCGTAGGCCAGCACCAGCATGGAGTCGCCCGAGAGGATAGCCTTATTGGCATCCCAGCGGCGATGAACGGTCTGATGGCCACGTCTAACGTCGGCGTTGTCCATCAGGTCGTCGTGAAGTAGCGTGTAGTTATGGTACGTCTCCAGCGCCACCGCCTGCATGAGTATGCGCTCAGGGTCTTCGCGATAGAGATTGTAGGCCAGCATCATCAGTACGGGACGGATGCGCTTACCGCCAATGGAGAGCACATAGCGGATAGGCTCATAGAGCGAGAATGGCTGGCGGTCGTACGGCAGCTCGTCGATGAAGGCGTTCACCTTCTGCAACAGTTCGTCGGATGTATACATATTGTTTCGGGATTTCGGGATTTCGAGACTATAATTTAAACACAATTGGGATGCACACCATCGTGCGGCATGGCTTCTGGTCCATCTGTCCGGCTTTCCATGCAGGCATCATGCGCAGCACCCGCAGGGCTTCGCGGTCGAGCGACGGCTCGGTCGACGACTCCACCACCTTCAGGTCTGACAGCGTCCCGTCGGTGTTCACAATGAACTGCGTGACCACTCGTCCCTGCACCTTGCGCTGACGGGCAGTGTTGGGATAGCGCAGATTCTTCGTCAGCCACTTCATCAAGGCCGTGGCGCCCCCCGGAAACTCCGGCAACTGTTCCACCACCTTCATGTCCAGGGCGTCAAGCTCCTCCTTGTTCACGTCGGGACGCACCTCGTCCTCGTCGGTGGTCTTGTCCTCGATATCTGTCTCGTCGGGCATCAGGTCATCGTCGTTCAGCTCCTCGGCTTCTTCCTCTTCCACGATGTTCAGCTTCTCGAGCGTCTTGGGCACCAGTGCCACAGGCTTGGTGATGAGCGGTATGCGTTGTTCCTCCTCCTTCAGTTTCTCAAGGTCCAGTTCCTTCACGATTTCGTCGAGCGCGTCGGCGTCAAGTTCGCCGTCACTGATGTTTGGCGTGTACTCAAGAGCCACGAAGAGCGCCGCCAGCACCACGATGATGCCCAGCAGGAAGCTCTGCGTGCGCCGGCTCTCCAAGTCGGCCTGAGGACTCTTCTTAATCTCCATAATAAAAACGCGCCTTCGTACGTTATTTTACTGAAAGGCGCTGCAAAGGTACAAAATAAATGAGAAATGAGAAATGAGAAATGAGAAATTTTAGTAACTTTGCAGCCAAATTGAGCATTATTAAATGAAGAGAGCCATATTATATACCCTTCTGCTACTCTCTGCGCTGACCGTCTCGGCACAGGAGAGCCAGACCGTGTATAACTTCCTGCGCCTGCCTGTCAGTGCCCATGTGGCGGCACTCGGCGGCGACAACATCACCCTCGGCG
>CAMVPA010000010.1 GCA_947169245.1 uncultured Prevotellaceae bacterium
CACCGATTGACATTTTGTCACTTGAACCACCTATCGGCATGTAAATTGCTTCTCTATAGGTGAGAACCGAAGCGGAAGCGGAGGCAATCAAGTAACAAAATGTCAAACTTAAAAGTATAATTGGAGGTAATGGTTATGTTGAACGGATTGATGAGAAACAATGGCTGGCTGCCTACAGTATTCGATGATTTCTTTAACACTGACTTCATGCCTCGCGCTAACAGCACAGCACCAGCAGTCAATGTCAAGGAGAGTGAGAAGGCCTACACGATGGAACTTGCAGCTCCAGGCATTAAGAAAGAATATTGCCGTGTGGCCATCAACGACGAGGGCAACCTCACCATCGCCATTGAGGACAAACAGGAACACAAGCATGAGGACAAGCACCATCACTATCTGCGCCGCGAGTTCAGCTACTCGAACTACGAGCAGAGCTACACGCTGCCAGACGATGTGGTGAAGGATCAGATCTCTGCCAAGGTCGAGGACGGCATCCTGACCGTCACCATGCCGAAGACCGAGCCGAAGCAGAAGGTCACCAAGGCCATCGAGGTATCATAAGCCTTTCATGGCTTTGTCTAAAAAGGATTGAAACATCTAAAACAGTTGGGAGCAGCATCCATTGCGGTGTTGCTCCCTTTATTTATTTCTCTGGCCATGGCTCAAATTCCAATTCCAACTCAATCCATTGATTTTCTTCCTGTGGTGTGGCAATCTTTTGATTGGAAACGCCCAATCCTAACAGTCGGATGGGGTGTGTGTGGAACTCCACTTGTTGCATCAACTGCTTGGCCAACGGAAGGATTTCGTCTTTGGTGCGGAGAATATAATCAACAGTGATGCTGCGGGTGATTTGCCGGAAGTCCAGAAACTTCACTTTCAGTGTCAGGGTGCGGCCCTCGAAGTCGTTCTTCTCGATGCGCCTGACCAGTTCGAGCACCGTGTGATACAGGTGAATAGTGACGGCTGCATTCTCGCTGATGTCCGATTCAAAGGTCTGCTCACAGCTGACACTCTTCCGCTCCCACTCGCTGATGACAGGCCGGTTGTCGATACCTCGTGAGAAATCATAGAACACTTGCCCCATCTTGCCGAACTCCTGAGTCAGTCGGCTCAGTGACATGTTTCTCAGGTCAAGTCCCGTGAAGATTCCCATTCGGTGCATTTTCTCAGCGGTCTTCTGACCTACACCCCAAATCTTCTCTATCTTCAGTTGTGCGATGAAGTCCAAAGCCCTGTCAGGGTGAATCACTGTCAGCCCGTCGGGTTTGCGCCAATCGGAGGCAATCTTTGCCAGGAACTTGCAGTAGCTCACGCCTGCCGATGCCGTCAGTCCCGTCGTCTCACGGATGCGCTGCTTGATTTCTCGCGCAATATCCACGCCCAACTCAATTCCCTTCTTATTCTCCGTCACATCAAGAAAGGCTTCGTCGAGGGATATAGGCTCTATCAGGTCGGTATAGTCGTGGAATATCTCATGTAACTGTGCTGAAACCTCCTTATACTTTTGGAAGTGCGGCTCCACGATGATCAGTTGCGGACACAGACGCTTGGCAACCTGAATGGACTGTGCCGAATGCACGCCAAACCGCCGTGCTTCGTAGCTGGCTGTCGACACCACACCCCGTTCGGCATCGTGCCCCACCGCTATCGGCTTGCCACGAAGCTCAGGATTGTCGCGCTGCTCTACAGCCGCGAAAAACTGGTCCATATCCACGTGAATGACTTTCATACCAATTCGCGTCCAAAGATACGAAGAAAATATGTAAAACGCGATATTTTACATAAAAACGTGGCTTCAGAATGTTAATAGACAAATTAATTCGTTTCATACGCTTATTAGTTATTGGTTTTACTTCGTTCGCTTCACAGCACGGCAGAAGCGCGGGACTGCTTTTGCCAGTTCCGAAGTGGAGGTCGTGAGAAAACCTTGATTAAAGAAAATGGAGAACAGCCCCACGCATATATGCGCGGAAGCCGTCGTGCTCTCCTGCCTTAATCAGCTCTTGCTTTGAAAACTTCTCACGTTTCCACTTCGCAAGTTTGGAGCATAACGCTTCTTCTGCCGAGCGGGTCCTTCCCGCTCGGTTGCGAAGATACGAAATAAAGTTGAAAGATGCAAGAAAAAGAAGGAAAAATCTCCGAGCGTCGGGGTTGACACCTCGGAGATTAACGGGATTTCGCGAGAACTTGTTAAGAACACAGAACAGTGTTTAAGTAAACAGCTCGTCCATGTTGAGCACTTCTATGCTCAGAAATTTGGTAGTTCGGCGGGTTCTTTGTACTTTTGCACCGTCAATCAGAAAAAGGGAAACGGAAGAGTGATGGAATATATGTCACAGGAAGGCTACGACAAGCTCGTGGCCGAGCTCCAGCACATGGTGAACGTGGAGCTGCCGCAGGTGAAGGACGCCATAGCCGAGGCGCGCGACAAGGGCGACCTCAGCGAGAACTTCGAGTATCATGCCGCGAAGCGCGAGCAGGGGCGGCTGCTGGGTCGCATACGTTTCAAGCAGCGTGTGCTGGAGCATGCACGTGTCATCGACAAGTCGCTGCTCGACAGCGGCAGTGTGGTGCTGCTGAGCCGGGTGGAGATGACCAACCTGGCTAACCTGGCCCGCATGGCCTACACCGTGGTCAGCCCCCACGAGGCCGACCTGCGGGCTGGTAAGATTTCCATCAAGTCGCCCATCGCGCAGGCACTGATGAACAAGAAGGTGGGCGACGTGGTGGAGGTAAAAGTGCCGGCAGGCACCTTGAAGCTGCGCATTGAGAGCATACAGCTGTAACACCGCCGTCAGGCGAGACATAAGAGCAGACGACATGAAGATATTTGCTATAGGCATGAACTACGCGGCTCACAACAAGGAGCTGCATAGGCTACGGGTAGGCGAACGCTGTTCGGGAATCGGCACGCTGAAGCGCCCCGACGAGCCCGTCATCTTCACCAAGGCCGACTCGGCGCTGCTGAAGCCCGGACGGCCGTTCTTCGTGCCCGACCACCTGGGGCGTATCGACTACGAGGCAGAGGTGGTGGTGCGCATCTGCCGGCTGGGTAAGAACATCCCCGTACGCTTTGCCCACCGCTACTACGACGCGATGACCGTGGGCATCGACTTCACGGCACGCGACCTGCAGCGCCGCGCCAGCGAGGCTGGCCGGCCCTGGACCATCTGCAAGGGGTTCGACGGGTCGGCAGCTATCGGCGAGTGGGTGGAGATTGATCGAGTTACGAGGTGCGAGGTGCGAGGTGCGGAGTGCGAGGTACGAGGTGCGAGGGATATTCACTTCCGGCTCGACAAGAACGGCGAGACGGTGCAGCTGGGGTGCACCAGCGACATGCTCTACTCGGTGGACGAGATCATCGCCTACATCTCGCAGTTCTTCACGCTGAAGACGGGCGACCTGCTCTATACTGGCACGCCGGCCGGCGTGGGGCCCGTCAGCATCGGCGACCACCTGGAAGGGTGGCTCGAAGACCAGAAGGTGCTCGACTTAAACTGCCGCTGAGACAATAAAGGACGCACTGCGCGCGTTATATAGAAGTATGGAACGAGTCCTAAGACTCCTGATAGTCATCGCCGCCATGACCCTGAGCATGGGCATAGAGGCGCAATGCTTCTTCGACCTGACGGCCGAGGAGGTGAGGATAGACTCGCTACTGCCTGTGTTCAACTACGAGCAGGAGTTAGGACCGCACTATGCTGACTCTGTCTATACGGTCAGCATTGAATACCCGGAATTTATTGACATGACGCCTACCGACGTCGCCCGCTACCAGCGGCTGACGTCAGAGCCGCTGCCCGAGCTGCCTGTCATCCGTCAGTATGTGGGCGTCGCCCGCAAGCAGGGCACACTCTACGTCAGCTTTGTGCCCTTGGTGTTCCGCGAGGGACGCTACCGGAAGCTCGTCAGCTTCAAGCTGAAGACCCACCCCCAGCCCCTCCCGAGCGGGAGGGGAGAAAAGGAGGCCTTCAGTACTGCGGGCAAGAGCGCCCCTCCCGCTCGGGAGGGGGCGGGGGTGGGTCTCCATTCCGTACTTGCTACCGGCACGTGGGCAAAGATACGCGTGCCGTCGACGGGTGTCTATCAGCTGACGGACGCGCTCATCCGTAAGGCTGGCTTCACAGACCTCTCGAAGGTGAAGGTCTACGGCTACGGCGGAGCCCTGCAGCCCGAGAGACTGGAAGCCTACTATCTGGACGAGACCGACGACCTGCAGGAGGTGCCGACGTGCACAGTGGGCGGACGGCGCCTGTTCCACGCCGTCGGACCAGTGAGCTGGAGCAGCAACACGGCTACTGCGCGCACACGCAATCCTTATAGTGACTACGGCTACTACTTCCTGACCGAGGACGACACCGAGCCGCAGACCGTCGACGCGGAGACGTTTACCGGCTCGTTCTACCCGTCGGCCGACGACTATCACACCCTCTACGAGGTCGACGACTACGCCTGGTATCACGGTGGCCGTAACCTGTTCGACAGCCGCCTCTTCGGCAGC
Source organism: uncultured Prevotellaceae bacterium (assembly GCA_947169245.1). GTDB lineage: Bacteria > Bacteroidota > Bacteroidia > Bacteroidales > Bacteroidaceae > Prevotella. The sequence continues at coordinate 4,505 of CAMVPA010000010.1, forward strand.
GGCGTCAGCCGTTCCTACACGCTGGCCGCCACGTCGGCCTCGGCACGGCTGACCGTGGTGATGAGCTACGACGCAGCATGGCAGGCCACCATCGCGGTGAACGGCCAGCAGGTGGGCACCATGACGGTGAACAACTCCGTCTCGTCGTCGCTGCCCGAGGGTCGCGACAGCTACAGCAAGGGTGCCACGAAGACGTGGTACTTCGACGTGGACAACCTCCAGGCCAGCAACGAGATTACCATCACGCAGACGTCGGGCGGCGACATGCGCCTCGACTATCTGTCGTTCTGCTTCAGCGAGCCTGCGCCGCTGCCCGACCTGGCCACCGCCACGTTCGAGACGCCGGAGTATGTCTATAACATCACCAATCAGAATCACCATGCCGACGACTTCGCCGACATGATTATCATCATCCCGACGTCGCAGAAGCTGCTGGCGCAGGCCGAGCGGCTGAAACAGCTCCACGAGGAGCGCGACGGGCTGAGGGTGCGCATCGTGCCTGCCGACGAGCTCTACAACGAGTTCTCCAGCGGAACACCCGACGCCAACGCCTACCGCCGCTACCTGAAGATGCTCTACGACCGCGCCGAGACCGATGCCGACATGCCCCGCTACTTGCTGCTCTTCGGCGACGGGGCCTGGGACAACCGCATGCTGTCGAGTGCCTGGCGCGGCTGCCAGCCCGACGACTTCCTCCTGTGCTTCGAGAGTGAGAACTCGTTCAGCGAGACCGAATGTTACGTCACCGACGACTTCTTCTGCATGCTCGACGAGGACGAGGGCGCTAGCCTGACGGCCTCCGACAAGGGCGACGTGGCAGTAGGCCGTCTGCCGGCGCGGACGGAGGAAGAGGCCAAGACGCTGGTCGACAAGATTATCAGCTATGCCGCCAATGAGAAGGCAGGCCCCTGGCAGAACACCATCTGCTTCATGGGCGACGACGGCGACTACAACCGCCACATGGGCGACGCCGAGGCCGTGGCGTCGATGGTGCAGAAGAAGTGGCCCGACTACCAGCTGAAGCGCATCTACTGGGATGCCTACCAGCGCTATTCGTCGTCGACGGGCTTCAGCTACCCCGACGTGACGAACCTGATACGCCAGCAGATGCAGAGCGGTGCGCTCATCATGAACTACACCGGTCACGGTGCGCCCTACACCATGTCGCACGAGCTGGTCATCAACCGTTCCGACTTCGAACTGTCGTCGGGTCTTCGCCTGCCGCTGTGGCTGACGGCGTCGTGCGACATCATGCCCTTCGACGGACAGGAAGAGAACATCGGCGAGACGGCACTGCTGAACCGCACGGGCGGAGCCATCGCCTTCTATGGTACGACGCGCACCGTCTATGCACACTATAACCGCTACATGAACCTGGCGTTCACGGAGTTCGTGCTGGGTGCCGACGACAACGGCCGACGCTACACCATCGGCGAGGCCGCCCGTCTGTCCAAGAACAAACTGATGACAGCCCGCAACGGCATCGGCAACGACTATACGACCAACAAACTGCAGTACACCCTGCTGGGCGACCCCGCATTGCAGCTGTCGACGCCGACGGCCGACATCGTCATCGACAGTATCAACGGCATGGATACGACCGAAGGCGTAGCCGAGCTGAAAGCAGGCAAGACGGTGACCGTCAAAGGTCACGTGGCCGACAATCCCGCCTTCGCCGGCGTGGTGACGCTGACGGTGCAGGACGTAGAACAGCTGGTGACCTGCCGCATGAACAGTGCCGAGAAGATCGACACGGCCTTTAAGTTCCGCGAACGACTGAACACCCTCTACAGCGGCAGCGACAGCGTACGCGGCGGACAGTTCGCCATGACCTTCGCCCTGCCCAAGGACATCAGCTACACCGACGGCACGGGCATGCTGAAAGCCTACGCCATCAGAAACGACAAGACCGTCGCGGCTAACGGACGCTGCGAGGCCTTCACCATGACGGGCGACGCCCAGGCCACCGACGACGGTATCGGACCTAACATCTGGTGCTACCTGAACAGTTCGCAGTTCACCAACGGTGGCAGCGTCAACACCACTCCCTACTTCTACGCTGAGCTGTCGGACAAGGACGGCATCAACGCCTCGGGCAGTGGTATCGGCCACGACATTGAACTGGTCATCGACGGCAGCATGTCGATGACTTACAACCTGAACAGTTATTTCCAGTATGACTTCGGCGACTACCGCAGCGGCAGCGTCGGTTTCAGCATACCTGCACTGGACTACGGCGAGCACCGTCTGCTGCTGCGTGCCTGGGACGTGCTGAACAACTCGTCGACGGCAGAGCTGACGTTCAACGTCGTCAAGGGACTGGAGCCCAAGTGCCTCAGCGTGACGGCCACAAAGAATCCTGCCACCACGTCGACGACCTTTGTCATCACCCACGACCGCATGGGTTCGCAGATGGATATAGAGCTGGACATCTATGACACCTCAGGCCGCCTGCTGTGGAAACATACGGAGAGCGGCGTGTCCACCGACAACACCTATACCGTCGACTGGGATCTCTGCACCGACGGTGGCCGACGCCTGCTGACGGGTGTCTATCTGTACCGCGTAGCCGTCAGCTGCGACGGCAGCCAGCAAGCCTCGAAGGCGAAGAAACTGATAATCCTAAGCAATAAATAAAGACGAGACAGCGTTATTACGTTACGACGTTATACCGTTATCACGAAAAAGAAGAAAGATGAAGAAACTGCTTTTAGCCGTTGGCTGTTGGCTGTTGGCTGCCAGCCATATCAGTGCCGATGAGAAGAATACGATGTTCAACCCCGTTGAGCACGCTGTCATCTCGGAGACCATCGCCCCCGATGCCCGCGGTGCCGGCATGGGCGACATTGGTGTCGCCACCGACCCCGACGTCAACTCGCAGCACTGGAACCCCGCCAAGTACCCCTTCTGCATCAGCCGTGCAGGCGTGGCACTGAACTACACCCCGTGGCTGCGCCAGCTGGTCAACGACATCGACCTGGCCTACGTTGCCGGCTACTACCGCATCGGCGACTACTCGGCCATCTCAGGCTCACTGCGCTACTTCTCGCTCGGCGAGGTCTTTACCGACGACGGCAGCGACATGACCGTGCGTCCCTACGAGATGTCGCTCGACGCAGCCTACTCGCTCATGCTCAGCGAGAACTTCTCGCTGGCTGCCGCCATCCGCTGGATTTACAGCGACCTGCGCTACGACTACTCCGAGGACTCCAAGCCCGCCTCGGCCTTCGCTGCCGACCTCAGCATGTACTATAACAACTATGTGATGCTGGGCAGTCGCGAGTGCCAGCTCGGACTCGGTGCCAACATCCGTAACATCGGCTCGAAAATCAGCTACTACGGCGACGAGGAGAGCCAGTTCCTGCCGGCCAACCTGCGCCTCGGTGCCTCGCTGATGATTCCCGTCGACGAGTACAACCGCTTCTCCATCTCGGCCGACGCCAACAAGCTGCTCGTGCCCACCGTGCCCAAGCAGATGGAGGGCGAGTCGAACAGCGACTATCAGGACCGCGTGCGTCGTGAGTACAGCGACGTGGGTAGCATCAAGGGTATGTTCCAGAGCTTCAGCGACGCCCCCGACGGCTTCAAGGAGGAGCTCGACGAGATTCAGTGGAGTGTGGGCGCCGAGTACATCTACAACGACAAGTTCTCGCTGCGTGCCGGCTACCACCACCAGGCCGAGTCGAAGGGCAACCTGAAGTACTTCACCCTCGGCGGCGGCTTCCGCATGAACGTCTTCTCACTCGATGTCGGCTATGTCATCTCCACCGCCAAGTCGAACCCCCTTGACCAGACCCTCCGCTTCACCCTCGCCTTCGACATGGATGGTCTGAAGGACCTGTTCAAGTAAAGACCCACCCCCAGCCCCTCCCGTGCGGGAGGGGAGTTCATAATATTCTGTTATATGAGAAATAATAGGTTTGAGACAACAGACGCATCTACTTACCAGTTGCTGTTAGAAAAGGCTCGCCAGATGCGTAGAAATCCAACTGAAGCAGAATCGGCTTTATGGAACTTCTTGTCAGACAACAAGATGGGGGTACACTTCAGACGGCAACATCCCATTTGTGGCTATATCCCTGATTTTGTCAGTTTGAGGAATCTGTTGATTATTGAGGTGGATGGAGGCTATCATTTAGAGGGTGAACAGCCAGAGAAGGATGCCGAACGTTCCCAATGGCTTAATGAGGCAGGCTTTGAGGTATTGCGATTCACCAACGAAGAGGTGTTAGGTGATATAGACACGGTATTAGAGGAAATTACCAATGCAATAGAAGATTCTAAAGCATCTCAGACTCCCCTCCCATTCGGGAGGGGTTCGGGGGTGGGTCTCCGGGTTGGAATGGGCTATGACGTCCACCGATTGGTGGAAGGTCGCGACTTGTGGCTCGGCGGCATCAAGATTCCCTTTATTCTCCCCTCCCGTTCGGGAGGGGCGGGGGTGGGTTATGGTCTGCTCGGCCACAGCGATGCCGACGTGCTGATTCACGCCATCTGCGACGCCATCCTCGGCGCTGCCAATATGCGCGACATCGGCTACCACTTCCCCGACACGTCGGACGAGACTCTGAACATGGACAGTAAGATTATCCTGAAGAAGACCATTGAGCTCATTGCCACCAAGGGCTACCGCCTGGTCAACGTTGACGCCACCATCTGTGCCCAGCGCCCGAAGATGAACCCACACATCCCACAGATGCAGCAGACCATGGCCAGCGTCATCGGCTGTGACCCCGACCAGATTTCCATTAAGGCTACAACGACAGAAAAGCTCGGTTTCACGGGTCGTGAAGAGGGCATGTCGGCCTATGCTGTGGCGCTGATTGAGAAGTAGACTGCGCCCCGACATTCGAGGTCATCTTTACATTTTCTTCTCGAATTATTTGGAACTTTCGAGATTTCTTCCTAAATTTGCGCGCAATTGATTCGCCCAGCTGAGTCTGCTTGATCAAGTATTATCCCGTGAAACCTATAAAACTGTAAACTATGGGAAAGAAAAAAAGTGGCAAACGACTGTCGAAGAAGCAGGTGGCCGACGCCCTGCAGGGCTTGTTCCAAGCCAGTCCCAACGAGACATTCTCGCTGAAGTACATCTTCCGCACGTTGAAACTCGACACTCATCCGGCCAAGATGCTGGCCATCGACGTCATCGATGAGATGTGCTGGGACGACTATCTCAGCAAGGTGAGCGACAACGAGTACCGTCTGAACCAGAAAGGTCAGGTGCAGGAGGGTACGTTCATCCGTAAGGCCAACGGCAAGAACTCGTTCCTGCCCGACGACGGCGGCACGCCCATCTTCGTCTCTGAGCGTAACTCGATGTTCGCGCTCAATGGCGACCGTGTCCGCGTGGCCATGATGGCCCGTCGCCAGAACCACATCAAGGAGGCCATGGTGACGGAAATCCTGTCGCACAAGGTCGACCAGGCCGTGGGTAAGCTGAAGGTGGAGAAGGACTTTGCGTTCCTCATCACCGAGGGCAACATCTTCGTCCACGACATCCTCATTCCCAAGAAGAAGCTGAAGGGCGGCAAGGACGGCGAGAAGGCCGTGGTGCGCATCACCCAGTGGCCGTCGAAGGAGTCGAAGAACATCGTCGGCGAGGTCATCGACGTGCTCGGCAAGGAGGGCGACAATACCGTCGAGATGCACGCCATCCTGGCGCAGTACGGCCTGCCCTACAAGTATCCGAAGAACGTGGAGGACGCCGCCAAGAAGATTGAGCCGGGCATCACCCCCGAGGAGATAGCCCGTCGCGAGGATTTCCGCGAGGTCTTCACCTGCACCATCGATCCGAAGGACGCCAAGGACTTCGACGATGCGTTGAGCATCCGGAGCCTCCCCCTATCCCCCTCCAAAGGGAGGGGGGACTCGAAGGCTCCCTCTCCTTCTGGAGAGGGCGGGGGGAGAGGCTGGGAGGTCGGCGTCCATATTGCCGACGTCTCGCACTACGTCAAGGAGGGCAGCATCATCGACAAGGAGGCCCAGAAGCGGGCCACGAGCGTCTATCTCGTCGACCGCACCATCCCCATGCTGCCCGAGCACCTCTGTAACTTCATCTGCTCGCTGCGCCCCAATGAGGAGAAGCTGTGCTACAGTGTGATCTTCGTTTTAGACGATGATGCCAACATCAAGCGCTGGCACCTGGCACACACCGTCATCCGCAGCGACCGCCGCTATGCCTACGAGGAGGTGCAGCAGCTGCTGGAGGACAACGGCGTCGTCGACGGCACAGGACAGCCGGCACCGCCAGCCACGAAGAAGAATCCCTACAAAGGCGAATATGCCGCGGAGCTCATCAAGCTCGACGCGCTGGCCAAGAAGCTGCGCGAGCGCCGCTTCAAGAACGGTGCTGTGAAGTTCGACCGCGAGGAGCTGCACTTCGATATCGACGAATCGGGTAAACCGATTCGCGCCTACTACAAGAAGTCGAAGGACGCCAACAAGCTCATTGAGGAGTTCATGCTGCTGGCCAACCGCACCGTGGCTGAGAGCATCGGAACCCCCTCCAAACCTCCCCGTGGGGAGGCTTCTTTCCCCTCGGGGAATAAGAAGGGGGTCAAGGCCAAGACCTTCGTCTACCGCATCCACGACCAGCCCGACCCGCAGAAGCTGGAGTCGCTGCGCCAGGTGGTGGCACCCTTCGGCTACAAGCTGAAGACGGGTGGCACGAAGGGCGCCATCTCGCGCTCGCTGAACGCCCTGATGGACGAGGCTGCGGGCAGCCGTGAGCAGAAGCTCATCGAGACCGTTGCCCTGCGCGCCATGATGAAGGCCAAATACTCGACCCATAACATCGGCCACTACGGTCTGGCCTTCGACTACTACACCCACTTCACGTCGCCCATTCGCCGCTATCCCGATACGATGGTACACCGTCTGCTGACGCGTTACCAGGAGGGTGGCCGAAGCGCCAATCAGAAATACTACGAGGAGCAGTGCGAGCACTCCAGTGACATGGAGCAGACGGCCCAAAACGCCGAGCGCGAGAGTATCAAGTACAAGATGGTGGAGTTCATGGCCGACAAGCTCGGCGAGGAGTATGACGGCCACATCTCTGGCATCCAGTCCTACGGCATTTACGTCGAGATTGACGAGAACCACTGCGAGGGTATGGTGCCCATGCGCGACCTGCGTGGCGACTACTACGAGTTCGATGAGGCTCACTATTGCCTTATCGGCCGTCGACATCACACCAAGTACCAACTTGGCGACCCAGTGCGCATCAAAGTGGCCCGCGCCAATTTGGAGAAGCGCCAGCTCGACTTCACGCTGGCCGACGACTAAGAAAAACAACGTTATTAAATACATCTTAAAAACCCTAAAACTATGGATCCAAACAAGAAGATTTGTCCCGCTTGCGGACAGGAAGTTTACAAAGTGGAGCAGAAGTGCCGCTTCTGTGGTCATAAGTTTGAAGATGCACAGCCAGCTCAGCCACAGCAGCCGCAACAGCCTGTGCAACAACCGCAGCAACCCCAGCAACCGCAGCAGCCAGCTCAGCCGCAGCCACAACCCCAGCAGGGCTATAGTCAGCAGCAGTATCAGCAGCAGGCCTACGGTCAGCAACAGCAGCAGGCCTATGGTCAGCAACAGCAACAGTACCAGCAGCAGCCCTACGGACAGCCGCAACAGCCTCAGTATCAGCAGCCGGCAGCACCGTCTACGGGTGGCGGCGACATCTCTGTGGGCGGCGTCATCTCCAAGGGCTGTAGCATTGGCATCAGCAACTTCGTGCTGATCTTCGTGTCCTACCTGCTCGCATTCCTGCCCGTCGTCCTCCTGGTAGGCTTCGGTTTCCTCACCTACAACACCTTCATGTCGTCTTTCTATAGCTACTCCGACAGCGGCATCTACACCGCCATCATCATGGCCGTCGTCTGCATAGTGCTGATAGGTGTGGTCTCCTACTACTTCGTCGGCGCCTGCATAGCGCTGTGCAGCCTGCCAACGGTGCTGGGGCGTCCCGACAGCGAAGCACCCAGCTACACCTTCGTCTTCGACAAGAAGTATCGCCAGTACATGGGTGAGTACTTCCTGCTTGGCGGTCTGCAGTACATGGGAACCTTCATCGCGTTCCTCTTCTTCATCGTGCCTGCCTTCGTCGTCAGCATCGGCTGGTCGCAGTCCGTCTATGTGCTGCTCGACAAGGAAGTGTCGCCCACCGAGGCACTCGTCAGGAGTAACAAGATGACGCAGGGCCACAAGTGGACCATCTTCTTCGTTAATCTCCTGCTTGTCATAGCAGCATTAATCATAGGACTCCTCTGGGGATGGCTGCTCGGACAGATAGGCAACATCTATGTCACCGTCATCGGTATGTTGCTGTTCTATGCCCTGATAGCCGTCATCGTGATTGGCTGTGCCTCGGCCATCTACCACGGTTTGGATAAGAAGGAGTAAACCATGATTCGCTACACCAAGAAAGAAGAGATCTGGAACGCGTCGTCACACGGTGGCGGCGTCGTTCTGGGTGTCGTCTTTGGCATCATCTTTCTGGTGTGGTGCTTCCAGAGCGACAACAACTGGGCCCGCTGGGGAGTCATCCTCTACCTCTTCGGTATGCTGGGCTCCTACGTGGCCTCAACGGTCTACCACTCCATCCGCCACCACTCCAAGTGGAAGGAGCGACTCCGCAAGTGGGACCACGCCGCCATCTACTGGCACATTGCCGGCTCCTACTCGCCGCTGACGCTCACGGTGCTGCGCGATCAAGGCTACTGGGGCTGGTCGCTTTTCACGTTTGTCTGGGCATGCGCCCTGGCCGGCACCATCGTCAGCTTCATCCACCTGAAGGAGCACTCCAACCTCGAGACCTTCTGCTTCATTGGTATGGGGCTCAGTGTGCTCGTCGCCTTCAAGCCGCTGCTCGACAGCGTCTCGCCCGCCGCCTTTGCCTGGATTGTGGCTGAGGGCGTGTGTTACATCACGGGAGCCGTGTTCTACTCGCTGAATAAGAAGAAGTACATGCACTCCGTCTTCCACTTCTTCGTCCTTGCCGGCTCCGTCTGCCATATCGTCGCCGTTTGGGACGTACTCATGGAATATCTGTAAACAATAACAAGGGGCCGCCGCAGAAGTCCGAGGGGCCGCCGCAGAAGTCCGAGGGGCCGCCGCAGGAGTCTGAGGGGCCGCCGCAGGAGTCTGGGGGGCCGCCGCAGAGTCGTAAACCGGCCCCGGAGAATTGGTCGATGGCCAGACAGATTCCCGCGCGCGCAGTAGAGTAGTTTATTGTTGCGATAGAATCGCAACGCAACAAACAGACAGACTTCCTCGCGCGCGCAGTAGAGTAGCGAAACACGGAAACGACCCTCACTTCCTGCACTTCCTGCACGTAGGATGAGCGTTGAGTCCATATCGAAACAGATAAGCCGGCGCAGGAAAAGGTGCAAGAAGTGCAGGAAGTGAGGGTTGTTTTCGGTATAGACTATCCTAAATGTGCGCGTGCGCCCGCGTAATAAAGTGGGGTGTATAAAACAAAATATGCGCGTGCGCCCGCAAAAAGAGGGTTGTTTAAAACAAAAAAACATCGTTTTGTTTTGTATTGTTCCCGCTTATTAGTACCTTTGCACCAGATTTGCAAATTACATCATAATTATGGCTTATACACGTATGACTGCCGCAGAGGCTGCGGCGCTGATTAAGAATGGCGAGAACATCGCCATGAGTGGTTTTACGCCGGCTGGCGTGGCTAAGGCTACGACGAAGGAGCTGGCAAAGATTGCACTGGCCGAGCACGAGGCCGGCCGCGAGTTCAAGGTAGGCATCTTCACGGGTGCTTCTACTGGTCAGTCGACCGACGGCGACCTGGCTAACGCCCAGGCTATCAAGTATCGTGCCCCCTACACGACGAACCCCGACTTCCGCAAGCACGTGAACGCCGGCGAGATTCCCTACAACGACCTGCACCTGAGTCACATGGCACAGGAGCTGCGCTACGGCTTCTATGGCGACGTGGACTGGGCCATTCTGGAGGTCTGCGACATTGAGGACGCCGGCGACGACTGGCACGTCTACCTGACGGCTGCCGGTGGCATCAGTCCCACGGCTGCCCGTCTGGCCAAGAAGGTCATCCTGGAGCTCAACTCGTTCCACAGCCCCGACGCCAAGTACATCCACGACGTCTATGAGCCGCTTGATCCCCCTTACCGCAAGCCCATCCCCATCTTCAACGTCAGCGACCGCATCGGTGTGCCCTACGTGTCGATTCCCAAGGAGAAGGTGGTGGGTGTCGTCGAGTGCAACATTCCCGACGAGGCCCGTGCCTTCAAGGACAGCGACCCCGTGACCGACAAGATCGGTTACCTGGTGGCCGAATTCCTGGTCGACGAGCTGCACAAGGGCCGCATCCCCAAGGAGTTCCTGCCGCTGCAGAGTGGTGTGGGCTCGACGGCTAACGCCATCCTCGGCGCCCTGGGTCAGGACAAGCACGTGCCCGACTTCAATATCTACACCGAGGTGCTGCAGGATGCCGTTGTGGGCATGATGATGAACGGCCGCGTAAAGGACGCCTCGGCCTGCTCGCTGACCGTCTCGAACGAGTGCCTGAAGCAGGTGTACGACAACATGGACTACTTCAAGAACCACCTGACGCTGCGCCAGAGCGAAATCTCGAACCACCCCGCCGTCATCCGTCGTCTGGGTGTCATCGCCATCAACACGGCCATCGAGGTCGACATCTACGGCAACGCCAACTCGACGCACATCAGCGGTACGAAGATGATGAACGGCATCGGCGGCTCGGGCGACTTCATCCGCAACGCCTACCTGAGTATCTTCACCTGTCCGTCGGTGGCCAAGGGCGGCCTCATCTCGAGCGTCGTTCCCTTCGTGACCCACCAGGACTCGTCGGAGCACGACGTCAACATCATCGTGACGGAGCAGGGTGTGGCCGACCTGCGCGGCAAGAGCCCCATGCAGCGTGCACAGACCATCATCGAGAACTGTGCCCACCCCGACTACAAGCAGCTGCTGTGGGACTACCTGAAGCTGGGTACCGGCGGACACACGCGCCACTGCCTCACCGCCGCCTTCGCCATGCACGACACGCTGGCCCGCAAGGGTGACATGAAGCTGACCGACTTCTCGGAATACCTGAAGTAAGTGACAACCCCATACATAACTACTACAACAAAAATGAAACTACTGACTACTCTACTCTTGTCCGTGCTGTCGGCGATAGGCGCCGCAGCACAGGACGAGGGTCGCTGGTGCATCGTCGACGTGGCCAAGCCCGACGTGGCGGTGGCAGCGATGGCCGACGTGGCCTTTCTCATGACCAGCGACTGGGACGACAATGTTACCGTCGTCTGTAAGGACGGCACGCTGCACGGCGGGCTGTCGGCAGTCACCTTCCGGCAGTTGGGCTCAACGCCTGTAATCCGTCCTGTGGCCAACAAGGAGCCTGCGCTCTATACGGGACAGGTGGGGCAGACCGTTGTGCTGACCAACTGCAAGGCAGGGACGCCTGTTACCGTCTACACTCTTGGCGGCAGCAAGCTGCTTACGCAGACCGCTGCCGACGGGAAAACTGAGGTGGCCGTTGGCAGTCTGCAGGACGGCGTCTACCTGCTGAAGGTGGGCGATGTGACCATTAAGTTCCAGAAAGGAAGGAGGTAGACCATGAAGAAACACTTGCTGAGATTTATTCGAGGTGCGAGGTACGAGGTGCGAGGTACGAGGTGCGGGGTGCGAGGTACAAGGTACGGGGTGCGAGGTACGAGAGCCCTCGTTGTGCTGGCTGCACTGCTGCTGCATCAGGCAACGGCGTCGGCACAGTATGTCATCAGCCTGACTGACGGGCAGAAGCTCACGTGGTCGGGCTTCACCTTTGTCAAGGGCAGCGGCGACGACACGTGGCTCATCCGCAAGGAGGGGCTTACCAGCGGCGGCACCGACATCAGCCGCGTCGTCTCCATCACCGCACAGCCTCTGGCCGAGCGCACGTGGAAGGCTCCCACCTATCCCGACGACTACCGCCAGCTGGCCGGATGGAACACCCGCTCGAAGTGGAACCTGGCCAACATCCACGACCCGTCGGTGATGCTGGCCGAGGACGGCTACTACTACATGTACTGCACGGATGCGGGCTTCGGCAATCCGCAGAACGGTCACGGACACTTCCACTGTCGCCGTTCGAAGAACCTCGTCGACTGGAGCTATCTGGGTGGTACGATGGCTAATGTGCCCGCATGGGTGAAGGACTCTTTGAACACAGAACGCCGCCGCTTGGGACTGCCCGAGATTGCCAGTCCGCAGTATGGCTACTGGGCTCCCTGTGTCCGCAAGGTCAAGGAAGGGCTCTACCGCATGTACTATTGTATTGTCGTTGACAACTACATCAAGACAGGCAAGGCCGCTACCACCGAGAACTTCGACAACTCATGGACGGAACGCTCCTTCATCGGCGTCATGGAAACGGCCACACCGGCCAATGTGAACAGCTGGAAAGACAAGGGCTTTGTCCTTTGCTCGATGTCAGACAAGGGGCAGAACTGGACGCGCAATGGCACCAACGACTGGAGCGGCTACTTCCGCTACAACGCCATCGACCCCTCCTACATCATTACACCCGAGGGCGAGCACTGGCTCATCTACGGCTCCTGGCACTCGGGCTTTGCCGCCGTGCAGATTGATCCCGAGACGGGAAAGACGCTGAAGCCGATGCCCTCGTTCTACTCCAGCCTGACGGAGCTGAACAAGGTGGCCAAGCGCGTCTATACCCGCGATGCCAACAGTCGCTGGCAGGGAGCTGAGGCGCCCGAGGTCATCTACAACCCTGAGACGGGCTACTACTATCTGTTCATGGCCTACGACGGACTCGACGTTCCCTACAATACCCGTGTCGTCCGCTCGAAGAACATCAACGGCCCCTACTACACCAAGTCGGGTACCGACGTCACCAACAATGGCGGACAGGCGTTCCCCATCATGACCCATCCCTACAAGTTCGGCAGCGACCACGGCTGGGTGGGCATCAGCCACTGTGCCGTCTTCAGCGACGGCCAGGGCAACTGGTACTACTGTTCGCAGGGCCGATTCCCTGCCGACTACGACAGCTGGGCCCCCAACGCCATCATGCTGGGACATGTGCGCAGCATACGCTGGACCAGCGACGGCTGGCCACTGGTCATGCCCGAGCGCTACAGCGGCGTTCCCCAGACACCCATTGAGGAGAGCGAGCTGGTGGGACAGTGGGAGAACATCCTCCTGTCTTACGACTACGGCAAGCAGCGGGAGTCCGTCAGCTTCACACTGGGCGACGACCATAAGGTCAGCGGAGGATGGATGGCAGGCAACAACTGGAGCTACGATGCCGCCAAACGTATTCTGAAGGTGGGCTCCTTCCAGCTGTACGTGCAGCGCGAGGCCGACTGGGAAGCGGGTAAGGAGAATGTGGGCTCGGGTACCACTAACACCCACACCGGCCGCGTGAAAACCATCGTCTACGCAGGTATTAGCGGCAACAACACCTATTGGGGGAAGAAGGTGCAGTAAGAAAAACGGCCAACTGCTTTGCGCGTTCGGAAATATTTTGTATCTTTGCAAACAAATCGTTTAACTATGACAATCAACGAGACGCAAGACGAGATTATTGAGGAGTTCAGCGCACTGGACGACTGGATGGATAAATACCAGCTGCTCATCGACCTGGGCAGCGAACAGGAGCCCCTGCCCGAGCAGTACAAGACGGAGCAGAACCTCATTGACGGCTGCCAGAGCCGCGTGTGGCTGCAGGCCGACTACGTGCGAGCTACGGGAGACGGGAAACGAGGTTCGGCCGACGAAGATGGCGGCATCATCATGTTTAGGGCTGAGAGCGACGCCTTGATAGTGAAGGGCATCGTCACGCTGCTCATCCGCGTGCTCTCAGGACATACACCGCAGGACATCCTCGACGCCGACCTCTACTTCATCGAACAGATAGGGCTCAAGGAGCACCTGTCGCCCACCCGCAGCAATGGTCTGCTGGCCATGGTGAAGCAGATGCGGATGTATGCGCTGGCGTTTGCTAATAAGGAGTAAGGTGTAAAGGGATAAAGGAGCAAGTATGGCAAAGAAAGTCAACTGGCATGACGACTACTGGCTGTTGCTGATGCAGATTTATCTGCGTAAGCCTGTCGGTCTGAAGCCACAGTACAGCCGCGACATGGTGGACTTGAGTCTGGAGCTGCACATCCCGCCTCAGGTGCTGTTTGCGAAGATGTGCGAGATAGCGAACCTGGAGACGCCCCGCATTGAGCGCATCTGGGAGACCTACGGCGAGAATCCCCGTCGGCTGGCGCGTGCAGCCCGTCTGCTGCGCGAGATGAAGGGCTTCGGCCGTGCCGATGCTTTCTACGACGGTGTCGAGATGAACGAGACTTTCGAGCGCGACTGGCAGCCGTTGGACACGAACGGGCGGCTGACGCCTGTCATGCTCATACTGATACTCGACCTTTACTTCCACCTGACGCCCATCACGATGGTTAGTGATACCCCCGAGGTGCAGGAGCTGGCGCGGCTGCTGCGGCTGAAAGCCGACGAGGTGGTCGAGGTGCTCGACGTCTACCAGCACTGCGACCCCTACCTGAACCGCCGCGATGTGATGATGAGCGACCTGCTGGTGCCCTGCCTCCAGATTTGGAAGCGCTTCGGCAACAGCGATACTGAGGAGCTGACATCGTTTGCCAGTCAGCTGAAGGAGTATTGGAAGAAGTAGTGGTAAGTGGTGAGAGGTAAGAGGTGAGAGAAAAGTGAGATAACGATGGCACAGGGTCAGGGACAGATACAGGAGCAGAAGCTGGAACAGCGGTTGGGACAGACCATCTCGCAGCAGCAGTTGCTGCATGCGCAACTGGTGGAGCTGCCCTTGCCACAACTGCTGGAACGTATCGACACCGAGATGAACGACAACCCGGCACTGGAGACGGCGGAGGAACAGCCGGAGTTTCCGGAGTCGGCGGACTATCCGGAGTCGGCGGACAATGGCTCTGACGATGATTTCGACAGCCAGCGCGAGCGCGAAGACCGCCTGTCGGCACTCGACGAGGCACTGCAGGGCATAGGCCGCGACGACGAAGACCTGCCCGTCTATCATGGCGGCAGCAACGTCGGCGAGGAGCGCGAAGAGATGGTCTACGGCGAGACGACATCGTTCTACGACCAGCTGCGCGAACAGCTCTCGTTCTGCGAACTGACGGAGCACGAGCACGACATCATGGAGTATCTTATTGGCTCGCTCGACGACGACGGTCTGCTGCGCAAGTCGCTCACGCAGATTGCCGACGAGCTGGCCGTCTATCACAATATCGACGTGACGGAGCAGGAGCTGGAGACCGTGTTGGGCAAGCTTCAGGACTTCGACCCCGCCGGCATCGGCGCCCGCTCGCTGCAGGAGTGTCTGCTGTTGCAGATAGGGCGCCGCGACGACTCGCGGCTGAAGACCTTGATGCAGCGCGTGGTGAGCGACTACTTCGACGAGTTCACGAAGAAGCATTGGGACCGCATACAGTCGGCCCTGCGGCTCACCGACGTGCAGGCCAAGGCCCTGTTCCAGGAACTGCGCCGCCTCAACCCCAAGCCCGGTGCCTCGCTGGGTGAGGCCGTAGGACGGTCGATGCAGCAGATAACCCCCGACTTCATCGTCGACACGCAGGACGACGGCACCATCACCTTCACGCTGAACAACGCCGAGGTGCCCGAGCTGCAGGTGTCGCAGTCGTTTGCCGACTCCATGAAGGAGTATCAGCAGAACGGCCAGAACCTGAGCCGCCAGACCAAGGAGGCGCTGCTCTATATCAAGAAAAAGGTGGATGCCGCCCAGAACTTCATCGAGGCCATCCACATGCGGCGGCGCACACTGACGCTGACCATGCAGGCCATCATCTCGCTGCAACGGCAGTTCTTCCTTGACGGCGACGAGGCCTCGCTGCGCCCGATGATTCTGCGCGACGTGGCCGAGAAGACCGGGCTCGACCTGTCTACCGTCTCGCGTGTCAGCAACTCCAAGTATGCTCAGACGCGCTGGGGCACCTTCCCCCTGCGCCATTTCTTCAGCGAGAGCTATGTCACGGAGAGTGGCGAGGCCCTGTCGACACGACAGATCAAGGCCGCCCTTCACGACCTCGTAGATGCCGAGGATAAGCGCAAGCCGCTGAGCGACGAGGCACTGATGGCCGCACTGGCCGACAAGGGCTTCCCTATTGCACGGCGCACCGTGGCCAAGTACCGCGAACAGTTGGGCATCCCGGTGGCGAGGCTGAGGAAGTAGTAGGGTGTTGGGTGATGGAATAAAAGGATTGAAGAATGAAAATAAAGACGATGTCGCGCGAGAAGCAGATTATTCTGACAGCACGGGTGGTGAGCCTCGTGTTCACGCCGTTCTACCTGCCGTTGGTAGGACTGGTGGCGCTGTTCTTCCTGAGCTATCTGCGCCAGTACCCGCTGGCCTACAAGCTATTTGTGCTGGCCGTCGTCTACTTCTTCACCATCCTCATGCCTACGCTGCTCATCCATCTCTACCGCCGATACCAGGGCTGGACGCTCTTCGAGCTGGGCCGCAAGGAGCGCCGCATGGTGCCCTACATCATCTCCATCCTCTGCTATTTCACCTGCATCTACCTGATGGAGCAACTGCACATTCCCCACTTCATGGGCGACATCGTCATTGCCGCACTGATAGTGCAGATGGTCTGTGCCCTTATCAATGTGTGGTGGAAGATTTCTACCCACACAGCTGCCATCGGCGGCGTGGCCGGTGCACTGTTTATCTTCTCCGAGTTGTTCGGATTCAATCCTGTCTGGTGGTACTGCTTAGTGTTCCTCATTGCCGGCGTGCTGGGCACTGCCCGCATGATACTGCGTCAGCACACACTCGGACAGGTTGTCGGCGGTTTCTTCGTCGGCGTGGTCTGCGCCGTTCTCGCCATGCTTTTCCTGTAATTGTACCGACGACAACCATGAAGATAATCAATATGGCGAGAATGGCTGTCTGTATAAGAGTTACGAAAATAATCTCTAACTTTGCTCCCTGTAGATCATCATTATACAATGAGAAGAATCGAGATAGTATCTTTAACCCTGGTTGTGGCAGCCGTGGTCGTGCTGATTATTGCGTTTCAGATGGACTATGGCAGCCATCGGGTTTGGATGACACTTCTTTCGTTTGCTTTACTGATGCTTTCCTTGGACCCTAAAAGATTGAAGAAAAGGAAAAACAAGATGATTGAAGAGCCTGATGAGACGGAAGAAGATGAGACGGGATTCATAGAACTTGCCTCTGCTGAGCCTATTGATAAAGCTGCGCTGAACCGTTCGGACGCCTACCTGACTTTTCAGGATAAGCTGTCGGACGTCTATTATCATATTCATTATGTCGACGGAGAGGCGTATGAAATATATGTTAGCGAGCCCTGTTGGTTGGAGAGGTTCGATTACGATGAGTTGGATGAAAATTACCAAACATTAGATGACTTGTTTGAAACAGCTGATAATGAGGAAGTCGATGACATCTATAGCATTTCGGCTGAAGACTTCTGCTCTGTCAGAAAGCGCTATCAGGACAAGAAAGTTGTTTTATACCAAGCGGGTTGTCAAGCGCAAAAACCTTCAGAGCCTGTCAATAGAGTAGGTAGGGCTATGGGGTATATCATTGGAACTGTCATGCTCGTACTTTATTGTGCAGCAATGCTGATGTTGCCGTTCAGGCCAGAGATAGAATTGAAAACGAAGATTTTCTTACTCTTCTATCCGAGTATCATCTTGCTTTTTGTTGTCTATTCCTTTTCTCCACGTCCTTCTTGTCATTGCCCTGAAGACGGAAAGTGATGGGGATGGTGTACTTCACGCGCACGGCCTTACCGCTCTGCATGCCGGGCTTCCAATTAGGCATGGCGTTGATGACGCGCAGGGCCTCGGCATCGAGCTCAGGGCTGACGCTCTTCACAACCTTGGCGCCGCTGACGGTGCCGTCCTTCTCGACAACGAACGTAGCGATGACGCGTCCCTGCTTGCCAGCCTTCTCAGCTGCCTCTGGATATTTCACGGTCTCAGACAGGAACTTCATCAGCTCTCCTACGCCGCCGGGAACCTGTGGCACAAAGCCATTCTCGGCATTACAGGGCAGGTAGACGACGTTCGACCACTTGCCGTCCTCCACCGTACCGGCGCGTCCAATCATCACATTCGAGTCGATATAGACGGGATAGATGGGGTCGGTCACGCCGATGGAGTTGTCCCAGCGAATGAGCTCCTGAATGTTGCCCGTGTCCGACTTGGCACCGTCGTTGACGAAGATTTCGTCAATGTCAAGATGGATTCCGCGAGGCAGGAAGTCGTTTTTCAGGATAGCCTCGCGCAGGAAGTCGTAACCCTGTTCGGGACCGTAGCCCCGGAAGCCCTGTCGGGTCGCCATCTCGTCGGTGAAAATGACGTAATGAGGATTACCCATTGAGACGAAGACTCCCGACTTGAGGCCGCGCGAAGGCAGGAATAGCCTCTCGTCTTCGAACGCAGGCTGCAACATGTCCACGGTGACGCTCTCGACCGTGCCATGTTCGCCCTTAGGGGCGACGATGGGGGCGATGTTCAGTTGTAGCGTTTTCACTCCCGACAGCGTCAGCAGCCGAATCTCTGTCTTCTCCGTCAGACCGCGTTCGTAGAGATATTTGCCGATGCAGCGGCTCGCATTGCCGCACATCATGGCCTCGCTCCCGTCGGCATTGAAGATGCGCATCGTGAAGTCAGCCTCCGGCACGGGCGACCGTCCGATGAGCACCAGCCCGTCGGAGCCAATACCCTTGTGGCGGTCGCTCCAGCGCCGGGCCGCTTCCGCAGGGTTTGGCACGTCGTGGAGCATCGTGTTCACGTAGATGTAGTCGTTGCCTGCTCCGTGCATCTTGGTAAATGGTATCTTCATCATCTTTTCTCTGTGGTTGCTATCCTTTGTCTAAAGTTGGGCGCAAAGGTAATACAAATAGTTAGAAACGGCAAACAAATGGCGCCTTTTTGTGTCAAGAAACTGTCAGAAACTGTCAGATTGTTACATTCCGCTCAGCAAACCCTATCATCTTGACACGTTTGGCCGAAAAATCATCCCGTTTCGTTACAGATTGAAAGTTCATCTTTCTGACGGTTTTGTGCGGAGTCTCGAAACTTTTCGTTACCTTTGCAGCCAAAACAACAGCTATGGAACAAATCAAGAACAAAGAGTTTGGTGGTGAACGCCCGTTGTTTGGCTCTCACAATCTGCGATTGCAGCAGGTGACGATTGTCGACGGTGAGTCGGCTATAAAGCAGTGCTCGAGCATAGAGGCTGAGGACTGTCGCTTTGTGGGTAAGTACCCTTTCTGGCACGTTGAAAAGTTTACGATTGATCATTGCCAGTTCGATGCAGGGGCACGCTCTGCCTTGTGGTACAGTAGCTACCTGCTAATGCGCAATACTCGTATTGATGCACCGAAGATGTTTCGCGAGATGCATCATATCCACCTGGACGATGTGGTTATCAACGATGCCGATGAGACCTTCTGGCGCTGCCAGTATGTTGAGGCCAGGAATCTGGATTTGCACAATGGCACCTATCCTTTCATGTTCTGCGACTATGTACGCATCAATGGCTTGAAGTGCGACTCGAAATATGTGTTCCAATACTGCAAAAACGTGGAGTTGCACAATGCTAACATAGTGACGAAGGACTCGTTCTGGGAGTGTGAGAACGTCAGCGTCTACGATTCTGTGCTTGACGGTGAGTACTTAGCGTGGCACTCGAAGAACGTGCGGCTGGTTAACTGTCATCTGGCCGGTGAACAGCTGTTGTGCTACTGCGACAACCTGGTGTTGGAGAACTGTACATTTGACAAAGCTTGCGACCGTATGTTTGAGTACTCGACGGTAAAGGCCGACATCACGGGACACATCGAAAACATCAAGAATCCGACGAGCGGACATATCGTAGCGGACTCCATAGGGAGCGTAACCATCGATAAGTACGTCAGAGAACCTAACAATTGTATTATTGAGACGCGCAAATGAAATACAACTTTGACGAATTGGTAGAGCGCCGAGGCACAGGCTGTGTGAAATGGGATGCAGAAGCCCCCCGGCCAGCAGGGGGCTGGCTTCTGCCAGGGGGCAAAGAATATAGCGACATCATTCCCCTCTGGGTAGCCGACATGGACTTCAAGGCAGCTCCCGCCATTCAGGAGGCTGTGCGACGGAGGGCTGAACACGGTGTGTTCGGCTATACCGTGGTGGGCAATGACTACTACGATGCCATTATCTCGTGGTTCGAGCGTCGTCACAGTTGGATTATTCGTCGCGAGGAGATTCTCTACACTACAGGTGTCGTGCCGGCTATGTCCGTCGCCATCAAGGCGTTGACGATGCCAGGCGAAAAGGTGCTCATCCTGTCGCCTGACTACAACTGTTTCTTTACTTCTATCCGCAACAACGGTTGTGAGGTGCTGGAGAGTGCATTGAAAGATGAGAGTTTAATTTCTCATTTCGAGGTGGACTGGCAGGATTTCGAGGCGAAGTGTGCCGACGAGAAGACAACGGTCTTCCTGCTCTGCAATCCTCACAACCCGACGGGCCGTGTTTGGACGAAGGAGGAGCTGGAGCGCATGAACGATATCTGCCTGAAGTACGGTGTGAAGGTTGTCAGCGACGAAATCCATTGCGAGCTCGTGATGCTTGGCCACCGTTTCCAGCCGTTTGCTGCTGTCAGCGAGGCGTGCCGCCAGAATAGCGTCATCCTCAACTCTCCCTCGAAGTCGTTCAACATTGCCGGCTTACAGACAGCTAACATCATCTGTGCACAGCCTGAGTGGCGCCGCCGTTTGGACCGTGCTATCAATATCAACGAGGTGTGCGACCTGAATCCCTTTGGTCCCGTCGCCCTCATCGCCGCCTATAACGAGAGCGAAGAATGGATTGACGCGCTGAACGCGTATCTCTGGGACAACTACCGTGCGCTTTGCGATTTCGTTGCAAAGCACCTGCCTCAGTGGCGCGTCTGTCCGTTAGAGGGCACCTATCTTGTATGGGTAGACGTCACGACAACGGGCCTGACGGCGCAGCAGTATGCCGACCGCCTGATGGACAAAGCACGAGTCTGGGTGAATCCTGGTACGATGTATGGACCGCAGTCGGGCGAGGGCTATATCCGCCTGAACATCGCCTGTCCGCAAAGCCGTCTGATGGAGGCTTTGGAGCGCATCGCACGTACATAAATGAAAACTCCATGACTTTTGAGAAATTCTCATGGAGTTTTTCGCAAAAGTCATGGAGTTTTTTCTGAAACTGATAGGGGGGTATCCCAATCTGCATATTTCTATTTGAGTCGGAACGAAATGGGGATGGTGTACTTCACGCGTACAGCCTTTCCGCTCTGCTTGCCAGGCGTCCATTTCGGCATGGCGTTGATGACGCGCAGGGCCTCGGCGTCCAGCTCTTCGCTGACGCTCTTGACGACCTTGGCACCAGCAATGGAGCCGTCGGGCTCAACGATGAAGCTGGCGATGACGCGTCCCTGAGTGCCTTTCTTCTCTGCTGCCTCGGGATATTTCACGTTCTCCGATAGGAACTTCATAAGCTCTGCTACACCACCAGGGAACTCTGGCATCTTCTCCACGACGTCGAAGACACCTTCAGGCTCGGACGTGTTCGGGGTGAACGTACCGGTAGCCGTAGGCGTGGCTTCCTTCCCAGAATCCTTGCCATTGACGACAACGACATATTCCTTCTTGCCATTCTTGACGAATTCCTTGGTGTTGATGAAGATGATGCCGTTCGAGGTGTCGGCGTTGAACTTGTCGCCGTAGACTCTCCTGAGGTCTTTGTTGTCCTCGCTGGCCTTCACGACGTTGACGTTGTCGATGGTCTTCAGGTCCATGGCCTGCAGCTGTTCGCGTGTGGCCACCTTGCCGTCGATGACGAGCAGTGGCTCCTTGTCGCCAGCTTCGCCCATGATAATCTTCACGTCCTTAACCGGGTTAGCTGCGGGGGCAGCCTCAGCCTTTGTCTCAGGGGTTTCGGCCTTCACCTCGATGGCCGTGCCGTTAATCTTGATTTGTCCATTCTGACGGCCTTTCTTCACCACTTTCTTCTGTGGCTGCGACGGAGCGTCTTCATAGACGTAGTCAATGACGGTCTTGGCGTTCAGGGCCAGGGCGACGCCCACGATGGGCAGCAGAGCGAGCACCTTGAGCCAGCTCTTGCGTGTAGATTTCTTATTGGTTAGCATCATGTTTATGCGGTTTTTGAGGGTACTGTGAGTAATACCGTTGGCCACGGAGTACCCGCACGTGGCGACGGCTTTTTGGATAAGCAGATACTGATACTGACGCATATTGATGCCTTGAGAGAGTACCGCTGCATCGGCCTCGTACTCGTGGATGGCGCGCAGGTCCTGGCGCAGCATCCACATGGCGGGGTTGAACCATTGCAGAACGGTGAGCGTATCAACGAGGACGACGTCGAGCGAGTGGTGCTGACGGATGTGTCCGCGTTCATGGGCCATGATGGCCGGGTCTAGACTTTCATAATCATGGCGATTGAGCACGATGTAGCGCATCCAGCTGAAGGGCGACACGTCCTTGTCGGTCACGCAGACCGTGGTGCCGTCAGCCTGAGGGTGCTGTTCGCAGTTTCTGATGAGGTGCACCACCTGGATGACAGAGCACAGCAGATGTCCCAGTGTGATGATGAAGCCAGTGAAGAACGCGGCGATGATGAGCTGTTGCCACAGCGGCTGCGAAGGCTCCACGACGGCCATCATCGGCATCTCGGCCGTGATGCTCGATGTCACCTGTGGTACCACCACCGTATGATGGATGGTGATGACGCACAGCGGCAGCACGAATGAAGCCACGGCCGTCGTGAGCAGCACCACGCGGTTCATGCGGTGCAGCGTTTCGCGGTTCAGCAGCAGACGGTAGAACATATAGAACACCGCTATGTAGGCCGCTACCTTCAGGTCATAAATCAGAAACTCCATCATTTTTTCTTGGGTGTTAGGTGGTGGGTGTTAGGTGGTGGCTTTTTCTATTTTCTCTATCAGCTCCTTCAGCTCTTCCACGGAAATCTTGTCCTCCTTCACAAAGCTGCTGACGGCGCTCAGGTAGGAGTCGTTGAAGTAGTCCTTGATGATGCCCGTGAGGCTCGACCGTCCGTACTCCTTCTCTGTCACTGTGGGGTAGTACTGGTACGACGTGCCAAACTGCTTGTGATCCAGGAACCCCTTCTTCTCCAGTATGCGCACAGTCGTCGACACGGTGTTGAAGTGCGGCTTGGGCTCGTCGTAGTACTCTAAGAGCTCCTTGACGAACAGCGGCCCGTGCTGCCAGTACAGGTCCATGATTTCCTTTTCCTTGGTGGTTAGCCTCTTCATATTTACCTTTTCTTTTTTTGTTTTTACTTTCTTACCTTCTTCTTGCACTCCTTACGGTGCTCAGGCGAGCAAGCCCGGAGTCCTTTTTATACTTTCAGAAGGTGCGTCTGTATCTGTATCCGACCGCAAAGTAACTAAAAGTTTTAGTTCCATGCAACTAAACGCTTTAGTTTTTATGTTTTGTTAAGAAGAAACAGCCCGATTTCTTAGTTGTTCACACATGAACGAGCCAAAAACTCAGACTTCGCGTAGTGCCTGGATGTACTCGTAGAGCTTGCGGTAGAAGGGATGGCGCGTCATCGTTGGGACGTCGCCGAGGATGATGAGCTTCATGCGGGCACGGGTGATGGCGACGTTCATGCGTCGCAGGTCGCGCAGGAATCCTATCTGTCCCTCGTCGTTGGAGCGCACGAGCGAGATGAGGATGATGTCGCGCTCCTGACCCTGGAAGCCGTCGACGGTGTTGACGGTGATGAGGTGGCGGAAGGGCTTGAAGTACTCACGCTTCTTGATGAGCGAGCGCAGGTGCTGCACCTGTGCACGGTAAGGCGAGATGACGCCTACGTCGAGCCGTTCGTTGAGGACACGCGTCTTGCCAATCTTCTCGAAGTAGTTCTGCAATGTCTGCAGGGTGAGTTCGGCTTCGGATTTGTTGAAATACCCACCACCGACCCCTCCCGTGCGGGAGGGGAGGTTATATGGCTCTTCTCCAAAATGGTATTCAGACTCCCCTCCCGTTCGGGAGGGGTTGGGGGTGGGTATCCACTCCATCGGCACATCGAGGTCGAGGATGGGGCGGTACTTCACCTCGGGGGCCGACTCCACCTGGTTGCCGTAGAACCAGTCGCTGGAGAAGCGCATGATCTCCTCGTTCATGCGGTACTGCATGCGGAGCAGCGTCACCACCTCGGGCTTGTTCTCGACGATGCGTTCCATCAGTGTCTTTCCTAAACCGGCTTTCAGGGCGGCGATGCTCTTGACGGTGGGTGGCAGCTGACAGTGGTCGCCAGCCAGGATGACGCGCGAGCAGCGACGGATGGGAATCCAGCAGGCAGCCTCCAAGGCCTGTGCCGCCTCATCTATAAATAAGGTGCCGAATTTCTGACCGTCTAACAGGCGGTTGGCGCTACCGACGAGCGTACAGGCGATGACACGGGCCTCGCCGAAGAGCTGGGCGTTGATGCGTATCTCGAGCTCGTTGGCACGGTCTTTCAGTCGCTCCATCTTCTGGTGGTAGGCCTCCCCTCTCCGACTGGAGGAGCTGCGCAGTTGACGTATGGCCTTACGTATGGCCCACAGCAGCTCGTAGTCGGGATGGGCCTCGAAGCGGCGCTCGTAGGTGAACGACAGCATCTTGTCGTTGACACGGGTGGGGTTGCCTATACGGAGCACAGGGATGCCGCGGTCGACGAGCTTCTCGCTGATCCAGTCGACAGCCATGTTCGACTGCGCACAGACCAGCACCTGGTTCTCACGCCGCAGCGTCTCGTAGATGGCTTCGACGAGCGTCGTCGTCTTGCCCGTTCCCGGAGGGCCGTGGACGATGGCCACATCCTTGGCCCACAGCACGCGGTTGACGGCCTCCTCCTGCGTCTTGTTGAGGTAGGGAAACTGCATGGGGGCGAACGTGAAGGTCTCCGCCTTCTGCTGCGAATAGAAGAGGTCGCGCAGGTAGCCCAGACGGCCCTTCGAGCGTATGACACGGTCGAGCGCATCGAACATCATCTTGTACGAGGTCTCGTCGAACGACAGCTGCACACCCAGTTGCTCGGCGCTCTGCAGGTCGATGAGGGGCGCCGAGTCGGGCAGACTGATCACCATGCGGTCGCCGTCGACGTAGCTGACGGTGGCGGTGAAGGAGAAGTATTTTATGGGGCTCATGGGACCAATAGGGCTTATGGGACCAATGGGGCTTATGGGACCCATAGTCTTAAAGAAGACCACCGGCCGTCCGAACTCGAAGTTGTGCTCTATCTCCTCGTCAGAGGTACGGAACACCTCGAGACAGAGCTGGTTCAGCGAGTTGTAGTAGCTCTTGCCGACGCGCAGGGGCCACCACACGTCGCCACGCTTCACCAGCCGCGCCACGCCCCGTTCTTCGGTCTGGCGACGGAAGGCTTCTTTCTCAGTCTGGTACTCCAGTTGGAGCAGAAGCCGCTGCTGTTGTAGTGCCTGGATAGCGTTCATTCTGCAAAGGGACATTTGGAGGTGAAGTGCACGCGCTGACCTGTCGTAGGATGGGTCAGCGTTATCTGTTCGGCATGCAGGTAGAGACGGTCGGCACTCTGACCATAGAGCTCGTCGCCCTTGATGGGACAGCCGAGGCCGTCCTCGTGGGCGCAGTGCATGCGCAACTGATGGGTACGGCCGGTGTGGGGATAGAGGGCGATTAGAGCCTCCCCCTGCTCCCTCCGACTGGAGGGGGTGCTATCAACCAGTTCATAATCGGTGACGGCAGGCTTGCCCAACGTGTAGTCCACCACCTGTCGTGGCCGGTTCATGGGGTCGGCATAGAGGGGCAGGCTGATGGTGCCGCGAGTGGGTTTGCCGGCAGGCCACGGCCCACTGAGGAGTGCCACGTAACGCTTCTCGACGGTGTGTTCAGAGAACTGCTGTTGCAGGTTGCGGTAGGCGTTGCGGTTCTTAGCTACGACGAGCAGGCCGCTAGTCCACATGTCGAGTCGGTGGACAAGCAGTGAACCCGGCCAGCGCTGCTGGGCGATGGTGGCCACGCTGTGGCGCTCTGTCCGTCCCGGCACGGAGAGCAGTCCTGAGGGCTTGTCGACGATAGCGATACTGTCGTCCTCGTAGACAACGCTGATATCGAGCTTCGGAAAGCCCTCGGCATCGGGCGACGGGTCGACATCGAGACCCTGTAGCATCCATGTCAGCACGGGCTTGCACTTGCCGCGACAGGCTGGGTAGAACTGTCCGTGATGGCGTATCTCGCTCTTTGGCGACGGCCCCCACCAGAACTCCGCCATGCAGACGGGCTTCAAGTGGTTCAGATAGGCATACTGCAACAGCTTGGGTGCACAGCAGTCGCCCGTACCGCCTGGTGGCAATGGGTAACGGCGCTGGATGCGCGGCGAGCAGTGGTAGTCGCGCCACACCTCCACGAGGTCGTGCGTCTCGCCTCGTGCGTTCAATATATTATATTGGTGGAAAAGCCACAGCTGCAAGTCCTGCGAACGCTGGCGGCGCTCCTCGTGCTGACTCTCATCGCGCATGGCCGAGATGCGACGCTCCTCTTGCTTGAAGTGCCCGTCGGGCTGCTGGGCGTCGAAGACAGGCGGCACGAAGTAAGGCCAGTCGTTGCGCCCTTCGAGCAATCCTGAATAGGCAGCGAGGAAGGAGTAGGGCGTTGGGGGATGGGTGTTGGGGGATGGGTGTTGGGCTTCGACGACCAACACACCGAACATCTTACCTTCCGTCAGCGTCATCGTCTGTAGTTCCAGCTGCACCTCCTTGGCTGCCAGCAAGCACAGGGGATGGGGCTCGTAGCAGAAAGGAAAGGTAAAGCGCTCGGGCGCCGGGATGTCAGTATGCAGGGGATGAATCCTCATAACTCCTTAACTCCCTAACTTCTTAACTCCTTAACTTCTTAACTAAAGCAGGTCAAGACACTTCTCAATGGGTATGCCTCGTTTCTTGTCGTCCAGGTCGCGGTTGCGGTCGATGAGGCTGCTCACCACGTCCATTGCCGTACGCGTGCTCTGCTTCAGGGGTTCGCCTTTCAGCAGGTGGCCAATGAGGACAGCCGAGAAGATGTCGCCAGTACCGTGGATGAGCACAGGAATCTCGTCGTAGTCCAGACGGAAGAACTCGCCGTCGAAGTGGTTGTAGCCGATGACACAGCTCTGGCCCTCGACGCGGGCGCTGGTGACGATGGCCGAGCGACAGCCGATGTCGCGAAGCCGTGAAAGCATCTCGCGGGCCTCGTCCCACGACATGCCTTCCTCGCGATAGGGTGTCGACGTCAGGTAGCACGCCTCCGTGTAGTTGGGGAACGTCAGGTCGGCCACAGAGACCATCTGCCGCATCAGCTCGACGGAGCGCTGGGTAATGCCATTATACAGTCGGCCGCCGTCGCCCATGATGGGGTCGACGAAGATGATGGTGCCCTGACGCGACTGCTCCGTGCAATAGCTGGACACCAGCAGAGCCTGTTCCTCGCTGAACATCAGTCCGGTGCAGATGGCATCGAACGAGAAACCGAGGTCTTTCCACACAGGCAGCACGCCACGCATGTAGTCTGTCGTGTCCATCACATTGAACTTGCCATAGTCGAGGGTGTTCGACACGAGCGACGTGGGCAGGTTGTATGTCGGGTGACCCAGATAGGTCAGGATAGGCATCATGGCCACCATGCCCACATGGCTGTAGCCCACAACATCGTTAATCAGCAGTATTTTCTTCATTGCGGGTGCAAAGTTACGAATAATTACTGGATTATGAGCATCCTTGGGACAAATATATCAGAATTTCCACCTTACTTGCAGGTCGACATCGGTCATCGATGAGCCATCAATCTGTTGCAGCCCTGTGCCAATGACGTCGCGGTTGTAGTATTTGGTGGTAGCCACCTTGGCCGTCAGCGTCAGGCTCCGCGAGGGTTGCCAGCGTGCCATGAGCCAGTAGCGCAGGCCGTGACCCGAGAACTGGCTGAGACCGAATGTGTAGAGCGGCCCCGACTCGTAGAGATAGACGCGGCTGTTGTAGCTGTCGGTGTAGAAGTAGCCAATGCCACCGCTCAGCCGCAGGGTGGCCGTCTGGTAGCCTAACGTCTGACTCACCATGATGCCGCGGTCGTCGGCGTTGCCTATTGTCGCGTCTATCTGCGACTTGCTGTTCCACCGTCCGCCGCTCTGCCAGTCGGCCCACAGTCGAGCGCGTTGTTCAGAGTAGTCTTCAAGCGTTGTCGTCCCCGATTTGTCGCGTTGTCGCTGGCGCAGTCGGTAGCGGGCACCCAGCGTCCAGTGCTGTGGCGTGTATGTCAGTTGCAGCAGATGGTCCCAGGCGTGCGATGGCTTTGAGATGCGGTAGCGTGCCCAGGGCGAGTAGCAGTAGTCGGTGTAGCCCATGAGTCGCCATCGCGGCGTGGGGGTCCACGTCAGTCCCACCAGCAAGCCACTCTCGTTCTGTACCTGTCCGCCGTTGCTCAGCGAGTGGGCGTGGAGGGCTGTGTAGCGGTAGCTGTAGAAACGCTGCATGGCCATCATGCTCAATACGTCGGTCACCATCAGTCCGACGCTGTTCAGCGTGGCCAGTGCGCCGTTCTTGTTGATGGCCGTCTCGCCGTTCAGTGTCAGGCGCCGGCTCAGGTAGCCATAGTTGGCACTGACGTTCACGAAGTCGTTGCCCTGTGCCTGATAGCGACGATAGAGGGGTGTTGCCGGTGGTTGCAGCCTGCGGTCCAGATGGCTGTAGAGGGCGGTGATGCCGCCGCGCAGACGCCCTTGGCGGTATTGCAGGTTGAGACCTGTCTCGGCAGCGTGGGTGTTGTTCTTCTTGGCCAGTTCCGTGGTCGTGCGGTGGTAGCCTTCGTCGACCAGCGTCCGCGCTGTGCTGTCGCTGTTGAGCGTGGCATCCAACGGGCGGTACGACACGAAAGCCGTTGCCGTCAGCCGCTGTCCCATTCTGATGGAAGCCGCCGCTCCCTGCAGGTAGTCGGTTGAGCGCGACGAATGAGCCCTGAGTGTCTTGGTGCTACGTCCCAGCTGCGTCAGCGTGGCCAACTTACTGAAAGCGAAGCTGCTGTTCATCACCAGTCCCATACCCACCGACAGCTTGTACTTGCCGACAACTGCCGTCTCCAAACACCCCAGATGGCTCACTTGCAGATAGAAAGAGTAGAAGTCGTAGCCCGCCTTGTTCTTGTTCGAGAAAAACGGCTCGCCGGCATCCTGGGCACCCACGAAGCCCGCTTTCACATAGTCTTTGTAGCCGAACTGGTAGCGCAGCCAGTGCTTGTAGGGATAGCCCGCATAGCCATTCTTGTCGCCACGCCGTTCGTAGGTAGGAATGTGGGCGTAGGCCATCAGCTCATGGCGCCCATACTGTGCGATGTCTTTCAGTGAGGGGAACCCTGGTTCTTTCTCCTCGCCGATGTAGAAAAAGCAATTCAGGAGTTGGCGGCGGGGCTCGTCCAGTTCTGTGAGCAGACGCAGCTCGTTCATCGACTTCATGGCTCCGTAGCGATCGTGGTATTCCACCAGTTGCTCCACCTGCTGTGGTGTCAGGAAAGGCAGCGCCTCCCACTCTTCGCGTGTCATTTGGTTGATGTCGCGAGGCTCGTTGGCCAGCTCCTCCATCTGTGCCATCAGCTCCTCCCAGTCCTTGGTCTGATTGTCTTCCATGGTCATGACACTCGTCAGCACCTCCTGCCACGACTCCGTTGTTTGAGCGTGTGCTACCGTCAACAGGAACAGCATCAGCAAGACCAAAAGACCCTTCTTCACCATCTCCCTTTCACCATTTCCCTTTCACCATTTCCCTTTCACCACTCACCATTCACTACTCACTACCCACCATTCAGTACTCACCACTCACTACTCTTCAAACGCTTCGTGCGTCATGCAGACGGCAAGTGTGTTCCGCCTGAAGTAGCCGTACGACAGGTAGTCCAGCCCGTGGTCGCCGTGCTCCTCGCCCCAGGAGTTCTTCATGATGAAGTAGCGCTTCTGCGTTGTCGTATCGCAGGCCAGACCAACGATGGCCATCGCGTGACCCTTGCTCTCCCAACAGACGCCGTGGCCACCCCTCACGGCGCGCTCTGTACGGCGGAGCAGCGTGTCGATGGGTACGTTCAGGAAGCGCTGGCACAGCCAGTTGTCGGGCTCGTCAATCAGTATCTCCCGTCCGTAGGCCGAGTCGGCATTGCTCGTCAGCGCCACATACTCGCCGGGAGCGCAGACACTACGTGCGAACTCCTGTGGCGTGTATTCGGCTCCGTACAGATATACCGCCTTGGGTCTGGGGGCATCTGACTTTCTCATGGCGTCGTAGCCTACAACGCCGTATTTCTGTAGCAGTGCCAGCGCCGTCGCTCCCATGCCGCGCCCCGACTTCGGAGCCTGCCCTTCTTCCTTCAGATGGCTCTCCAGCCATGCTGCCGAGAGATTCACGGAGTCGCCCTGACTGATGTGCTCCGTCTCGATGGCGGCCAGCATGGCGTAGATCCAGCACGACGAAGCATCGCCCTGATTCTTCACAGGCGTCATGGTGTTGAGCACTTCCACCACTGGGTGTATCTCCTGCCGCTCGCTGCACGCTGTCAGCATCATGATTAGTGCACAATGTGCCATACACCATGCACTAAGTAATAGACATCGTCGTATCATGCTGCAAAGTTACTACCTTTTCCTCACCCCTGCAAATTTATCGCCCAAAACCCGCCTTTTTTGACTCCGCTCACAGTCATAATCATAATTGGAGGCCGAGAGAAATGTGTCCGAAAATTTGGAATTTACAAAAAGAATCCCTATCTTTGCACCATGTGTGGTGTCTCAAAATAAAACCTTCTAATATAATGGCAACTAATCAGAATCAGAATTCATCGACAATAACCGGCGACGTGAAGAGTCGCATCGACAAAATATGGGATACGTTGTGGGCTGGTGGCATCACGGTGCCTGTGACCATCCTGGAGCAGCTCACGTATCTGTTCTTCATCAAACTGCTGGATGACAAACAGCGGCATGAGGAGAGCAACGCCATTGAGTTTGGCTACGAACTGGAGAATCCGCTCTTTAAGAAAGGCGAGAAATGGCTGAATCCTGAAACCAGTCAGGAGGTGGCCTACGAAGACCTGCGATGGTCGGTGTTCAAGGGCTTCTCTGCCCAGAACATGCTGCACCACGTGCGCAACAACGTGTTTGTGTTCATCAAGGGCATCGGCAAGGAGTCGGGTTCTGCCTATAGCCGCTACATGCAAGATGCAGTGTTCAGTATTCCTAAGGCAGACGTGTTGCAGAGTGTCATCGACGATATCGACCTCTTGGATATGGAAGATGCCGACACCATGGGCGATGTCTATGAGTATATGCTGGCGCGTATGTCAGAGAAGGGGCAGAACGGTCAGTTCCGCACCCCTCGCCACATCATCCGTATGATCATTACGATGGCAGAGCCTAAGATCGACGATGTCATCTGCGACCCGGCGATGGGTAGTGCGGGCTTCATCATGGAGGCAGCGCGTCAGATATACGACCAGAACCGTGCCACCATCCAGACCAACGACGATGTGCGCAAGCGCTATTACTCCACCATGTTCAACGGCTTCGATACAGACCAGACCATGCTGCGAATCGGAGCGATGAACATGCTGCTGCATGGTATTCCTACACCCAATATCAAATATCAGGATTCCCTCTCTGAGGACAATACGGATGCCAGCCGTTATACCCTCTGCGTAGCTAATCCGCCCTTCTCAGGTAAGGTGCTGAAGAGCACCATCAGCAAGAGTCTGCTGTCGATAGCCAACACCAATGCCACTGAGCTGTTGTTCCTGGCCCTGTTTGTGCGTTCGCTGAAGGTGGGCGGCCGTTGTTTCTCTGTGGTTCCCGATGGCGTGCTGTTCGGTAACGACAATGCCCACATGGCCATCCGCAAGGAGCTCATTGACCATCAATGTCTGCGAGCTGTCATCTCTATGCCGGCAGGTGTCTTCCAGCCTTATAGCGGTGTCTCGACTGCCATCCTGGTGTTCACCAAGACAGATGCTGGTGGAACGGACAATGTGTGGTTCTACGAGATGCATGCCGATGGCTTCACGCTGAATGCCAAGCGTACGCCTACCACAGAGGACGATATCCCTGACCTGTTGCAGCGTTGGCAGCACCTGGAGGCAGAGACCTCTCGCACCCGCAAAGACCAGAGTTTCTTTGTGCCTGTGGACGAGATTCGCCAGAACGACTACGACCTGACCTTTAATAAGTATAAGGAGGTAGTGCGCAAAAAGGTGGTTTACGACGATCCCAAGGATGTCTTTGCCCGCATCGAGGCCCTTGAGGCTCAGTTTGCAGCCAAGCAGCAGGAGTTTAAGGAGAAATACTTATAATGATTATGGAAGATAAAAATAACGAAATAGAGAAGAACAGCCAGATTATCGAAGCAAGAGCCGAACAATTGGCTATGCGCATTGAGGCATTGGTTGTTGAAGCACGAAAGAAAATAGTGTCAACTGTCAATGTCGCTATGGTTTACACCTATTTCGAAGTGGGCCGATATATCATTGAGGACGAACAAGGTGGAAAAACTCGGGCAGAATATGGAAAGGGAATTCTGAAAGGAGTCTCTGAACGTCTTACTGCAAGTCTTGGCAAAGGATGGTCGGTTGATACATTGGAAAAGACACGGCGCTTTTTTCTGACATTCTCAAAATCCGCTACACCGCAGCGGATTTTGGCAGAAGGTGAGAATTCCGCTACAGTGCAGCGGAAATTCGTTTTGTCATGGAATCATTATCAGATACTTTCTCATGTCGATAATCCTGATGCTCGTAGTTTCTATGAGATAGAGGCATTCAAACAACAATGGAGCACCCGATATCTGCAACGTCAAATAGGCAGCGGACTCTATGAACGATTGGCACTGAGCAGAGACAAGGACGAAGTGATGCGACTGGCTACGGAAGGGCAAGTAGTTGAAAAGCCATCAGACATCATTAAAGACCCGCTAGTCCTGGAGTTCTGTGGCTTGAAGCCTGACGCATCCTATAGCGAGACAGACCTTGAAAGTGCTATTATCAGTCGCCTGATAAAGCACTGCTTCAGCAGAAACTACGTGAATGGATTGCAGAATTTAAGAACAAGGAGGACGAGGAGTAATGGATAGAAGTAAGTGGGAATATAAACCGTTTGAGGATTGTATTGAGAAATCCAAGAAAACGAAGCAACTGATGACTTCAGATTATCAGCCAGAAGGGGCATATCCCATAATCTCGCAGGAAGCGAGTCTTATATCTGGCTATACAGATGACTCTGATTACGTCAATCATTTCGAGCGTCCTGTCGTCATCTTTGGTGACCATACTAGAGTCCTTAAATATGTAGACTTTGATTTTGCAGTAGGGGCTGATGGCGTAAAAATTCTCATTCCTCACACAAACCTCGATGCAAAGTTCCTGCTTAGTTTCTTAACCTGGTATAAGATTCCTAATTTAGGCTATTCTCGCCATTATAAACTGCTTAAAGAGATATCTGTTCCTGTCCCACCAATATCAGACCAGCAGCGGATTGTGGCGGAGTCGGATTGCTTGAACGAAATGATTGCTGTGAAGCAAGAGCAGTTGAAGGAGTTCGATAAACTTGTCCAATCCATCTTCTATGATATGTTTGGGGAAGGCTATAACACGAAATTTTTAGGAGAATTTTGTGAAGTGGGCACAGGTGCTACTCCTGACAGGAAAAAAGTTGCAATTTATTATGGTGGAAACGTTAATTGGGTGAAAACTACAGAGGTTCATAACTGTGATATATATGAAACAGAGGAGAGAATAACGGATATAGCTTTGGAACAAACAAACTGCAAGGTATATTATCCGGGTGCTATTCTAATGGCAATGTATGGTCAAGGTAAAACTAGAGGGCAAGTAGCTAGGTTGATGACAAAGGCTGCAACAAATCAAGCATGCGCAGCAATTATTCCTGATACAAGAATATGCGATAAGGATTATCTATACATATACCTTTTGTTATCTTATGAGAAAATCAGGAATATGGCAAGAGGGGGTAATCAAGCTAATTTAAATTTGAGTTTAGTGAAGATGATTCCAGTCCCTCTTCCCCCTCTCGCTCTGCAGCAACAATTCGCTGAGAAGATTCAAGCGATTGAATCGCAGAAGGAACTGGTGAAACAGTGCATAGCGGAAACACAGGCGCTGCTTGACTATACGATGGATAAATATTTCGGATAAAACGCAAGAAAGTTATGACAGACGAAACGAACATACAACCTATTCAGTCAGACTTCGAACAGATAAGGAAGGCTGCAGAAAATGGAAAGGAGTACTGGAGCGCACGCGAACTGGCTACAGCTTTGGGCTACAGCACCTGGCAGAAGTTCAACCGCGTACTGAATAAGGCGTTGCAGGTGACCCAAAACAGGGGCACGGAAATGGGTGAGCATTTTAACCAAGTGGTAGAGATGGTTAAATTGGGCTCCGGCTCTTTCCGCGAAGTGGAAAATTGGCATCTTTCCCGTCTGGCTTGCCTTATCATTGCAGAGAATGCTGACGGTAAGAAGCCGCAGGTGCAAACAGCACGAATATATTTCAGAGAGCAGACGTCAGTCTTAGAACTGATTGAAAATCAGATGACTTCGCGTATCTTGATGTATAAGACCAATCAAGGCGAAACGCGCGTAGAAGTGCTGTTTAATAGTCAAACGTTCTGGCTCACACAAAAGCGAATGGCGGATTTGTATGGTGTTGATGTGAGAACTGTCAGCTACCATCTTGGGCAGATTTTCGCCACTGGAGAGTTAAAAGAAGAGTCAGTTATCCGAAAAAATTGGATAACTGCCGCCGATGGGAAAGACTACGACACGCTGATCTACAACCTCGATGCCATCATTGCCGTGGGCTATCGTGTAAACAGCTATCAGGCTACGCAGTTCCGTATCTGGGCAACAGCTGTATTGAAGGAGTTTATCATCAAGGGGTTTGTGCTCGACGATGAACGACTGAAGCAGGGCAAGCATTTCGGACAGGACTATTTTGATGACTTGCTGGAGCGCATCCGTGAGATTCGCACCTCGGAGCGTCGCTACTATCAGAAGATAACAGATGTGTATGCTGAGTGCAGTGCTGACTATGACCCCAAAAGCGAGACTACGAAGCTGTTCTTCAAGATGGTTCAGAACATGATGCACTGGGCGGTGGCTCACCAGACTGCTGCAGAGATTATCTATAATAGGGCGGATGCCGAGATGCCCCACATGGGACTGACCACATGGAAGAACGCACCTGACGGCAGAGTGCAGCGGTCGGACACCATTATTGCCAAGAATTACCTGTCAGACAAGGAGGTAACCCAGTTGAATCGTATTTCCAATGCCTTCCTCGATTTGGCAGAAGACAGGGCTGACCGCCATCTCATCACCACGATGGCCGAATGGAAACAGCAGTTGGAGAGGTTTATGACCATGTACGACTACGAGTTGCTGGAGGGTGCCGGCACAGTGAGTGCGGAGGAGGCCAAAGAAAAGGCGTATGGTGAATACGACAAGTTCCGCTTGATACAAGACCGCGAATACCTCTCGGATTTCGATAAGGAAGTCAGGAACTGGAAAGAGCTCGGACTGTTTGATGATAACAATTAACCCCAAATAATGACCTATGGTTAAACGCTCGACTATGTCGCTTGGCTCGTCCAAGAACTTCGACTACCTTAAGTCTTTACCGCTGTTCACGACACTCTATCAGCGTTGTGACCAGGCAGAGACGTTCTGCAAGGCCGACCCTGACAAGTCGGCAATGGGTTGCAGACGTGCGCTGGAATGGATGGTAGATCTGATATATAGGGTGAAGCACTGGGAGGTGACGTCACGCATGAGCCTCTTCGAGAAGGTGCAAAGCCCTCAGTTCGTCAGCTTCATCAACTCGCGCGACTTGATGCAGAAGTTGCATTTTGTGCGTAGTGTGGGTAATCGTGCTGCCCATCAGGGAGGGGTGTCGAAACGCGACAGCGCGTATGCCGTGCTGGACATCTACTACTTAATCGGCGACGTGCTGATGCTGCTGGGCTACATAGAGCGCTATCCGAAGTTTGACAGGACGCTGCTGCCAGAACGGGGAACACCAGTGATGGTGGTGGTGACCACGGAAGAGACCACTCGACAACAGGAAGAGGCAGCCAGGGAGGCCAAAGCCATAGCCACGCCCGTGGCAGAGGTGCTGGTGGCTCACAACCCAGAGAACCTGAGCGAGGCCGAGACACGCAAGATATACATCGACGAGATGCTGCGCGAGGCTGGTTGGGAGATATCAGAGACAGATAATGTGATAGTAAGCGGAAAGGCTTGCGTAGAGATAGAGGTGCAAGGTATGCCGAACCCTTCAGGTATAGGCTATGCCGACTATGTGCTGTTCGACACTGACGGTATGCCGTTGGCAGTGGTAGAAGCCAAGAAGACGACCGTTGACCCTGTGGTGGGCAAGACGCAGGCAGAACTCTATGCGAAATGTCTGGAAGCACGATTCGGCGTGAAGCCTGTGGTCTATTACACCAATGGCTACGAGACTAACATCATCGACGGACTGGGCTATCCTGCCAGAACGATCTATGGGTTCCATACCCGTCAGGACCTGCAAAAGCTGATACAGAAACGTGGACGTCAGGACATTATCGACATGCTGGCGAAGGCGGACATTGTGGATCGTCCCTATCAGACCCGTGCCGTGAAGAGTATCTGCGAACACTTCAACAAGAAGCATCGCAGGGGCTTGCTGGTGATGGCTACGGGTACGGGTAAGACACGTGTGGCCATTGCACTGGTGGAGGTGCTACTGAGGAACAACTGGGTGAAGAACGTGCTGTTTCTGGCCGACCGCACAGCATTGGTGGAGCAGGCGTTCAGCAAGTTCAGCACCTATCTGCCCGACGAGACGAAGTGCAACCTCTGCGACCCACGACAGCAGAGAAACATTGATGCCCGCATCCTGTTCTCTACCTATCAGACGATGATCAACTTCATTGACGATGAAGAGAAGGTGTTCAGCGTGGGGCGTTTCGACCTGATCATCATCGACGAGGCCCACCGCTCTGTGTTCGGTAAGTATGGCGCCATCTTCGACTACTTCGACTCGCTGCTGGTAGGACTGACAGCGACACCTCGTGAAGAGATTGACCGCAGCACCTACCGCCTGCTGGAATTGGAGGATGGCGAACCCAACGACTTCTACGAATATGCAGAGGCTGTGAGGGACGGTCACTTGGTGGACTTCGAAGCCTATCGCTACGACTCTGACATCCTGAAGAATGGTATCAAATACAACGAACGTTCGGAGGAGGAGAAGGAACAGCTGGATACTATCTTTGAACATGAGGGTGGTGGGGAGCGAGATATTGAGAGCAACGAGATATTCCGCTATGTCTATAACACAGACACCATCGACAAGGTGCTGCAGGAACTGATGGAGAAGGGACTGCATGTAGATAGTGGTGAGAACATCGGCAAGACCATCATTTTTGCCTATAACCATAAGCATGCGGTGAAGATTGCCAAGCGCTTTGCTGTGCTGTATCCACAATTAGGACCAGACTACTGCGAGGTGATTGACTATCAGGAGACGCAGAAACGGCACCTGCTCGATGAGTTTGAGAAGGTGGACCATGAGCCACGTATCGCTGTCAGCGTGGATATGCTCGACACGGGTATCGACGTGCCTGAGATACTGAACCTAGTATTCTTCAAGCCTGTACACTCAAAGATCAAGTTCGAGCAGATGAAGGGTCGTGGTACCCGTCTGTGCAAGCATCTGCTGGGTGTAGGTACGGACAAGGAGAAGTTCCTGATATTTGACTTCTGCAACAACTTCGACTACTTCGACGAGAACCCAAAGGGTGTTGAGACATCAAGGCCTGTATCGCTGACAGAGCGTATCTTCAGGCAGAAGGCAGAGCTGACACTCTTGCTGCAAGAGGGTGCACAGCAGACCTTCGACCACCAGTTGCATGGAGAACTGAAGGACGAGTTGTGGCAGATGGTGAAGGGACTGGGCTTCGAGCGTATCTTGGTAAGGAAGCACGGCACAGCGATAGAACCCTTCCGTGATGCCAAATACTGGGAGGCACTCAAGGAGGATGATATGGAGGTGCTGAAGGGAACCATCGCTCCACTGCTGGTGGCTTCAGGCGACGAGATGGCGATGAAGTTGGATGTGCTGATGTATGTCTGTGAACTGGCTTACCTGAAGAAAGCACCTATGCCATTGGCCGTGACCAATAAGATAAGGCAGCTCTGTATCTTCCTAAAGGCTAAGAAGAGCAACATCCCACAGGTGAGGCAGCAGATGGCCACCATCGAGGAGGTGATGGCAGAGGATTTCTGGACGAAGGCCACGCTGGAGGATATGGAGCGTGTGCGCAAGGTGCTGAGAGAACTGATGTGCTTTGCCATTGATGTGAACGACAACGAGACTTTCGACGTGGATATAGAGGACATCATCGACAAACCACGTGTGGAGAAACCACAGCCTGTCAACGTCACCTACAAGCAACGCGTATTCGACTATCTGGCAGCGCATCGTGATGACGAGGTGTTCCAGAAGATCTATAACATGGAACAGCTGACCATCGTGGATGTGCACGAACTGGAGCGTATCATGTGGGAAGAGCTGGGAACGAAAGAGCAGTATGAGGACTACTGTCGCAGGGAGAAAAAGATATATGGTGGCAACGTGGCTGCACTGATTCGCTCGCTGTGTCAGATAGACCGCACGAAGGCTCATCAGAAGTTCTACGAGTTCATACGCTCAGAACAGCTGACGGTGTTGCAGGAGGAGTACCTGAACAGCATCCTGAACTATGTCTGCACGAATGGCGACATGGAACGCAGGACGCTGGGCCAAGACCCGTATCGCGAGTTCAACTGGCAACAGGCGTTTGGCGACAAGCGCGCAAGGGTGGGTAATTATGTGGACTATCTGCATCACCTCA
Organism: uncultured Prevotellaceae bacterium; assembly: GCA_947169245.1. Classification (GTDB taxonomy): domain Bacteria; phylum Bacteroidota; class Bacteroidia; order Bacteroidales; family Bacteroidaceae; genus Prevotella. Next base: position 43,538 of record CAMVPA010000010.1, read on the forward strand.
TTGAAGGCGTACAGCCATTCATCAGAGTCGAGGCCGATGCCGCTGATTATCTCATGGCAGCGGAAGAATAGAAGAAGTTGTATATTTGCAGGCGATGAGATACGATACTCTTTGGAAAAGGCTGGCGGGAGAGTATGGCGACGGTGAGGCGAAGGCCATTGTCCGCATGGTGCTCGAAGTGCGCTTCGGGCTGTCGTGGACGGACATCGTCTGCGGGAAAGTGGACGAGCTGAAGGACGACGAGCTGACGTCGCTGGAGACCATCATGCAGCGGATAGAGCAGGGCGAGCCTGTGCAGTATGTGCTGGGACAGGCGGAGTTTGCCGGACTGACGTTCCATGTTGAGCTGGGTGTGCTCATTCCGCGCCCTGAGACGCAGTGGATGTGCGACTTTGTCGCTGACTCCTGGAGATTGCAGCCCCGTGAGGGTCGTATTCTTGACATCGGTACTGGAAGCGGCTGCATAGCCTGCACCATAGCTTCATACTTGCAGTTCAGCCCTGTGGAGGTGGTGGCCTGGGACATCTCGGACTCGGCTCTCCGCATAGCCGGCGAGAACGCCAAACGGCTGAATGTCAATGTGAAGTTCGAGAAGCAGGACGTTTTGAAGGTGCCGGGTGGCGAGGAGTGTTGGGACGTCATCGTCAGCAATCCGCCGTATATCTGTGACCAGGAGAAAGCAGACATGGAGCGTCATGTGCTGGAGCATGAGCCAGCCCTGGCGCTGTTCGTGCCCGACGACGACCCGTTGCTGTTTTATCGCCACATAGGACGTTATGCCCTCAAGAGCTTGAAGCCTGACGGCTATCTGCTGGTTGAGATCAACAGCCGTTTTGGCAAAGAGACAGCCAGCCTGCTGGTTGACTTGGGTTTTGTTGGTGTACGACTATTCACCGACCAATTTGAAAAAGACAGATTCGTAATAGCATATAAACCATGAAAGAAGTTACCGAACAGGGAGCCTACCTGCAGCTGGCACAGCTCTGTGCCCGCAGTGAGCACTGCCAGCACGACCTGACAGAGAAGATGCGGCGCTGGGAGATGTCGGACGAGGCACAGGCTCGCGTCATGCAACGGCTGGTCAGCGAACGCTATGTGGACGACGAACGCTATGCGCGTGCCTTCGTACGCGATAAGATAAGTTATAACAAGTGGGGACGCCGCAAGGTGGAACAGGCCTTATGGCAGAAGCGCATCGATGACGACATCCGCCAGCGCGTGCTCAGCGAGGTCGACGACGAGGAGTACCTCAGTGTGCTACGTCCGTTGTTGAAACAGAAGCGGCGCAGCACGAAGGCCGAGAGCGACTACGAACTGAACCGGAAGCTGGTGCGTTTTGCCTTGAGTCGCGGTTTCACCTACGACATCATCCGCCAGTGCATAGATGTCGACGAGGACGACGCCTTTGAGGATTAGCAGCGAGAAAACTCGATTATCATTTGGTTTTCTTCTCACTTATTTGTACCTTTGCACCAACAAAAAACATACACACCGACAATGATACAATCAATGACAGGCTACGGCAAGGCCGTCGCCACGTTTAAAGACAAGAAAATCAACGTAGAGGTCAAGTCGCTTAACTCGAAGCAGCTTGACCTGCAGACACGCATCTCGCCGCTCTACCGCGAGAAGGAGATGGAGATTCGCCAGATGATTCAGGCAGCCGTCATCCGCGGCAAGGTGGACTTCAGCCTGTGGATAGAGAAGGACACCATCGTCGACGCCACACCCATCAACGGTGCCCTCGTCGAGAATTACTACCGCCAGATGTCAGACATCGCTGAGAAGACGGGCATACCGATGTCAGCCGACCCCCTCTACACCCTGCTACGCATGCCCGACGTGCTGACGAAGACAGAGCAGGAGGTGCTCTGCGACGAGGAATGGGCCGTGGCCCGTCAGGCTGTCAGCGAAGCTATTGACCATCTGGTGGAGTTCCGCATCCAAGAGGGCGCCGCCCTCCAAAAGAAGTTCACGGAGAAGATAGACAACATCGAGCAGTTGCTCATCAGCATTGAGCCCTACGAGAAGAGCCGTGTGGAGAAGATTCGCCAGCGCATCGTCGACGGTCTGCAGCAGATTCCCGGGGTGGAGTACGACAAGAACCGGCTGGAGCAGGAACTCATCTACTACATTGAGAAGCTGGACATCAGCGAGGAGAAGCAGCGTCTGACGAATCATCTGAAGTACTTCCGCGAGACGATGGCCGAGGAGGCCGGACAGGGCAAGAAGCTGGGCTTCATAGCTCAGGAGATGGGGCGCGAGATCAACACCACGGGCTCGAAGTCGAACCAAGCCGAGATGCAGAACATCGTGGTGCAGATGAAGGATGAGCTGGAACAGATCAAGGAACAAGTTTTGAACGCACTATGATGAAAGGGAAAATGCTGATTGTCTCTGCCCCCTCTGGTAGCGGCAAGTCGACCATCGTCCAGTGGCTTATGCAAGAGCATCCGGAATTGAAGTTGTATTTCTCCATTTCGTGCACTAGTCGTGCGCCCCGCGGCACGGAGCAGAACGGGGTGGAGTACTTCTTCCTGACGCCCGAGGAGTTCAAGGCGAAGATTGAGAACGACGAGTTTCTAGAGTACGAGGAGGTCTATCATGACCGTTTCTATGGCACGCTGAAACAGCAGGTAGAGAACCAGCGGGAGGCTGGGCAGAACGTGGTGTTCGACGTTGACGTGAAAGGAGGTGTGAACATCAAGAAGTACTATGGCGACGAAGCACTGAGCCTCTTCATCCAGCCACCCTCGGTCGAGGAGCTTCGCCGTAGGCTGGAAGGTCGTGGTACCGACACGCCTGAGGCCATTGCCGAACGGTTGGCAAAGGCGGAATATGAACTGACATTTGCAAACCAATTTGATAAAATCATAGTAAATGACAATTTGGAGATTGCACAGCAGAACACATTGCAGATAATAGAACGGTTTCTTAATGAATAACATCGTTGCGCCAGCCACTCCCCTCCTTCGGAGGGGTCGGGGGAGGTTCATCGGCCTCTTCGGCGGCTCCTTCAACCCTATCCATTTGGGGCACATCTCTTTAGCACAAGCCATGCTGGAACAGTGTGGACTTGACGAGGTGTGGCTGATGGTGTCGCCGCAGAATCCGCTGAAGCAACAAGAGGACTTGCTGGATGACAACCTGCGTCTGGAGATGGCGCAGAAGGCGTTAGCGGACGTGGAGGGGGTCATGGCCTGCGACTACGAGTTCCACCTGCCCAAGCCCAGCTACACCTGGAACACGCTGCAGCATCTGTCGAAAGACAATCCCGATGCTACCTTCCTGTTGCTGATAGGTGGCGACAACTGGGCACACTTTGAGCGCTGGCGCCACTGGAAGGACATTCTGCGGTGCTATGATGTGGTGGTCTACCCTCGTGATGAGTATCCTGGAACTATCGATGTCCCACTACTCGACGTGAGCAGTACTGAGATTCGCCGACGGGTGAAGGCGGGCGAAAGCATCAACGAACTGGTGCCTGAACGTATCATCGACGACGTGAAGAAGAACTATAAATGATGGGAACGACGATAAGAAAGTACTCAATCATTGTTGTCACATTCAACAATGCCAACGGGCTGGAACGTACGCTCAAGAGCATACGCCAGTTGGACTATGCTGACAAGGAAGTGATCGTCATTGACGGCGGCAGCAAGGACGGTACATTGGACGTCATGGCCCAGAACGAGGACATCATCACCGTTGCCGTGTCGGAGAATGACACAGGCATCTATAACGCCATGAACAAAGGCATAGGGCATGTAACGGGCGACTACGTGGTGTTCATGAATGCTGGCGACCTCTTTGCAAATCCTGAGGTACTGACATTGGTAAATAGCTATGACGGAGACATCATCTTAGGCGGCGAGAGCTATGGCGGACAGGTGAGGATGATGAAAGAGCAGATGTCGCTCTACGACATCCTCTCCGTAGGCATTAACCACCAGGCCGTGTATTACCGCAGGGAGGTGTTACAGAAGTATGGCTTCGACGAGTCGTACAAACTCACGGCCGACTTCAAATCGGTCGTAGAACCGCTGGCTAAAGACAAGGCGTCGGTCTCCTGCATCACTGAGATTCTGGCCGTCTGTGAGGGTGGTGGCGTTAGCAAGCAACGCTGGAGAGACACGCTGACAGAGAAGCAGCACATGATCAAGGAGGTGGTGGAACCCTTCTACCGGGACGACTACCAGAAGTTTGCCAGCATCAGCAACGACATGCTTGACGACTTCATCGTGCTGTCACACTTCCGCAGCTTGTACCCCTTGCTCAGGGTCCTTGCTAAGGTAGCACGCTTTCTCAACGCCAAGTTCAAGCACATTCCCATTGATTGAAATATGAAAGTATCATTGTTGGTTCCTGTCTATGGTGTGGAGAAATACATCGAGAAGTGTGTTGTCTCCCTGTTCGAACAGACATACGACGACATTGAGTATGTCTTTGTCGATGACTGTTCGCCAGACAACAGCGTGAAGATCATCCAACAGGTACTTGAGAAGTACCCCCACCGCCAACAGCAGGCGAAGATAATCCGTCATGAGACAAACCAAGGCCTTGGAGCGGCAAGGAAAACAGCATTGGAGGCGGCCACTGGAGAGTTTGTGCTGAATGTCGACAGCGACGACTTCCTATCTCTCGATGCCGTAGAGAAACTGGTGGCCAAGCAGGTGGAGACGGGGGCCGACATCGTGACGGGATGCATACGTATCTATCGTGGCAACGAAGACTACGAAACGCTGCCGCTCCCCAAGGAAGACAAGGTAACGCTCCTGAAACTCCTGTTGATTCAGAACACTGTGCCCCACAACCTTTGTGGAAGGCTTGTCAGGAGGAGCCTGTTTACTGATAACGCCATCTCTCCAGAGAAAGGAGTGAATCAGGCAGAGGACTATGCCGTCACTCCCCGCCTGATGTTTAGTGCCAAGACGATAGCCTCTGTGCCCGAGCCCCTGTACCACTATCAGATATTCTCCGCAGGCAGTTTCTCTGACCACATGTCACTGCGCCATGTGGAGTCAGTCCTAAAGGCCAACGAGCTCAACGTGTCGTTCCTCAAGAGACATGACGTCGCCAAGGACTACCGTTTTGCGGTGGAGACAGGCATGCTGAACACGTTTTTTATCGCCATGAGGGTAGGACTGACATGGCGCGAGATAAGCGACAAGTGCCATTATAAGCCCACAGGACTGTTCCGGGTCATTCATCTGCTGCTCGCCCATCCGTCCACCATCAAGCTGCTCCGTTTCTCCTACCTTGCCGTGAAATGGACGTATAAACGCCGTTTGCGTGTTCCGTACTAACCTTTTCTGCGGAGGAACATGATACACTCGTCCATGATTTTTGCATGCGACAGTTTCATGACCAGGGCATACAAGAGTGCTGCGATAACAATCCGCAACAACAAGGTCAAGACGAGACTCTCAACAGCGGAGGTCACGAAGTAGGTTGCCAGCATGACCAAAAGGGCTATGAGCATGAAGGGAACAATGTCCCTAAGCATGCCAAAGAGCCGCAAGCCAATCATCCTGCCAGCAATTACCTGCCAAACGAATAGCCAAAGAACATTGAGGGCAGAATATGCACTCACAACGGTAATAATGCCCTGTTTGTAAAGCAGGAAAAAAGCTGCCACCTGTGCTATGATTTGCGCTACATTACACCATAGGTAATAGTTGGACTTACCCTGCGCAATTACCATGTTATGGTAAAGCACATGCAGAGGAAAGAAAGCACCGCTGATGCAGAGTATCTGCAGCAGTACCACGCAGTCTGCCCATTTGTCGCCTATGGTCAGAAGAATAAACTCCTTGGCCACCAGTGCCAGACCAAACATGGCTGGAAAAGAGAGGAAGGCGGTAAAACGCAGGAGCTTTCTGAAAACGTGCAGTTTTCTGTTTCCCTCTTCAGAGACGGAGACCAATACCGGCTGGACAATCTGACCAATGGTGTTCGAGATGGTGGAATGGGCCATGCTGTTCCATTTATTGGCCTGCGAATAGTTTCCAACAGTCTGGATAGTAAACTTGTTACCGAAGAAGAACGTCAGAAGATGCTGGTTCAGTGTATTGATGATATTGGTTATCAGCAGTTTAACGCAGAAGTTGAACATCCTTCTGACGGGGCCGAAGTCGATGTGTAGCGATGGGCGCCACTTGACATAGTAGAGCCGCCCGATGTTCAACACGATGATGTAGACGAGTTGCTGGCACACAAGACTCCAGTAGCTGAATCCCAGATAAGCCATCAATATGCCACACACTCCCGAAAGCGACAACGCCCAGAAAGCAAGGATGGCAATCTCCCTGTTCATCATGTTCTTGATGAGATAGGCATTATAGACAATGCCCACGGCAGACAGCGGAAGCGACAGAAACACGACCCGCGAAACCTCGACAAGGCAGGGCTGTTTGAAGAACTGTGCTATGAGCGGGGCACAGAGGAAAAGAGTGGCATACAGGACGATGCTGGCCGAGATGTTGAACCAGAACACAGAGTTGTAGTCATTGGCTGTCGGCGACTTCATGTTGATGAGACCCTGTGTAAAGCCGCTGGCCTGTAGGCAGCCCGCAACAGCGGTGAAAATTGTTAGTACGCCAACAATACCATATTCCGGAGGCGAAAGAAGCTGGCCAAGACAAATGCCAAACAGTAGATTCAACACTTGAGTACTACCATTATTCAAGGCCCCCCAGAAGAGCCCTTTTGCGGTCTTTTCCTTCAGATTATCCATTCCAAGGTGCAAAAGTAAGCATAAAACTTTGAAGTTCAAAATAAAATGCGTAATTTTGCACACATGAACGAGTTAACGCCAGCAAAGAAGCCTCGTCTGGAGTGGCTGGATGCTCTCAGGGGCTTCACGATGATTCTTGTGGTTGCTAACCATGTAGCCGGTATGGGTTTTGGCGAAGAGTGGCGTCACTCTTCGGCTATTCCGTTCCTGGTACTGTTCCGAATGCCACTGTTTTTCTTTGTCAGCGGTTTCCTAGCATATAAAGCATCTCAGGTGTGGAATCTTCGCAACCTGGGCGCCTTGGTTTCCAAGAAGTTGCGTGTGCAGATCATCCCCACCGTTGTGTTCTTCTTCCTGGCTATGGCCATCCTGAACAAGAACTTCTGGTCGGCAGTGGAGACGACCATCCATTCGCCGTTGAAGGGTGGCTACTGGTTTACCATAGCACTGCTCTACATGTTCCTGCTCTATTATCTGTTTTCATACGTTGAAAGCAAGTTCAAGGGTAAGTCGTGGATTCCCATCACACTGCTGTTCATCGTCTCCATCTGTTTCTATGAGACCTGGTACCAGCCCAAGTACTTCTCCTGGGCGCAAGGCTACCGTGGTGCCAAGACCGATCTCTACAACTTCCTGATGGATTCTTCCTTTGCACAGGTGTTCCTATACTTCCCATTCTTCCTCTATGGCAACATTGTACACCGCTATTGGGACAAGGCCCAGCGACTGATGGACTCCAAGTGGTTCTTCCCTATTGTCATCGTGGTGGTCATTCTGGCAACGCTGGATGCACTGAAGTGGCACACGCTGCGCATGACGTGGGCCGTTATACCGCTGACCGTGTCGAGATTCGGCCTGCTCACCATCGTCTTCATGTATTTCAGGCATTATCAGCAGTACTTCACGAAGTTCTCACCTATTGGTGCCTCACTACAATACATAGGTCGGCGTACGCTCGACATCTACCTGATTCACTTCCTCTTCATGCCCGACCTGCCTGTCGTGGGAGAATTCATGAAGAGCTATCCGCACAACTTTGTCATTGATGTCGTATCGTCTGTATTCTTGGGCCTGGTCATCATTGGCTTCAGCATCATCACCTCCAATATCCTCCGCATCAGTCCGTTCTTCAAGAAGTGGCTGTTCGGACGTGGATGAGACCAGCTGCCCTACCCTTGCATCGCTATACAACAAGTATTTAGTATGATTGTTACACCCGAACTTCAGCCCAAATGGAATAGCATTATCACTGACGTGTTCCGTGAGTTTATAGATATTTGTAAAGAGTATCAACTGACATGGTTTTGTGGCGGTGGTACAGCGATAGGTGCTGTCAGGCATCATGGGCTAATACCTTGGGATGACGATATCGACGTGTTCATGCCACGTCCTGACTACGACCGTCTTCGTGAGATATGCAGCAATCGTGATATGGGAAATTACGAGCTGACAACGCCTTATGAGATTGCCGACTATCCCGTGTACTTTATGAAGCTATGTAGTCGCAACACCACGCTCATCGAGGAGGCTGACACTCCTTGCATGATAGGTCTCTACGTTGATATTTTCCCGCTCGATGGCACTGCCGACGACTTGGACGAGGCTTATCGGTTGAAAAGACAGTTCCGCAAGCTGATGAACCGCATGGAAGCCATCTCCACCCACAACCGCTTTTCCGAGTACATAAGCCTGTTGTCGGAACCCAAGGAGTGGGGACGTTTTGTCACTAAGACCATTGGATTCTTCTGCCGACCCCTTCTGCGTAAAAAGCTGTTGCAGAAGATGGACGCCATCTGTTACCAGTATCATTACGAACAGGCGAAGAATGTGGTTGTCTACAGCGGCGTCTACGACCGCCGTGAAATATATCCGAAGGAGTGGGTTTCGAGTGCCGTCACGTTCCAGTTCGAGGGGATGGACGTCAAGCTTTCCGTAGGCTACGACCACTATCTACGACAGTTCTTCGGCGACTACATGCAATTGCCGCCTGAGGAGAAACGGGTGAGCCACCACGTGAAGGCTTACTTCAATCTGGACGAGCGAGAACCTATGTCGGTTGCTTTGAAAAAGATAGGAAGATAGGCACTTAATTTTCTTTTCCGCCGATGATGGACAATGTGCGGAAAACAGCTTCTCTCATGGAGTAATTAGGCGTCCAACCAAGACCCAGGAGACGTGAGTTGTCGAGCAGTGCCCGCATCGCTATTGAGAACCCCTTGCGCTCTGTTTCTGTGGGCAGGTCGAACACGACCTGCTTGTTGGCCCATTCTGCACACAGAAGGGCAAAATCCTTTAGTCTTACGTTACAACTCTGGTTCGAGATGTTATAGGCCACTCCCTGCTCACCATGCAGAAGCACGTGGAGCATTGCACTGACGGCATCGGCCACATACGTATATGAGAACAGTTGTTCGCCTTTGCTCTTCAGGACAATATCCTCACCATTGAGGGCTTTCAGGAGGAATTGCGACGAAGCCTTGCTGTCGCTCGTCAGCATGGTGGGGCCAAACAGCCTACTCAGTCTGACAATTTTCACCCTTACCCCCTTCTCAGCCACATACGACTGACACAGAGCCTCCGAAAGGCGCTTCGACTCCGTATAGCATGCACGTGCCGTTTGCAGGTTCAGTTGTCCTGTATAGTCCTCTGTAAAGTCCTCATCGCCTCTGGCGTTTCCGTAGACTTCAACCGTTGAGGGGTAGAGCACCGTTGCTCCACAGCTTTCAGCCTTTTGTAGGGCAGCTTCTGCTCCTTTAACATTGATTTCGATGGTCTCTATCGGGAACTGAGAATAAGCCAATGGGTGGGTATTCGATGCCAGTGGTATAATATAGTCAGCCTCTATATCGGCAGGCAGTGGTTGGCGGACATCCTGTTCTACAAAATGGAAATGAGGATTATCGTAGTACTCTCCCAATCTGGAGGCAGCCTTCTCCTTGTTGCGCCCCAGGGCATAGATGTCGATATTGGCTCCCTGATGGTTAAAACGCATCAAGGCATCAATCAGACAAACGCCAATGAGACCTGTTGCACCGGTTATTAAGAATCGTTTACCCTGTAAACGGCCAATGTCAGGCGTTTGCAGGATACGTTCCAAATCTTCTTGGTATAAGGGGTGTTGCTTGATCATCAGTGTTATTTCAGCCAAGTGTCCTTGTCCATCTTCAGATACCCCTTGAACATCTCCAGGTCATCCTTGGTGGTGAGTTTGATGTTCTTGTCGGAACCAGCAGCAAAATAGAGCTTTTCACCCAACTCGACCATCATGGTATTGGTATAAGAAGAGCCATGAATGCCAATGCCTTTCTCAAAGGCCTCATGATAGGCCTCGTCAAGCCGCTTGAACTGATAGGCCTGTGGGGTAGACACGCGCCGCAGGGTCTCACGAGGAATATACTGCAAAGTCGTTGCCTCGTCGTCGGGATTAACAATGAATATCTGCTCGTTATAGGGCAAAGAGGTGACACCGTTACCATACTGTAAGGCTTTCTGTATCACGTCTGTCAATACCGTGTCATCCACCAACGGACGTATTCCGTCGTGGATGACTACGATATCGTTGTCCTTGGCCTTGCCTTCCATGTGGAAAACACCGTTACGGATGCTCTCCTGGGCGCTCTTACCGCCCGACACCACATCTTGCAACTTGGTGATATTAAACTGGTGGGCATAGGCTTTCAGCACGTCATGCCAGCCGTCAAGACAAACTACATCTATGGCATCTATCATAGGATGATGCTGGAAACTCTCCAAAGTGTAAATCAGAACCGGCTTGTCATACACGTTGATAAACTGCTTTGGAATGTCTTGTCCCATGCGGTTGCCAGAACCGCCAGCTATAATCAGTGCAATATTCATCTACTCTTGCTTCTTCACTATTTTTACTGTTAGCCTACCTGACTGCCCGGCTTTACGTTCTTGGTGGTGGTGACTACGCTGAGGCTTTCGTCGGAGTCGACAGCGCTGAGAATCATGCCCTGGCTCTCAATGCCCATCATCTGACGTGGTGCAAAGTTAGCCACGAAGAGGATACGCTTGCCGATCAGTTCTTCGGGGTTCTCGTAGAAAGCAGCAATACCTGAGCAGATGGTGCGGTCGGTACCAGATCCGTCATTGATAGTGAACTGCAGGAGTTTCTTCGACTTCTTCACCTTCTGGCAGTCCTTCACCAAACCTACGCGAATGTCGAGCTTCTCGAAGTCCTCAAACGAGCAGGTCTCCTTGATGGGCGCAGCTTTGTAGGCTGCTGCCTCGTTGGCCTTCTTGGTGGCCTCAAGTTTGTCGAGCTGTTTCTGAATGACCTCGTCCTCGATCTTCTCGAAAAGCAGGGCGGGCTCGCCCAACTGGTGACCAGCCTTCAGGAGGTCGGTGCTGCCCAGCTGCTCCCACTCGAAGGAGTCGATAGCAAGCATCTCGCGCAGTCTCTTTGAAGAGAACGGCAGGAACGGCTCGAAGGCGATAGCGAGGTTGGCAGTCAGCTGCAAGCAGATGTTCAGAATAGTCTCACAACGCTTGGGGTCGGTCTTCCATACCTTCCAGGGCTCACACTCGGTAATGTAGCGGTTGCCGATACGAGCCAGGTTCATGGCCTCAAACTGAGCGTCGCGGAACTTGAACTGCTCCAGCAGTGCCTCCACCTTCTCCTTCACGTCCTTGAACTCCTCAAGGGCAGCCTTATCTACATCCTGCAGTTCGCCACAGGCAGGAACCACGCCGTTCCAGTACTTCTTCGTTAGCTGCAGGGCTCGGTTCACGAAGTTGCCATAGACGGCCACGAGCTCGTTGTTATTACGATCCTGGAAATCTTTCCAGGTGAAGTTGTTGTCCTTGGTTTCGGGGGCGTTGGCTGTCAGCACATAGCGCAGCACATCCTGCTTGCCAGGCATATCCACCAGATACTCATGCAGCCAGACGGCCCAGTTGCGCGAGGTCGAAATCTTGTCATTTTCGAGGTTCAGGAACTCGTTGGCCGGCACGTTATCAGGCATAATATACTTGCCGTGAGCCTTCATCATCACGGGGAAGATGATGCAGTGGAACACGATGTTGTCCTTACCGATGAAGTGTACCAGACGGGTGTCCTCATCCTGCCACCACTTCTCCCAGCTGCCCCACCTCTCGGGTTCTCGCTCGCAGAGCTCCTTTGTGTTCGACACATAGCCTATGGGCGCGTCGAACCATACATAGAGCACCTTGCCGTCGGCTCCCTCTACGGGTACGGGAATACCCCAGTCCAGGTCGCGCGTCATGGCACGCGGCTGCAGATCCATGTCGAGCCACGACTTGCACTGGCCATAGACATTAGAACGCCACTCCTTATGGCCCTCCAGAATCCACTGCTTCAGCCACTCCTGATACTCGTTCAGGGGCAGATACCAGTTCTTGGTCTCCTTCATCACGGGCGTCGAGCCGCTGATGGTCGACTTCGGGTTAATGAGCTCCGTAGGCGACAGGTCGCGTCCGCACTTCTCGCACTGGTCGCCGTAAGCACCCTCGTTGTGGCAGTAAGGACACTCGCCCACCACATAGCGGTCGGCCAGGAACTGCTTAGCCTCTTCGTCGTAGAGCTGGGCTGTGGTTTTCTCCACCAGCTTGCCATCGTCGTAGAGCTTGCGGAACCACTCGGCTGCAAACTTGTGGTGAGTCTCTGAGGTGGTACGGCTGTAGACGTCGAACGAAATGCCGAACTCCTTGAACGAGTCCTTGATCATTTTGTGATAGCGGTCGACGACATCCTGAGGCGTGATGCCCTCCTTACGGGCACGGACAGTGATGGGCACACCATGCTCATCACTACCTCCGATGAACATGACCTCGCGCTTCTTCAGACGCAGGTAACGAACATAAATGTCTGCAGGCACATAGACACCAGCCAAGTGGCCGATATGCACACCGCCATTGGCATAGGGTAGCGCCGATGTGACGGTTATTCTCTTGTAGTTCTTCTGTTCCATATAATATAATAATGTATTCTGAGGTGCAAAGTTACACTTTTTTACTGAGACAAACACCGCAAAACTGTAAAAAGTGTGTGTTAAGCTATTTTTTTCCACTAAAAAGATGGTGTTTTCATTTTTTATTCGTATATTTGCAACCAAAACAGAGAAAATCCTTTGGCAAATAACACATTTATAACAATTACTATAACAAACTAACATGCAATGAAACACATCTTCTTATTAGCTTTGGCTACTATCTTTGGCTTGCAGACTACAAATGCACAGAAGTATGAAGAGTTTGGGCTTTTCGACCATCTGGGGGCTGGTATATCAGTAGGAACCGATGGTATCGGCATCGATTTGGCAGCACCAATGACTGACTATGCTGCATTGAGAGCTGGTGTCTCTTTCTTGCCAAGATACAAGTATACAACCAATATCGACCTCAAGGAGAACGATCCCGACGTCATGCCTAATGTGGATCTTGAGGCAAAGGCAAAAATGTTCGATTTCAAACTATTGGCCGACTTCTATCCTGCCAAGAAGAGCTCGTTCCACATCACCGTTGGTGCTTTCTTCGGCAACGGAACACTGGCTTCAGCCACCAATACCTCCCAGCTCCTCAAGGATCCCGCCGACAACGGCAAGAAAGGCTTGTCAATTGGCCAAGACCCTCAGGGAAAACCCTATCGCATCACTACCGACGACAATGGTTATGTGACTGCCGACGTCAAGGTCAACAAGTTCAAACCCTATGTAGGTATTGGCTTCGGACGTGCCGTGCCCAAGAAGAACCGCGTCAGCGTATCGTTCGACATGGGTTTGCAGTTCTGGGGAAAGCCCAGGCTTGGTGCCAACACCAAAGACGATTGGGGCAATGTCAACTATCATGAGTTCAAGAAGTCCGACATTACCGACAATGACTACGATGGTGTGAAGGATGCCTTTGATGTTGCTGATAAGATTATCGGCTATCCCGTTATCAACATCCGTATCAACGGACGTATTTTCTAAATGAATAATCAACAACTTAAAACAAATAACAAAATGAAGAAGAAGTATTTTTTAATGGCTTTTGCTGTCATGACAGCAATGTGCCTGACTACTGCCTGCAGTAGTGACGATGACGACAATGACAACAAGCAGGAAGAACAGGTGAATCTGCCGGTACCTCAGAATGCTGCAAACGCCATAGAGTTCAAGCTTGAAATCCCCAAGACTCCTACTGCTGCCGTCGGTAACACCGATGCTCCCGTGCTGAATACAATCGACATCACCGAGTGCAGTGAGCTGCTTCTGGAGCTCAAGCGTCCCGAAAGCAATTCCCTCGTCTTTGTGAAGGGTAAGGTAACGAAGAACGGTAACAGATATAATCTCAGCGGCGACAAGGTAAAGGGTTTTGTTGAGCTGGCTGAAGCAAAAGCCCGTGGCACACGTACCACCACCAGCACAATCATCATCGACATCGAAGTTAGCTTCTCTGCAACAGAGACCTACACCTACAAGAATGATGATGGCGAGACCATCACTGTGGAGAAAATCACTCCTATCAATGGTAACGAGGCCGAAAAGCGACTGATCCGTACTTGGAACGTCTTGGGCGCAATCTTCGACTTACAGGGCGATGACGGTGTCAAGCCTGCTGTGTTCTTCGAATCAACAAATGGCGTGCTCGACCTGGAGGCCACCTTCTTGAAGGAGGCAGAAAAGCGCAATGTCAACCTGACAGCCGATGAGAAGAATGAGCTGAGAAAGAAGCTGAAGACCGTTACCATCACGGGTACAAGAATCTTCTCACTCGACTATGCTGACGGTTCTGTGGACGCTGCTTCTTGGCAGTGGACTGACGAGTCGAAGAAGGAAGCATTCCGCATCACCCTGCGTGACGGCAAGATGGGCAACAAGTTCATCCAGAACGCTTCACTCGTAACGGCCGAGTTCAGCGGCAACCGTTGCAACCTGAAGCTGGCAACAACGTTCGACGACTCATCGCACAAGAGTTGGGATGCCACCGTTACTCTACAGCTGCAGGATCAGGGCTCTTCAAAATAGTAATAGATAGCTCTTTATTTGGTCAGTTCGCAAAATTGTCGTACCTTTGTCGGCAGTTTTGCGAACTAACTGTTTCATGAGTATGAAGATTCAGATTATTAACGGCCCGAACCTGAACATGCTGGGACGCCGCGAACCCGGCATCTACGGCCAGATGTCGTTCGACGACTATCTGCCGAAGTTGCAGTCGCGCTTCCCCAATGTCGAGATAGACTACTATCAGAGCAACATCGAGGGCGAGCTTATCGACAAGATGCAGCAGGTGGGCTTCGGACAGTGCTCCGGCATCGTGCTCAATGCCGGAGCCTATACCCACACGAGCATTGCGTTGCACGACTGCATCCGCTCGCTGCAGTGTCCAGTCATCGAGGTTCACATCTCCAACGTCCATCAGCGCGAGGCGTTCCGCCATCAGTCGATGATCAGCAGTGCCTGTCGTGGCGTCATCTGCGGCTTCGGACTCGACAGCTATCGTCTGGCAGTTGAGGCACTGAGAGGTGAGAAATGAGAATTGAGGACTATATTCTCCGCCACACGTCGCCCGAGCCCGACTACCTTTATCGGCTGTGGCGCGCCACCAACGTCCACACCATCCACGGACGCATGGCCAGCGGACACCTGCAGGGACGACTGCTGAAGATGCTCGTCCAGATGATACGCCCCACAAACATCCTTGAGGTGGGAACATTCAGCGGCTACTCTGCCATAGCGATGGCTGAAGGACTGGAGCCTGGCGGACGCCTCTACACCTTCGAAATCAACGACGAGATGGAGGACTTCACTCGCCCGTGGATTGAGCAGTCACCTGTAGCCAACCGCATCGACTTCCGCATAGGCGACGCCCTGACAGAAGCTCCGAAACTCGGCATTACGTTCGACATGGCATTCATCGACGGCGACAAGCGCCACTACCGCGAGTGCTACGACATGGTACTCAGCATCCTGCGCCCTGGCGGCTATATCGTTGCCGACAACACCCTCTGGGACGGGCATGTCGTGGAAGCAGCCTACGAGCACGACCAGCAGACGCAAGGCGTAGTGGACTTCAACAACCACGTGGCGTCCGACAACAGAGTGGAACAGGTCATCCTGCCCTTGCGCGACGGGCTGACACTGATTAGGAAAAGACCCATCCCCGACCCCTCCCGAGCAGGAGGGGAGACGAAGGGAAGGAGGGAAGTTAAAAAGTAAAAGACAGATATATGCAAGAGACAAGACAGAACAAGATTGCACGCCTGCTGCAGAAGGAGCTGAGCGTCATTTTCCAACAACAGACACGCGCCATGCACGGTGTGATGGTCAGCGTCACACGCACCAAGATATCGCCTGACCTCAGCATCTGCACCGCCTACCTCAGCATCTTCCCGTCTGAGCGTGGCGAGGAGATTCTGGCCAACATCAACGCCAACCAGAAGTCGATACGTTATGAATTAGGTACGCGCGTGAGAAACCAGTTGCGCATCGTTCCCGAGCTGCGCTTCTTCATCGACGACTCGCTCGACTATATCGACCGCATCGATGAGCTGCTGAAGAAGTAGTAAATCAGTAAATTGTAAATCAGTAAATCGTTCATCCGCAAAGTGAATTTCCCGTTTTACATCGCCCGCCGCTACCTCTTCTCCAAGAAGTCGACCAACGCCATCAACGTCATCAGCGCCATCTCCGTTGTCGGCGTTGTCGTGGCAACCATGGCCCTGGTGGTCACGCTCTCCGTGTTCAACGGCTTCCACGACCTCGTGGCGTCGTTCTTCACATCGTTCGACCCTCAGCTGAAGGTCACACCCGTGCGCGGCAAGACAGTCGACACCAACGACCCCGCGCTCATGAAGATACGCCAGCTGGCGGCTATCGATGTCGCCACCGACTGCCTCGAAGACCAGGCCCTGGCAGCCTTTGGCTCGCGTCAGGCCATGGTCACCGTCAAGGGTGTCGATGACAACTTCGATCGTCTGACCCACATCAACGAGATACTCATTGGCGACGGCGAGTTCCAGCTCCATGCCGCTGACATGCACTACGGCATTCCTGGCATCCGCCTGGCAGAGAAACTCGGCACAGGCATCACCTACGAGTATCCCATGACCATCTATGCTCCGCAGCGTGAGGGACAGCTCAACATGGCCGACCCCACTACCGGATTCCGTGAGGACGAGCTCTACTCGCCTGGTGTCTTGTTCTGCGTCCGTCAGGCCAAGTACGACAAGAACTACATCATCACCAGCCTCGAGTTTGCCCGCAATCTTTTCCAGCAGGAAGACCGCATCTCGTCGCTCGAGCTGCGCCTGAAGCCAGGCAGCAACTTCGACCGCGTGAAGGCCGAGATACAGCAGATAGCCGGCGACCGCTTCTACGTCCGCGACCGCTTCGAGCAGCAGGACGACACGTTCAAGATCATGAAGATCGAGAAGTTCATTGCCTACATCTTCCTCACCTTCATACTCATGGTAGCCTGCTTCAACATCATCGGCTCGCTCTCGATGCTCATCATCGAAAAGAAGGACGATGTCGTCACCCTGCGCAACCTCGGAGCCAGCGATCATCAGATAACACGCATCTTCCTCTTCGAGGGCCGTCTCATCTCCATTATCGGAGCCGTCGTAGGCATACTCCTTGGCCTGCTCCTCTGCTGGCTGCAGCAGACGTTCGGCTTCGTCAAGCTCGGCTCCAGCAGTGGCTCCTTCGTGGTCAACGCCTATCCTGTCAGTGTCCATCCCGAGGACATCGTTCTGGTCTTCGTCACCGTCATCCTCGTTGGCTGGCTCGCCGTCTGGTATCCCGTCCGCTACTTCTCCAAGCGGCTCCTGCAGTAATCAGAACACCAAAATATCAGCCGAAAGTTTTGCACTTTCGGCTTTTTTCTTTATTCCCTCCAAACCTCTACTTCTTGAACATAGTCGTGTTTCCTGGTCTTTGCAACCGAGTTGCGAAAAGGATGTCGTACCTTTGCAGCGTGAAACTAAAGAAACAGAAGAATATGGCACACGATCATCACCATCATCACGAACATGAGTGCTGCTCACACGAGCACCATCACGAGCACAGACATGAGCATGAGTGCTGCTCACACGAGCACCATCACGAGCACCATTACCACCACGAGCATTCGCTGCGTCGCCAGCTGGTGCTCATCATTGCGACGACAGTGCTGCTCATTGGTGCAGTCATCATCGAACATCAGTTTGCACTGCCGACGTGGCAGTTGCTGCTAGTCTACCTCATACCTTATTTATTAATAGGCCACGAGACGCTGAAGGAGGCTGCCGAGGGAGTGGCTCATGGCGATGCCTTCAACGAACACTTCCTGATGTCGGTGGCTACCATCGGCGCCCTCTGCATCGGATTCCTGCCTGGCGCTGAGACGCAGTTCCCCGAGGCCGTCTTCGTCATGCTGTTCTTCCAAGTTGGCGAGCTGTTTGAGGGCTATGCCGAGGGACAGAGCCGACGGAGCATTGCACACCTGATGGACATCCGCCCGGATGTGGCACATGTAGAAATCTCCCCCAGCCCCTCCGGAGGAGGGGAGATTACAGCCAAAAGTCCTAACGAGGTGGCGGTGGGATCTGTCATCGTCATCCGTCCTGGCGAACGCGTGCCGCTCGACGGTGTCATCATTGAGGGCACGTCGGCCCTGAACACTGTGGCACTGACGGGCGAGAGCGTGCCGCGCGAGGTGGCGGTCGACGACGAGGTCATCTCGGGCTGTGTCAACATATCGGGCGTGCTGAGGGTGCGCACCACGAAGACGTTTGGCGAGAGCACCGTCTCGAAGATCATCAACCTCGTTGAAAACGCCGCCGAGCACAAGTCCAAGAGCGAGACGTTTATCACCCGCTTTGCGCGCGTCTATACGCCCATCGTGGTCTTCTTGGCCATTGCTCTGGCAATACTCCCGCCCTTATACATTTCTCTCACCACTCACCTCTCACCTCTCACCTCTTTCCCCACTTGGCTCTATCGTGCCCTACTGTTCCTCGTGGTCAGCTGTCCCTGCGCACTGGTCATCAGCGTGCCTCTGACGTTCTTTGGCGGTATCGGCGGTGCCTCGCGTCGGGGTATTCTCATTAAGGGTGCCAACTACATGGATGTACTGGCGAAGGTTGATACTGTGGTGTTCGACAAGACAGGAACGCTGACGCATGGTCAGTTTGCTGTCGAGGCCGTACATCCAGACCAGTGCGATGAGCACCACCTGCTACACCTCGCCGCCCATGTGGAGCACTTCACCACCCACCCCATCGGCGCCGCCCTGCGCGATGCCTTCCCCGACGAGGCCACCGACGGCTGCTGCGTCAGTGACGTTGAGGAGACGGCTGGTCACGGCATCCGCGCCCGTGTCGGCGACAAGGTCGTCGCCGTAGGCAACACGAAGATGATGGATCTTGTGGGAGCCAAGTGGCATACCTGCGAGCACGATGCCGGCACCATCATCCATGTGGCAATCGATGGCGTCTATGCCGGCCATATCGTCATCAATGACCAGCTGAAGGCCGACAGCCAGGAGGCAATCAACGAACTGAAGGAACTGGGCGTCACGAAGACAGTCATGCTGACCGGCGACCGTCAGGAGGTGGCCGCACGAGTGGCTCAGCAACTGGGAATCGATGATTATCACGCCGAACTCCTGCCTACCGAAAAGGTGAAGTTTGTAGGAGAGCTTGAGAACTTTGCTTTCGTGGGCGACGGCATCAACGATGCGCCAGTGCTGGCCCGCGCCAACGTAGGCATCGCCATGGGCGGTCTAGGCAGTGATGCCGCCATCGAAGCAGCCGATGTCGTGCTGATGGATGACAAGCCCTCAAAGATAGCGACCGCCATCCGCATTGCCCGCCAGACCATTGCCATAGCCCGCCAGAACATCATCTTCGCCATCGGTGTCAAGGTGGCCGTTCTCGTTCTGGCTTTCTTTGGCATCGCCACGATGTGGCTTGCTGTCTTTGCCGACGTCGGCGTCACCGTTCTGGCCGTTCTTAATGCTATGCGAGCATTAAGAACGGCTTAAACGCTGTAAATGTTCTGAGAAATCAAAAGTAAGAAAGGCTATCTCTACTTTTTAGGCTTAATCGTTATCACGCGATCGTAGGCCTCTGGCTTCACGCGGTATTCGTCAAGCACGTAGATACAAGTACAACCGACGCCGGTGGTGGCATAGTCCAGATTGAGCGTATAGCGGTCTTTCTGCGGCTGCAGCTGATAGGTGAACTGACTCTTCGTCAGGTTATCGGTCGTAAACTGATAAGCATTGAAGTTAAAGTGCTCGTTCATGGCTATCTGCACGCCACGTCCCTCCTTGTCCAGAAGCTGCACATAACGGTTGTCGGTACGCAGGGCATGATCCTGCGGGAAGAGGTAAGGCTCGTACATATCCTTCACCGTCTTTGTCCAGACACCCACCTGATAGCCCGTCTTGCGGTCAGGGTAGTTTTCCTCGGGACCGCGACCATACCAAGTAATGTTGTCGAAATCGTTAGCTACAGACGTTGTAAAGCCTATGCGCGGCAGGAGTTCCGGCAAGCGGCCTTGTCCCTGCGGACTCAGGTGGTTGTCTATCTTGACCGTACCGTCATCATAGAAATGATAGGTATAGTCAAGCGTAAAACCGGCTAACTGAACACCCGATATGTAGAGGTCAAGAGCACCATATGATGAAGCACCGACCTGCACCAACTGGCTGACACGGACAGTCGTCTCGTGCTCAGTTCTGTTCAGACGGACTTCTGCAGGACGAATGCGCAACTGCTGCACACCCTTCGAGAACCACAGGGTAGCTATCTGGTTGCCATAACCCTCGGCATAGCCACCGTTGACGCGATAAGCATCCCATGAGTCAAACTCATTAGCTATCGGCGCACGCCACAGGTTGAACGAGACGGGTGCCTTCAGCACCTGCTTGCCAGCCACCTCGATCTGTTCCAGATTACCCGTCAGCTTGCTGATGACGTAACCGAAGCCATCGCCGCTAATCTTGATTTGCTGGTCGTCTTCCAAAGCGGTGAGACTTGTGGTCTGCGCCTTCAGGTTTTCCTGAGCAGGAAGATTCCACGACGTGAGTTCCAGCTGGTCCCAAGCCACCTCGTGACCAGCCTTGGCCCATACTTCATTATTCTTCAGCTTAGAAGATATTGTCACGCGATATTCCTTACCAGGCACGATAGATGGCTTGTGATAAGGGATATGCACCACCTGCGACTGCTGCGGTGCTACCGCAAACTGGATATCGCCTTCCTCTATCACGTCGCCATCAGCCATCAGCGTCCAGTGAGAAGCATACTGCGAGAGGTCAGTGAAGAACAGACGGTTGGTAACTTCTGCCTCGCCCGTTTCGGCATTGAGCAGACGAATGCTGACGGGCTGCGTGGTCCACTTCATCTGCTTCATCTCAGGCTGCACAGTACGATCGGGCCAGATGCTGCCGTAGGTACGCATATTACCGCCAATGGTATAGTAGGTGCCTGTATCGCCGTTGCCGTCGAAGGTCAGATAGAGTACGGCATTGTCAGATGTAAAGCGTGCTGCACGGATATCGTCATCAGAAAGACAGCGGTCGTAGATAGCCACATTGTCCATCTCAGCATCAGCTGTAAAGGTAGTCATGGGGTCTATAGCGTGGTTGCCAGCAATACGTCCGATGTTGATGGGATAAGGGAAGTTGCTCAGCATACCGCGTTCTGCGCTGCCGCCCCTACCACCGGGCCGGCGCTGGTTGCCTAGATCCTGAGCAGCAGTCTTCTCACTACCTTTCTGCTGTCCATCGATATAGAGGCGCATTTCCTTGCCGTCCCATGAAGCTACAACGTGATGCCAGTTGCCAATCCAGTTGGCAGGTAAGTCAACGTCGAGCGTATGTCTGACGCCGGAGTGCAGATAGAACTGCAGTTTCTCATTACCCTTCTGAACGACACCAAACTGTGCATTACCTTTCGTTATGTAGGGTGCGCCCTCATACATACCACTCAGTTTGCCGGGCTTCACATCGAAGCTGATGGTCAGGGTCTTGCTCGACAGTTCGACGTTGTTTGCACGGTACACCTCCACCCACTCATCGTGGCCACTCAGACGCAGCGTTCCCTTTTCGACCTTGGCATTGCCCATCAGATGAGCAGGTGTCTTGAAGGGCGAACTGTCAGTCAGCGGACGAACATGCTCTGTAATACCGGGGCTCACAAAGTCCCAGATAGCACCGCCCATCAGTCGCGGATGACGACGGATAACGGCCCAATACTCATCCAGTCCACCACCGGCATTACCAGCTACAGACAGGTACTCGTCCATGAACGACGGGCGCGGGTCCTCCGTTTCGGGCACCATCGCCGTGTTCATCTCCAGCTCATAGGGTGTCGGGTAGCGCGGACCTATAATCTCCTCGCCGGGATGGGCGTAGGCGTTGCCGCCATACATAAAATAGCGTGTGGGGTCGAGTCGCTTACCCTCCTTGACCACTTCGGTAATCAGCGGTCCCTCGCCGCTTTCGTTGCCCGCACTCCAGAAGAGCACGCAGGGGTGGTTACGGTCGCGCAACACCAGTTTCTGCACACGTTCCAGGTACATCTCGCGGAAACGCTGGTCATTAGAGATATACTCTGTGGCATGAGCCTCTGTGCCCGCCTCGTCAATGATGTAGAGGCCATACTCGTCGGCCAGTTCCAGATACTTATTGACAGGCGGATAGTGCGACGTACGCACAGCGTTGAAGTTGTGTTGCTTCAGTATCTCCATATCGCGGCGAATGGTCTCCTCGTTCATGGCGTGTCCCAGTTCGGGGTGCTGCATATGGCTGTTGGTGGCATTCACCTTGATGGGCTTGCCGTTCAGATAGAACGTCTGGTGCCTTATCTCCGTCTCCTTGAAGCCCATCTTGCTCGTAATCTCCTGCATCACGTTGCCCGTCTCGCTGAACAATTCCAACTTCAGGTTGTAGAGCACGGGCGTCTCGCAGGTCCACTTGTCGGGATT
Organism: uncultured Prevotellaceae bacterium; assembly: GCA_947169245.1. Classification (GTDB taxonomy): domain Bacteria; phylum Bacteroidota; class Bacteroidia; order Bacteroidales; family Bacteroidaceae; genus Prevotella. The sequence goes on from CAMVPA010000010.1 coordinate 66,215, forward strand.
GGCAACGAGCGATGATAGCGTCACCGATTTCTTGCCCTTGCCGTTTATCGCAAAGCGGTCGGTTGTCAGCTGCTTCACCTGTCGTCCAGCCTTGTCGGTCAGCGTGGCGCGCACGGCGTATGTGCCCTGCGTGTCCTCATACTTCTTCACATCGACACACACCTTCAGCGTGGCATCGCGGTACTGGTCGTCAAGGTCGGTCGTGACGTACCAGTCAAACAATCGCGTCTTGGGCGTGGCGTAGAGCGTCACGTCATCGAAGATACCCGCCAGTCGCCAGTAGTCCTGTCCCTCCAGGTAGTAGCCGTCGCTGTACTTCAGCACACAGACGGCCAGCACGTTCTTACCTGGCTTCAGATAGGGCGTCACGTCATACTCTGCCGGTTCCTGTCCGCCCTCGTTGTAGCCCACTTGCTGTCCGTTCAGCCAAACGAACGAGGCGCTCTGCACCTTCTCCAGACGCAGAAACACCTGCTGCCCCTGCCACTTGGCGGGTAGCGTGAAAGTCTTGCGGTAGGCACCCGTAGGATTATATTCTCTCGGTACGAGGGGAGGATTAGCCTTGAATGGCGCCGGCACGTTGCGGAACTGCGCGTCGCCATAGCCTGCCATTTCCCAGTTGAGCGGCACCTGGATGGTAGCCCACTTGCTGTCCTTAAAGTTCGTTTGGAAGAACTGCTGCGGCACCTCCTCGGGCGTATTGGCGAACAGGAAACGCCACGTCCCGTTCAGCGACATCCGGTCGCTAGCCTGGTAGTAGGCATGGCCCTCTTCCTGACCTTCTTCAAACACTGCCGTATTCTCTACATAGTCATAGATGTGATCCAGGTACTGTGCGTTCACCTGCAGCGAACACGCTGCCGTCATACCGAGGACGAGGCCTCTGGTGTGCGAAAAGATTTTTTGCATGGTTGTAGTTACATTTAATTTTGCTGCGAAAGTACAAAAAAACTTTGAGAGCGCCTTGGCTCAGACCTGTCTTTTTGAACTAATTCATGATAAAAGGACACAAATAGAAAGAAAATGACACAAAAACACAAAGGAAATGAAAGAAATAACGTATCTTTGCAAGCGATTACTATAAAACTAACTAAAAAAATCATGAAACTAAAACAAACAATAACATTAGCCCTTGCAGCCCTCAGCCTGACAACAGCTGCACAAGAGCGCCGTCGCGGTTTCCAGCGCGAGGCTTACGCCACAGAGACTCCCATGGTTCACGATCCCGTCATGGCCCGCGAAGGCGACACCTATTACATTTATGCTACGGGTATGGGTATCCAGCAGATGACCTCACGCGACCGCAAAACGTGGACGGTGCTGCCACAGCCCGTGATGACCGTCATTCCCGGTTGGGCAACAGACTCCGTGCCAGGCTTCAGCAATCACGTCTGGGCACCCGACATCATCCAGTGGCACGGACGCTGGTGGCTCGCTTATAGCTGCTCGACCTTCGGCAAGAACGGCTCTGCCATCGGCCTGCTCAGCAGTCGCTCGCTCCGCTCCAACATGTGGAAGGACGAGGGGTGCATTGTCACCTCACACGAACGGAAACGCGATGCCAGCGGACGCATGACGGGCGACAACTGGAACGCTATAGACCCCAACTTCGTCATCGACGACAACGACACACCGTGGCTCGTCTGGGGCTCCTTCTGGGATGGCATCCAACTGGCCCGACTCGACTCCACCATGCACCTTGCCAGCGGTGTAAAGCCTCGTACCATCGCCCGCCGCTACGACCCGAATTACAAGCCTACAGAAGAAAACCCCACTTCCAAGTATGCCGGCACAAACGCCATCGAGGCACCGTTCATCTTCAAGCACGGCGGCTACTACTACCTCTTCGTATCGTGGGACTACTGCTGTCGCGGAGCAAAGAGTAACTACCGGGTAGCCGTAGGCCGCAGCAAGAACGTTGAAGGACCCTATCTCGACCGCACAGGCAACGATATGGCCAATGGTGGCGGCACACTCTTCTTAGAGGGTGACAAGAAGCAGTGGGAGGCCGCCGGTCACTGCTCAGCCTACAATTTCGACGGCGAGGACATCTTCGTCTGTCACGGCTACAGCACTACACAGAACGGAGCAGCTCTGCTCATCCAGCGCCCCATCGTGTGGACTGCAGACGGATGGCCCGAATTACCCCCTCGTTCCCTCTAAATCCTCCGAAACGTCTTTGTACACTGGGGTTTCGGCATGAGGGGCTTAGACCATATTGCACAGAAAGAATCATAAAAGGATTGTTTTGTAGAATATTCTTTGTATCTTTGAAGTAATAAAGAGGATTATACTTGAAGATCAAGATATTACTGATTGAAGAACCGTTATTCTAATGGCTACAACGTCAAGAAGATGCCATTTGCCTTTAATGAAATTTGGTCAATCAGGAAATTATGCGTAATTTTGCAGCCATGAATGCAAAAGACTTCGAAATAATGGCTCCCGTGGGCTCGCGCGAAGCTCTGGCTGCGGCCATACAAGCTGGCGCCGACAGCATTTACTTCGGCATAGAACGACTGAACATGCGCGCACACTCGGCTTCAACGTTTACCATCGACGACCTGAAGGAGATAGCACTGACGTGTCACGAGCACGGCATGAAGAGCTACCTGACGGTGAACACAATTATCTACGGCGAAGACCTACCACTGATGCGTGAAATCATAGATGCGGCACACGAGGCAGGCATATCGGCGGTCATCGCCTCGGACGTGGCGGTGATGCAGTACTGCCGCGAGGTGGGCCAGGAGGTGCACCTGTCAACGCAGCTGAACATATCGAACATTGAGGCGCTGAAGTTCTACGCGCAGTTTGCCGACGTGGTGGTGCTGGCACGTGAGCTAAACATGAACCAGGTGGCCGAGATTTTCCGTCAGGTTGAGGAGCAGCACGTCTGTGGTCCGTCGGGTCAGCAGATTCGCATAGAGATGTTCTGTCACGGTGCTCTCTGCATGGCCGTCAGTGGCAAGTGCTACATGAGTCTCGACGCTGCCAACCGCAGTGCCAACCGTGGTGAGTGCATACAGATATGCCGTCGCTCCTACACCGTCACCGACAACGAGACGGGTTATCAGCTGGAGATTGACAACAAGTACGTCATGTCGCCCAAGGACCTGAAGACCGTGCGCTTCATCGACCGTCTGATGAAGAGCGGTGTGCGCGTCTTCAAGATTGAGGGCCGTGCCCGTGGGCCCGAATATGTCTATACGGTCGTGAAGTGTTACAAGGAGGCCATCCAGGCCGTGCTCGACGGCACCTTTACGGAAGAGAAGAAAGACGAGTGGGACCGTCGGCTGGCTACGGTCTTCAACCGCGGCTTCTGGGACGGCTACTACCAGGGACAGAAGATGGGTGAGTGGAACAAGAGCTACGGTTCAAACGCCACTGAGCGCAAGGTCTATATCGGCAAGGGTACGAAATACTACTCCAAGCTGGGTGTGGCCGAGTTCACCGTCGAGGCCACGACGTTCAAGGTGGGCGACCGCATGCTCATTACAGGCCCCACGACAGGCGTCATCTACGTCACCGCCGATGAGATTCACGATGACAACGGCCCCGTAGAGGTGGCCCAGCAGGGCACACGCGTCTCTATCGCCGTACCGCAGAAGGTGCGTCCCAGCGACAAGCTCTTCAAGCTCGTCGGCGCCGACGAAGTCTGATGATTATTCTGCACAATCAGGACACACCCCCTTCACCATATAGTTGATGCTCTGCGGCTCATAGCCCTCGGGCAGTGTCACAGTGGGGATGGGCGTGTCGGCAAGACAGAAGGTGCGATGGCAACGCTCGCAGTAGAAGTGTACGTGCTGGTCGTCGTCCTCCTGGTGGCCGTCGTGACTGTGGCACAGCTCGTAGCGCACGCCGTCGCCGCCGTCTTCCAGGACGTGTACCAGATGGTGCTCACGAAAGAGGGTGAGCGTACGGAAGATGCCCGACTTGTCAATCGACAGAATCTTGTACTCCAGTTCAGATAACGACATTGGCCGCTCTGCAGCGGCCAATGTCCGTGCTACGACAATACGGTTTGCCGTAGGCTTTATGTCATGAGAAGCCAGAAGCCTCTCGCACTCTTCACCCTTCAATTCTTCAATCTTTTAATTCTTAGAGTGTCCACATTGTGGAGTCGTTGAAGTAGTCGATGCGCATGGCACGGCGCACTTCGTCCATTGTCTGGGCACCCACCTCGCGGGCCTGCTCCGTACCCTTCTTCAGGATGTTCTGAATCTCGGCGATGTCCTTCTCCAGTTCAGCACGGCGCTGACGCATGGGGTCAAGGAACTTGTTGAGCACCTCGTTGAGGAACTTCTTGCACTTCATGTCGCCCAGACCGCCACGCTGGTAGTGCTCCTTCAGCTCGTCCAGGTTCTGGTACTCGGGCCAGAAGTCGGCGAAGTCCTGATCGCAGGAGAAGGCGTCGAGATAGGTGAAGACGGCGTTACCCTCCACATGGCCGGGGTCGCTGACGTTCAGGTGAGTGGGGTCGGTGTACATGGAGCGCACCTTCTGCCACACGTCGTCCTTGGAGTCGCTCAGGTAGATACAGTTGCCCAGCGACTTCGACATCTTCTCCTTGCCGTCGGTACCCGGCAGACGGCGTGCCGTAGCGTTCTCGGGCAGCATGATGTGGGGTTCCACCAGCACGGGGGCGTACGTGTTGTTAAAGCGGTTCACCAGCTCGCGCGTCACCTCAAGCATCGGCTCCTGGTCCTCGCCGGCCGGCACCGTCGTGGCCTTGAACAGCGTGATGTCGGCCGCCTGGCTCACGGGGTAGCAGAAGAAGCCCAGCGGAATGTTGGCCTCGAAGTTGCGCATCTTAATCTCCGTCTTCACCGTCGGGTTACGCTGTACGCGGCTCACGGTGATGAGGTTCATCAGGTAGGTTGTCAACTCGGCCAGCTCCGGTATGTGGCTCTGTATGAAGATGGTACACTTCGCGGGGTCGAGGCCTGCGCTCAGGTAGTCGAGCGCCACCTGGATGATGCTCTGGCGCAGCTTCTCGGGGTTGTCGGCATTGTCGGTGAGTGCCTGCACGTCGGCCATGAAGACGAACATGCGGTCGTAGTTGCCTGCATTCTGCAGCTCTACACGTCGGCGCAGCGAACCCACGAAGTGGCCCAGGTGGAGCTTACCCGTAGGACGGTCGCCAGTCAAGATTACTTTTCCCATTTCTGTTCTTTCTCTGTTAATTGCGGTGCAAAGGTACGAATAAGTGAGCGAAATGCAAAAGAAAAACACATTTTCTTTTGTATTTCCGAACGTGAGTACCTTCGACCGAAGTCCAAAGCCCAATTTCTTAACGGAGGTTAAATTTATCGTTTTTCAATAAGTTTTTATCGAATTCCATTGGCGCATTCAGAAATTATGCCTACTTTTGCACATCGATATTCGATAAATAACTAAATTAAAACGATAAAACGATGGCTACATTAAATTTTTGGAATAATGCAAAGAAGAATCCTTGGTCAGTGGTTGGTCTTCTGTTGGTGCTTGCTTTAGTGGTATGGTGGTTTGTGGTTGAGAGTCAGGGCATGCGCCAGGGGACGACGAGCTATGAGTACTGCAATAGTCTTTGCAGAGTGTACGAAACGGTAGGCAAGACATTTTGTCTGGCTGTCTACCTCATGATGACCTACCTTACCTATATTAATAAGCAGTACTCCCGTTGGACTATCTGGCTTTTCTATGTGGTAGCTGTGGGCATGCTGGTCTATTATGTTGGTGCAGGCTATGTGCTTGACTATGTGTATAACCACATAGGTGCCGACTACATGTCTCTCCTGCCGTCATTAGCCCGTTCGCTGTTTGGCGGTCCCGTGTTTCTTATTATCCTCAGTTTCTTCTTCGTGCCCAAGTTCCTCAAGGACACCATGAAGCTGAAGAAAGAACAGGAACTGACGGTATAGAACTAAGCTTAATGCTCAATGCTTAATGCTCAATGCTCAATGCTTAATGCTCAATGCCTATGGGACAGATTGTAGTAAACCTCGACGTCGAGATGGCCAAGCGCAAGATGTCGCTCAGCGAACTGGCTGAGCGCGTAGGACTGACGCTGGCAAACCTCTCGATACTAAAGACGGGCAAGGCCAAGGCCGTCCGCTTCACCACCCTCGAAGCCATCTGCCGCGAGCTGGGCTGCCAGCCTGGCGACATCCTGGAGTACAGGGACGAATAAGGACTTTCCAGGCAGGCAAAAATAACATCTTAACACTGTTATCATGTTATGTCTTTAGGTTCTTGTTGGAAAAGATTTAAAAGATAGTGTCTTATTACATCCTTTTTTCAATCAAATACCTGTCCCCATAATTACCCTCAAAAACGATCAGGAGAACCGACCCCGTGATCCCTCACTAAGCATAGCGACTGAAAGAACCGTCCCCGCTGATCACGGCTGTTTCCCGATAGTTTGCTATTGGTGCCACCGTCATCGTATGGCGAGT
>CAMVPA010000011.1 GCA_947169245.1 uncultured Prevotellaceae bacterium
GCTCCCGTATTCCCCTCGAAGGGTGAGATGCGTAAGATGGTGCAGGGTGGTGGCGTCAGCCTGAACAAGGAGAAGCTGACCGATCAGAACCGTCCCATCACTGCCGACGACCTCATCGACGGTAAGTACATCCTGGCCCAGAAGGGTAAGAAGAACTACTATCTGCTGATAGTTAAGTAATCACCCTCGTACCCCATACCTCAAAATAAGGCTCCGCAAGCTCATTGGCTTGCGGAGCCTTCTCTGTTAATTATTGCTAATTGTTGTCGATTGGTCGCAAATTCTGTTCCATTTTCTATTACAGTTGGCAAATTTTTTGTAATTTTGCAGCAGAAACTTTAACCAAACCTAAAAAACGCGAACGATATGAGGATACGTTGCGCTCTATTATCCTTGTTCCTATGCCTGACTCAGTGGGTTTTTTCCCAAGACTGGCTGGTTGTTTCACCGTATGCGTACAACGATGAGACGGTAGTCTATGCCACGCTGCAGTCGAACGTGCCAGGTGATCCCATGACCGACTTTGTTGTTGCGGCTTTCATCGATGGCGAATGTCGTGCTGAGGCTGTCACGCCCTCGACAGGTGTCGACGGAAGCCAGTTCTTCATCCTGCGTGTTCGTGGCGATCAGACCGACGACAAGGGTAAGACCATCACGTTCAAGGCCTATCATAAGCCCATGCGTATGACCTACGACCTTACGCCTGCGCGCACTGTGTTGTACACTGGTGAGAGCGAGGGAACTCCCTCAAATCGCATCGTGTTGTCGCTGGAACGTGTGGCAGAAGTGGTTGCTCTCGAGTCGTTTTTCCTGATGTACGACCAGTTGGCGGCGGGAAAGACGACGCGTGTGGAACTGGTGCCGACACCTCAAAACGCCACTTTCGACCCCTATAGCGTGGAGCTGAACTTCACTGGCTCTTTTGCTGGCTGGGATGCCATGCAGGTGCAGCGTGTCGGTGGCAGTCCCCTGAACTTCGACTTGACGCCGCAGTACCCTGGCATGGTCTCGGTACAGGCTACCATCGGCGGTCAGCCAATCACCCTGCGCGACATGACGGGCGGTCCGTTGACCAAGATGGAGGTAGGTGCCAGCGTGCCCTTGGAGAGTGGTTGGCACTGGCGCAGCAATCCTTACGGCGACATTGTCCAGTATAACATTGGCTGGATATTCCCCAGCGAACAGTTCATAGAGGCCCGCACTCAGGATGCACTGCTCTATAACGACCCTACCTGGGGATATTTCGGTACCCTGATGGAACAGGGCATCGCCCAGAATACATGTTACAAGCTGAAGATGGCCAGCACCGCCACTCCGGCCACGCTGACGCAAGGTCGTTATGTGGCTGGCTACAGTGTGACGCTCGACGGCGACTGGACGTGGGTGGGCTGTCCCTACTACTACGACCGTCTCATCAGCAATGTCCGACCGAAAAGAGCTGCCGAGGGCATGGTTATCGTGACCAAAGAGAACGGTTCGGCCGAGTACGACGGCACTACATGGAAGGGCGACCTGAAGGTGCTGCGCAGTGGCGAGGGACTGATGGTCTACAACCCCACGGCCGAGGCCTGCACACTGACCTTCACCCCTGAGTCGCTGTTGCCGCAAGGCAATCAGGCAGCTCCGGCGCGTGCCGCCCAAGTCAGCCCTTGGCACTATGATGCCAGCCGCTTCATGAACAATACCACCATCGTGGCGGTGCTGGCCGACGAGGAGAACCTGTCGGAGGATTGGACCATCGGTGTGTTTGTCGGCGACGAGTGTCGCGGCGAAGGTCACTATGTGGACGGTCGCTTCTTCATCACTGCCCATACCGACCGTGGTGAGCAGGTGACGCTGAAGCTGCGCTACGAGCCTACGGGCTTCATCGCCGACATTGACGAGACGCTGACAACTGCGGGCTTGCGTATGGGCTCGCTGCGCCAGCCCATACGGCTGCATGCCCCAGCCGTCACGCAGCACATCGCTTCCTCTTCCGTCGATCTTACTCCCGACGCGAAAGGAGACTACGACCTGACGGGACGGCGGGTGATGGCAACGAAGCGCGGTCTCGTGCTGCGCCGCCAGGCCGACGGTACGGTGCGCAAGGTCATTAAGCATTGAATAATGTACGCGAACATAATATAATAATAACAATAAAAACCGAGTGATTATGAAAAAGCTATTCACATTTCTTTCGCTACTATTGGTGTCCGTAGGGACATGGGCCGGCTACTACACGGTGGCCTCGCCTTACGACACCCAGGGTGGTATGTATACCTCGACGGTGGTATACGGTCCCATTTCGTCTAATGAGCAATTCTACACAGATGCCTTGGATGTCTACGAGGTGGCTGCGTTTGTCGGTGATGAGTGTCGCGCTGTGGCAACGCCAACGCCATCGAAAACCAATGACGAGTGGACGCTCAGCCTGCGCGTTCCCACCAAGAATGCTGCCTCTGCTACTGCTGATGCCGGCAAGCCCATCACGTTCAAAATCTACAATGCGCGTTCTGGGAAGGAGTACACGCTGAACACATCGTCGGCTGTCTCTTGGCAGGCCGATGCCACATCTCGTGTGTCTTTCAGTCTGGTTGTAGCTACCGGTGTGACGCTGGGTGAGATTAATATGAACGTAGGTGAGACAGTTGACCTGACGGACTACCTGACGGTGACGCCTCAGGGTGCCAGCCTGCCACTGAATGAGACAATCACTTGGTCGTTGGGCAACTTCGTTCGTTTCGGCACTATCAATGGCAACATGCTGACGGCCAACCAGTCGACCGAGAATGATCCTATCAGCTATGGTGTCACAATCGGTAACCTCAGCGCTTGGGGCAACCTCTACATCTATGCTCCCGCTACGTCTATCCGCATCGAAGATCCTACGGAGGTGACCTTCCGCATCGGTGAGGATAACGATGCCCTGAATGAGCTGCTATCGACATCGCTCGATAACCCACACTTCACCGTGACGCCATCGTACACTACCGACTATGTTCGTTGGGAAATTGTCGATGGCACCAGCGTCGCTCAGTCAGAGACAGGTGGCTACATACTGAAAGAGAAAGGTACAACCCATGTGAGGCCTGTCGTCGTTCATCGTGACGGCACAGAATTGCGTCCTTCGACTGTTATCACCATCAACGTGGTGCAGCCTGTCACCTCTATCAGTTTCCACTGGGTCAGCCAAGACTTCCACAACATGGCCAATGTGGGCGATGATGTCTATGCCCGTCTGGCCAGTAGGGTACGGATACTTCCTACCACTGCTAACAATCAGAGATATACGTTCAACGTGATGCTTCCAACAGGTGGTCCTGCTGGCGATGCCGTGACGCAGACAACGAATAGCCTCGTGTTCAATGAGCCAGGCTTGTATGGCGTTCAGGTTGTTTCAGAAGACAATCCTCAATTGACGAGCACCATGCTCTTCGAGGTGGAGAATCCCGCCAAGGAGGTAAACATTGCCCAGGATGAGCTGAACATCATGTACGACCAGAACAACGAAAGTTTCACTGCTATCGTGGAGAGAGCTATCATGAGCAACATCAGCCTTGGCCCTCAGAGCTATTCTACGGCTAAGGGTAGCATCACTGCTACAGGTGATGCTATTACACTGAACCAGCAGGGCACGATGATTTCGGATAATGGTGTTTTCGTTTCACTCAGTGCTGCCGGCGAGGGTACATCGACCGTTACTGTCACCGTGCGGTGGAACAATTACGACAATTTCGATGGCACAGTAGAAAGCATCACGACCTCGAGCGCCAGCAAGAGCTTCACCGTGACGATTGCCTCGGCACTGCAGAAGTTCGTGGTGACCCATACGCCGTGGACTGGCGGCGGTACGCTGGTGTTCATCCCTGTACCCGCAACAGCTGCCTACAATCCCGATGACGTCTACATCACGCTGAGCATGGACGACTATCCTTCCGACTGGACAACCGTGAGCATCTCGAGTCGTTCTGATAACAACGGTATCATCACCGTCAATTACCTGGCTGAACTGCCCGGTACAATTAGTGTCTTAGCCACCGACGGTCCTCTGGCGTCGCCGGGTTCACCCAATGGCGAATTCCAGGATGTCGTTCTTGCCTATACCTTGACTGATACCGACGGAAATCGTTTCACAGGCGTCACTGTGCCTGCCACCTACGAATTCCAAAGCGGCTGGCAGTGGCGCAGCAACAGCTACGGCGACTTAGGCAACCAGTTTGATATTTTCTTCAATGACAGCTTCCTGAAACACTTCGCCGAGGCTCGTACGCAGAGTGTTGTGCTCATCAACGATGCAGAGTGGGGCTTGTTCTCCGACGGCGACTTCACCCTCTCACAGGGTCAGTGCTACAAGATTAAGATGACGACTTCCACCAGCACTGAGCTTACCTACGGCTACTTCGATGGCGACGACCATAACATCGACCTCTTTAATGGTTGGACATGGGTAGGCTCACCGTACGTCTACGACCGTCAGCTGACGAATGCCCTTCCGATGACCGGTGCAACGCTGGCCAATGAGACACGTATCGTCTCGAAGACAGGTGGTTCTGCCGTATGGGATGCCGCCAACCATAAATGGACTGGCAATCTGACAAAGATTGAGAAGAACCAGGGTTATCTGGTCTATAGCCCGACAGCCGGTCAGACACTGTCCTTCGCTGCCGAGGAAGACATGGCACAGGGTGACGAGAGCGTGGCCGGTGCCCGTAGTGCCCGTGCCAGCGTGTGGAGCTATGATGCCTCACAGTTTGCCAACAACATGTCGATGATTGCTGAGATGAAGGACGTTGCCGACCTCGACAACTACACCGTGGGTGCCTTTGTCAATGGTGAGTGCCGTGGTGAGGGTGTCGCCGTCGATGGCCGACTCTTCATCACCGTTCATGGCAACAGCGGCGAGCAGGTGACCTTCCGTCTGCACAATGAGCTGACGGGCGAGTACTTCGACGTGCCTGAGACGGTGACGAGCCAGCAGATGCTCGGTACGCTGGGTGCACCGGTACGTCTGACAGCTCCCGCCGTCATCACCGGCATCAACGAAGCCATCGTGTCCGACCGTTCTGCCGCCGGCTCCAGCACCTCCGAGGTTTACGACCTGATGGGCCGTCAGAACCCGAATGCCAAACTGACCATCCGACGCATGGCCGACGGCAAGATGCACAAGGTGGTGAAGTAACCCCGTTTCCCCAGTTCCCTAGGGCCCCGGCGGTTAGTCACCGTGCCCGGCGGTTTTCCGCCGGGTATAGCGGCCTTCCGCCGGGGTCATAGGGAACTTTCCAAAACAAACAATTATGATGAGCAGACAATCATTTCGCGCGTACCTTATATGTAGTATATTGCTGCTATGTCCCTTAGGTGTAGGGGCACAGTCGCTAACGCTCGGACAGAACACCATATCGAGCATCGCCCAAAGCGACCCGCTCATCATCTCCGGTGCCATAGGCACCCAGAACACCTTCTACAACTCCTCGATGGGCAACGGATACCGCTCACCGTGGGCTAACACGTTGAGTGCTAACCTTAACATCTCGGTCTACGGCATCTCAATGCCCTTTGCTTTCTATTATTCCAACAACAACTCCTCGTTCTCCTTCCCACATTTCTCGTTCCATATCGACCCCACCTACAAGAACTGGCGCGGACACTTCGGACGCTCCTCGATGTCGATGGGTTCCTACATCATGAACATGTCGTTCAACGGCGTCGGCCTGGAGTACACCAGCCAGAAGATGCACTTCGGAGCCTTCTATGGTGAGCTGCGCAACGCCATCAACGACGACCCCACATCGCCCACGGCCCGTCAGCCGCAGTACCGCCGCTTGGGTTGGGGATTCAAAGCCGGCTACGGCTCGGGTCGCAACTATCTGGACCTCTATCTGCTGCGTGCCTACGACCGTCTGAACTCTATCGACGAGCGCTGGCACGACCGCATCAACCCACAGGAGAACGTAGCCATCGGCCTGAGGGGCGGACTGGGCGTTACCAAGTGGTTCTCGCTGCGCGGTAACCTGGGCTTCTCAGCCTTCAGCCATGACTTCCGTGCCGAGCGCATCCCCAGCGAGACCCTCGACAAGTGGAGCAAAATCTTCGAGGCCCGCTACTCGTCGCTTATGCGTATTGCCGGCGACGTCAGTGCCAACCTGAGCCTGAAACATTTCAATACCTCTATCTTCTACCGCATGGTGCAGCCCGACTACACCACGCTCGGACTCTATTACACGTCCAACAACTACCAGTCGTTAGGCATCAATGCCTCGACTACCCTGTTTAGGAAACTCGCTCTTTCGGGTAGCTTCTCCGGTCAGGAGGACAACATCACCCGAAACCAATTATATACCACCCGTGGCTTCGTCTACTCAGCCAATGCCACGATGCCCGTCACCAAGCAGTTGCAGATGACCCTCGGCTATAGTGGCTACCGTCAGGTGCAGAGCGACGGCACCGCACATATCAACGACAGCATCCGCATCGACCGTGTCATGAACACCGTATTCCTCACTCCCACCTATACCATCGAGGGTGAGCGCCGCGACCATGTGTTCTCGCTGTCGTTCAACTATTCTGAGAATAAAGACCTGAACCGCTATGTCACAGGCACGAGCGACGTGACGACGCTGGCCGCCGGACTGAGCTACAATCTGGGACTGAAGGATCTTGAGATGGATGTCAACACCTCGCTGTCGCACCAGCAGAGTAAGGGCTACAGCACCACCTATACCAGCGATGTGCTCTCCGTGGGCACGGGCCGCGCTTTCCTGAAAGAGAAGAACCTCAACGTCTCGGGCTCTCTGTCGCTGTGCTATAACAACATCGAGCACCAGCAGCGCATGCTCTCCATGGGCGCCGACATGTCGGCAGGCTACACCCTGAAGGAGCATGTCTTCTCGCTCTCGGCCAACTTCAACAAGTATAGCGACGTGAACCTGAGCGCCGATCGCTCCAGTTTTGGCGCTTCCGAGTTTACGGTCTCTGTGGGCTACACCTACACCTTCTCACTGCTTGAGATCAAACGCAAGGCTGAGAAGGGAAAAGGGAAAAGTGAAGAGTGAAGAATTAGTTTGAAACGATATAATCGCCATATATGATGACTGAATTGACAATAAGCAAGATGCAGCACAACAATATTCGCCGGATCATGTCTCTGGTAACATTATTTGTTATCCACTGTTCACTGTTCCTGAGCCACGCCGTGGCACAGGAAGTCACCATCAACGTGCAACCCGTGCAGCAGATACTGCCGCCGCAGGTCGGACAGTACGTCGACAATCCCGGCAAATTCTTCACCATACGTCTGACCAACAACACCGACGAGCAGCAGCAGTTGCACTTGGGCCTGCAGATTGAGAAGCGCATGCCCGAGGACGTGCTGATGGTGCAGACACGCTACGGACACATCCCTCGCATCCCCATCACGCTGGCACCCAACCAGGTGAAGACGCTGAACCCCGTGGAGATGAAGCAGCTCTTCACCCACTACACCCTGGAGGACATCTACATCAGGGACGGCATGTACCAGAACTACAAGAACGGCATCTTCGGACTGATGCCCGAAGGTCAGTACGAGCTGTTCCTTACTGCCTATAAGTGGGATCCCGAACTGATCAGCCCCGTCACGCTGAGCGACCCGAGGGGTGGCAACACGCTCTTCACCGTGTGCTACCAGGCACAGCCGCCACGCTTCCTGACGCCCATACAGAACGCGATGCCCGACGACCCGCTGAGCGATTATGCCGTGACGACGGTCGACCGCCAGAACGCCATCTTCACATGGACGCCACCCTCACTCAACTGCAATGCCAAGCAGGTCACCTACCGCTATAACGCACGCATTGTCAGGCTCAACGCCCTGGCTCCCGACGAAGCCATCGAGCGCAACCCCGTGGTCTATGAGCGCAACATGCTCACCGTGCCGCAGCTCACCATCCCCGAGGCATATATCCGCCAGATGTTGGCCGGCGAGGCTACAAGCGATATCTTTGCCCTTCAGGTGACGGCCACCACGACGGCCCAAAGCGAGAACTCGATCAACTACACCATCATCACGAACGACGGTAAGAGCCCCGTCTACCTGTTCCGTCTGCACGACAGCAACCATGTGGTTGTCGAAGAGCCTGAGGAACCTGAGGAAGAAGGTGGAAATGACGAAGAGGACGATGCTTATTCTCTGAATCTTGATAAGGAGGATTCCGATCCCTATAAGAACGACTCCCTCTATGTCTTCGAGCAGCCCCTGCTCACCGAGCCCAGCTTCAAGAACGACCCCATGGGCCGCAAGATCTACTTCGGCGACGACATCAAGGCCGAGTGGCGCAAGGCATGGTTCGTCGGCGGCCGTGGCGAGGGTCAGGACACCATCAAGTTCGAGTACACCCTGCAGCTCTTCGTCGGCAACTCCGCCGACACACCGAAGGGTATCTTCGCCGGCAAGCCCATCTTTGAGCATAAGACCAAGGAGCTGAAGGACACCATCAAGTGGGACAAGTTCAAGGAGAAAGTCGCCGCCGGCGACTACATGATGCTGCGCGTCACCGCCAAGGCGACCAACGAGAAGAGCGTCCGCATGCTGGCCGACTCGCTCAACTACATCGACTTCGCCATGACGATGCACTACGAAGACAACTTCGCCTGCGGCGTCAGTACGGCCGATGTCGATAATAAGGAGCTCATCACCAAGCTGCCGCCCAAGGGCACCAACCTGCAGATCAACTCCTGGTACCTGACGCTCAATGATGACTGTAAGCTCGACGAAGACGAACATACTGTCAGCGGCACGGGCTGGATAGCCTGGAACCCCATGGGCACTGGCAGCATCTTGAACTGTCGTGTTGCCGTGAAGTTCGACAAGCTGAAGATCAACACCGACAACGTGGTCTTCGACGGCAAGTGCCAGACTTACGCCAAGAGCAGCGTCAAGAAAGACGGCTACTCGGCCGAACAGGTCGTCGACAGCATCTTCTCACAGACCGGCCTCGACAACATCTGGGGCAACCTCTCGCTGCCGCAGAGCGTCAAGGACAAGGTCTCGAAATATGCCAAGGACGAAGCCTACGACGTGGCCAAGGCCTATAAGCTCGGCGAGTACTACGGCTACCTGAAGACCATCCAGAACAAGTGGGACAACATCAAGCAGGGCAACCTCATCGACCTCTACTTCCCCGTCGAGCTGCCCGAGCAGATCTCCAGCAAGCTGCCCAAGGACTTCAGCGTCCAGATTGCCAGCATGCAGTTCACACCGAAGTCGGCGGTGATGAACCTCATCGCCATGATAGCCCTGCCCAACAGCAACGTCATCAAGGACAACGACGTGCTGGTCTTCGGCTGTCCGCGACTTTGTATCTCGCCCGACAATATCCTGCCCGAGGACGGTGTGCTGGCCCTGTTGAGCAACTTCAAGATACAAGACCCGAGCAGCGACTTCTCGCTGACCTTCGTGGCACCCTCCGAACCCCTGAACCCCGAACCTAACGACGGCTGTTTCATCCGTTGGGAGAACAATGAGTTTGGCGGCCTGGGTCTGGAGTTCACGGCTACCATACCTAACACGAAGCGCGTGGTCAACGGTAAGGTGCAGAAGGATCTGCCCGCGCTGCTCGACCTCCGCACCGTCATCCGCGGCAACGACAGCGCCGGCGACTTCATCGCCTACGGTTCGCTGACACCGTTCCAGGTGAGCGACCTGCCCGACTGGACGTTCAACATCGGTGAGCAGATTATCTTCGACCACAACCTCAGTGAGAACGGTAAGGGTATGCCGACCCTCGCCGAGATTAAGAAGTGGGCTGGCGATACCTACGACCCCAAGCAGTGCGGCAGCTACGTGCAGACGGACTGGAACGCCTGGCAGGGTGTCTACATCAAGGAGCTGAGCGTCGGCTTCCCGAAGTTCGCCGTTTTCGGCTCTGGCGACAAGGGCGTCACTGTGGGTGTGCAGAACATGATCATCGACGGTTCGGGCGTCACCTGCCGCGTGTTCGGCAAGGACATCCTCGATGCCCAGACGGGTAAGTGCGGCGGTTGGAAGTTTACCATTGACGAGGCTACCGTCGACATTGTGCAGAACAACTTCGATAAGTGCGAAATCAAGGGTGGCTTCGGCGTACCGCTGTTCGGCAAGAAGGTGAACGACACGGCTCAGACCGGTTCTGGCGGCAATAACAATAATAATAAGAAGAAAGGCGAGGAGACCGATGTCACCTACTCCTGTCAGATACGTCACCTGACCGACCCGAAGACCAAGGAGACCTATTACACCTACGACAAGAACGGCAAGAAGATAGAGCATACTCGCTATACCTATGGCGACAAGAACAAGTATGCCTATATCTTCAAGAGTGAGACGGTCGACGACCTCTACATGAACTGCTTCATCGCCGACCTGAAGATAACCAAGGAGCAGACATACTTTGTGGTGGCTGCCCAGGATCAGGACGACGGCAAGGTGAAGACCGATGTCGAGCTGCGCATGGCAGGCGACATCACCATTGCCGACCAGCTGTCGAAGAACAAGACGCTACAGGACATCGCGAAGAAGCTGCCCATGAAAGTGTCGATGCCGGGCATCCACTTCGCCAAGTTGCGCCTGAGCAACTTCAAATACGCCAACCGCAACAGTTCGCTCGTCTATAAGTACGCCAAGGATAAGGTCGATGATGCCGACGCTGCTGAGAAGGAATGGGCGCAGACCAACCATGTCCTGATGACCCTGGCCAAGAGCAAGGAACTGGAGATAAGCAAGGACAAGTGTTATCTGGACCTCGGCGAGTGGTCGCTTGCTTCGGTAAAGAAGAAGCTTGGCCCGTTCTCGTTCGAGCTGACCAGCTATAAGTTCGGCTACGAATCGAAGAAACTGTCGCTCGACGTCGAGGGTAAGATAGGCTTCTGTGGCGACAAGGTGACTGCTGGAGCCGGTCTCGCCATCTCCAGCGACCTGACGACACCCAGCGACATGACCGACATCGGTGGCTACAAGCTCTCGAACGGTAAGCTGGAGTTTAAGAGCGTCACGCTGAACTGCGACTTCGCCAGTGTGCTGAAACTGAACGGACGCCTCGACGTAGTCAAGGACTCGACCGACACCAGCGGCAACAAGGTGAGCGGCTACAAGGGCAACATCGACTGCGAGATCAAGGGTCTCTTCAGTGTGAAATGTGATGGCGGCTACTTCAGCGTGAAGGCTACGACCACTGCCGAGAAAAACCAGGTCAAGGCCGACGCCAAGGAAGAGGGTGTCGAGGAGTATGCCAACGACAATACCTACTCCTACGGCTACTTCATGGTCGAGATCAAGAGCAATGCCGGTATCCGCATCGACCCGCTCGTCATCAACCGCATAGCCGGCGGCTTCTATTTCAACTGCCGACCCAAGTGGAATTCGTCAAAGAAGAGCTTCGACAAGCCTATTGCTGCCTATGGTTGCATCGGTGTATCGCTCGGCATGGGCTTCACCACCTCGGCCGGTGAAGAGACGCTGAGTGCCAATGTCGACCTGAATGTCATCTATAAGAAGAATACCAACGGCAAGGGAGGTAAGCTGACCACCTTCCTCTTCAAGGGCGACGTCAAGGCTGTCAGCGGCATGATTGATGCTAAGATGACGCTGCTCTACCAGAACGACGACAAGGACCGCTTCCTGTCGCTCGACATCACCGTGACGGCAGGCTTGGAGAACGGCACCATGGGTAGCCTGATGAAGGCCGCCAACAGTGAGCTGGCTGCTGTCCAGGAACAAATGAAAACGTTCCAGACCAGTATAGCTAAAGAAGTCAAAAACTTCGTACCTGACACGAATGGCGGCTTGCAGAAAGCCCTGGACGATGATGGCGACCACGACAAGTCGACGAAGAGCGAGAACACTGGCGATCTCAAAAAAGATGCCAAGAAGAAAGCCGAAGATTCGGAAAAGAAGAGGGTAACAACAGTGAACCTGCCCTTCCAGCTCAAGATAACGTGGAAGGAGAACGGCAGCACGAAGTCGCCTGTACGCTGGCACCTCTACCTCGGTGAGCCCGAGAAGAGCAAGCGCTGCCGAATTACACTGATTGACTACAAGTCGAAGATTGTCAATGTAAGCATTGGTGCTGACGCTTACCTCTGCATCGGTAACGAGCTGCCCGGCAATGGTAAGCTGCCCGATATCCCTCAGGAGATTACCGAATTCCTGACCCCGAATGGTGTCGACACGGGTGCCGATATGGCGAAGGCACAGCGCTCGCGTAACAATGCCTGCAAGGCCATGTTGGGTACCGACGTGAAGGGTGGTCTTATGGTGGGTGCCTCGGCCTGGGGCTTCATCGACATCGACCTCGGCTTGTTCTACGGCGGTCTGAAGGCCATTGCAGGCTTCGACATGGCTCTGGTGAACTATGGCGATGCTGCCTACTGCGTGAACCTGCAGCGCTCGATGGGTAAGAACGGCTGGTATGCCACCGGTCAGTTCTACGCCTACCTGGCAGCCAAGTTCGGTCTGCACATCAAGCTCGGTAAGCTCATCGACAGGAAGATTAATATCGTCGATGCCGGTATCGGTGGTGTGTTCCAGGCAGGTCTGCCCAGTCCGACGTGGGTTGACGGCCGTGCCAAGGTGCAGTTGAAGCTGCTCAACGGTTTGGTGAACATCAAGAAGTCGTTCCACTTCGAGTGCGGCGACTACTGCGAGGCATTCGTGGGCAATGCGCTCGACGGCTTCTCACTGTTCGGCGACTGTACTATTGCTACCGATAGCCTGAGTGAAGGCTGGGACAAGGATAATGCCATCCTGGCACGCGACGGTTCAAAGTGTATCATCAACACTGAGGCCTCGCTCAACAGCCAGTACCGACTGGTTGACCCGTCGACGCAGAAGAATCTGGCCGACGACACGGGTTACGATGCCGAGACGCTGAGGATGCAGGCTGCACGCACCTATATCTTCGACTTCGACAAGGATTATAACTACCAGAACGGCTCCTACAAGGGCCTGAAGGGTGCCCGACTCATTGAGTTTACCGAGGAAGGCAAGGCGGTCTTCGACTTCATGGGAGGATATGTTAAGAATATCTTCGAGAACTTGCTCACCTCGTGCTTCGAGACCAGTATCATCATGAAAGACAGGAGCCTGAACTCCAAGAAGGTGAAGGACGACGAATTGAATATGGTCTATGAGGAACTGATGACGACGTTAGGAACCTTACCCTCAGGCCAATCCACCGAACTGCCCGTCACCATACGCGAGTCGCAGGGTACGCGCTATCATCTGAGCATGACGCTGAAGCCCAACCGCTACTATATGCTGATTCTCTCCGGTCGAGGCTACGAGGTAGAGGGCGGCCAGCGCTACTGGATTGATATTACCGAGAAGAACTCCAAGGGTAAGATGGAGACCACCCACAGACAGTGGATACAGCACAAGTTCTTCTACTTCTGTACCAAGTCAACGGAGACGATTCCCTCCATGCCTATCGACCTGAAGCCCTACGTTGCACTGGCCTATCCTTCCGGCGACGACATGGCACTGTTCAACAGCAAGGAGGATGGTGCTTGTGCCTACGACGGCGACCTGTCGGTTCCTACCATCGCCCTGAACACCGACATCAGTAAGAAGGCCTATCAGAACGGTAATCTGTTCTGGGAGCTGCGCGACCGGTTGAAAGGTTCTACATCTTGGGACCACACGCAAACGCGCGACAATAAATACTTCTTCAATAACAATAATGCCTGTATCAACATGGAGCCAGTATCTCCATTCACAGTCCACAAGAACAGCAAGGCCTCCAGCAAATTCTCGATGCAGTACAACCTGCGACTGGGCTACCGGTACAAGACGACGTCGCAGTGTCCGCCCATCTTGGATGCTAACTCCACCAACGAGGACACGTGGGCTGTCTACAGGCGCTTTATTCTCTACTGGGGCTATCGGAATAAGTTCGATACTTGGAGAAAAAACAATGGCTATTCGTCCGACACATACAACCTTGACGGTGTGAAGACCAATGGCCAGTGCGTCTCGATGATTAATATTGCTAAGAGGTGGATTAATTCCGAGACCAATACGGTAAAGACCAGGTGGAATACCTTCAAGACGAAGACCATCCAGTCGCTGACCTGTCAGAAGGATACGACGATGTACTTGGCCGATCTCTGGTTCACTGGTACCGAATCTAAGAGCTGGCGTAAAGGCAGCAAGCCATCTAATGGCAAGGACTATGCTTACTATACCCCGTTGCCCTACGAGAAACCGTTCCTGGGTGTCAGACCCTCTTCGGCACCGCAGTACACGTACGATGCCACCTATACAAAAGCAAAGAATCAGCGTGCCAACTGGCTCGACGAGACCGTCTGCTTCTGGGGGGCTGACAAGGCTACGTCCTCATCGCCATGGGTGGCTACGGAGTTCAGACGCACCGACGATCCTTACTTCTACATGGCCTACCTGTCGAACTGGGTATTCCTGGCTGGTCTGCAGCTGAAGAAGTACGACTTCGACGACGTGCCGGTGAAGCATGCCACCGAGACGCTCACCTTTGGGTTCAATGGTGTAGAGGTGCAGGGTAGCGCCCTCATCAGCGGCTTGGAGGGTAAGGTGCTCGACATTCGAAACAAGATGTACAAGGCGTGGAACGACTGGTACTATAATGACTCCTATCAGCCCAGGTATCCGCTACCCTCGGGCGACGGTCCAATGTTCGACCTGACTGTAGCCAATCAGGACGGCAAGACCAACTTGGTGCTGCGTGGTTACGACAAGAAGTACCCGGACTATCCCTACTCATACGGCTTGATCAACTTCATCACGAGATTCGCTGCTCCTTACTACATAGCCAGCGAACTCGATGACAAGATGTATGATATAGCCACAACGCTCTATAACTATTATTCTAATAATCGTAAGAATAAGGGAAAGAGCGACGGTTCGCTGAACGATAACGCCAACAAGGCTATCAATGCTGACATCCTGAAGTGGAACCAGCTGCACCGCGGACAGTACCTCACCATCTCGAGCCGAGGTTTCTCGGTCAAGGTGCCCTACTACCAGTTCCCGCTCATCTTCGGCGACTGCTTCGGTAGCGGAACCAAGGGTGATCCCATGTTCAATAACAAGGGTGTCGACCGCAAGAGCCGTAGCTTCAGCTATAGTGTGGCCAGTGGTAAATTCGATGACATCAGATGGGCAACGGAAGCCTCCAACCTTCTCTTCTTCCGTTTGAAGGGCGGCTATCCTTGGGCTTATTATACCAACGATGCCTATGTCTATAAGAATATGTCTAATGGCTATAAGTATGTCAGTCGCGATGCTTTCTCTGCACCCAATTCGCTCCAGAAGTGTACTTCGTTGCCTCTGGAAGTCTACCGTGTCGACACGTATAACATCAACGACGGCCAGTACTATTATAGCATACAAGGCGCAGCCTACCGTGGCGATTACACGAATGATTTCAAGAAAATATCCATCGACCCGTTGAAGGACAGCGGAAGCAGCGTGAAGGGTAATGCTTATACGTGGGTTACCAAGACGGGAATAGGCAAACCCACAGTGAACGTCAATGACACTAAGGTGGACAAGAGTTTCGATAAAGACAAGTAGTAGTAAACAGATACAGTACAGATAAGTAATGAAAAGACGACTGAAAACGATATGCCTCTTGGCAGCATTGCTCACCCTGAGCAGTACTACCTTCGCACAGACCACTGAGAATGATTATCCTGTTAAGGACTTGGATGATCTGCCGGTGACTCCTGTCGACACCATCCCTGTCGACACGGTCGCGTTTCACAAACAGTTGCGTGATGAGTTGAAACAGCTGAAGGAGCGCGTCAACGGTATCAAGGCTCGCTTAGAGGCCGAGACCGATACGACGGGTGTCGACAGTCCGTCCGCCGACTCGCTGGGATTACTCACACAACCGCTGCTCACCTCGAAGATCCACCTGATGGTGCGCCCTTATGGCGACAAGGTGGTGCTGCGCTGGGTGCCCGAGGACTACGTGTCCTATCTCTTCCTGGCCTACGGCGGCGTGAACGTGCTGCGACAGAAGACGGGCGACGGTGCCATCGACACCCTGGCCTATGCCCTGAAGCCTTGGACGGAGGAGCAGTTCCGCAAGAGGTATGAAACCAACGACTCGAATGCCATGGTGGCCCTGGGCTTCCTCTATGGCGAGGGTCGCATGACCGAGAACCAGACAGAGGAGAAGCCGGGCACGGTGGGTGCCAACGTCGAGTTGAACGGCGAACAGGACATCTCCTTCGGCTTTGCCATGATGGTGGCCGAGTGGCGTCGCGACTTAGCCGAGGCTCTGGCTGTGGGACTTACCGACAACACTGCCAAGCGCGGCGAGAGCTACGACTACTACGTGCAGCCCACGGTGTGGGACAACGGCGACAAGATTATTTTTGAGCCGGGTGTCCGCGAGGGCGTGAAGAACGACCCCTACAAGCCTGAGAAATACGAACCTGAGATCACCGACTCGCTCGTCAGTCCGCGCCGCGTCATCCTTTCGTGGATCGACACCGAGCACAGCAGCTTCGAGATTGACCGCCGTCCCAAGGGCGAGAAAGAGTGGGAGCGTGTGAACACCAAACCCTATGTGACGATGGTCGAGACCGACTTCGAGGGCCTGTCGCTGCTCAGCGACTCGGTCGACTACAACGGTCTGTGGGAGTACCGCGTCATGGGTCACGACCCCTTCGGCGAACTCTCTGACCCGTCGCCCGTCCATGTGGCCAACATCTACGACATTGAGCCGCCCGTGCCGCCCCAGCTGAAGTACATCGTCATGGAGCACCCCGAGGAGGACCTTAACAAGAAGGTGCTGGCACACATCGTCTGGGAGAACCCCGACCCCGAGACGCAGTTCGACGATGTCACAGGCTATGCCATCAAGTACTTTAACGAGAGTGTTTACGGCACGCAGTGGGTGGTCATCACCGACGAGCTCATATCTATTGCCGACACTGTCTGCACCGTCGATGTCACCCGCCTGAAGACCGGCATGATCTGCGTGGTAGCCTACGACCAGTCGGGCAACGAGGCCTGCTCGCTGCCGCAGCTCATCCGCATCACCGACTACCGCGCTCCCGAGCCCCCCGACTCGCTGCGTGCCGAGGTGATGCCCGACGGCTACGTCATCCTGACGTGGGAGCCCAAGCCCATCGACGACGACATTGCCTACTTCGATGTGGGCTTTGCCAACGACCTGAGCCACGAGTTCCTAAAGCTCAACGACGAGGGTATCATGGAGCGTGGCTATCTCGACTCGCTGGCCCTTGACGTCAACCAGAAGTATGTGTACTACCAGGTGCGTGCCGTCGACTACTCGGGCAACGTGGGCGAGTGGAGCCCCTACATCCGCGTCACCCGTCCCCACGTCACGCCGCCGTCGGAGCCCCATCTGGCCAATTCTACCCACGATGACATCAAGGGTATGCACATGGAGTGGGTCGTGGGTCCCGATGCCGACATGGACTACCATCTGCTCTACCGCCGTCTCGGCGATGAGGGCGAGTATGAGGTCATCGGACGCTTCGATGCCGACTCCATCATGCAGACGGGCAACTACACCATTGTCGTCGACGACAACCCGCCCTACGACCGCCGCCAGCGCTACTTCTACTATATGGAGTCGTTCAACTCGTCGCCCTTCACGTCGAACAGCCTCGCCGTGAGCTGGCTGCACCGTGGCCCGAAGGTCTACGAGGTGAAGATCGACCTGGCTGGCGACTACATGAAGAGCAGCGACCAGGTGAAGCTGGCCTGGAACATCGGCAAGCTGCCCTTCGACGCACCTTATTACTACTGCGTCTACCGCAAGCGTGAAAAGGAGAACAGCTTCGTCTACCAGATGAGCGTTCAGCCCGAGGATATGACCTATCTCGACGGCCAGCTCAAAGACGGAGAAGAGGCTGAGTACTATCTGATGATACAGTGGGAGGACGGCCGACAGAGCACGCCCTCGAACACAATCAAGGTGAAGAAATCTAAAAAATGAGAAGCGTATGAGAAGGATTCTATATCTGCTATCGATGGTATGCCTGCTCGTAGCTTGTGGCGACTTCTACGAGTTTCCCACCTCTGAACCCACGCCGGCACGCCAGATGAAGCTGCCCCGCAAGGTGGTCAACCTGGTGGTGGGCGACCAGTACCGCGTCCCTGTGACATTCACACCCGCCGACGTGAGCACCGAGGCGGTATGGTGGATTCCAGTCGACGATGCCATCGCACGTTTCACCAACGACACGCTGATAGGTGTCTCTCAGGGACAGACCGTGGCCTACGTGATCAGTGTCAGCGACCGTCTGCAGGACTCTTGCCTGGTCAACGTGCTGCCCGAGTTCTATGTCAACCCCAAGGGCTACCTCTACGACATGGTTATCTATGCCTCAGTCAATGTCCATGGCAAGACCTACACACAGCAGGACGAGGACTCGCTCATCATCTGCGCCTACTGCGACAACGAACTGCGCGGCATTGGCAAGATGCGCCGCTGGCAGGACCGCGACTATATGGAGCTGCGTGTGTGGAGTCCCTTCTACTATGGCGACCTCATCGATCTGCGCTGCTACTACCGTGGTCAGGCCAAGGTCGAGCTGTTCCCCAACCAGTTGACCTTCGATGGCGAGACCCACGGCACGCTCTCAAATCTCTACCAGCTGGTGCTCGACGAGAATGCCGTAGAGTACAACTTCGGACTGGAGTTCGGCTCCGACGGCGAGAATCCAGACGAGCAGGACATGGGTGAAGTTGTGGCCGGCGATGTGGACGACGATGATTAGTAATGCTTAATTGACACGACGATATGAAGAATACAACGAAATATCTGCTGATGCTCTGCACGGTGCTCCTTGCCTCGTGCAACCTGTTCATCGATGGTGACCTGGAGCGCGAGCTGATGGAATATAGCGGTAAGGGCTACGACTCCATCACCACCATACAGACCGACGAAGGAACGGTGCAGTACCAGTACAAGAGTACGACGATGGAACTGAATGCCGACAATCCGCTGACGAGGTTCATACTGAGCGTTGAGCGCATTGACTCGGCGCGCGCCCACATCATCTATGTCGACGGAGCGGCTCCCATCGACCTGCTGCCTCAGGAGGGTCAGCACGTCGTGAGCAACAATACCGAGGTGTTCGAGTATGGCCTCTGCGCCTTGGTGGCCTTGGTTAAGAACGAGGGTAGCCAGTATGCCATCTTCTGCAAGGATGCCGACATACAGGATGCCTTTGAGTATATGAGTTTCCACATGTCGCTTCCTGCCAACGACTACCTCGAGGAGTATGATGTCTACGACGAGGACGGCAATTTCCTCTTCCACGTCGACAACCGTGAAGAGAACGCACGTGAACAGACACGTGGCGAAGAAGGCGACGACTACCTCAACATGAACATACCGTTCGCACCTGTTGATATAAGCAGGACCGACGAGTGGAAGAAAAAGTACCATGGCGACAACTTCAAGATTGACATCACCGGTGGTGTTAAGGCTAAGATTTATATTGACTGCGACTTCGACTGGGACGAGGGTCTGAACTTCAGTTGCAGAATGAAGGACGGCTCATTCGACATCGGCTTGAAGCTACAGGCCATCGTCGGTATGGGTGACGCGAAGAGGGCGAAGCTGAAGGGTAAGTACTTCGGCAACGACGACTTGCTGAAAGGACGCGTCAAACTGACGGTAGGTCCCGTGGTGGTCATTCCCGTGTTCGGCTTCTCGGTGAACTATCAGGTCAATGGCACGCTGACCACGGAAATCAGCTACCATAAACCCTTCGACTTCACCGTCGGCTTCAAGGACGGCGACTTCTTTGCGCAGGACAACAATACAAAAGAGAGTACGGTAACTGCCAAATTCGATGCTGCGGCCAACTTTGAATTCCCCATCATCAAAATTTCCGTCGGTTTCGGACTCTTTACGTCCGACCTCTCGCTGCGAGGGGAGTTCTACATACGTATGCTCACCAAAGCCACGCTGGCCACCGGCATCAAGGAGTTCGGAGGCGACCCGGATAATCCGGTGCATATTGACTATAATCCTAAACTATCCTCCGAAGTCAATATTGGATTTGCAGTGGCGCTCGTTGCCAAGGGCATGATTATCTCGAAGGTGCTTGCCAAGATTAAGGAGCATGTGAAGAACAAGGCCGCCAAGATGAAAGAT
This sequence comes from uncultured Prevotellaceae bacterium, assembly GCA_947169245.1. GTDB lineage: Bacteria > Bacteroidota > Bacteroidia > Bacteroidales > Bacteroidaceae > Prevotella. Next base: position 20,118 of record CAMVPA010000011.1, read on the forward strand.
GCACAGGCGGCTTTAGACGCGATGAACAAAGCGGTGAAAGCATACGAGGCCACGGGTAAGATATCCGATTGGCTTGCCTTCAAGAAAGGCGATTTGGAATCCATTGACCCAGCAATCCTGAACGAGATGCGAAAACTGGTACCGGCAGGAGCGAGTGACGAGGAGCGGGCTGGAATCATCGACTGGTGGCTCGAAAAGAAAACCAAGGAGAAGGCAGCTATTCCAACGCCTCCTTCTGACGATGACGAAGGCATGGCCATGCGACCGCTCACCGATGCCGACAACGACAAGGAGTTTGCCCTGCGCTTAGGCCCGGTCTATCTCGATAAGCCCAAGTGGACGGTCTTCGACCGTTACATGTTCCCCAAGATGCGCGAGGGCTCGTTCAAGGTGGGACAGAAATGGACAGATGCCAACGAGGACATCATCTTCAGCGGTCAGTGGACGGTCGACGACCCGGGCTTGATTTGCTATGCCAAGACGCTCTACCCCTGTTTCACCATCATGTCGGGCAGCGAAGAGATCTTCACCCTGTTCCCCGAGAACCAGGAAGACGCTAAGCTGACAGGCAGTACCAAGAGCGGCAAGAAGTATACCGTGGAGATTCCCCATCTGTTGGCTGAATATCCCTATACCTGTATTCCTGGCTATGCACTATCGTACGATGGCAAACCCGTGGTGCAGGACAAGGGACTGGCCTTCTGTACAGTCACGCCCACGATCTCCATCGTCAAGTTCGTGGATATCGATCAGGATTGTGAACCTATGAATGAAAACGTTTCGATGTACACCTACTATTTCGACACCTATTCCAACGTGAAGGGTTCCGTCAACATCAAGGAATGGGGCATCTACGACAACTCCGATATCAACCCCTTTACCGCAAGGCATAAGTCGAAGGATGCCGTCCTGCAGAGCGGCAACTACGTGCACCACTGGTCCGCCAAATCACTGAAGGCGAAGATACAGGTCGACCTGAGCCCCTACATCTTTGGCCGCGATGCAGCCAATACCATCACCATCGCTAATGCTAAGATGTTCCCGGCCTTCAAGAAGAAAATCAAGTATAAGTATAACTTTGCTGACGACAGCCGTCGCTCGACTAGGGGAGCCCAGGAGGCCGGCGATGAGGACGATGGATACAGCAGCGACTACACGCTGACACTCGACTCAGTGACCTACGAGGGCAAACGCATCCTGTAACCGCACCGTCGTACCTCGCACCTCGGAAAAATTCAGCCGAAAATTTGGTGGCGTGCCAAAATTTTCGTACCTTTGCAGCCGAATTTCAGATTCGGCTGCATTTTTTTGGACGATGGTGTAATGGTAACACTACAGGTTTTGGTTCTGTCATTCCCGGTTCGAATCCGAGTCGTCCAACCAACAGCGGACAGTCCCCTTCTTCTGGAGACTGTCCGCTGTTAAAATTTCCTGCTCACGCAGAGCCGCAGGACACGATACGGGTGAAAGGTGTGTCTCATAACCGTAATAATATTATTTTTATGTGTATTATTTGGTGATAACAGAAAATATTCTTACCTTTGCGGCATGGAACAACATAAAGACATATCACACATGTACACGATAGAAATTGTAGCGATGATAGGCAGGCGCTTCAAGGACTATCGCATTGGCTGCGAACTGACGCAGCAGGAAGTGTCGGCCAAGTCGGGCGTCAGTGTCGTCACCATTCGCAAATTTGAAAACGGGCAACTTAACAACATCACGTTAGGCACCTTAATTGAGCTTCTGCGGACTATCGACTTCATGCAGGGTCTCGACGACGTGTTACCAGAGATTCCTGTTTCACCCTATGAGTTAGAGAAGATACAGCAAGGAAAACGCAAAAGAGTAAGACATGCAAAATAACATCGTAAGAGTCCTCCTCTGGGGACAAGAGGTCGGCAGTCTCTTCTGGGAAGAGAGGCGCAAAAGGGCGGTATTCAGCTACCACCCCGATTTCATCAAAGCAGGTGTTGATATTGCTCCCCTATCGGCATCGATTAAAAACCCGCGTAACCGTTTGCCCATCTACGGATTGGCCAACGACGACATCTTCTGTGGGCTACCAGCCTTCATTGCCGACTCGCTGCCTGGCAGATGGGGTAATGCCGTGTTTGATGCCTGGGCGGCAGAGAACCATATCCGTACGTCGGAAATCACCTCCGTCGACAAGTTGCTGTTTATCGGAAGAAGAGGTATGGGAGCACTGGAATTTGAACCTGCAGAGGAACTGGGAGAGGAACGAAGTTTCCAACTGACAGAACTGTACAAGAAAGCATTGGAGATTCTACAGGGACGCGAGAACGTTACCGTAACGGGAGAGGACCTGACACTCAACGCTCTTTACGAGGTTGGCACATCTGCAGGAGGCAACCACTCCAAAGCCGTCATCGCCATCAACAGAGAAACGGGTGAAATACGCAGCGGACAGGTGATACAACCCGACGGATTCACCTATTATCTGCTGAAGTTTGCCGAAAGCAAGTACTATCCGTTGACTAAGGTGGAAATGGTTTATGCGGACATGGCAAAGGAGGCAGGCATCACGATGATGCCCTCAAAGCTGATAGACATCGACGGTGAGAGTCATTTCCTGACAGAGCGATACGACCGTCAAGACAGGCAGAAAGTCCATATTCTGTCGTTAGCAGCGATGAATCCAGAAGCCACTTCATACGAACAGCTGATGGAAGTCTGCATCAGGTTGGGGCTACCATATAAAGAAAGGGAAGAAACATTCAGACGAGCAATCTTCAATATTCTCACATGCAATGTCGATGCCCATATCCGCAACTTCTCTTTCATGATGAAAAAGGGGGAATCATGGCATATCACACCAGCCTACGACCTGACTTTCTCATGCTTCAACCCAAACAACAAACTCGACGAGTACCACTACCTCAGTATGAATGGCAAGCGTACGGCTATTACACGAGACGACATGCTCCGTTTTGCCCGCACAGCCAATGTTGACAGACCTGACAGCATCATACGCCAATGCACGGATGTTATACTGAACTTCCGTTCATACGCAGAAAAATATAGTATCAGCGAATATTGGCAGGACGTTATCGAGCGTCACTTTGCCGAGATGTCGCCCGACCTGCTCTCTGGTCTTCACGGCTACAAGCCTCATGTGTTCAGCTTCGTGCTGCAAGGGGTTCACGTGGAGGATGCACAGTGGGAGGAGATGGGTAACGGAGCCATGCGACTGACGGCCAAACTCGACGGACAGGAGTACAAGGTCACCTTCAGCGCCAAGTCGCCCAAAGGACGGCTCGCCATTGAGCAGGGGGGCACGAAAATGCCGCAGGAGAGCATACGTCAGTTCGTGGAGGACCTGTTCCTAACACGATTTCTCGAAAGAGCGAAAAGTACCCACACGTCCCGCACGTGACACATAACTTCCTGATTATCAATACCCATTTTAGGATTCCAGTCGCACCTATTGCCCACACCTAAGCCCTCACCTGAAAAATACAAGGTCGAGTGATGACAGGGAAAAGACAACTTAGAACAACTTAAGACAACATTGCGGCGGCCCCGCAGAAGTCTGGGGGGCCGCCGCAGAAGTCTGGGGGGCCGCCGCAGATTTGTCCCACGGCCTGGGACAAAAACGAGGCGAGGAACCTGTACAAACTTTTTAGGTGTGGGAGGTGTGGGACGTGCGGGCATTTTTCCGTTATCACAATATCAGAAAGATAAAAAACGTTATTTTCTTTGCATTTCGCTCCTTTTTCACTACTTTTGCAGCTGAAACGGCATGACGCATGGCAGAGAGAAGATATCCTATAGGCATACAGACGTTCTCGGAGATGATTCGGGGAGGGTATGTGTATATCGATAAGACGGATCTGGTCTGGGAACTGCAGAATTATGCTAAATATATCTTCCTGAGTCGCCCCCGCCGGTTTGGCAAGTCACTGCTGTCCTCTACTCTGGAGTCGTTTTTCCGCGGCGAGAAAGAGCTGTTTGAGGGCCTGAAGGTCATGCAGTTGGAAAAGGAGTGGAAGCAGTATCCCGTCTTACGTTTCGATCTGAGCGGTGCCCGGCACATGCCTGTCCAGGGTGTCAAGGACGAGCTGGGAAGACTGCTGGCGGAATATGAGAAGTTTTTCGGTCGTGACATGAACGAGACAACGCCTGGCATGCGCTTTGCCGGTCTTGTCAACCGTGCTTATGAGCAGACGGGCTGTCAGGTGGCCGTGATCATCGACGAGTATGATGCCCCGCTGTTAGACATGTTGCACGAGGATACGATGCTGAGCGATGTGCGTGAGGTGATGCAGGAGTTCTATCAGCGACTGAAACAGCTGGAGCCGAAAATCAAGTTCTGCTTCATTACGGGTATAACCAAGTTCTCGCAACTGAGCATCTTCTCTACGCTCAACAACATGCTCAATGTTACCTTGAACCCGCGTTTCTCTGCTATCTGCGGAATCACGGAAGGGGAATTGGCATCAGCGCTTGCCGACGATGTCAGGGAGATGGCGTCCGAGTGTGATTGTTCGGCCGAAGAGATGCATGACAGGATCAAGAGCCATTATGACGGCTACCATTTCTCTGAGAAATCTGAGGACATCTATAATCCCTTTAGTCTGCTGACAGCCTTCATGCAGCGGAAGATTGGCAATTATTGGTTCGAGACCGGTACGCCCACATATCTCATACGGCAGCTGCAGCTATTCCGTTCCGACATAACGAATATGGATGATATCGAGGTGCCTTCGGTGGCTTTCGATTTGCCTACGGAGGCTATGCACGATGCTTTGCCGTTGCTCTATCAGAGTGGCTACCTGACTATCAAGGACTACGACCGATGGGGCGATGTCTATACGCTGTCTATCCCTAACCAGGAGGTGCGCTATGGCTATGCCGAGGGACTCCTGCCTGTATTTACCGGACTGAAGTCAAAGGATGTGCAGGTTGGTTTTGCCCTGAAATTCTGGCGGGCACTCAGCAGTGGCGACGTTGAGCAGGCAATGTGCGAGATGAAGGCTTTTATGGCAGGGATTCCCTTTGTGGAAGGCTTCAAGCAGAAATTGGCAGATGCCGCTACTGCTGAGGGCTTTTATGAATACACGATGTACCTGATATTCTCAATGCTGAACGTCTATGTGCGTACTCAGGTGAAATGTGCCGGAGGCAAGACGGATATGGTGGTATGGTTGCCAGATGCCGTCTATGTCTTTGAACTGAAGACGAACGGCACGGCGCAGCAGGCTTTAGATCAGATAGACAGTAAGGGCTATGCCATCCCCTACGAGTCGGGTGGGCGTAAGGTCGTGAGAATCGGCGTGCAGTTCGATGTAGCGACGCGCGTGCCAATAGACTGGGTCATCAAGTAGACAGGGAAGTGTGCAACATCAGATAAACAAATTCAATAATCACTCAAACTAATCAAAACAACAAAAAGAATTATGGCAAATCCATTTTCACTTGAAGGCAAGAATGCCTGGATTACCGGCGCCTCTTACGGCATTGGTTTCAACATTGCTAAGGCTTTCGTGGCCGCTGGTATTAAGAACATCATCTTCAACGACATCAACGAAGACGCACTGAAGCGCGGTCTCGACAACTACAAGGAGGCCGGCATCGACAACGTCAAGGGCTACGTCTGCGACGTCACCGACGAGAACGCCGTGAAGAACCTCGTCGCCAAGATCCACGAGGAGGTGGGTCAGATTGACATCCTGGTGAACAACGCCGGCATCATCAAGCGCATCCCCATGCACGAGATGAAGCGCGCCGAGTTCCAGCAGGTCATCGACATCGACCTCGTCGGTCCGTTCATCTGCTCCAGCGCCGTCATCCCCGAGATGATGGAGCGCCGCGAGGGTAAGATCATTAACATCTGTTCGATGATGTCGGAGCTGGGCCGCGAGACCGTCAGCGCCTACGCCGCCGCCAAGGGTGGTCTGAAGATGCTGACCCGCAACATCTGCTCGGAGTACGGCGGATACAACATCCAGTGCAACGGCATCGGCCCGGGCTACATCGCCACACCGCAGACAGCTCCGCTACGTGAGCGTCAGGCTGACGGCAGCCGTCACCCGTTCGACTCATTCATCTGCGCCAAGACGCCTGCCGGCCGCTGGCTCGACCCGAGTGAGCTTGGCGGTCCCGCCGTGTTCCTCGCCTCGCACGCCTCTGACGCCGTGAATGGCCACGTGCTCTACGTTGACGGCGGTATTCTTGCCTATATCGGCAAACAGCCGAAGTAGGTTGTCCCCTGCAACAACATGATGCCCGGATGTGGAATGTGACTCTTTCCACTTCCGGGCATTAAAAAAGAAAGGCTTCCTCAACGGGAAGCCTTCTTCATTTTTCTTTACAACTAAATTAGTTGATTGCGTCAGCCAGCTCAGCACCAGCCTTGAATTTAGCAACCTTCTTAGCAGCGATAGTAATCTTCTGCTTGGTGGCGGGGTTGATACCCTCGCGAGCGGGGCGCTCGTTAACACTGAAAGTACCGAAACCAACAAGAGCAATCTTGTCACCAGCAACGAGAGCGTCCTTAATAGCTGCAACAGTAGCGTCAAGAGCCTTCTTTGCGTCAACCTTAGAGATGCCAGCACCAGCTGCAATCTTCTCTACTAATTCTGTTTTGTTCATAAATGTGGTTTAAATTAAGTGATTATTTGATGTTAATAACTGTGTTACGTTAGAAATCCACCGCAAATATAGGGGAAACAATTCAGAAAAACAACAAAAAATGGGAAAATTTTGCTTTTTTATTGAAAAATAGTTGCGTAAGCCCCTGTTTTCTGCCGAAAACCAGATAATTTTCGTAATTTTGCACCCGAAAAGCTGCGCAACGTGTGTGCGGCTGATTAGTAAGAGGTTAATCGTTTAATAGTACATCGGTATAGTGTTTCGTAATATTCCAGTTGTAACAAAGAACCTGCTCATCATCAACGTGCTGATATTCGTGGCGACGTGGGTGCTTGAGGCACAGGGTGTCGACCTGACGGACATCGGCGGCCTGCATTATTTCATGGCCAGCCATTTCCATCTGTATCAGTTCCTGACTTACCAGTTTCTTCACGCCAATCTGACGCACTTGTTCTTCAACATGTTTGCGTTGTGGATGTTCGGCTGTGTGGTGGAGAATGTGTGGGGACCGAAGAAGTTCCTTTTTTATTACATTTCGTGCGGCGTCGGTGCCGGTCTGATGCAGGAGATAGTGCAGTTTGCCGACTTCTACCTGCGCGTCAGTGCCCAGGAGCCTTCTGTCACTTTCCCGGAGCTTTTTGTGGTGGGTGAGCAGCTGAGCAACCAGCTGAACACATGGACGACGATAGGCGCCTCGGGAGCCGTCTACGCCATCCTGCTGGCCTTCGGCATGATATTCCCTAACGAGCGCATCTTCATCTTCCCGCTGCCGGTGCCCATCAAGGCCAAATGGTTCGTCTTGGGCTATGCCGTCATTGAGCTGGTGTCGGCTGTCAGCTCGTCGGCCGATGGCGTGGCTCACATGGCACACTTGGGCGGTATGCTCTTCGGCTTCCTCATGATACGCTACTGGAACCGCCACCTCGACGCCCACTTCAACCGCTCCGACGGCAAGGAGTTCTTCCAACGGTGGAATAAATGGAAAACGAAAGGTTCAAGCGGCTCCGATTATTCAAGCCAGACCAGGACAGAGGGACCCACGTTCACGGCTTCGACCAACGAGGCCGACATGGAGTACAACGCCCGCAAGCGCCAGAATCAGGAGGAGATTGACGCTATTCTCGACAAGATTCGCAAGAGCGGCTACGACAGCTTGACAAAGGAAGAGAAGCGTCGCCTGTTTGACGCCAGTCAGGACCGATGATTAAGCAACTGAAGCAGATTACCGTCAATCTGGTGGCCGGTGCCAACGTGGCAACGGTGCTGCTGATGCTGGCGGCGGGCTATTCCGACCATATCAGTCCTGCCAGCCATCCGTGGCTGTCGCCGCTCGGCATGATCTTCCCCTTCTTCCTGGTGGTCAACCTGCTGTTCCTGCTGTTCTGGCTGCTATTCAAGTGGCGCCGGGCATGGATTCCCGTCGTGGGCTATCTCCTCGCGTATGTACCTATTTCTATATATATACCGTTGAACCGTCCGGGCGACACGTCCGAGGCGACGCTGAAGGTGGTGTCGTGGAACGTGTGCTGCTATGGCGGCAACTTCAAGTACGAGAACGGTTTTGAAATGGTGTTCGACTACCTGACGAAGCAGGATGCCGACATTGTCTGTATTCAGGAGGATGTGGACACGTGGCGGCGCTACGTGTTCCAGAAGTATCGGGAGAAGTACCCGTATAACGACACGACGCGCTTCAGCTACTCGTCGGCCTCATGGAACGGGGTGGGCATCCACAGCCGCTATCCCATACTGCGCAAGGAGCGCATCGCCTTCGAGTCGGCGTACAACGGCTCGGTGGCCTACTACTTGAAAGTGGACGGCGACACACTCCTCATCATCAACAACCACCTGGAGGGCACCCATCTGTCGAATATTGAGCGCAACCGCTATCGCGACATGCTCAAGGGCAACATGGGGCGCGACACGGCGCGTGCTGAGTCGATGTACTTGATGGGGAAGCTGGGGCAGGCTGCCGCCCAGCGTGCGCCACAGGCTGAGGCCGTCCATCGGTATGTGGAAAGCCACCGCCAGTATCCCATCATTGTCTGCGGCGACCTGAACGACAATCCCATCTCCTACTCCCGCCATACCATCGCCAAGGGACTCACCGACTGCTTCGTGGCCAGTGGAAACGGACTCGGTTTGTCATATAATCAGAAAGGTTTTAACTTCCGTATCGACCACGTTTTCTGTTCCGACGACTTCGTTCCCGTCAGATGCGAAATTGACGCGAAAATTGACTATAGTGACCACTATCCGCTGGTTTGTTGGCTGAAAAAACAGTAAAAACCTTAATTTTCGTGCGAAAAAGGCCGATAAATTTTCCCAAGTGCGGAAAAATGTCTATATTTGCAGGCTAAATTGCGCAAAGTAACGAATAAATAACATAAAAAACCAAAATGCAAAACAAAGGAATTGTAAAGTTTATCGCACTGTTGCTGATACTCGTTTGCTGCTTCTACCTTTCCTTCTCGTTTGTGACGCGCCACTACGAAAGTAAGGCTGCCGCCATGGGTGAGGAGGCTGGACAGGAGTACCTCGACTCAATCAACAACGAGAAGGTTTACTTAGGAATCTACTCGCTGAAGCAGTGCCGTGAGATGGAAATCGGCCTTGGTCTTGACCTGAAGGGCGGTATGAACGTTATTCTTGAGGTGTCTGTACCTGACGTTGTCGACGTGCTCGCCGACCACAAGCAGGACGCAGCCTACAAGAAGTCGATGGAACAGGCAAAGAAAGAGGAGGAGACCAGTCAGGCCGACTTCATCTCTCTGTTCGTCAAGTATTGGAAACAGAACTCGAATGGTCGTCCCTTGGCTGCCATCTTCGCTACTCAGCAGATGAAGGGCAAGGTCAGCACACAGTCGTCCGACTCTGAGGTCGAGAGCGCTCTGCGTGCTGAGGTACAGTCGGCTGTCGACAACTCGTTCAACGTCGTCCGTAACCGTATCGATAAGTTCGGCGTCGTTCAGCCCAACATCCAGAAGCTGGAGGGTCAGAGCGGCCGTATCATGGTGGAGATGCCTGGTATCAAGGAACCCGAGCGTGTGCGTAAGCTGCTCCAGGGCTCTGCCAACCTGGAGTTCTGGGAGACCTACAATGCCCAGGATCTCTACTCACTGTTTGTTCAGCTGAACCAGAAGTATGCCGCCTTCGCTTCGGGCGAGGTGGTTGACACTGTTGCTACCGACACCACCGCCGTTGCCGAGGCTGCTGAGGCTGCCGCCGACACCACGAAGGCTGCCGCTGGCGACCTGGCTGCCAAGCTGGCCAAGAAGGAAGCCAAGAACAGTGACGTGAAGGCCAAGGAAGAAGCCAAGAAGCAGAACCCGCTGTTCGCTGTCTTCCAGCCCATCAACCAGGGTCTGGCCATCGTCGGCTATGCTAACGCCCGCGATACCGCTGACGTCAATAAGGTCATCTACTCTGACATCGCTGCCACTGTGCTGCCTGCTGAGTGCAAGCTGCGCTGGGGTGCCAAGCCCGAGGATTTCGGCGGTCAGAACACCAAGGGTGATATCTTCGCCCTGTATGCTCTGAAGATCACCGAGCCTAACGGCCGTGCTCCGCTGGAGGGTGACGTCATCACCAACTCCAAGGACGACTTCGACCAGCTGGGTCATCCCTCCGTATCGATGCAGATGAACTCTGACGGCGCCCGCCGCTGGAGCCAGATTACCAAGCAGAATGTCGGTCGTGGTGTGGCTATCGTCCTCGACGACGCCGTTTACTCGGCTCCCCGCATCCTGACACAGATTGACGGTGGTAACTCACAGATCACGGGTAACTTCACCATCGAGGACACTAAGGACCTGGCTAACACGCTGAATTCCGGTAAGATGCCGGCTCCTACCCGCATCGTACAGGAGGAGGTCGTAGGCCCGTCACTGGGTGCACAGTCCATCAAGCAGGGTATCATCTCGTTCGTCGTGGCCTTCGTGCTGCTGATGATCTACATGATTATGCTGTACGGCTGGATTCCCGGTCTCCTCTCCGATATCGCCCTGTTGTTCAACCTGTTCTTCACACTCGGTATTCTGACGTCGTTCCAGGCTGCCCTGACGATGCCTGGTATTGCCGGTATCGTGCTGACCTTAGGTACGGCTGTGGATGCTAACGTGCTGATCTACGAGCGCACCAAGGAAGAGCTGCGCAAGGGTCTGAACGTCAAGGAAGCCATCAACAAGGGTTACTCGAACGCCTTCTCGGCTATCTTCGACTCTAACTTCACGTCGTTGATCACCGGTATCATCCTGCTCTACTTCGGTACAGGTCCCGTCAAGGGCTTCGCTACCACGTGGATCATCGGTATCGCCGTGTCGTTCTTCACCGCTGTCTTCATGACCCGTCTGGTCTACGAGGTTCAGCTGAAGAAGGACAAGTGGACCAAGCTGAGCTTCACCACGCCTTATTCGCGCAACCTCATGCAGAACAGCCACTTCAACTTCATGGGTGCCTATAAGACCTCATTCACCATCTGGGGCATTGCCGCCATCCTGTTCTGCATATCGTTCGCAGTCCGTGGCCTTAGCCAGAGCATCGACTTCACCGGTGGTCGTAACTACGTGGTGACGCTCGACAAGGAGACGCCCGTTGAGGAGGTCCGTAACGTGCTGGCTGGTGCCTTTGTGAACACTATCGGTGAGAACGCAGGCAAGGAGGCTAACACCAGCGTCATCGCCCTGGGTACCGACGGCAAGACCGTTCGTATCTCTACCAACTGGGACATCGAGTCGAACAATCCCGAGGTCGACGACAAGGCAGAGGACATCCTCTACGAGTCGCTGAAGGGTGCCGGTCTGGTGAACCAGGCTAATGTTGAAGACTTCAAGAATCCTGACGTCCGTGAGGGTGGTTCTATCATCAGCTCGGCCAAGGTTGGTCCGTCGGTGGCTAAGGACATCACCTACGGTGCTATCATCTCGGTCATCATCGCCCTGATTGCCATCTTCCTCTACATCCTGCTGCGTTTCCGCAACCTCTCCTTCTCGCTGGGCGCTACCGTCGCCCTGGCCCTCGACGCCCTCGTGGTCATCGGCTTCTACAGCGTCCTGTGGGGCTGGGTGCCCATGTCGCTCGAGATCGACCAGGTGTTCATCGGTGCCATCCTGACGGTTATCGGTTACTCCATCAACGATAAGGTGGTGGTCTTCGACCGTATCCGTGAGAACTTCCAGCTCTTCAAGAAGCGCGACCGTCAGACGCTGTTCAACGACTCGCTGAACCAGACGCTGGCCCGTACCATCAATACCTCGGTGACGACGCTCATCGTGCTGCTGGCTATCTTCATCCTCGGTGGTGATTCTATCCGCAGTTTCTCGTTCGCCATGATTCTCGGTGTTGTCTTCGGTACACTGTCGTCAATCTTCATCGCCGCTCCTGTGGCTTACCTGACCATGGGTAAGACCATCCGCGAGGATGAGCCCGCCGCCGTTGAGGAGAAGAAGTAGGAAATCCATTCCACTCCATACATGAAAAGAGCAGGCTCTTCAGAGCCTGCTCTTTTCTTTTCACCACTCACTAATCACCATTCATGCTTCACTACTCACCTTTCACCACTCACCATATCAGAGGTTGAGACCCACACTGACGAAGAAACAACCGGTGTTGGCCGTGTTGAAGTCGTCGCGCTCAATGTTGGAAAGGCCGATGTCGTAGCCTAACTCAGTGTAGAGGTAGTCGTACTGTAGTCCGCAGCCTATACGCAGACCGCCGTCGAAGCGCTTGAACGCATTGTCAGCGAACGAGCTTTGCACCTTACGCTGGTTCTGCTCCCTGATTTTGCCACTGACGCCTGCTGCACAGTAGACACCCGCGAATGGCTGGATGCTGAAGTCCTGGGCGAGGGTGTGCTTATACTTCATCAGGAACGGCGCCTCCAGGTAGTTCATCGAGTAGGATGTTGTACCGTTAGGACCGCCCTTGCCACCTTTCTCTATGTAGGAGAGTCCTGTCTCCAAATAGAGTGGGGTAGCGGGAGCCACGCGCACGCCGCATGTGACACCTAAACTGAATCCCGACTTGGGCGAGTCGCCGTCCAGCGCTATGTCGTCGGCATTGATGGTCGACACCGTGGGGCCTATTCGTATTCCGAAATAGGTCAAGTCGCTTGTCAGGGAGCGTGGCGTGTAGCTGTGGTAGTTCGTGTGTCGCGGAGTAACGGAGCGGCTGTAATGACGCCTCCCATATTGTGCCATCGAGGGCATGGCCGTCAGCACGGCCAACATTGTAATCATCATCATTCTTTTCATCGTCGTATCGTTTTTAGAGGTTTGACGATGCAAAGATAGAACTATGGCTGCAGTCTGCCAAGTTCTCAACCCTATAATCCGGGGGTGATTCCCCTAAATATCGGGGGAGAATCCCTACAGACGGATGACGTCGTCGCAGAGTTTGCAGACCGCAGAACGGTGGGTGATGAAGAGAATCGTCTTATGCGGAAAGGCTGCAAACAGCCGCGAGAACAGCTCCTGCTCGGTGGCTTCGTCGAGCGAGCTGCTGATCTCGTCGAGCAGCAGGATGTCGCCGCCGTGCAGCAGTCCGCGAGCTATGGCGATGCGCTGAGCCTGTCCCTCGCTGAGTCCGCTGCCGCGCTCGCCGAGTTCCGTGTCGAGGCCCTCGGGTAGCTGTAGCACGAAGTCGGCACAGGCCGTGTGCAGCGCCTGGCGCAGCTCGTCGTCGCTGGCCTTGGGCTTGGCCAGCAGCAGGTTGTAGCGTATGGAACCGCTCATGAGCGTGTTGCCCTGCGGTACGAAGCAGATGTCGCCGCCCACGCCGACCGTGCCTTCCGTGGGCTCTATGAGCCCGAGAATCAGTCGGAACAGCGTGGTCTTGCCGATGCCGGTCTCGCCCATGATGGCGGTCTTCGAGGAGGGTGCGAAGCTATGGGTGAAGTGCGACAGTATCATCTTGTCGCCGGTGGCGTAGCGGAACGACACTTCATTGAAGGTGATGCTATGGGGCTCATGGGGCTTATAGGCCTCATGGGGCTTATGGGGCTTATGGGGCTTCTGCGAAGTCTTCTCCAGCTCAATGAGGCGGTCGATGCTGGCCGTTGAGTGGATGACGCCCGGCACGAGATTCAGCAGTTGCAGGATTGGCTGCTGGATCATGCCCACCAGCTGCAGGAACGAGGTCATCACGCCGAAGGTGATGGTGCCGTTGCGCAGTCCGAGTCCGCCCCACACGAAGGCCAGCATGTAGCCCAGTCCGAAGGCGAAGCCCATGACCAGTCGCGTAACGGCGGTGAACCTTGTGCGCCGCATGACGTTGCCGAAGAGCCGCTGCTGCATGGAGTCGAGCCTGTCGGTCACCCACTGTTCGCTGCCCAGCGAGCGCAGCACGGCGTTGTGCTCCATGCCCTCCTGCACCTGCATCTGTATGAGGCTCTCGTCGCGCCTGATGGCGAGGGTCATCTGCCGCAGCCGCCTTGCTATGAGCTTGCCGAAGATGATGGCCACCGGCGTCAGCAGCACCAGCGCCCATGCCAGTCGTGCGTCAAACCAGCGCATGAGCAGGAAGGCGCCGCACAGCTGCAGCATGGTGACGGCCATCTGTGGCAGGGTGTCGGTGGTGGTGCCGGTGACGGCTTCAATGTCCTTGGCCAGTCGTGAGGTGACGTCGCCGGAGTGCAGCTCCTCGCCGTCGAAGAGCTGCCTGTGGAACAGGCAGCTGAAGATGCGGAGTCTCAGTGTGTTGGTCTGCCGGATGCTGGCCGAAGAGGCCATCCAGAAGCACACCTGTCGCAGCACCACGCTGCCCACGGTAATCAGTACGAGCCACAGCACCATCAGCAGCACGTCGCTGTTGGAGCCGCTATGGATGGTCTCGTCGATGAACACCCTGCATAGCCACACCGTCAGCAGCCCGAGCACCACCTGCACGGTGCCCAGCACAATGCGTACCACCGTGTTCCAGCGGATGCCCAGTGTGCTACGCCACAGCCATGATATGTACTTCGTCACCCCACTAATTACTCATTACTAATTACTCACGGCCTCACCCTCAGCACCACAATCGACTTGGCAGGTACTTCGACGGTGAGCACGCCCTTCTTCACCTTGGCGTTCTTGAACGGCTTGGGAGCCACCACCTCGGGGTGGTCGAAGTCGTTGAAGTCGGCCACGTTCTTCGACGTCAGAATCTCGCCGCTGACCGTCGTGGCCGGCATGCCCTCGATGCTGAAGTCTATGGTCTGGTTCTTTTCGATGTTCACGTTGGTGACGGCCAGCACCAGACTGCCGTCTTTCGTCCTGGCGGCCGATGCCGAGAGCATGGGGCAGGGCCGGTAGCCGGCGTCCTTGGCACCTTTCTTCTCCTTGAAGTAGGCCTTGCTCACCTCGATGATCTCCGTGGGCAGGTCGACGGGCAGGTAGGTGGCCTCCTGGAACGGCGTGTACATCTTGAACACGTGGTACGTCGGCGTCAGCACCATGTGGCCGGGACCCTTCTGGTCGGTCAGTATCATCGACTGCAGCACATTCACCACCTGTGCGATGTTGGCCATCTTCACGCGGTCGGTGTACTTGTGGAACACGTTCAGCGTCAGCGCAGCCACGAAGGCGTCACGCAAGGCGTTCTGCTGGTACAGGTGGCCGCTGATGGTGCCGGGCTCCTCGTCCCACCATGTGCCCCACTCGTCGACAAGCAGTCCCACCTCGCCCTTCGGGTCCTTCTCGTCCATGATGGCCTTGTGCTTCTTGATGACCTCCTCAATCTCCAGACACTTGCCCAGTGCCCAGTAGTACTGGTCGATGTCGAACTTCGTGGCCGAGCCCTTCGGTCCGTCCCATCCCGAGCATGTATAATAATGTAGGGAGACGCCCTGCATCTTATTGCCGATCTTTTCCATCAGCACCTTCGTCCAGTTGTAGTCGTAGTCGGAGGCGCCGCTGCCTATGCGGTAGAGCTTGTTGCCCGTGTAGTCGCGCAGGTAGGTGTTGAACTTGCGGAACTCGTCCGAGTAGTACTCCGGCGTCATGTTGCCGCCGCAGCCCCACGCCTCGTTGCCGATGCCGAAGTACTTCACGTGCCAGGCCTTGTCGCGGCCGTTCTCGCGGCGCAGGCGTGCCATCGGCGTGTCGCCGTCGCTCGTCATGTACTCCACCCACTGGGCCATCTCCTTGACCGTGCCCGAGCCCACGTTGCCGCTGATGTAAGGCTCGCAGCCCAGCATCTCGCAGAGGTTCAGGAACTCGTGCGTACCGAAGGAGTTGTCCTCGATGGTGCCGCCCCAGTTGTTGTTACGCAGTGAGGGGCGCTTGTCCTGGGGCCCGATGCCGTCCATCCAGTGGTAGTCGTCGGCAAAGCAGCCGCCCGGCCATCGCATGACGGGAATCTGCAGCGCCTTTAGCGCCTCGAACACATCCTTGCGGTAGCCCTTGATGTTTTCAATGCGAGAGTCCTCGCCCACCCACAGACCGCCGTAGATGCAGCTGCCCAGGTGCTCAGAGAACTGTCCGTAAATCTCGCGGTTGATCTTGGCTCCCGCGCGGTCGGCGTGAACCGTTGCCTTCACGTTCTCGGCTGCCGAGACGGTGGCGGCTACAGCCAGCATGATGGCTGTAGTAAAAATAGCTTTCTTCATATTGTTATAGGTTTTTGTTTATGTATCTGCCGACAAAGGTACAATAAAAAAGTGAAAAAGTGATGAGAGAACGGAGAAAAATTTGCTGCCACGTTTGGTGCTTTATAAAAAAATGCCTAACTTTGCCGGCAGATTCGTAAACCTAACTATTTAATAAGCAGTAATATGGAAAAGAAGAACTATCAGAAACTCCACATGGAGGTAGTGCGTTTTGAGCAAGGCGAGCCTCTGCTCGCAGGTAGTGATGCTGTCGGATTCAGCGCATCCCGCCAGAGCTATGGCGTCGCAAACACTGCAACATGGTAATTGACAGGAGGACTCCGTTATGAAAACATTTCTGAACAACATTCTGTTGCTCTGCGCCGTCATGATGGCCGGAGCTACATTTACCGCCTGTTCTTCGAGCAGCGACGATGACCTCGTCAGCGAGCAGTCTGCCACTGGCGCACAGACCTACACCCTTACCATCAAGGCCGGCATGGCCGCCGATGCCACCCGTGCCCTCGTGCTCAAAGAGTCGCCTTCTGGCGACGAACTCGACGCCCAGTGGGCGGAGGGCGATGTGGTCTATGTCTACAAACAGAAAAACGATTATGGGTATTACAGCCGCATGACCACCCGCTCAATTCTGGCTCAATATACATTCGCTGGTACGCTCAAGGCTGCTGCCATCTCGCAGGATGGCCACGAGTGCATCCTCACCGGCGCGCTGACAGGCGAGCTTCAGGCGGGCGACGTGCTCCGCCTCTTGACGCCCAGCGACTTCCCCATCGACTACAGAGACCAGAAAGGTACCCTTGACGACATTGCCGCCAACTTCGACTACTGCCAAGCAGCGATTACCGTAGAGAGTGTCAATGGCAGTCAGGTCAATGTGACCGACATGTCGAGTCAGACACCGACCAATGTTGCCATATTCCATAATGGGTCGGCCATTGTCCGCTTCACCCTCGTTGACGAGAACAACCAGCCTCTCAGTGCCTCGAGTCTCACCATCAACGCCGGCATAGAATGGTCCGACGAGGGTGGGTTTGATATCGTCACCCAGTACATGGACCCCATGAGTGGCATGAATAGCATGGGCGAACTCACCATCAGTCTCGGCAACAGCCCTTCCAGCACGGTATGGGCAGCTCTTAGCATGGAGTCATACGGAACCGTTTTGGGAGCACGTCAGACACGCGCAGTGATACAAGAGCCTACAGACTGTGTCATCATGCTGAAAGCCACCGTTGGTAGCGATGTCTATGTCTTCGAAAGTGAGGTAGAATCGTTCTTGGCGGGCCAGTTCTACGAAATCACTGTCCACATGCACAAGGCCACTCCGCTTGATGCTGTCACCTCCAACGACTTGGGTCGAGTCATTGGTGCCGACGGCAATCTCTATGACAACGTAGCCGCAGCTACCGCAGCCCAGACCACCGCCGAGGCCATGATAGCCTATGTCGGCCGCAATTGGGGCTTCTTCCGTCACGGCTTGGCCATCTCGCTTACCGATGTCTACGAATATAACGTTGATTATTCCCAGGCCATTGGCGCGATCGTCATCCCCCAATGGAACCAGGCCCACGCCGTTCAGGACTTAAAATGGCGTCTGCCCTCCGAGGAAGATTGGCAGTACATGCTTTGGAACTATTATGCCAGCGAGCCCCAGCCTACCGACATCAGCGGTTTCAACAGCCTGCTGACTAACGCTGGCGGAGCACCACTGGTTACCGACGGCTACTACTGGACCAGCGACGAGGACGACGAGAACGATGCCAATGCACTCTGTGTCTATCAGGACGATACCAACGCTGCTGGTTTCTCGGCCGTTAGCAAGAATTTCTATGCCAAGGTTCGCGCCTGTCTCCCATTCTAAGCTTGTGCAGCTCGCAAGCTAAGTACATATAACAGATTATCGCCGCCCTTCCGTGTGTTCGGAAGGGCGGCGATTCCTTTGTACCCCGACCGGGAATCGAACCCGGAACTAAGCTTTAGGAGAGCCTTGTTATATCCATTTAACTATCAGGGCAACAAATTTCGGCTGCAAAGTTACGAAATAAAAAGGAAATTTCGTATCTTTGCGGCAGATTTTTTAATTGTGGAACTATGTTTGGATTAGGAATGCAGGAGATTCTTGTCATCGCGCTCATCGTCCTGCTGTTTTTTGGCGGCAAGAAAATACCCGAACTGATGAAGGGACTGGGCAAGGGCGTGAAGAGTTTTAAGGACGGAATGAAGGAGGTGACCGACGACAGTGGCAACTCGGCCGACACACCCGCCAAGGGCTGAGATGACGTCTTCTGAATGGCTGAAGTTATGAGCGACGGCACGACGGCAACGTTCTGGGAGCACCTCGACGCCCTGCGGACGGTCATCATCCGTTCGCTCGTGGTGGTGTGTCTCGTGGCTGTCGTCGCCTTCGTACTGAAGGAACCGCTGTTCCGCGTGGTGCTGGCGCCGCGGTCGAGCGACTTCTTCATGTACCGCTGGATGGGTGTCGAGCCCTTCTCGCTGCACCTGATGAACACGGGACTGACGGAGCAGTTCATGATTCACATGAAGACGGCCCTCTACGCGGGACTGCTCTTGGCGTCGCCCTACGTGCTCTATGAGCTCTTCCGCTTCGTGTCGCCGGCGCTCTACGCCAACGAACGGCGCTACGCGGTGTGGATTGTGTTGTCGGCCTACGTGATGTTCATCCTCGGGACGGCCGTCGACTACCTCATCATCTTCCCGCTGACGGTGCGCTTCTTAGGAACCTACCAGGTGAGTGCCGACGTGGCCAATATGCTCACCATACAGTCGTATGTTGACACGCTCATCAGCATGAGCCTCGTCCTGGGTGTGGTCTTCGAGCTGCCCGTGGTCTGCGGGCTCTTGGGGCGCATGGGACTCATCTCGGCCCGCATGATGCAGCAGTACCGCCGCCATGCCGTGGTGGCCATCCTCATCGTGGCGGCCATCATCACGCCCACCACCGACGTCTTCACCCTGCTTGTCGTCGCCCTGCCCATCTGGCTGCTCTATGAGGCGAGCATTGGAATCGTGAAGATTGTGAGAAAACAGAATAACCAATCAACAAAACCGATATGAAACGACTTATTGCTTTTGCAGCTGTGCTGCTGACCGCCGTCACCATGATGGCAAAGACAGAAACCGTGCCGGCGCCCGGCAACAGGCTTTATCTGACATTCAGCGACGAAGGCGGTGTGGCCACCTACAGCGTCACCTACGACGACGTGCTGGTGCTGACTGCCTCACGTCTGGGTTTCGAGGCCGACTTCGGCGACTTTACTAAGGGATTGACGATGGGCCAGTCCAAGATGCAGTTCCACGATGCCACCATCTACATAAAAGGAGGGGGCAAACGTACACAGAATGGGGTACGCTACACAGTACCGTTCACGAACGCCAAGGGATTGGAGATGAAGGTCATCTTCGAGATGACGAGCAACAGCATCGCCTACCGCTATGAGATTCCCCGTCCCAAGGCCGACAACCCGAAGTGCGGCGTCATCCGCCGCGAGGTCAGCTCGTTCAACTTCCCCGAGGGCACCTCGACGTTCCTCTGTCCGCAGATAGGTCCCATGACGGGCTGGGAGCGCACGAAACCCAGCTACGAGGAGGACTACAAAGCCGACGCCCCGATGACCGTGAAGTCGCAGTTCGGTCAGGGCTATACGTTCCCCTGCCTCTTCAAGACCCCCCTGTCGTCCCCCGAGGGGGACACAAAAGCCTCCCCTCGGGGAGGTTCGAAGGGGGTTCTATGGGTGCTCGTCAGTGAGATTGGCGTCGATGGCAGCTACGTGGGCTCTCACCTGAGCGACTACAACGCAGAGACGGGCTACACCATCGCCTTCCCGCAGGCTGGTGAGAACAACGGCAACGGCACGCCCTTTGCCGGCATCTCCCTGCCTTACGCGACGCCTTGGCGCACCATTATCGTCGGTGCTTCGCTGAAGCCTATTGTCGAGGCGAGCAGCATTTCGTTCCCGCTGAAGAACAAATACGACCCCACGACGGAGTACAAGCCTGGCCGCTACACGTGGTCGTGGCTCGTGTGGCAGGACGAGAGTATCAACTACGACGACCAGGTGCAGTTCATCGACCTCGCCGCCAAGATGGGCTTCGAGTACTGTCTGGTGGACAACTGGTGGGACCAGCGCATAGGTCGCGACAAGATTGAAGAGCTGTCGAAGTATGCCCAGTCGAAGGGCGTGAGTCTGATGCTGTGGTACAACTCCAACGGCTACGAGAACGACGCCCCGCAGACGCCGCGTGACTGCATGTCAACAGCCATCGCCCGCGACCGTGAGATGGCGTGGATGCAGAAGATTGGCGTGAAGGGCATCAAGGTCGACTTCTTCGGTGGTGACAAGCAGCAGACTATGCAGCTCTACGAGGACATCCTCTTCGATGCCAACCGCTACGGTCTGCAGGTCATCTTCCACGGCTGCACTGTGCCACGCGGCTGGAGATCCATGTATCCCAACTATGTGGCCTCCGAGGCCGTACTCGCTTCAGAGAACGTTTACTTCAGCGAGGGTCACGCCAAGAGCGAGGCTTTCGAGCTCTGCATGCACCCCTTCATCCGCAATGCTATGGAGCCGATGGACTGGGGCGGCACCATCATGAACAAGTACCTGAGCCGCGACAACAAGAGCCGCCACCGCCGCTACACCACCGACATCTTCGAGATGGCCGCTGCCATCACTACCAAGACGACCGTCCAGTGCATCGCCATGCAACCCAACAACCTCGAGGAGCTGCCGCAGTTCGAGCTCGACTTCCTGAAGGAGGTGCCCACGGTGTGGCACGAGACGCGTTTCCTCGACGGCTATCCCGGCAAATATGTTGTCTTGGCCCGCCGCAACGGTGACAACTGGTACGTGGCAGGTCTGAACGCCGAGCCGCAGGCCAAGACGCTGACCGTCAAGATGGAGGAGTGGGCCGGACAGACCATGAGCTACTACGTCGACGACCCGAAGGCCGGGCCCCAGCTGCGCCAGCTGAAGTTCGACAAGAAAGGACAGGCGAAGGTGACGATACAGCCTAACGGTGGAGTTATCCTGAAATAAAAAAATGCCGAAAGTTTTGTGCTTTCGGCATTTTTTTACTACCTTTGCCGCCGATTATCAAGGGGTGCCCGCCGTTGCGAGCTGAGATGATACCCTCTAACCTGATTCGGACAATGCCGACGTAGGGATGGATAGTAGAACGGATAACCCCCTTTACATTATTTATTAATTAAAGGTAACAACAAATGAAAAAGATTGTTTTGCTGACATTAGCCGTGGGGCTGACAGTCAGCGCCGGTGCCCAACAGAAGTGGCACTACGATTCCACGAAAGTAGAGAAACTCACCGAGGTGGTGGTCAGCGGCGTGCGTGCGCAGAAGAACGCACCCTATGCCACCAGCAACATCAAGAAGAAAGAGCTCAGCGACTTCTCGAAGACGGGCCGCGAGCTGCCGTTCCTCTTCTCGCAGACGCCGGGTGTGCTGGCATGGAGCGAGAACGGCGTGGGCACGGGAACGACCTATATGCGTATCCGTGGCGCCGGCGACTCACGTATCAACGTGACGCTCGACGGTGTGCCCCTGAACTCGCCCGAGGACCAGTGTGTGTTCTGGGCTAACATGAACAGCTACGGCTCGCTGCTGGGCTCAGTGCAGATACAGCGCGGCGTGGGCACGTCGACGAACGGCGACGGTGCCTTCGGCGGTACGGTGGCCCTGCAGTCGGCTACGCCCAGTCCGAAGCCCGGCCTGGAGCTGTCGGCCAGCTACGGCTCGTTCAACACCCTGAACCTTGGCGGCAACTTCTCTACGGGTGCGCTGAAGGCCGGGGTAGGGCGGCTGATTCTCGACGGTGCCTACCACCAGACGACGACCGACGGCTTCATCCATGGCACCTCGGGGCGCTCGGGCAGCTACTACGGCGGTCTGACGTGGATGAAGGAGAACCTGCGCATCAGCTACAAGAACATCGGCAACTTCGAGCGCACGGGACAGGCCTGGAACGGTGTCACCGCAGGCACTAACGACCTGAGCATCATGGACGGCACCTACGGCGCCAATACCGGCATCAAGACCTACAAGGACATGTGGGACGCCGGCCTGGGCAAGTATAACTCGCTCTACGAACAGCTTGTCATCGGCGACGACGGTTCCTACTCGACGCAGCGCTACACCATCACCAACACCCAACACCCATCACCCAACACATCTTCCTATTGGGACAAAACCACCGACAACTTCTGGCAGAACCACAACCTGCTGACGGTCAGCGGCGAGGTGAACGACCACTGGACGGCCTCGGCCACGCTGCACTACACCCACGGCTACGGCTACTATGAGGAGTTCCGCTCCATGAACAAGCCCAAGAAGTTCGGCATCAACAATGCCGGCGTCAAGAAGACCGACTTCGTGCGTAAGAAGGGACTGCGCCAGGACGTCGGCGGACTCGTGGGCAACGTGAACTACCGCGACCAGCGCTGGGACATCATCGGCGGCCTGTCGGCACAGAAGTTCTGGGGCGACCACTTCGGCTTCCTCACCTATGCTGCCGACCCCGCACTGGCCACTCGTCTCGGTCAGCACTACAAGTACTACGACTCGGGTGCCGAGAAGACCGACGCCAGTGCCTTCGTCAAGGCGGCCTTCAAGCTCAGCGACCATCTGAGCGTCTTTGCCGACCTGCAGTACCGCCATGTGGACTACATGACCGACGGCATCAACGACAAGTTCTACGAGGAGGAGAGCGGCTACTACAACCAGACGCTCGACATCGACAAGCACTACGACTTCCTGAACCCCAAGGCCGGCTTCTCGTGGACGGCGGGCAGCCACCGCATCTACGGCTCCGTGGCCCTGAGCCATCGCGAGCCCGAGCGCAACAACTTCACCGACAACGGCAAATATCCTGCCCCCAAGGCCGAGTCGCTGCTCGACTACGAGCTGGGCTACACCTTCAACGGCAGCATCTGGCGCGTGGGCGCGAACCTCTATTATATGGACTACACCGACCAGTTCGTACAGACCGGTGAGGTCAGCGACATCGGCGAGAAGCTCACCACCAACATCAAGGACTCCTACCGTCTGGGCATCGAGCTGCAGGCTGGCATCGACCCCACACCGTGGCTCACCATTGAGGGTAACGCCGCCCTGAGCCAGAACAAGATCAAGGACTTCGACGAGGTCGTCGAGGACTGGGACAACGGCTCGCAGACCATCCACTACGACAACTCGACGCTGGCCTTCAGCCCCTCGACCATCCTCAACGGCTTCATCAACCTGCACCACAAGGGCTGGCAGGCCACGTGGCACACTAACTATGTCAGCCTCCTCTACCTCGACAATACTGAGAACGAGGACCGCTCGCTGCCCGCCTACTCGGTGTCGGACGTCAGTGCCAGCTACACGCTGCGTGCCAAGAGCCGCAAGCCCGGCTGTGCGTTCCCCTTCCCACGGTTCAAGGAGATTGTCCTTGGCCTGAACGCCAACAATGTCTTCAACCGTCGCTACGCCGCCAGCGGCTGGGTCTACTCTGCCATCTACGAGAGCGGCGGTCACGGCAACGACAACCGCTATTACCAGATTGGCTTCATCCCCATGGCAGGCTTCACCATGTCGGGCAATGTGACAATACGATTCTAAATGAGAAGCCTCTCCCTCGACCCCTCCCCGAAAAGGGAGGGGAAAAGTGATAAGTGATGATGACAGAATTCATACTTGCACACTGGTTGGATATTGTGACGACAGTCTTGGGACTGGCGTACATCCTGTTGGAGTATAGGGCCAGCGTCTGGATGTGGGCCGTGGGCTTCGCTATGCAGGCCCTTGGCATCGTGCTCTACTACCAGAAGGGCCTCTATGCCGACTGTGGCATGGAATTCTACTACCTCTCGGTGACGGTGTATGGGTGGTGGAGGTGGAAGACCCACCCCCAGCCCCTCCCTACAAAGAAGGGGCTGGGGGTGGGTCTTTTCCCCCGCAGGCTGATATTGCCCTGGCTTGCCATCATCGCTGCCCTCTGGGCCGTCATCTACTGGCTGCTGGTGACGTTCACCAACTCCACCGTGCCCTTGGCCGACTCGTTCACCACCGCCCTGAGCATCGTGGGCATCTGGGCGCTGGCTCATAAGTACCTGGAGCAGTGGTTCATCTGGATTGCCGTCGACGTCGTCACCTCCGTCCTCTACTTCTACAAGGACATCCCCTTCAAGGCGTCGCTCTACGCCCTCTACGTCGTCATCGCCATCTTCGGCTACTTCAAGTGGCGCCGTGAGATGCTGTCATCCCCCAACATCTAACACCCATCACCCAACATGTTCCGCCGCCTCTTAGACTTCATCGCCCCGCGCTCCTGCGTCGTCTGCGGACGGCGGTTGGGTGTCAGCGACGACATTCTCTGTCCCTCGTGTGTGCTCCATCTGCCGCGTACTGACTTCCACCAGTCGCCCGTCGACAATCCCATGGCGCGCCTGTTCTGGGGCATCATCCCCGTCGAGCGTGTCGCCGCCTACACCTACTACGCTCCTGGCAGCGAGCTGGCGCGGGTGGTCTACGAGCTGAAGTACCACGACCGTCCCGACATCGGCGTTGCCTTGGGACGCATGATGGCCACCGAGATGCAGACTGCTGGTTTCTTCGACGGCATCGACCTGCTGGTGCCCGTTCCCCTGGCTCCGCGCCGCGAGCGCCAGCGCGGCTACAACCAGAGCCGCCAGATTGCCGTTGGCGTCAGTGAGGTCAGCGGCCTGCCCATCGGCGACTGCGCCGTGCGCCGCACCGTCTTCAAGGGCAGTCAGACCGAGCTCTCGCGCTGGGATCGTCAGGAGAACGTCGAGGACGTCTTCCGCCTGCGCGATGCCGACAGCCTGCGCGGCCGTCACGTCCTCCTCGTCGACGACATCGTCACCACCGGCGCCACCGTCACCGCCTGTGCCCGCGAGCTCCTGAAGGCCGACGGCGTCCGTGTCAGCCTCCTCGCCTTCGGCTACTCGAAGACGTAATCCGGTATCTGTTCTTGCGAAGAAAATCGGGCGAAGTTATTTGTAGTTACCAAAATTATTCGTAACTTTGCAGCCAAATAATAGAGGGGATATGTCTGCTGACTCGAATTCACCGACGGCAAACCTTGATTACAGAAGAAAGGTTGAGAAGCTTTATGAGAGCATCGTCAGGCTGTCTGATTTGGCCAATAACGAATCAGAGACTTCGGCGGTGTTCGAGCGTGAGCTTTACTTCTTTCTTCGTCAGGAGATGGGAGTCACTGTTGATGTGAGAAAGGAACCGTCGGTAGAAGGGTTAGTCCACACGTTCCGGGGGCTGTCAAACAGGAAGAGTGGAAAGGGGAGGCTTGACGCCGTTATCAACAACCTGATTATCGAGTATAAACACCATTCTGTGCTGAATGGTGAGACGGCTGTGTCGTCGGCCGTTCATCAGGTGGAAGACTATCTGACAGCAAAGAAACAGCTGGAGGACGTTCCGTTCGACGCCGTCTTGACAGATGGCCTTCGCGTCTCCTATTTCTCGTTTGTGGAGAATGAGGTTTGTCATACACCGTTGAGAAAAATGACTGCTGACGATGTCGATAAGATTATCCAGGCCATCCTGCACCAGCATACGAAAAAATTTACGCCTCGCAACATTGCTGCCGACTTCTCCATATCTGTTCAGTCCGATTCCCTTGCTCGGCAGTTGGCTATAGCACTCTTTGTTGCTTTGAGGGAGCAGATGACCGGAAAGAGTCAGATGCTTTACTCGGAATGGAAGAGTCTGATACACCTTTCCATTGACGACAATGGCAAGAGTACTGACATTGAAAAGCGCCGTCGTGACTTGACAGACATCTTCCGTTGTCCTATTGATGATACCGAGAGTGAGTATATGGCTCTTTACGCATTACATACCACTTACGCCATCATTGTGAAACTGATTGCCTGTAAGGCGTTGGAGGAGAGCTCCGGCGAACGCGAAAGCTCACTGTCGGACCTGTCATCAGCGAAGATGCAGCAGTTTTTCCTGCGAATGGAAGACGGCTTAGCCTATCGTCATGTGGGTGTGCATAATCTGTTGGAAGGCGACTTCTATTCGTGGTATGCTGATGCACAGCAGTGGAATGACGATTTCTGGCGCCACACCCAGCCTATTGTGGCTGTCATTGAGGAGTATTCGGCCTTTTCGCTCAGTGTAAGATACGCTCCTGTCGATATATTCAAGGATCTGTACATGTGCATGATTCCCCAGTCTGTCCGTCATTCCATGGGCGAGTATTTTACCCCGGAATGGTTGGCTGACAGTGTCATCAGTGGTGCGGTCGAGACCATTGGCAACCCGTCGTGGCGGGCCATCGACCCCTGTTGTGGCTCCGGCATTTTCCTCATTGCCCTCATCAGAAAGGTTGTGGGCGACACCGATGTGAACGAGCTGACCGAAGAAGGGCGTCAACACCTGATTGAAGAGATTGTGCATCGCGTCCACGGCGTAGATATCAACCCCTTGTCGGTACTCTCTGCCCGCGTCAGTTACTATCTGGCGCTGAACCTGATTGGGCGGGTCAGGGATATTGAGATTCCTGTTTATCTGGGCGACTCTGCCTTAGTGCCCGTTCGCGAAGTCATTGACGGTTTCAACTGCTACAGCTATTCCATCCATAACCTCAAGGACGAGACCATTCATGTGGTGCTGCCGGAAAGAATCGTGGAGTCCGACGGGTTTGTACGCCTGATGAGCGATATACAGTCGATGGTGAACGTTGAAAGTGAGGATGCTATCATGACTGTACTGGAAGCGCAGCTCACTGCCAAGGAGCGTGATTCACTGACACTGCTGAGCCACCTGCAGTCGCTCGCCAATAGTCTGGTTCGCCTGCATCGTAACAACTGGGACGGCATCTGGGTGCGCATCATCACCAACTTTATGATGGTGGCCCGACTGAACAGGTTCGACATGATTGTAGGCAATCCGCCCTGGGTGAAATGGGAACATCTGCCGGCAGCCTACACACGTCGCATCAAAGATTTCTGCGATGTGCGTCACATTTTCTGCAACGATGGTGGCATGTATGGCGGAGCGCAGCTGAACATCTGTGCACTTATCAGCAATGTCGTGGCAACCAGCTGGCTGACAGAAGAGGGTACGCTGGCTTTCCTGATGCCCGACAGTATCATGTCGCAGAACTCCTATGAGGAATTCCGTAATTTCTATACCGACTACGCCAAGCGCGAACGGATGTACCTGAACAGGATTGACCGCTGGATGGCTCCGCTCCGCCCGTTCAAGGTTGGTAAAAAGTCGGTGGCACAAGACTTCAACACCTATTACTATCGCCGCCAGCATGTGGACTATGCGCAAGGTGTTCCTGTCAAGACCATCAGCAAGCAGCGCGGCGTGAGCGACCAGGTAGTCAATGCCTGCCAGACTTGGAAAGAAGCCCTGAGGTATCTGACCATTGAGGACAGTCTGGCCAAGCAGCTGTCGGCGACTTCGACAGCCTTTACATACGTCTCGTCACAATTCGACTTCACTCCTATTATCGGCCCGACAGCCTACCATTATCGCACAGGAGTGGAATCGACGCCGTTTGAGATTTTCAAGATGTTGGGAGTAGGCCCCTCAGAGATGGGCAGTACGCACTATCGATT
The DNA here is from genome assembly GCA_947169245.1 of uncultured Prevotellaceae bacterium. Classification (GTDB taxonomy): domain Bacteria; phylum Bacteroidota; class Bacteroidia; order Bacteroidales; family Bacteroidaceae; genus Prevotella. The sequence continues at coordinate 47,959 of CAMVPA010000011.1, forward strand.
CAGGAACAAGCAATTGAAGACCTCGCGCTACAAGGTGGAAGACATACCGGCGGAAGGATGGGATTTTGACACACGATATATCTATCCCATTGTGGAAGGCCCCTGCGTGAAACCCTTTGAGTACGACACGGGAAACAATTACCACATCATTCCGTACGAGCCGGAGAATACGCAGGAGCCCCTCGGCATGAAGGAACTATACAAGCAGAGCCCCAGCCTTGCCGTCTACTTTGCCGACCATAAGTCGCTACTCGACCAGCAGTCGGAAAAGAGCAAGACCATGCATCGCGGCGACGAGTTCTACGCCCTATCCAAGATAGGCCCATATACGTTTGCCCCTCATGTTGTGGCTGCGCGCGACAACTCCGCCTTCTGTGCCAGCGTCATCCGTCCCACGATGACCCCTTGGGGGGAGTTGAAGCAGTCGGTATGCGTCAAGCACACCATCATCATCAGTCAGGACACCGATGGCCATTTCATCAGCGAGGACGAGGCACACTACATCAACGGTGTCCTGAACAGCAGCATTGTCAAGGCATACATTCACAGCACCTTCAAAACCAATGGTTTCAGCTTGAAGAAATCACATCTCTACCTGCCGAAGTTCAATCCGGAGAATGTCATTCAGGCAAGAATAGCACATCTATCGAAGGAGGCCACCGGAAATGCCGGCAAGAGACTGCGTATCATGGACGAACTGACGACGGAATATCTGAAGCTTTGTGCATCGCGCGGTCGGTAATAGCCATCTTTTCGTAGGGTTAGAAGTGTGGCAAGCACGGGAGTTCTATATCATTTCGGGTATAATTTAAGCGGTAAAGCTAAAATTTATACCCGTTTGGGTATATTATGAAGACTTCCAGAAAGTCTTCAAGCAGGAAACGGGCGTGTCGCTTTGTTTTATCGGCGCTGCACATACCAGCCGTGGCGGCCGTCGATGGCACCGTACTGGAAGCCGAGGCGGCGCAGGGCGCGGCCCAGTGCGATGAGCGAGGGGAGGTCGGCCTTGCGTACGTGTTGCGACAGCTGCTGCTGGATGTCGGTGGCCGACAGGAAGGTGTCCTTGCTGCGCGGTGCCGGTTCGTAGTAGGTCTCGACAATCATCTCGGGCGTCTGCTGGATGGTGTACTGCTCATTGTGCTGGCTGATGGTCTGCTCCTCGTCTTTCGTGAAGTACCACGATGCGCCCTGCTGCAGCTCACTGACGGCCTGGGCGTAGAGGGCGCCGTAGTCGACGGGTGCCGACGTGTCGATGATGCCGTCAAGCTCCACACACAGGTAACGGCGCGAGCCGGTGGGGTCGGTGAGCGGCTGGCGGTCGTTGGTGGTGGCGATGAACGAGGCCATGCGCGGCAGCATGAGGTACTGGTCGCTGCGCATCTTACGCGTCTGCACGTCGCGCTCGGTGAGCACGCGTTTGATCTTCGCCTGCTCGCGGTCGGTCTTGGCGTTATACTCGTCGATGTTCACCAGCAGCATGCGGCTGAGCATGCGCTCCACCTGCTCGGCATTGTCGAGCTTGATGTCGTCGATGTAGTACTCGCGCAGGTGGTGCGGCAGCAGCTGCTTGCAGAAGGTCGACTTGTGGGTGCCCTGTCTGCCGATGAGCAGCGGCACGATGGCATTGCCGTAGTCGCGGCTCCGCTGCTGCCACTGTGCCACCATGCCCAGGAACCAGCGGTGGAACAGGTCGGGCCATGCCTCGTAGTCGGTAGGCACGCGGCGTGCCAGCTGGCCGATGTGGTCGGTCTGTCCGTCCCACGCCGGCAGGTGGCCGAGGAAGTCGGCGACGGGACTGTAGTTGGGCGTCAGCGCCGAGCGCACGTAGAGCTCCACGTCGATGGACCAGGCCACGCCGACCTCCTCCATCTGCTCGAAGGCGATGGCTCGCAGGTCGCGGTCGGTCAGTTGTCGCCAGCCCTCCCCATCCTTCTCCGGGGCCGCCGCAGACTCCTCCGGGGCCGCCGCAGACTCCTCAGAGGCCGCCGCAGACTTCTCCGGGGCCGCCGCAGCTCTCTCCGGGGCCGCCGCAGACTTCTCCGGGGCCGCCGCAGCTCTCTCCGGGGCCGCCGCAGACTTCTCCGGGGCCGCCGCAGAAAAGTTCCAGGCCGTGGAACATTTCTTTCGTGGCCGGAACTCCTCCGTTTGTTTCATGATGTTGTAGCGCAGTTCGTAGTGCTCCATGAAGAAGCGCTTCACGCCGCTGGCAATGATTTTTTTGTCAGTCGACCCCTTTTGGTGCGACTGGCTGTCGCTGTCCTGCTGGCCGCCAAAGACCGTCTGGAGAGCGTGCAAGATGATATTCAAGATATACAAGATGTGTTTCATATAATTATAGTTGTTTAATGGGTTTTCTACCCTCACTTCCGGCACTTCCCGCACTTTCGCCGGGTGCAATAAGTGCAAGAAGTGAGGGTCGTTTCGATGTTTATCCACTCTATATACGCGCGAGTGCGCGCAGGCGCCATTTGCGTTTGGCCTTGATGCCGTAGAGTGCATACTTGCACTGGCGGCAGACGGCGCGGCGCGTGCCCGTGGGGTAGAGTTCAAACTCCTCATCGGGCAGCGTGCGGCCGCAGTTCCTGCAGGTCTTCATCTGACGCGGTAGTTAGGGAACGACTGGTGACGGTTCTCGCGCGGGTCGAGACACACCGAGCAGTGTATCCACATGGCGCCGTCGCGGCGGTGCTCGAAGAGCAGCTGGTCGAAGTCGACGTTGGCCACTATCCAGCGGTAGTAGGCGCGGCCCGTCTCCTGGTTGGGCAGGTAGATGTCGACGGCCTCGCCGCTGAGGTGTTTCGAGCACCCTACACCTCCCACGCCCTCGTTGACCACCGGGGAGCGGAAGGCACTGTTGATGCGGATAGGCCCGAACTGTGCCCGCAGCGGCTCTAAGAGCACGCGGCACAGGTTCTCCAGGGCTGCCAGCTGCAGGCAGTCGGGCGTGTTGTCACGGTGGTGGCGCTCGGCCCATGCCGAGCGGGTCATCTCATAGTAGCTGAAGTGTGGTGTCAGCTGGAAATTCTTTCGTTTCATGTTCTTTTCGCTTTAAGTTTGACATTCGTGTTACTTGCAGCGAATACCGGTATCGCTGGTGCAAAATTACGACTATTAGCGATACCCTCCAAGCACGGCGGGGTGCTTGGAACGGAAAAGGAACATGCGGAAGGAGTTTGGGAAGGAGTTTGGGATGAAGTTTGGAAAGGTAGGAGAAAAAAGTCGAGAGTCCTTTCTTTTTTTGCGTACTTATTTGTATCTTTGCAGCTCGAAAGCACCCATGAAGCAATTCGAGAAGAAGAATATTCACCTCTTCTGTGAAGATATGTATGAGGGAATCAGTAGAATGGACGACGATACATTCGACCTCATCATCGTTGATCCTCCTTATGGAGCGTCATCCAGAAATTCATGGACTTATGACACCGCCAACCACTTGAAAGGTTTCGGCGGTGACTGGAAGCTAACGAGTGAGATGTGGGACCTGCTGAGTCAGAATGACTCGTTCTCAAGTACCTATCGCTGGCTTAGCGAACTGAAGAGGGTAGTCAAGTTGGAAGGCTCCATATGGATTCACTCTACTTATCACAACTCAGGCTTTGTCAACGTCTGCTGCCAATTGTTGGGGTTGGAGATAATCAATGAAGTGGTTTGGTATAAGCGCAACTCTTTCCCCAACCTTTCTGGCCGTCGCCTGACAGCGAGCCACGAAACAATCTTATGGGTGCATAAGGGTGGTGAAAAGAACCGGAAGTACATCTTCAACTATGAATCGGCCAAGTCTTTTTCCTCCCCCACAGACAATATGAAGGAAGGCGGCAAGCAGATGCGGACGGTATGGGATATTCCTAATAACAAGAGCAAGGAGGAACTGAAATACGGTACGCACCCCACACAAAAACCCCTCCGTATTTCTGAGCGTATCCTGTTAGTCTCAGGCGTCCATGGTGGCAAGCTGCTTGTTCCGTTTGCCGGTTCTGGTTCTGAAATGGTCTCCGGCTATCAGTATGGTATGGACGTGTATGGTTTTGAGATAGATGAGAACTATTTCCACATCGCTGAGCAGCGCCTTCAGAACGTGTGTCAGCAGAAAGAGACCGATTTGTTCAGATGAAGAAGTATCCTGCAGTTATCAAATGGTCGGGCAGTAAGAGGCTGGTAGCCTCACAACTGGCACAGCAGTTTCCCCGTTTTGAGCGGTATTTTGAACCGTTTGTTGGCGGTGGTGCGATGTTGCCGTATTCTCGCCATCGGAAGGGATTTGCGGGTGACATTATCCCTGAACTTATTTGTCTGTGGAATGAAATCAAAGAACATCCATCGCGTGTTGCCGATGAGTATGAACGCCGTTGGAATGACTTGCAGAAAAGGGGTGCCGACGTCTACTATATTGTCCGTGAAGACTTCAACCGTACTCGCAACTGCCATGATTTCCTGTTCCTGTCGCGTACATGTGTCAATGGCCTTATCCGTTTCAACGGGAATGGAGATTTCAATAATTCCTTTCACCTGTCGCGTCCAGGCATCAATCCCGAAACATTCCGTCAGCAAATATATGAGTGGAGCAAGGCCGTAAGTTTGATAGAATTCAAAGCACAAGACTATCGAAGTACATTGGCCGACGCCTGTGAAGGAGACTTTGTCTTTTTAGATCCTCCGTATGGTGGAACGAAAGGCCGCTATACAAAAGATGAGTTTGTGCTTAACGACTTTTATTTGGAACTGGAAAGGTTGAATCGGATGGGTGTGAAGTGGATGCTGACATTCGACGGAAAGGCTGGTGAGCGGTCATACGACTATGCTCCGCCTCAGGAACTGTATAAGGCAAAGTTCCTTGTCGATACAGGGAACTCAGCCTTCGTGAAGGTTGAGAACAAACGGATAGACAAGATTGAAGAATCAGTCTACTTGAATTACGATATTGCCCTTTCTCCGGCAAATCTTTTTCAGTAGTTTTACAAGTATCGCAGCCTCGTTTGTGCAGCTCACATGTAAGATGGTCTGCCTGTCTGAGGCATACTCAAAAGCCATTACGGCATCCAATCCCTTGTTGCTCAGGACGCTTTGCAGCTTTGTGCGCTGGGAGTATTCGAAAGCTCCCACTGACAGATTCTGATACTTCTTGATGCGTACACTACCGTCAACATTTGTTTCCCACTCCTTCTTATATGGTCGGCGGGCGGTAACGGGTGAATCGAACAATACGTTGATGTAGTGCTTGAGACGTGTGCCGATGGTGGGTTCCAAATTCATGGCTTTTCCTTTTGACTCTATGGTCAGCAGTATGTCAGAGCAGCGCCCTCTCACTTGTATGAAATGATCGGGACGTTTCCCTTCTAACTCTGACACCCTTGGCAACGATGTCCATCGGTATTCCGTCATGTCTTTACCCCAATAACTGATACCAGACCAGTCACCACCAGGGGGATTACACAATCCTTCGTATATGCCAATATCTTCATTTCCTACGAACAGCTGATGAATGGTGGTGTCGATGTCTTGTTCACCAATCACTTGGATTCTTGAATCTCTGTATGGGAATGATGGTGGATTCTTGCTGCCCGAGTATTTCCTATTCCCTGTTAACAGAATAGGAGCGTCGAGATTAATACTATCTTGAATGGCATAGTCAGAACAACTGAGTACAGAAGCCCAAAGTCCATTGTCACCCTTGGAATCCTGTGTGGCTGGGATGCTCGTAGGTCCTGAAACGACTGAAAGAATAGTGGCGTCTTCGCCTATAATCATTCTGGTCAATGGGTTTAGTCCGCGGTCAGGACGGGAGTCTTCTCCTTTTGGTTTGAATCCCGTAATCCAAACAATGACTACAGGCCTGTCTTTCGCCAAACGAAAACGAAGCTGTGGATAGCACTTTCTTACTATGCAAGAAAACCGGTTGACCTCAGTAGACTGTATGACACAAATAGGCATGTCTTTTGAGCCAATAGTCAGACAATCCAAGTTTTGAAGCTCAGAACGTAGGCGCTTGTATGCACTGCTTGTCTTGACCTTGGCTGATGCCTTCTTTTTCCACTTCAGCGTTGTCATATTCTTGCATATCCAGTCGCACGGATGCTGTGCGTTCAGATATTTCTGCCAGTCCTCTCCTTGCAGTGTCCCTTTATTGCTGCGTTTGGCTACCATTTTCAAAGCTTTGGAGCTTAATGAGTCCATCGCCTGCGAGTAACTTTCATGATGAAGGATACAGCGGATGATGTCTATACACTCGCTGTCAGCCAGTATCTCCCGGTAGTCGTTTAGAACTTTCTGGCTAATGGAAGGATGACGCATATACACTGGAAGACAACAAATAGTGTTACGCTTTGTGATAGACACATAGGAAAAAGGAACAAGCGGATTGGGGAAACGCGGTGCCTTTATCTCCCTTGTCTCTGAGTCCAGTTCTACACCACCTATTTCTGCAATATACAGATACGGGATTCCTGCCATCGCACAGGAATAGCCACGTCCGTTTCTTTGCCATGCATTGTTGCCGGCTGACAAGGCAGAACTGTACTCAATGCCAAGCAGTACTGTTTCCTTTCCATCGACTATTTCTGTCAAGTAGGAATCGGGTGTCTCTTTCAGTATGCCACCTTGGCTAAGTATTTCTTTTGTAATAGGGATGCCCCACCTGTCATATCCAGCCAATAATTCAACCTCATACTTTTGTCCCCCATTTGTCAGTATAGAATAACATGGTTTGAAAATGGGTGTATCATCTCGAAGTGAGATATGCGGTGCACCAAGTGCCTCAGATAACAGTCTTAGAGTGCGTTCACATTCCAAGATATTATCACCATGAATTCTAAGGAATCGTGTATTCGTCATAGTAACTGTTTGATGTCAATATTCAAGGCGTTTGCCAGTTTGTACATATTGAGTAGCGTGATGTTGGTTTCACCACGTTCCACAGTACCGATATAAGTACGGTGAACATCTGCCCGTTCTGCCAGTTTCTCTTGTGATATGCCTAACTGTTCACGGTATTCTTGAACCTTGTGGCCGAAACTAACCAGCAGATTGTTTTTCTCTTTCATAGCAACTCTATTTATTGAGTGCAAAAGTGGTGATAAAGAGCGAATGTATCAACACTTTATAAATAGAGTAAGCCAAAAGTATGTTAATAAACAAGGTCTTCACAGCACGCTGGCCAAGGCCTCTTCCACACGTCGGCACGACTCCTTGAGGTTGTCGCCGTCGGGGAGTTCTGTGTATTCCGGGTCGCTCCTTTCGTAACCTGCCTGTTTGCGCAGGTTGTCGGCCTTCAGCTGCCATGTCCTTGTGTTGCGCTCACCTAACAGCACCTCGGCCATGTCACGGCTGAAGCTGGTGACGGTGGTACGGCTGTCGATGAGTGAGCGCTGCAGCATCACGATGCGGACGTGGAACCACGTATAGGGCTTTTGCCGGCGCTGGCACGTAGCAGGGGCTATCACGTCGCAAAGCAGATGCACCAGCTCATGAGCACGGCGGACGTTGCTTTTGACGGAAGCCACAAACATCTGTGGCAGTGGTACGGTTTTTGGCTCGTTTACCGTTGCCGGCAGGTTGTTGTCTGACGATAGGACGGCAGGAGAATGCTGGGGAGCGTGATTCGAGTTTTTCGCTGGTCTAAGGAACTGATTCAGGACGGTACGGAGCAGGTGGTTGTCGGCTTCTAATTGTGCCACTCGGTGTTCCAGTGCCTCGATACGCTGTTCCAACGAGCGGTCAGGAGCCACTGAGGGCAAAGGGGCGTTGTCCCCCTTGCCCGGCAGCATGCAGCCGGTGTCCGTTCGTTGTTCCATAGCCTTGGGCTTTTAGAAGTTGGTGTTGTCAGTCTTACGTCGTTCATTCGTTGAGAGGGAGTGTGGGCTGGGCCGAAGCACCTGGGTGCCGTCCACTTTTCTTGTCTGGTTTTTGGTAAACTCCTCATTTCATTATGGCGGTCGCTTGGCCGCATCATAACTAAACGCAAAGATAGCGTATATTTATGTAGTGGCCAAATGTTTCGGCGGGAAAAACGGGGAAAAGGCCAAGGACTTGACATAAGTCAATTAAACGGCTTTTGCGTTAAATAATGCTAAAAGTCGGTGCCCGCTACGTTAAGTCTAAAAAATAAACCTTATCTTTGCGCTATCGTATGAGACGATAAGCTACGACCTGGCAACATACATTATTAATATAATATGCGTATTATGAAGAACATTTACCTAACGACGAGAGCGGCGCTGGTGCTGCTCATGGCCTTGTTCTGCACAGTAGGAATGCGGGCCGAGGTAGTGACCGTTGGCAGTGGCAGTACGGCAAGCAGCTACGTGCCCTGTTATCCGAACAACAATTACTCATTGAGCCAGCAGATTTACACGGCCGACGAGATAGGCCGGGCTGGACAGATTACCAGTATCGCCTTCTATAACTACGATGTGGGCAGCGACCGCGAGGTCAACATCTACCTGACGCACACTGCCAAGACGGCATTCGACAGCAGCACCGACTGGGTGGCTGTCAGTGCCGACGACCTCGTGTTCAGCGGTACCATGAATCTGGGAGATGGGTGGACCACCGTCGACTTCGACACGCCGTTCCTCTACGACGGTGCTCAGAACCTCATTCTCACCGTCGACGACAATACGGGTCAGAGTACTGGTTCCAACTACCTCGTCGGTAACTACGACGGGGCGTCCAACCAGGCACTGTACTACTATTCGCTGTTTGGCAATCCTGTCAACTTAGACCCCACCCAGCCCATCGATAAGGAAGGCTCCGTCTACTACAAGAAGAACCGTATCAAGCTGTGCTTCGAGACCTGGCCTAAGCCCGCAAAGTTTGAGGCTGTCGAGGTGGGTGACGTCAGCGCACGGCTGCAGTGCGTGCTGCGTAGCGGTGCCGAGAAGTGGAACCTGCGCTACCGCAAGGTGGCCAAGGAGGGTGAACAGGAACTGAGCTGGACGACGCAGAGCGACCTGAAAGACTCTGTCATTATCGAAGGTCTGACGCCTGCCACGAAGTACGAGGCACAGGCACAGGCCATCTTCGCCGAGGACAACCTCAGCGAGTGGACAGACACGATGACGTTCACCACCAACTGCTGCCCGGTTGAGGAGCAGGCAGAAGTTATCTATGCCCTCTATGGCAACTACAGCAACTGGTATGGCTTTGCCGTGCAGTTTGTGGATATTACCGACGAGGCCAACCCCATTGAGGTGGCTTACCTGAACCCGCCAAGCTACGAGTTGTATAGCGGCACGGTGACACTCTGCTGCGGCCATAAATACAAGGTCAACTGGATCTTCGATGCCAACCATGAGAACCTCACCGGACAATTCTCCATTGCCCTCTACTTCGAGCCGGGCGACCTGTTCTTCAACATGGCACGTGGCGAGGCTCCCGGTGAGACCGCCGAGCTGACCACTTTCGTCATGGACTGCACACCTTACTGTGCACAGAAACCACAGAACGTCTCAGTGGCCGGCACTACCTTTAACTCGGCCACCCTCACGTTTGCCTCTGAGACGCCCAGTGGCGAGGTGGCCTACGGCACCACAGCCGACTTCAACCCTGAGACAGCCACGCCAATCGCCGTCAGCTTCGAGAGCACAGGTATCACCAGTGACCCGTGGGAGACCAACCCCGCCAACGCCTCGGTGACGCTGACCGGTCTCGAGCCTCTCACCGATTATTTTGTCAGCGTGCGCAGCGTATGCGAGGGCGAGAACGGCAACAGCGGCCACAGCCGCTGGAGCGTCCCCCTCAAGGTGAGAACCGGCTCCCGTTATGACGGTCCGACACAGGTGAAGGCAAAGGCCGTCAACAGCCGCATCGAAGATTTTGCATGGAGCAGCCGTGGCAGCGAGAAGAAGTACAACTTCTACTATCGTAAGCAGGCCAAGGGCACGCCCGTCGACCCGAGTGACGTCAGCACCATGGGCGGTGGCAATGGCCAGGGCTTCGAAGATTGGGACGGCAGTGGTGCCAAGGTCTCTTACGGCAGTCGTCCGTTCAGCAACACCCTCTATGTGGTAGGCGGAGCAGGCAGTCAGTTCAGCTTCAGCGCCGCTAATGCCAAGTCGGGCTCGCCGAAGAACGTGCCGTTCCTCTACGGCTCAAGGAAGCTGACCAAGGGCACCCCGCTCAAGCAGATGAAGAAGCTCGACCGCGAGTGTCTGAACGATGCCGACCGTCAGGCGAGAATCAAGGAGCTAGAGGATGAAATATTGTCAAAAGAACAAGCCAAGGAAGGAGCCAAGAAGATTCTTGACGACGGCCAATGCACTCAAGAGGAATATGACGAAGCGATAAAGTCATTGGACAAAAAGATTGCCGAAGACCAGGAAGAGCTGGCAGCCCTAAAGGCACTGCCCACCGACGACCAGAAACTGGAGCGGATGAAGGAGCTGGAGCAGAAAATCCAGGAGGCACAGAATACCTTTAAATCAGGTTCGTTGGATCCCGAATCTGAAGCTTATAGGGAGCTGGTGAGCCAGTATGTGGCCAATCAGGTCGAGCTGAACGAACTGCGCGCCCTGACCTCCGAGGCAGCCAGTGGCAGTGGCCCCAAGAGCGGTTTCACCATCAGCAGCAACCGCGTCTCGCCCCAGCGTGCCCGTGGCCAGCGTGTGCCGGGCGAGGAGGAAGAGGACATCTACGTGTTCTTCATCCGCCACGCCAACAACGACGGCTTGCTGTTGGTCAAGGATCTGACCATCACGCCACCCGCACTGGTGAACGACTGGACGTGCATCCCCAACATCGCAGGCACCGAATACACACTCACCGGCCTGGAGCCCGGCACCACCTACGAGGTCATGGTAGAGCCCGTCTATGACGACGGCAACACCGGCACACCGAGCGCCATCACCGTCTTTACCACCATTGGCGAGGAGACCGACCCCGTTGAGGGTGAGTTCTCTGTCGGCGACGATAAGAAGGTGCAGTTCGCCCATGGTAACCTGCGTTTCAGCGGCGATGAGTACGAAGGCACCTGGTCGATGGCCAAGCAGCAGTACGACGTGCTCGGCGATGCCAACGTCGACAGCCAAAGCTCTGGTTCCAGCTATCCTGCCAGCCTGAAGGACTTGCTCAGCTGGAGCACCACCAATAATAAATATGGTGTTTCCAACTATTACTACTATGACGACGAGGATGCCAATGCGTTCTTCCAGGGCGACTTCGTCGACTGGGGCACGAACCCCGCACTCATCGCCGACCTTGGCGCAGGCTGGAGCACACTGTCGAAGAAAGAGTGGTACTACCTGCTCAACGAGCGCGAGAACGCTGCCCAGCTGAAGGCCTTGGCTGCCATCACCTACGCTGAGGGCGAAGAGAATGTAGAAGTGAAGGGTCTCATCATCGCACCCGACAACTGGGCTGAGAACCTTGCGGTCAATCCTCAGCTGCCTAACTTCAATTCTTCAACGCTTCAATCTCTCAGTTTGGAGCAGTGGTCGCTGATGGAGGCTGCCGGCGCCGTCTTCCTGCCCGTTACGGGCCATCTGTGGTCGTACGAGGACGAGAATCACAGGACGCAGACCACCATCAACGGCATGGACGTCATTGGCAACTACTGGACCAGCACGCCGTCAGGCGACAAGTCTGAACGGAATGCCTTCGTCTTGAGATTCAACACCAATGATTCCGAACTGACCACCGATGCTGACACTGAGCGCCGTCTCGGTTGCGCCGTCCGTCTGGTGAAGGAGGTGGCCAAGATCGTGATCGACAAGACCGCCCTCGCCGAGAGCCTCACCGAAGCTACCGGTTACTACGACGGTGTCAAGACCGACTATGCCGACATTGCCTCCACGCTGAAGCAGGCCATCGATGCCGCACAGGCCGTGGCCGACAACCCGAAGGCTACGCAGGAGGAGGTCGATGCCGCCAAGCAGACCCTCGACGAGGCACTGGCCAAGGCCAAGGCCGATGTGGAGATAGCCTCCAGCATTGCCGACGTCAAGACCGCCCCGAAGAGCGGCCTGCGCTACAACCTCAGCGGCCAGCGCGTCGGCAAGGCCTACAAGGGCATCGTCATCGTCGATGGCGCCAAGACCGTCAAGAAGTAACCCTATGAACGAAACAAACGAACTGGACATCATAACCCGCACCCGTGCTGAGGTGATGGGACAGAAGGAGCCCACAGGCGAGAACTTGTTTCTCGTCTGGGGCTATCCGACGGTTCTTGTGTTCCTTCTGGAGTTTGGCGCTCTGATGTTCCTGCATAAGCATTGGTACGAGTGGCTCTGGATAGGCATCCCACTGGTAGGTGTGCCGCTGATGACGCATTTCAACAGGAAAGAGTACGCCCGCATGGGACACCGTACGCTCGACTCGAACACAGCCCTGCATCTGTGGCTTTTCATCGGTGCAGCCAGTGCCCTGCTCGGTTTCACCACGGGCATCACGGGCATCTATCCCGTCTGCTACTGCTTCATTCAGGGACTGTTCATCGGTATGGGCTGCTTCCTGACAGGTGTCATCTCACGCTTCCGCCCCATGACCGTTGGCGGTATCATCGGCAGCATCATGACGTTTACCTGCCTGTTTCTTCAAGACGAGCTCTGGCCATGGCAGTTCCTCGTTGCCGCCAGTATCACCACCGTTGCCCTCATTGTTCCAGGCCACCTGCTCCGACATTACATGATTAAAATAAACTATATGCATTAATCCTCATGATCCCATTTAAGTTTCCCGTCATCAATCCCTTGCTGCATAACGAGTTGCGACTGAAAATCATGGTGACACTCGACAGCTTGGAGAGCGCCGACTTCGTGTATCTGTGTCGGATTACCGACAGCACCCGTGGCAACGTGAGCGTGCAAATCAAGACACTACAGGAGGCTGGCTATCTGGAGGTGAGCAAAACCGGACTAGGCCGGCTCTCGCATACCGTCTGTTGTATCACCAACAAGGGGCATGAAGCCCTGCGTGCCTACGAGCTGGGACTACGCCGACTCTTTGCTGAGGGTGTAACCGCCCAGGAAGAAGAGCAGAAAGAAATCATTTAGCCCCGAAACGCACCTTTGACAAACACCACTTGCAAGCGCTTGATGATCAGGCGCTTGCTTGTTTAGGATTCCCCCACCCCAACCCATTTGCTTGCGGCATTCAGGAAATCGCCGTACCTTTGCCACCGCAAACAAGAAGTTGCAATGGCGAGTGAAGGCTGCAGCTCAGCATAGCTCGAGCGGGCTCGGCTCTGCGCATTCACCTTGCACTTCACTTGCCACCGCACTCATGACGTCAACGAGAGCAACACAAACACAAGTATTAACCATTAAACAAAAGAAAGGAACCAAACTATGTTGGAACTCAATTTGTACAAGAACAACGACGCGAACTCTCAGAACTATGGTAAGGCTTACGCCCGTATGGACCAGAAGGAGACCTACAGCATCGAGAAACTGGCCGAACACATGGCAGACCATCACACGCCCTTCTCGAAGGGTACCATCAACGGCATCCTGACTGACGCTGTCAGCTGTATCCGCGAGCTCTGCCTCAACGGCAACACGGTGAAGATCGACAATCTGGCCATCTTCATGTGCTCCGTGGAGTCGAACCCCATGTCGCGCTATGCCGTCGCCCGTGCTGCCGTCGGCAACAAGTCGACCAAGGTGGACGGCCAGACGGTGGAGACGGGCAACGCCGTGAAGTCGGTGAAGCTGCTGGCGAAGTCGACGGGACGCTTCACCCGCACCGAGCTGAACAAGGACGTACGCCTGGGCTGGACAACGAAGGCGCAGGAGCTCATCGACGCCGACAAGGCCGCTATGAACCAGGCTAACAACGGGTAAAAAGCCTCCCTCCTCGAAAAAAACACAAACACAAACGAACATGAAACTGAAGAACAGGATGATTGAGATAGCGCTGAGGATACTCATCGCTGCTCTGACGGCCGCACTGACGGCCATTACGACCACGAGCTGCATGGGCTTCGGCCCGCTGTATCTGGGCTGACGCCTCACTGCAAAGTGAAAAGTGGAAAAAAGAGCTGGAAGTTTTGTGGCTTCCGGCTTTTTTTGTACCTCTGGCTTCGCCGAAGGTACTTCCGCTTGGAAAAACTCAAATATATTTGGTTTTTCGCTCACTTATTTGTACCTTTGCAGCCACAAACAAGAAGACATGAAAGAGATAAAGAACCAATTCGCCAAGATGCTCATGGACATCGAGGCTATCAAGTTGCAGCCCAACGACCCGTTCACATGGGCATCGGGCTGGAAGTCGCCTATCTATACGGACAACCGCAAGACGCTGTCATTCCCGCGCGTCCGCTCGTTCGTGAAACTGGAACTCTGCCACACCATTCTGGAGCAGTTCCCTGAGGCTGAGGCCGTGGCCGGCGTCGCCACGGGTGCCATTGCCCAGGGCGCACTGGTGGCTGAGGAGCTTGGACTGCCGTATGCCTACGTGCGTCCGAAGCCGAAAGACCACGGCATGGGTAACCAGGTGGAAGGACAGCTGCCCAAGGGCGCCAAGGTGGTGGTTGTCGAGGATCTCATCTCTACCGGTGGCTCTTCGCTGAAGGCTGTCGAGGCCCTGCGCCAGTATGGCGTGGAGGTCATTGGCATGGTGGCATCGTTCACCTACGGTTTCCCCGTGGCCGAGGAGGCCTTTGCTGCTGCCGGCGTGAAGCTCATCACGTTGAGCAACTACAACGCCGTCGTCGAGGAGGCAGCCAAGACCGGGTATATCAAAGAGGAAGACAAGGCTGTGCTGGCTGAGTGGCGCAAGGATCCCAGTGTCTGGGGATAAAAACCCACCCCCGGCCCCTCCCGAGCGGGAGGGGGGACAGGCCTCTCCTTACTACCCACCCCCGGCCCCTCCCGAGCGGGAGGGGGGACAGAGCTCTCCTTACTACCCACCCCCGGCCCCTCCCGAGCGGGAGGGGGGGACAGAGGCTTACTACCCACCCCCGGCCCCTCCCGAGCGGGAGGGGGGGCAGAGCTTCCTTATTACTTTTAATTATATAAAAAATGGGACTATTCGATACAACAACGAAGTTTGAGAGCAGCATCAAGCAGGTACCCTATCCGCAGGAGGCTGTCTACAGAAACCTCAGTGATCTGAGGAATCTGGAGAAGGTGCGCGACCGCGTGCCGGAGGATAAAGTGCAGGACTTTGCGTTCGACGAGGACACCGTCAGCCTGAACGTGGCACCGGTGGGCGAGTTGAAGCTCCGCATCTGCGAGCGTGAGGAACCTAAGTGTGTGAAGTTTGAGACGGTGCAGTCGCCCGTGCCCTTCAACGTGTGGATTCAGGTGCTGCCGGTGACGGCCGACACGAGTAAGATGAAGGTGACGGTGAAGACTGAGCTGAACCCTTTCATCAAGGGGATGGTCATCGGCCCGCTGCAGGACGGCGTGGAAAAAATTGCTGATGCACTGGCGCAGATACCGTACCAACCCCTAACCCCTCCCGAACGGGAGGTGGACTGAGAGGGGTGTTTAATTTGACTTGCATTATGAAAAAGAATCAGACGAGTAAAAACAAATTGGCTGTAACCAATCTCCCCTCCCGTGCGGGAGGGGCAGGGGGTGGGTTCCTCTGGTCAAAGGGCTTTGACATCAACAAGGAGATAGAGCGGTTCACCGTAGGCAGAGACCGCGAGATGGACCTCTATCTGGCTAAGTACGACGTGCTGGGCTCGATGGCCCACATCACCATGCTTGAGAGTATCGGGCTGATAGGCAAGGACGAACTGCCGGTGCTGCTCGCCGAACTGCGGCAGATCTACGCCCAGTGCGAGCGCGGCGAGTTCGTGATTGAGGACGACGTGGAGGATGTGCACTCGCAGGTGGAGCTGCTGCTGACGCGTAAACTCGGCGACATGGGAAAGAAGATTCACTCGGGGCGCAGTCGCAACGACCAGGTGCTGGTGGACCTGAAGCTCTTCACACGCCACGAGCTGATGGCCGTGGCCGACGAGGTGAAGACGCTCTTCGACGAGCTCATCAAGAAGTCGAACCAGTATAAGGACGTGCTGATGCCGGGCTATACCCACCTGCAGGTGGCCATGCCCTCGAGCTTCGGACTGTGGTTTGGCGCCTACGCCGAGTCGCTGGCCGACGACATGCTGTTCCTGCAGGCTGCCTACAAGATGACCAACCGCAACCCCTTGGGCTCGGCGGCAGGCTACGGCAGCTCGTTCCCCCTGAACCGTCAGATGACCACCGACCTGCTGGGTTTCGACACGATGGACTACAACGTGGTCTATGCCCAGATGGGGCGTGGCAAGACGGAGCGCAACGTGGGCTTCGCCATTGCCACCATAGCGGGGACGCTGGCCAAGATGGCCTTCGACGCCTGTTTGTTCAACTCGCAGAACTTCCAGTTTGTGAAGCTGCCGAAGGAGTGTACGACGGGCTCGAGCATCATGCCGCACAAGAAGAACCCCGACGTTTTCGAGCTGATACGTGCCAAGTGTAACAAGCTGCAGGCACTGCCCCAGCAGGTGACGCTCATCATGAACAACCTGCCCGTGGGCTACTTCCGCGACCTGCAGATCATCAAGGAGGTGTTCCTGCCTGCCTTCGGCGAACTGAAGGACTGCTTGCAGATGGCTGCGTACATCATCAATAAGATAGAGGTGAACGACCACATTCTGGACAACCCGATGTATGACCCGATGTTCTCGGTCGAGGAGGTGAACCGCCTGGCCGCCAACGGCATGCCTTTCCGCGATGCCTACAAGAAGGTAGGCCTCGACATTGAGGCAGGGCAGTTCGTGGCCAACAAGGACATTCACCACACCCACGAGGGCTCCATCGGCAACCTCTGTAACGACCGCATCGAGGCGCTGATGCAGGGTGTGCTCGACGGCTTTGCCTTTGAGCGTGTGAACGAGGCTGTGGGGAAGCTGGTGAGTGGTGAGTAGTAAGAGGTGAGAGGTAAGAGGTAAGTGGTGAGAGGTAAGGTTGTTGGACTATTGTTGGCACTGCTTTGTTGTGCCTGTGAGGGTGACTACCCATATAGTCGCCGCTACCCCTGCCACCTGATGCTGAAGTACGACACCCATATGACGTGTCTGGCCTTTGCCGCCGTGCAGAGTCCGGGGATGTATGTCAGCATGACCACCAAGGGCGACGGCCACACGACGGTGCGCCACGTCTACGTTACCGGCAACGAGAAAGGGGCGACTACGGAGGATGTGATTATCCGCAACGACGACGAGAACTACCGCACATTCCAGCTGGGACGCAGCAACGACGTGGGACTCATCGTGGGCTGTACGAACTTCAACGGCCCTGTGGCCTACGACCGCAGCTGTCCTAACTGCGAGAGCCTGGAGACGCTCGACTTCGACGGCAACCGCCAGCAGGTGAGCTGTCAGCACTGCGGACGCCTGTATATGCTCGACACCGGCGGCATCATCAGTGGCGATGCCGGCGAAGCACTGCTGCCTTACAGTTGCCAGTTCAACGGGACTTGGCTCGTGGTGACGAACGGCTTAAAACCTTAAATAGTGCAAAAAGCTTTGGCCGTTACGAGAAATAGCCGTACCTTTGCAGTTCGAAATGCACCTGCCGCGATGGTGGAATGGTAGACACGAGGGACTTAAAATCCCTTGACCAGTGATGGTTGTGCGGGTTCGAGTCCCGCTCGCGGCACCAAAAAATTCCTAAAAGTTATTCACATGCAGAAGAAACATCTTATTGTGTTGTCAGCTGCCGCTATGGTGCTTCTGGCAACCTCATGCTCGAAACTGAAGCCGCTTTCAGCAGACAACTTCAACGTCGTACCCAGTCCGCTGGAGACCCAGCAGGGTATCGTTCCCGCTACCATCAATGGTATGTTCCCTGAGAAATATATGAAGAAGAAGGCTGTCGTGACCATCACGCCCGAGCTGCGCTATGCAGACGGTCAGGTGGCTCAGGGTCCGGCTGTCCGTTTCCAGGGTGAGAAGGTGATGGGCAACGACCAGGTCATCAGCTACCTCGTTGGTGGTCGCTACACGATGAAGTCGAACTTCGCCTACCTGAACTGCAACAAGGCCGACCTCTACCTGAAGTTCTTTGCCCGCATCGGCGCCAAGCCCATGTACATTCCCGAGGTGAAGGTGGCCGAGGGCATCGTCGCCACTTCAGAGCTGTATAAGAACACGCTGAAGTCGGCTCAGGCAGCCATCGCTCCCGACGTGTTCCAGCGCATCAACGCCCAGAAGCAGGAAGCCAGCGTGAAGTTCCTCATCCAGCAGGCAAACCTCCGCAAGAGCGAGCTGAAGAACAACTCCGTGCAGGAGTTCGTACGCCTGCTGCAGCAGATCAACAACGACCGCGAGAATCTGAACCTGAAGGACGTCGAGGTGTCGGCTTACGCTTCGCCTGATGGTGGTTTCGACCTGAACGACAAGCTGGCTGCACAGCGTCAGTATAACACGCAGCAGTACGTGCAGCAGCAGCTGAAGAACGCCAAGCTGGGCGATGCCGCCGTCGATGCCAAGTACACGGCTGAGGACTGGGATGGTTTCCAGGAACTGGTGAAGGCCAGCGACATCCAGGACAAGGACGTCATCCTGCGCGTGCTCTCCATGTATAAGGATCCCCAGGAGCGCGAGCAGCAGATCAAGAACATCAGCAGCGCCTTCCGCGAGCTGGCTGACGGAATCCTGCCTCAGCTGCGTCGTTCGCGTATGATCATCAACTACGAGACAGTAGGTCGTAGCGATTCGCAGATCCAGGAGCAGTATCGCCAGGATCCTGGCAAGCTGACCGTCGAGGAGCTGCTCTACGCTGCCACACTGACCGAGAACGCTGCCCAGAAGGAGAAGATTTACACCACGACTACCGAGGTCTATCCTTCGGATGCACGCGCCTTCAACAACCTGGCAACCATGGCCTTTGCTGAGGGTAACATGCTGAAGGCACAGCAGTGGATTGAGAAGGCCCAGAAGGTGAGCGCCAACCTGCCCGAGGCTTATGCTAACCTCGGCATGATTGCCCTGGCAAACGGCAATCTGGATACCGCTCAGGACTACATTGCCAAGGCAACCGGCGCCAACGGACTGGCTGAGGTGCTGGGCAACCTGCACCTGGCTCAGGGCAACTACGTACAGGCTGAGCAGGACTTCGAGAACGTCTACTCGAACAGTGCTGCCCTGGCACAGATTATGAACAAGAACTACGCATCGGCTGCCGTGACGCTGAAGTACATCAAGTACCCCGACGCCACCACCGACTACCTGAAGGCCATCCTCTCGGCTCGCATGGGTAACATTGCCGATGCCGCCGAGTCGCTGCGCGCCGCCGTCGCCAAGGATCCGTCGTATGCCAAGTATGCTGCTACGGACCTGGAACTGGCGAAAGTGGCCAAGTAAACGATGAAGAATCTCTACGGATTTTTACTGCTCACCCTGGTCGTAGTCTCCTGCGGCGCTCCCAGCGGATATTTCCGCTTGGAGGGACGTTTTAGGAACTTCAACCAGGGTGAGTTCTATCTATACAGTCTGGACGGACGCGGGCGGCTGGACACCATTCAGGTGAGGGAGGGACGCTTCTCCTACGAGGCGGCTGTCGACGACCAGTCGGCCTTCTCGCTCATCTTCCCTAACTATTCCGAGATTCCACTCTTCGCAGAGTCGGGCGCCACTGTCGACGTGCAGGGCGACGCCTCACACCTGAAGGAGGTGAAGGTGGCCGGCACCAAGGAAAACAACCTGATGACGGAGTTCCGTCTGAAGGTGGCCGAGATGACACCGCCCCAGGCACTGAAGGAGGCTGAGGCGTTCATCCGCAAGAATCCGACGACGGATGCCAGTCTCTATCTGCTGAAGAAGTACTTCCTGGCTAATTTCGACCCTGACTACAAGAAGGCCACCGACCTCTGCGTGACGATGCTGAAGAAGCAGCCTGACAATACAGAACTGCAGCAGCTGAGGAAGCAGTTGCAAGGTGTTAAGCGTCTGGCCGAGGGACAGCACCTCCCCACCTTCTCTGCCGTCGACGTGCGCGGACAGCGTGTGGGCAATGCCTCACTTCGTGGCGAGGCCAATGTCGTCAATGTGTGGTCGACATGGAACTACGACTCCGGCAACATGATGCGTCAGCTGCGCCGATTGAAGAAGGAGTACGGCTCGCGGCTGGGCGTGGTGAGCATCTGTGTCGATGCCAGTCAGCGCGACTGCCGCAGGCAGATGGACCGCGACTCCATTGACTGGAGCGTCGTCTGCGACGGACGCATGCTCGAGACCCCGGCCCTTGCTCAGCTCGGCATTGCCGACATACCTTTTAACCTGTTGGTCGACCGCTCAGGCAAGATCGTGGCCGTGAACCTTGGACAGACGCTATTGAAGGACAGAATCAAGAAAACCCTGGATAAATCCGCTAAGTAAATGTTGGTTAAGACCATCAGTGCCGCAGTCATGGGCTTAGAGGCCCAGACGGTGACTGTCGAAGTGAGTATGGCGCGGGGCACGCAGTTTCATCTGACGGGTCTCGCCGATACCACTGTGCGTGAGAGTGTCGACCGTATCAAGTCGGCCATGCGCAACACGGGGTTCAAGTTCCCCATGGCTGACATCACCGTCAATATGGCTCCTGCCGACGTCAAGAAGGAGGGCTCGGGCTATGACCTGCCACTGGCCATCGGCATTCTCGCTGCCATGAACAAGGTGGACAGCAGCCGGTTGGGTCGCTTCATGCTGGTGGGCGAACTAGGGCTCGACGGCCGTCTGCAGCCTGTTCGCGGCGCCCTGCCCATCGCCATTCGCGCCCGTGCCGAGAAGTTCGAGGGACTCATCGTGCCCCAGCAGAATGTGCGCGAGGCTGCCGTCGTCAACAACCTCCTGGTCTATGGCATGGAGTCCATCACCGATGTCATCAGCTTCTTCAATGGCGACACGCTGACCTACCAGCCCATGCAGATGGACACCCGTAAGGAGTTCTACGAGCAGCAGACGGTCTTTGAATTGGACTTCGCCGACGTGCGGGGACAGGAGAGTGTGAAGCGGGCTTTGGAGGTGGCTGCGGCAGGTGGGCACAACCTGATAATGATAGGCCCGCCAGGCTCGGGAAAGTCGATGATGGCCAAGCGCTTGCCAAGCATCCTGCCGCCGCTGTCGCTGAGCGAGAGTCTGGAGACGACACAGATACACTCCGTGGCCGGTAAGCTGAAGAAGGGTACGAGCCTCATTTCGCAGCGCCCCTTCCGCAGCCCCCATCACACAGTGACGCAGGTGGCTCTCGTCGGTGGCGGTAACAATCCGCAGCCGGGCGAGATATCACTGGCCCACAACGGTGTGCTCTTCCTTGACGAGCTGCCGGAGTTCTCGCGCAGCGTACTCGAAGTGCTGCGCCAGCCGCTGGAAGACCGCATCATCACCATCAGCCGTGCCAAGTACAGCGTCCAGTATCCCAGCTCCTTCATGTTTGTTGCCTCAATGAACCCCTGTCCCTGCGGCTATTACGGCGACCCCACCCACCACTGTGCCTGTACACCAGGTCAGATTCAGCGTTACATGAACAGAATCAGTGGGCCGCTGCTTGACCGTATCGATATTCATTGCGAGATACAGGCTGTGCCATTCAAACAATTGTCTGAGATGCAGCCCGGCGAGTCCTCTGCTGTCATCCGCGAAAGAGTGATAAAAGCCCGCAACATTCAGACGGAGCGCTTTAGCTCCCTCCCTAAGCAGGGAGGGCTGGGGAAGGTCCACTGCAACGCTCAAATGACGGAACGTATGCTCCACGAATTTGCCGAACCCGATGCTGCATCTATGGATATGCTACGCATGGCCATGGAGCGTCTGAAACTCTCCGCCCGCGCCTACAGCCGCATCTTGAAAGTCGCAAGGACAATAGCCGACTTGGACAATTCTGAGCGTGTACAATCACAACATATCGCTGAAGCCATCGGCTACCGTAACCTTGACAGAGGCGACTGGGCAGAGAGAGGGATTTAACAAAAATGCTATTGGGGCAATCATGAAACGACTACTGATAACCATCACTATCCTATTGATTACTTCCGTCGTCACG
>CAMVPA010000012.1 GCA_947169245.1 uncultured Prevotellaceae bacterium
AACTTTATCAATTTAAACTGGCAAGTTAGGAACTTGCGAAACTTGAATTATTTATCGTTAAACATAAAGACACAAAAAGGAAACGTGAGCAATTACTTCGCTTACGTTCCTTCCAGGTATCGCCAAACACCTAACAACCTTAAACGAGCAATGCCCACGCCCTCGGGCGTGAATCATCTACTATGTTCTTGGTTGTTCTTTCGATTTTGGCGATTTCGGAAAGGAACAAGAATCAAAGCGGACGCTTCAACGTATATGTTTATTTATATTTCTCTCAGCCCATAGGCATCTTCGGTTTTAAAGGATTCAACATTCTTATTGTTTCTTCTCCCACTGTTTCCAGTCGGTTCCAGTAAGATAATTCTCAATCTGACTACGAAGCGGACGGAGATCGTCCTCTATCACATATTTCACTTCGTTTTCATCTATCATGTAATAATCATGCACTAAAACATGACGCATCTTTTCAATAACAGCCCAAGGCGTAGTAGGATTTGTCTGCTTAAAATCAGAAGACAATTTGTATGCAGCCTCACCAACAATCTCTATGCACTTGACGATACCGTAAAATTCTATCTTGTCCTTGGAGAGGTCATCTAACGACTTACCATCCATATAGCTCAATACTCGGTCAATGGCATCAAGCATGTGCTCCAGGCGCCCTCTGTCTCTAACTGGCTCTCTCATAAATCAATATTTTATCTCGGTCAGCGCTTTTACGTGCGAAGGGGAGAAGTGTCCCATTTACCACTAAATCGATGGGGCGACTTAATTTTTTCTCTAAGTCGACAATCATTCCAGCATGCTTCATCAGGCTGACACGAGCATCCTTGTCGAACTCCACAAGTATATCCACATCGCTCTCTGGAGTCTCCTCACCACGTGCAAAGGAGCCAAAGAGCCAAGCCTTCAGAACGGGTTGCGTCTTGAAGTACTCCGAGATCTTCTCTGTCATTGCCTGTGTACTCATAGCTATATTGGCATATATTCCGCTGCAAATATAGGCAATTATTCCGATACTTCCAAATAAAACGAAGAAAAAGTAGTAAAGTCACTAAAGCAGAAAGTAGACATTAATACCTTTTAGAAAGGTATATTAATAAGGTAATAATAAAATAATTAAAAAAACTTATACTATAAATGTCACTCTTCCGCCGTCAGAAACGCTTCATGTCCACTTTCCGCTCTTCCTACTTTCTGTTTTCCTTTCGGTCCTTCGTCCACATTCATCTTCAGTGCCCCGACTTCAGTCCAAATCTCCATGAGATTTTTTTCTATCTCCATGAGATTTTCCAGAAACTCCATGACTTTCGCCCGAATCTCGCCGCCTTGGAATTTCTGGTTAATTTCTGATAATTTCTTTCAAAAATAACACGAAAAAAGTTGAGGAAATGTTTGGTGGTTTCGGGATTTTTTTGTATCTTTGTAACATCAAAAAGAGCTCTGAGAAAGCGGTAGGCGGCTGGCCGGTGGAATCAGTCGCAGAGTTTCTAATACTACGAAAAACACACACAAAGTATGGTACAACTGAACGTTTACAAGAACAACGACGCCAACTCCCAGAACTACGGAAAGGCGTACTGCCGAGTCGACTACAAGGAAGAGTTCGACATCGACAAGCTGGCCGACCACATGGCCGAGCACAACACCCCCTTCTCGAAGGGTACGATCAAGGGCATCCTGACGGACATGGTGTCGTGCATCCGCGAGCTGACGCTCAACGGCAACACGGTCAAGATTGCTAACCTGGCCATCTTCAAGGCCTCGGTGCAGTCGAACCCCTGCTCGCGCTACGCCGTGATGCGTGCTGCCATCGGTTCGAAGTCGGTGAAGGTGAACGGCCAGACCGTGGAGACGGGCAACGCCGTGAAGTCGATGAAGCTCCTGGCACAGGCCACCGGCGCCTACTCGAAGGCCGAGCTGAACAAGGCTGCCACGCTGGGCTGGACGAAGGACGCGCAGACGAAGATTGACGCCGACAAGGCTCTCATGAATCAGGGTTAGGAGCCCTCCAACGGGTAAGCCCACCAACGGTTGAGCCCCCGCCCCCTTCACTCAGCGGAGGGGTGTTTCGAGGGATATGGTGGGGTTACTCACAAGAAAACGCCCAAGGGAGTGAATCCTTTGGACGTTTTTTTTATTGTGCTTAATGGGTGGGCTACTGATATAGATAGCGCTTGATGGACTTCTTGGGGGTCTTCTCGAACTCCTGCTCGTGGATGATGATTTCGGAGATTTTCTCGTAGGCAGGAATCATCTGGTTCAGTCCGTTGAGGTTCTGGTCCATGATGTTCTTCAGGTCGTCGGCGGTGAACTTCAGTCTCTTGGCCTCCTCCATGTCGGGATGTACGAGGGCTACGAGCTTGTTGTCGCGCTGGACGACGATGCTCTCCATGACCATCGCCATGGAGTTGAGCTTATCCTCAATCTCCTCGGGGTAGATGTTCTGTCCGTTGGGGCCAAGGAGCATGTTCTTGCTTCGGCCGTTGATGTAGACGTTGCCGTCGGCATCCATGGTGCCGAGGTCGCCGGTGTGGTACCATCCCTCGCGGTCGATGGTCTCGGCTGTGGCTTCTGCGTTCTTGTAGTAGCCCAACATGACGTTGGCGCCCTTGGCAAGGATTTCGCCGGGGATGGTGCGGGGGTTAGGCGAATCAATCTCAACCTGCATGTGGAGGGCGGCACGTCCGCAGCTGCCCGGAGCGAAGGTGTGCCAGTCGCGGTAGCAGATGATGGGGGCGCACTCGGTGGCTCCGTAGCCGACGGTATAGGGGAAGTCGATGCGTTTGAGGAACTGCTCTACCTCCTGGTTCAGGGCAGCTCCGCCGATGATGACCTCGTACATGCGTCCGCCGAAGGCCTTGAGCACCTCCTGGCAAATCATCTGACGCACCTTCTTCGAGATGACGGGCATCTGCAGTAGCAGGCGCATGCGGTTGTTCTGTATCTTGGGGAACACCTTCTTGCGGATAATCTTCTCGATGATAAGTGGCACGGCAATGACGATGACGGGCTTGATGTCGGCCAGGGCCTGAGCGATGATGGCTGGCGAGGGCACGCGGTTGAGGTAGTAGACGTGGCAGCCGTGGAGGAACTCGAAGATGAACTCGAAGGCCATGCCATACATGTGGGCCATGGGCAGCATCGAAATGATGGGATCGCCGGCCTTGATGGTCTTACCAAGCACGTCGCAGGCGAAGTCGTAGTTCGACCACAGGGCGCGGTAAGGCAGCATGACGCCCTTGGAGAAGCCGGTGGTGCCGCTGGTGTAGTTGATGAGTGCCAGCTCGTCGGGGTTCTGCTCCTTATAGTAGTTGACGTGCTCCTTGCGGAAGTACTTGGGGTACTTCTTGCCGTAGAGCTCGTTCAGGTGTTCGCGGGCGTAGGTGAGCTTGTCGGTGCGGCTGACCATGAGCGAGTAGTCGGGATTGTTGATGATTCCCTCGAGACCAGGCATCTGCTGCGGGTCGATGATGGTGGCCACATGGTCGCCGACAAAGAGCAGCTTGGCCTCGGAGTGGTTCACGATGTTGTGAATCTGCTCGGCGTTAAACTCGTGGAGGATAGGTACTGCGACGGCGCCGTAGGTGAGCGTGGCCAGGAAGGCGACGGCCCACTGGCTGGAGTTACGTCCACAGAGGGCTATCTTGTCGCCCTTGGTGACGCCGCTGTTCTCAAACAGGATGTGCAGCTTCTCTATCTTACGAGCCACGTCATGGTACTGCAGTGTCTGGCCCTTGAAGTCGGTCAGGGCGTCCAGATTCCAGTTGCTGAGAATGGACTTCTCAATCAGTTCGTTGAAACTCGGTATCTCTTTCATAGTCAATCTCCTAACTTCGTAAACTTCTTTAACTAATTTAACTCCGTTAACTCGGCTAACTCCGTTAACTTCTTAATTATACAGATAGCGTTTAATACTCTTCTTGGGGGTCTTGGCAAACTCCTTCTCCTGCACCTCGATGGCTGCGAGGCGGCTGTAGACGGGCAACTGCTGGTTCAGCTGCTGACGGTTCTGCTCCATGATGTCCTGCAGCTCGTCGGGGGTGAAGTTGACCACTTCGTCGCTGTCGGGATAGATGAGCGCCACGAGCCGGTTGTCGCGCTGCACGACCAGGCTCTCGCTGACCATCGGCATGGAGTTGAGCAGGTCTTCAATCTCCTCGGGATAGATGTTCTGTCCGTTGGCACCCAGGAGCATGTTCTTGATACGGCCACGAATAAAGACATGGCCGCTGTCGTCGATGGTACCCAGGTCGCCAGTGTGGTACCACCCTTCGGCATCGATGGCCTGCGCCGTTGCCTCAGGATTCTTATAGTAGCCCAGCATGACGTTGGTGCCTCGGGCCAGTATCTCGCCGGGCTCTCCGGGAAGGGTGCTGTCGATGCGCACCTCCATGTGGTCGACAGCCGTTCCGCAGGAACCGGGCACAAAGTCCTTATAGTCGCTGTAGCTGATGAGCGGGGCACACTCGGTGGTGCCGTAGCCCACGGTGATGGGGAAGCCTATGGACACAAGGAACTGCTCGACCTCGCGGCTCAGCGGGGCGCCACCGACAATGACCTCGTAGGCCCGGCCACCGAAGGCCTGGTAGACTTGTTCGCAGATTTTCTCCTTCACCTTCTTCGACACGACAGGCATCTGCAGCAGCAGGCGCATGCCGTTGGTCTGAATCTTCGGGAAGACACGCTTGCGGATAATCTTCTCGACAATGAGGGGAACGGCCACGACGACGGCGGGACGCACCGTGCCAAAGGCATCGGCAATGATGGCAGGCGACGGCAGACGCGTCAGGAAGAACAGATGGCAGCCACGGCAGAAGCCATAGATGAACTCGACAGCCATGCCGTACATGTGGGCCATGGGCAAGATGCTCAGCATGGTGTCGCTGGACTTCAGCGGCAACCGCTTCATGCAGAAGTCAAGATTGCCCCACAAGGCGCGGTAAGGCAGCATGGCTCCCTTCGAGAATCCCGTCGTGCCGCTGGTGTAGTTGATGAGCGCCAGCTCGTCGGGCTCGTCGTGATGATAGTCTACGTGCTCGGCACGGAAGGCCTTGGGATACTTACTGCCGAACATTAAATTAAGATGTTCGCGCGCGTAGGTCAGCTTCTCAGAGCGAGAGGTGTGGAGCGAGAAGTCGGGCAGGTTGACAATGCCCTCCAAATGGGGCATCTCATCGGCCGTGATGGTCTTGACGATATAGTCGCCGACGAAGAGCAGCTTGGCCTCGGAGTGGTTGACGATGTTGTGAATCTGCTCGGCGTTGAACTCGTGGAGGATAGGTACTGCGACGGCGCCATAGGTGAGCGTGGCCAGGAAGGCGACGGCCCAATGGGCAGAGTTGCGGCCGCAGATGGCCACTTTGTCGCCTGGCTTCATGTCGCAGTTTTCGAACAGTATGTGAAGTTTTTCTATCTTGCGGGCCACGTCGTGATACTGTAGAGTGACGCCTTGATAGTCTGTCAAGGCATCGGAATTCCAGTTTTCGATGATGGCGCGCTCGATATATTGGTTTAAGCTTTCAGCTTGATCCATTGCACAGTTTTTTAAATTTTGTGCAAAGATACATCGTTTTCTGCACATCCACAAATTTTTTGTGCAGTTTTTTACTCGTAACGCATAGATTTTGCCGGATGAATGTGCGAAATGAAGAAACTTGGGATAATTAGGACAGAAATACTGATAAAAAGAGTAGCCACGTTGAGCACGATGACAATGGGAATGTTCAACTCGACAGGAGCCTCGCTGACGTAGTAGGTCTGCGGGTCGAGCGACACGAAGCCCGTCAGCTGCTGCATCAGCACAAGACCAATGCCGAGAATGTCGCCGATGATGAGACCACGGCCAATGATGAAGGCAGCAAACCAGAGGAACGTGTGGCGCACGGTGTCGTTGCGTGCGCCAAGTGCCTTCAGTACGCCAATCATCGACGTGCGCTCAAGGATGATGATGAGCAGGCCGCTGGTCATCGTGATGCCGGCCAGGCAGACCATCAGCCCAAGAATGATCCACACATTGATGTCGAGAAGCTCGAGCCAGGAGAACACCTGCGGATAGGCGTCGTGGATGTTCTGCGAAGAGTAGGTGTTGTTATACTCGTCGTGACTGCGGTTCACCTGTTCAACGACATGCTGCTCCGTAGCTTCTATACGGTCGAAGTCGTCGACCAGCAACTCGGCGCCCGAGTACTGATGTGGGAACCAGCCGTTGAGCTTAGCTGCCGTATAGAGGTCGGTGAAACATATCTGCTCGTCGAAGCGCGTCATGTTGGTCTGATAGATGCCACTGATGGTGAAGCGGCGGACGCGCACGTCGTCGCCACCAATGAAGTAGGCATAGACCCTGTCGCCAGTCTTCAGCTTCAGCTTGTCGGCCATCATGCGTGACACGAGTATCTTCTGCTGAGCCTTGGTGTCGCTGAACGCCGGCACTTCGCCCTCGATAAGGTTCTGGCTGATGAACGTAGAGTCGAACTCGGGGCCCACGCCCTTGAACACAACACCCAGAAAGTCCTCGTCGGTCTTGAGGATGCCCTGCGTCATGGCAAAACGCTGCACATGACGGACGCCCTCGATGTGGCTCAGCACGTTCATCATGCTATCGTTGATGGAGATGGGGTAAGTCTCGCTGTTGTTTATCGACATCAGGTTGAGCACCTGGATATGACTGCCGAAGCCAACCACCTTGTCGCGGATGGTGTGCTTGAATCCCAGAACCACACTTACCGTAATGATCATCACCGCCAAGCCTATGGCCACTCCGATGGTAGCAATATGAATGGCCGGACGGCTCACCTTGCGGCGGTCGCCCTTGTCGCTGTGTATGCGTCGGGCTATGAATAGTGGGAGATTCATCAGATAGAGCTTATTGGACTAAAGGGACTCAATCCTCCAGCGAACGTCCGGGATAGGCCTCAAGGGCTTTGCGCAGAACCACGAGGGCACGCTCCAGGTCCTCCTTCTTCAGAACGTAGGCTATGCGAACCTGGTTGATGCCGGCACCAGGCGTCGTATAGAAGCCTGCGGCAGGAGCCATCATCACGGTCTCACCCTCGTAGTTGAATTCAGCCAAGCACCAGCGGCAGAACTTCTCGGCATCGTCGACAGGCAGTTTAGCCACCGTGTAGAAAGCACCCATGGGAATGGGCGAGTAGACGCCGGGGATGCGATTCAGACCGTCGATGAGGCACTTACGGCGCTCCACGTACTCGTCGTAGACGTCGCGGTAATACTCTTCGGGAGCATCAAGCGATGCCTCGGCCACAATCTGTCCGATAAGGGGTGGCGAGAGACGAGCCTGACAGAACTTCATGACGGCCTTGCGTACCTGCTCGTTCTTCGTGATGAGCGCACCGATGCGGATGCCGCACTCAGAATAGCGCTTCGACACGGAGTCGATGAGTATGACGTTCTGCTCAATGCCTTCCAAGTGACAAGCAGAAATATAAGGAGAACCCGTATAGATGTACTCGCGGTAGACTTCGTCGGAGAAAAGATAGAGGTCGTACTTCTTCACCAAGTCGCGTATCTGGTTCATCTCACGACGGGTGTAGAGATAGCCCGTGGGGTTGTTCGGGTTACAAATCATTATGGCACGTGTGCGCTCGTTGATCAGTTCCTCGAACTTCTCCACCTTCGGCAGCGAGAAGCCTTCCTCGATGGTGGTGGCTATAGTGCGGATTTTGGCACCGGCCGAAATGGCAAAAGCCATATAGTTGGCGTAAGCCGGCTCGGGCACGATAATCTCATCGCCAGGATTCAGACAACTGAGGAAAGCGAAGAGCACAGCCTCGGAACCGCCCGAGGTAATAATGATATCGTCGGCCGACACATTGATATTATACTTCGCGTAATAGCTGACCAGTTTCTCACGATAGCTCTGGTATCCCTGCGACGGAGAGTACTCCAGAATGTCGCGGTCTATACGCTTCAGCGCGTCAAGACCCACCTGGGGTGTCGGCAGGTCGGGCTGACCGATGTTCAAGTGATAGACCTTTGTGCCACGCTTCTTGGCTGCTACAGCCAACGGGGCAAGCTTTCTTATCGGTGACTCTGGCATCTCGAGTCCGCGAACTGATATTTCAGGCATCTTTTCTTATGGTTTGTCGATTTCAAGGCGCAAAGTTACGAAAAAAAAGAGAATTAAGAATTAAGAATTGAGAATTATTCGTCTTTAGGGGCAAAAAATTTGCGTTTCTCA
Organism: uncultured Prevotellaceae bacterium; assembly: GCA_947169245.1. Lineage (GTDB taxonomy): Bacteria > Bacteroidota > Bacteroidia > Bacteroidales > Bacteroidaceae > Prevotella. Next base: position 8,201 of record CAMVPA010000012.1, read on the forward strand.
GAATAAATGCGTACTTTTGCCTGCCAAAATCAAGCTATAGGCCCATGAACTACGAAGAATTACTCGCATCGAGGAATGGTGCAACGATGAAAAAGGACTCCATGCCATTCGGCGCTCTTTACAAGAAAATGAGCGGCGACTCTTATTCAAATGTCATTGACCTAAGGTACGAACTCAACGACAGCATGCGCTTCTGTGAGGCATTGAAGGCCGAGAGCGAGCAGCTCGGAACAGTCTCAGACCGTCACCAGCTGCACTTCGCAGTGACTACCGACAGTTCGGGCATGAACAGCGTCACCGTGGAGAAGGGAAGCTTCAACACCTTCGAGCGCATGATAGAAGACAAGCCTGCCATCGTCGCCGGAAAGCGTTTTGTGGAGCAGACCATGGAAGTGCTCTTCGAGTCGGTCGGCAACCTTAACCGTCAAGGCATCTACCACCTGTGCTTTGCACCGGCCAACATCCTGGTGCGCAAAGGTGACACGACACCCCTGCTGCTCTTCCACGGCTCGTCCTATCTGCTGCTCAACGACCAGGAGGCGCTCTACGGACAATACAAGGACTACGTAGCCCCCGAGGTGCTGGAGGAAGGAGTGGCCAACGAGCGGAGCGAAGTCTACTCGCTCGGAAAGTTCATGGAGTATCTGTACCACGACTCAAGCATTCCCTTTGAGTATCGTCCCATTATGAAGAAGGCGACACAGCAAGACCCCCAGAAGCGCTACAAGTCGCCGGAAGCCATGCAGAAGGCCATGAAGAGCAACCACGCGCTGCGGTCCTCCCTCATCACAGGTGTGGCAGCAGTCCTCTTGGCCGTTGTCTGCATAGGCATCTATATGGAGCTGACGCCTGAGGCTGAAGAGGTGGAGTTCGTAGAGTCTGCGCCGAAAGAGAATTTCGACGACGTGATGTTTACAAATGAATACGACCCGAGCATGGAGCTCGATGCTGTCAAGGTCGACAGCTCCGTCACTCATGTTGACGAACAACAAATGAAAGTCTACGAGGCCAAGGCCGAACAGATTTTCCGCAAGCGCTACGCCAAGGAGGCCGAGCGCATCCTGTCGAAAATCTATGATAACGAGCACATGAACAGCTCGGAAAAGCGATTCCTCTCTGAGAGCTCGTCGGTGATGGAGGAACTGACCAAGAAGCAGATAGAGATGGGCAGCGAGGCAGGACTGAACGACACCAAGAGCCAGCGCATTGCAAGCGAAATCATTGAGAAAATATCCAATGAGAAGAAAGCTAAGCTCGAGCAATTGGGAGTTCAAAAGGAGAAAGAAGGAGTCAATAAGGAAAAGACAACAGAAGAATAACAGTCCGAAAGGAAAAAGCTAACGTAATAATAGAATATGAGAAGTAGAACAGCACAATGGTTTGAGTGCAAAATCCAGTATGAGAAGACCATGGAGGATGGCCTGCAGAAAAAGGTGAACGAGAGTTATGTCATTGATGCCCTGTCGTTTACAGAGGCAGAGCAACGCATCATGGAAGAACTGTCGGCCTACATCAGCGGCGAGTTCACCATCAAGGATATTAAGATTGCTCCCTACAAGGAGATTTTCTTTGCCGACCAGGACCTGGCCGACCGATGGTACAAGACAAAGCTGCAGTTCATCACCATCGACGAGAAAACGGAGAAAGAGAAGCGTGCCAACATCAACTATCTTGTCAACGCCGGCACGCTGAACGGCGCCGTAAAGAACATCGAAGAGGTGATGAGTGGTACCATGATTGACTACGTGATAGCATCGGTGGCCGAGACCCAGTTGATGGATGTCTATGAATACGGCAAGGACAATACAGAAGACGAGAAACCAGAATTCGATCAGTAATGTACGACGTCAAAGGTAACTTGCGACAGGTGTTGGGCCAGCTGCCACAGGGTGTACGTCTTGTGGCCATTAGCAAATACCACCCCAATGAGTTCATAGAAGCGGCATACGAGGAAGGCCAGCGCGTCTTCGGTGAGAGCCACGAGCAGGAACTGCGACTGAAACACGAGTCGCTGCCGAAGGACATCGAGTGGCACTTCATAGGACACCTACAGACCAACAAGGTGAAGTATATCGCCCCTTACGTGACGATGATAGAGGCGGTCGACTCGCTGAAGCTGCTGAAGGAGATTGACAAGCAGGCTACGAAGTGCGGTCGCGTTATTGACGTGCTGCTGGAGCTACACATTGCCGAGGAGAGCACCAAATACGGACTCAGGCTCGACGACTGCCGTCAGCTACTAGCCGACGGAGAGTGGCGAGAGCTGAAGCACGTGCGCATCTGTGGCCTGATGATGATGGCGTCGCTGACCGACGACTGTGAACAGATACGCCAGGAGTTCATGACGGCAGCCGGCTTCTTCGACGAGGTGAAACAGCAGTTCTTTGCCGATGCTCCCTGGTTCTGCGAGCGTTCATGGGGCATGAGCGACGACTACAACATCGCCGTAGGCTGTCGCTCGACGATGGTGCGTATCGGCACGATGATTTTCGGGCCTCGTATATATTAAATAAGGTGGAACTTACTCCTCTTTGGAGTCGGCGCTGCGAAGAATAATGCTTGTGGCGCCAATGGTGAAGAGTGTACCGTCTTCAATGATGCGACGTTCGCGCTGCTTCACCTCAACATTGTCAACGAAAGTGCCCGTATTGCTGTTGTTGTCGCTGAGGGTGTAACGTAACCGTCCGCGCTTGTCGCGGCTGACGTTGAGCGTGCAGTGGTTCAGGTCGACACTGGGATCGACCGTCTCGAAAGGCGTATTCACGGGATTACCTTTCTGATAGCGCCCGATGACATTGTCTCCCATCTGCAGGGGAATAACCTGCTTGTAGTGGAACACATTTTCAATGACGACAATGCTGCCATAGGCCTCGTCGGCAGTCTGCTGACCGTTGTCGGTGCTGAGCGCAGCATTCTCGTCCTTCTGGGTAGCCTTGAGTTTTGAGACTCCGATGCGGATGCTGAACGTCTTGCCACAATCAGGACATTGGAACACCAACGACTGCCCGTCGCTATACTGTTTCTCGTCGAAAGTAATGTATTGGTCGCACTTTGGACAACGTACTCGCTTCATGCCTTATCAATAAAATCAATTAACCTTATAGACCCATGCCTCGTCGAAACCAGAAGCGGCATTACGCAGTTTGTTCAGAGCCTGATAGGCTGCGCCTTGACTGGCGTAATGGCCATAGACCACACGGCGCACGTTGTTATGCACATGGATTCGAGTGTCGTCGTAGCCTTGCTTCTTCATCTGACTGACCAGGTGTTCGGCACCCTTCTGAGCAACCTGGCTGGCCAGGACAAGGCAATAAGCCGACTCCGCATGAGATTCAGCAGAGAGCAACTGAGCTTTGTCCTTCGTAGCCTCAACCTTGGCGGCAGAAGCCGTCACCTTGGCGGCAGAAGTCTTTAAGGTATCAGTACCGTCCAAGGCTGAGTCCGTAGCAGTTTTTATGGTATCCTTGTCGGCCTTGACAGAGTCTGTATTGACTTTGACCATAGAAGTGTCGAGAGTTTTGGGCTCCACCTTCTTCGACATAGGCAGCAATTCCACCTGGCTCATGGAAACCTGTGGCGTGCTCGGCTGCAAGCTGTTGGCTACAGGCGGTGTCAGTATCAGGAACAAAAGTATTGCTGCTGCAACAGCTGTCACATTTCGTATCCACGACATCTTGATGACAATGGCGCCCTCCTTACGCTCCACGGTATCCTCCACTTCCACAGCAGCCTCGTCAGACTCAGCCGACGGCTGCATTGCAGTAGCAACCGTGTTGACAACGCCGGAAGAATTAAGCGGAAGCATTTCAAAAGCTCCGAGACCATAGAGTTCGGGCGTCAGCAAGCCTGCCTCACAAGGCTCAAAGACGATACGTCCATCCTCGTTCAGGCTCAGTACGCCAATGCCGTTCATCTCGTAGTAGCCGTCGGTGTTGAGCTGCTGTTTCAGCTCGGCCACCTCAGACTCAATACGCCGGACAGCCTCCGGATAAGTAATGTCGTAGGCTTCGACGTAAGACTGTGCCAGCAGGGGATCGTTCAGCGTCAGCTGTGGATTGAACCCAAGCGTACGCAATGGCGGCACAAACATCTGGTCGTCAGCGTCGTAGCGGGCATCGACATGGTGCGTCACAAAGCCTCCCAGATCGGGGACTATGACGCAATCGCTGCTCAAAAGCAGTATTTCTATATGTCTGTTCAGTTCAATCACGTCTGCAAAGGTACGGCTTTTTTGCGATACTTGCAAATAAAAGAAACTTAAAAATGCGTCAGTCTGAAAAAAATATGCTACCTTTGCACCCAAATTAAGAGCCAATGGATTACAAGGAGACAGCCATCAAAGGCGTATATATTATTGAGCCACGCGTCTTTAACGACGCACGCGGCTATTTCTTCGAAGCATGGAAACAGGCTGAGTTCGAGGAACACGTAGGCCCAGTGAATTTTGTTCAAGACAATGAGTCGAAGTCGAGCCGAGGCGTGCTGCGAGGACTGCACTATCAGCGCGGAGAGGCATCACAGGCCAAATTGGTGCGTGTCATCAAGGGCTGCGTCGTTGACGTGGCTGTAGACCTCCGCCGTTCATCGCCCACTTTCGGCCAACATGTCATGGTGGAACTGAGCGAAGAGAACAAGCGCCAGTTCTTCATCCCCAGAGGCTTTGCCCACGGATTCCTGGTCTTGAGCGACGAAGCTATTTTCACCTACAAGGTCGACAATCCCTACGCCCCTGAGGCAGATGCCGGCGTACGATGGAACGACCCGGACCTGGCCATCAATTGGCCTACAGACGGAATGGAAGTACTTACCAGCGAGAAAGACTTACGACAGCCTTTGCTGAAAGACGCTGAGCTCTTTGATTAATCAGAAAAGCACATTATTAATATGAATATTGCAATAGTAGGAACTGGTTACGTGGGACTTGTGTCAGGAACATGTTTTGCCGATACAGGTGCCAACGTGACGTGTGTCGATGTGGATGCCCAGAAGATTGAACGCCTGCAGCGCGGGGAGGTGCCCATCTACGAACCAGGTCTCGACGAGCTGGTGAAGAAGAATGTAGCCGCCGGACGCCTGAAGTTTACAACCGATCTGGCTTCTGTACTCGACGATGTACAAATTGTCTTTTCTGCAGTCGGTACGCCGCCCGACGAGGACGGCTCTGCCGACCTTAAATACGTATTACAGGTGGCCCGAACCATTGGCCAGAACTTGAATCATTATGTTGTGGTGGTCACGAAGTCGACGGTTCCTGTAGGCACCGCCCGCAAGGTGCGCCATGCCATTGAGGAAGAGTTGGAGAGACGCGGAGTCTCGATAGACTTCGACGTTGCCTCGAATCCGGAGTTCCTGAAGGAAGGCAATGCCATCAAGGACTTCATGTCGCCTGACCGTGTGGTCGTAGGCGTTGAGAGCGAGCACGCCAAGAAAGTACTGACAAAACTCTACAAGCCGTTCCTCATCAATAACTTCCGCGTCATCTTCATGGATATTCCATCGGCGGAGATGACGAAGTATGCCGCCAACTCCATGCTGGCCACGCGTATCTCGTTTATGAATGACATTGCTAATCTCTGCGAACGCGTAGGGGCCGATATTAATATGGTACGCGCGGGTATCGGCAGCGACACCCGCATTGGCCGCAAGTTCCTGTATGCAGGCTGTGGCTACGGCGGCTCATGTTTCCCCAAAGACGTGAAGGCGCTGATCAAGACTGCCGACCAGGCTGGCTACTCTATGGAGGTGCTGAAGGCTGTCGAGCGCGTCAACGAACGTCAGAAGTCGGTGCTCTTCGAGAAGCTGGTCAAGGCTTTCGGCTCTGCTGACGCCCTCCGTGGCAAGACAATTGCCATGTGGGGCCTGTCGTTCAAGCCCGAGACCGACGACATGCGCGAGTCGACAGCTCTGGTCATGATCCAGAAACTCCTGGATGCAGGCTGTACCATTCGTGCATACGACCCCATAGCTATGGAAGAGTGTCGCCGCCGCGTCGGCGATGCTGTCAGCTACTGCCGCGACATGTACGATGCCGTGCTCGATGCCGACGCGTTGCTGCTGCTGACGGAGTGGAAGGAATTCCGCCTGCCAACCTGGGGCGTTATCAAGAAAGCCATGCGCCAACCGCTGGTCATCGACGGCCGCAACATCTTTGATGTCGAGGAGTTGGAGGAGAATGGTTTTGAATATCACTGCATTGGACGATGAATAGGCTCTATACTCTGATTCTGCTATGTAGTAGCGCGATACTCCTTGGAGCTTGCGGCTCGAAAAGCCAGTCGGGCAGTCAACAGCAACATGAGGATGAAGACCGCGAGGCAAAGGCGATGCTTCAGGGAGTCTGGTTGGACGAGGAGACCGAGGAGGTGTCATTCTGGTCTAAAGGCGACAGCATCTATTACCCAGATTCCACGAGTCAGCCCACGTACTTCGCCATCGTAGATGACGAGCTGATACTTCTGTCGACCAATGCCCGCTATCACATTGAGAAACAGACAGAGCACAACTTCTGGTTTATGAATCAGGGCGGCGACGAAGTTCATCTCGTGAAGAGCAATGAGCCCCTACCCGATGAGTTCGTACGTGGCGAGCACCAACGCATCATGACCTACACCGAAGTGGTCAAGCAGGATTCCGTCGTTGTCTTCAACAATGAGCGCTACCACTGGTACATTGCCATCAATCCTACGAAATACAAGGTTCACACCACAGCCTACAACGATGATGGCGTCGAGGTGGACAATGTCTACTACGACAACATCATGCACGTCAGCCTGTTCAAGGGAGCCAACAAGTTTTTCTCACGCGATTTCCGCAAACAGGATTATGCCCAGAAGGTTCCCGAACAGTTCCTCACACAGTCGGTGTTGAGTAATATGGAGTTCGCAGGTGTCGATGACAAAGGATTCCGTTTCGTGGCTACCATCTGCATACCTGACGGAGCCACTTGTTACAAAGCAGAAAACCGGATATCGTTTGACGGGAAACTAACAACTACGCTTATCGAGTACTAAGCGGCACGACGCATTATTGCTTAATCTTATCCCAAGAATTGCTCTGCGCGGCATTAATGCCCATCAGCAGGTCGTACACCGACTCTTTCTCCTTCTGGGTGCCTTTTCCCTTGTAAATATTAGCCAACTCCTCCTTCTTATAGTCAGTCCATATCTGGGGTAGAAGGCTAAGCGGCTTGTCAGAATGAGCTTGCTTGAGATGCTGTTCAAGCGTGGTGGTAATGTTTGTACGGCCGCGCTCAGCGTTCTGTGCCATCTCGTCCAGTCCCTTTCGATAATAGTCGTATTGCAACTGACGGAAGGGCTTCATGGCTTCGTCAAGGTAATCATTGATAATGGCAAAGCGGTTCTTGGAGTCTTCAAATGATTTCCAACCGGGGAAGCTGAGATCCTGGGCATTATTGACGAGATTCATACAGCGCTGAAGGACGTCAGTTCCGCCAAGCGGCGAGAAGCTGTCAAGATCAAGCCCTATGATAAGATAAGCATAATAAGCGAAGAGAGCCACAAGCTGGTTGTCTATGACCTCTTCATTGAAATTGAGCTGATCGAACTGAGCAAACTCGAAGTCAAACTGCTTGTCAGTATTGTTGTAGAGCGTCGTGGTATAAGCGGCATTGTACACGGGCCGATTAGCCTGGATGATGGCAGAACACTGGAACTTGTTCTCTGCCTGAACATACTTATTGACCGTTATGTTGAAGTTACAGGCGATACGCTCGTTCTCCTGGAACTGGAGGGCTGTCCACTGGCGCTCATTCATGAACTGCTCGAGAGTCTGCTGAAGATTCTCGAACACGGAAGCGTCTGTCCCCTGAACCTTCTGATGGTTAATACTGATTTTTGCCTGCAGCTCCTGAGCTTGAATGTCAGGAGCCGCAAGCAAAAATGTAACGACGATTACTAATATCCTGTTTCTCATCTATTTAAGTTTGCTTCACGGAGTCGGATACGCGTAAGCACCTGCTTGGTGTTGTAAGTAAACTCACCACCAAGGATCCAACTATAGTATCCGGGATCGAAGCGGAGCACGTCGGCAACAGGCTTTCCTTTATGCTTACCAAAGTTGAACACTTCGGTACGCACTCCATTGATGTCGGCCCAAACAATGCGACCAGCAAAGTCAACGTTGTCGTTCATCTTCGAAAACTCCGCCAACTTGTCCATGTCGTTCTCCAGAACCTTTTCAGGCTCTTCATTGGCACCAGGGGCATACTTGTCGAGCTCACCCATCAGCACGCGGTATGTGGCTTCTGTATCCTGGTCAGCACGATGAGCCTCAAAGTCGTCCTCCATATTACGCCCGCAATAGAACTTGTAGGCAGCAGCAAGGTTGCGGCGCTCCATCTTGTGGAAGATGGTCTGAGCATCTATGAGACGGCTCTTCTGAAAATCGAAGTCTATGCCGGCACGAAGGAACTCCTCAGCCAGCAGTGGAATATCAAAGTGGTTGGAGTTGAATCCGGCAAAGTCGCAACCTGAAAACTTCTCAGCAAGCGATGCAGCGAGTTGTTTGAAGGTAGGTTTGTTCTTGACGTCGGCATTGGTAATACCTGTCAGTTGCTCCACCTCGGCAGGTATCAGGCGCTCAGGATTGACAATCTCGTTGCCACGCTCTTCACGACCATCAGGATACACCTTAATATATGATATCTGAATGACGCGGTCCTTTACAAGATCGAGTCCCGTTGTCTCCAAGTCAAAAACGACCAGAGGTTTCTGTAAGTTCAGTTTCATCTTGTAATAGCTTACTTCTTACGACTTACCACTAATCGTTAATCAACATGGGCATCATCAGCATGAGGACATCCTGGTTCTCGGGCTGCTCAGAGGGCAGTACAAGACCTGCACGGCTGGGGTCAGCCAACTGGATGATGACTTCAGAGCATGCGAAGTTGCTCAGAATCTCGATGAACGAAGAGCCTTTGAATCCGATGCTCATGGGCTGCCCGTTGTACTCGCAGGTCATGCGCTCTGTGGCAGTCTTCGAGAAGTCATAGTCCTCAGCGTCGAGCTGCAGGGTTGAACCTTCAACATGGAAGCGGATGAGGTTGGACGAGTCGTTGGCAAAGGGCTGCACACGACGCAGTGCGGCCAGCAGGCCGTTACGGTCAACGCGCAATTCGTTGGGGTTGCTCTGCGGAATGACGCTGTTATAGTTAGGATAGCGACCCTCAATGAGGCGGCACTGGATGGTACCGTCGCCATAGTTGATCTCAGCATTACGCTCATCGAAACGAATCGTCACGTCACCGCCATCCTTGCCAAGCAGGTTCTTCAGCAGCGTGGCAGGCTTCTTCGGCAGGATGAAGGCAGCAGGCGTGTCGCTCTTGATGGTAAACACCTTGTTACGCACCAGTTTGTGACCATCGCTTGCAACAACGGCGAGACAGTCAGGGGTAAGGTCGAAATAGATACCGTTCATGACAGGACGCAGTTCATCCTGAGCCGTGGCAAAAAGCGAGCGGTTGATGTTATCGTTGAGGAGCTGGTTGCTGATGACGATGGTGTTTGCACTGTCTGACACCTGCTGAGCCACGGGATACTCGTCGGCATTTTCGATAGGCAGGGAGAAGAGGCCGTTCTGATAACTGATTTTGGCCAGATTCTGTTGCAGGTCGACGTCAAACGTAATGGGCTGTTCAGAAAATCCCTTGACGGCTTCCAACAGGTCGTGGTTTCCCATAGCAAAGCGACCGTCTCCGTCCGACTCAGCCAGTTCTACTGAGGTCTGCATCGTATTCTCGCTGTCAGAGGCCGTCAGAAGAAGGGTCTGTCCGCTGATGTCGAATACGAAATCGCCGAGAATGGGCAGGGCGTTTTTGCTGTTGATAACTCTTGAGAGAGCGACGAGCTTATTGCTCAATGCTGTGCTTGAAACGGTAAATCTCATAATATTCTGTTTTTAGTTCTTTGCATTTTGGAGTACAAAGATAAGAAAAAACTATGTGATTAGAAAAAATTATGCTGAAAAATTCGCCTTTTCAAACTATTTTTAGTAATTTCGCCGTCGCATTTTAGTAAAAACAACAGTTAATATACTTAAGATTATGGATTTAACAGGAAGAATTATCGCTGTATTACCAGCACAGAGTGGTGTCTCTGCACGCACAGGCAACCCCTGGATGTCGCAGGACTATGTCATTGAAGTTCCCGGCCAGTACCCGCGCAAGTGTCTATTCCGCATCTTCGGCGAAGACCGCATCAAGCAATTCAACATTCAGATGAATGAAGACGTTACCGTACAATTCGATATCGACGCCCACGAGTTTAACGGACGTTGGTTCAACGATATTCGCGCGTACAATATTATTCGTGGACAGGTGCCTCCCGTAGCCGGTGCTCCCATGGGTGCTCCTGCCGGCGCTCCTGCTGGAGCCATGCCGTTCCCGCCAGCCCCAGGCGCAGCACCTGCAGCAGCTCCCGCCGCAGCACCGTTCCCGCCAGCTCAGGAGCCTGCTGCTGAGGGAAGTGCAGACGACCTGCCCTTCTAAGGTCATTCAAGCCCTGAGTTGCCAAAAGGCAACGGCTGCTGCGGCAGCCACATTCAGGGAGTCGACACCGTGAGCCATGGGTATTCTCACGGTATAGTCAGAATCGGCGATGGTTTGCTTCGGCAGGCCATCGCCTTCTGTTCCCATGATAATGGCCAGTCGCGGTTCTTGCATCAGCTGCGGGTCGTCGAGGGCTACAGAGTCGTCGGTCAGCGCCATTGCAGCGGTTTTGAAGCCATAGTCGCGAAGCGACGAGACTGGAGCGTCGAGCCACGTCCACGGCACAAGGAATACAGACCCCATTGACACACGCACGGCACGACGGTTCAGCGGGTCACAGGTATCGCGTGTCAACAAGACGGCATCGATGCCTAAAGCTGCTGCTGAACGGAAGATGGCACCAATATTGGTGGTGTCGGTCACTGCGTCGATGACGACAACGCGACGCGCATCCTCGACAATGCTTTGGACGCTGGGAGCCGGGCGGCGGCGCATGGCACAAAGAACGCCACGCGTCAGCGTGTAGCCCGTCAGTTGTGCCAGCAGTTCGCGCGAACCAGTATAGACAGGCACTTCGTCGCTCAGTCGCGCCACGATGTCGGCAGCATCGCCGCTGATGTGACGTCGTTCGCAGAGCAAGGCTGTTGGTTGCCAGCCTGCGTCTAAGGCGACACGTATAACCTTCGGACTCTCTGCGATGAAGAGTCCTCGTTCTGGCTCCAACTGCATGCGCAACTGTGCCTCCGTCAGGGTGCTGAACACCTCCAAGCCCTGCTGTTGCAAGGAAGAAACCTCAATGATTGCCATAGTTTGGGTGCAAAAGTACTAAAAATATTTGGATTTTTGCCATTGTTATATTAACTTTGCACCTTGAAAACGATACATTATTCATTAAAACAATTACTATTATGAAGAAAATCTTTTCTGCTATTGTAGCAATGTTGCTCGCTGCGCCTTCGTTTGCACAGTACAGCAGCGGCGGTTTTGAACTTGACGAGTCTAACATTTATTATGGTGTGCGTCTTGGTATGACGACAGCCAACCTAAGCGGCGATACTGAGTCTCCTCAGCTTGAGAGCGGTGTTAAGGTTGGTATGACGCTGGCTGGTGTCATTGGTCTGCGTCTGTCGGAGACAACGCCTGTTTTTTTAGAGAGCGGTTTGTATTACACAGAGCGTGGCGCCAAGAATATCGGTTACTCTAACCTCGAGGTTCCCCTGCTCATCAAGTATGGCATTAAGGCTACTGAAGATATTGCAATTCTGCCATTTGTCGGTCCTTATTTCTCACGCGCTTGTTGGGGTAAAACCAAGCAGTATAAGCTGGGAACCGACGGCAAGCCGACGAATGACATTGAAACAGTCGGCACCTTCGACGAGAAGAAAGCGGCTACCGGTGGTTTGAACCGCCTGAACATGGGCTTCAAGCTGGGTTGCGCTGCCGAGTATAACAAGTTATACTTTGAAATGGGCTATCAAATCGGCGTGACAAACATTGCTAAAGATGACAAGAAGTCTATTCACTCTAACACCTTCTTCGCAAACTTCGGCGTAAACTTCTAAGCTGAAATAAAACAAATCGAGTAGGAGAAAAGTCTGAGTCCTCTTCAGGAAACTCATTTCTCCTACTCGATTTTTAAATCTCAGCGAGTTTTTCCAAAAACTCATGGAGATTTTTTCAAAACTCATGGAGTATTTTCAGAAACTCATGGGGGGTATTCCGAAACTCGCAGAGCCTTTCTCTTTTTACCTTTTCATCACGACTGGAAAGCGTCGCGCTCGTCAGGCTTGTAAGCCTTGTTGTTATCCAGAATGTAGATTTGCAGATCGGTGAAGTAGCCTGTCGTCTGAAGCTCTTTCAGCTGCGACACGGCCAAGGCCTCATTGTTGAACTCCTTGGCGCTGGCCAGATGGTTGGTAAACTCCAGTTTCTTCTTCTCAGTGTCAAGCACGGAGATCCATTCATCCTTCAGGCGGTCTCCAATAACAAATTTCTTGCTCATAGCAGATAGTTTTAAGTAGTTTGTTTATTCTATATCTTGTTTGTAGCCTGTTTGTCACTTTCGACGCTGCAAAGGTAGACATAATCCTCCAACGTTGTATCACTTTACCCCGAAAAAGTTATGCAAACGTTTGAGAACGACAGAAGTCAGGCAGACAAGTCTGGATTAGCGCTTACTGCGCTGAATCATCATTTTCAGCTTGCCGTTGAAGCGCTCGGCTGCCAACAGTTGCTCAATGGTCAGATGCATGCGCCACTGCCAGCGGTTATAAGGGTCGCTGGGAACGTTGATACGCTCCTGGCGTGGCTGCTTGGAGCGCAGTTCGCCGTCCATAGCCAGCCAATCCTGCAACGACAGCAGGCAGAGCATCGACGGACAATAGAGATGCCGGGCAATAATCTCCTCGGCAATATGCGCAGGCAGGTGCTCGGGAGCCCTGCCCTCCTTCTGCAGCATCGTGACGTAGAAACGCTGTGTGCGCTCCGGGCTCTCTTCCCACCACAGCCGCAGCGGCGACATGTCGTGGGTGGAGAACGTGGCTACCGAACGGTACGGATTACCGTCAAGATGGGCAAACTCCAGACCATTCTGCTTCGGCATGGTCTGTATCTCGAGTGTCAGTATGCGCAATGCATCGAGCACGGGCGCCACACAGTCAGGCAGCATACCGAGGTCTTCGGCACAGACCAGCATACGGCATCCGTCGAGCAAACCGGAAAGGCGGCGCACGGCTACGCCACCCCAGTACATGGAATGACGCTGATAGAAATAATTATTGTACAGCCGCATATACGCATCCTTCTCCTCAGTACTCAGAGCTTCATAGACGGTCTCGCGGTAGGCCTGTATCCGCGGGTGGTACATCTCCGGCTGTCGGGGGTCTTCCACAAAGAGCACATTGCTCAGCAGCTGGTACATTCCCTCCTTAATCCAGAGGCTGTTCTCGTCGCCACGCCCCTCAAAGTATTGCTGCACCTTTCGTTGCGTATCATACTCACTCTTAACGACATAAAGCCCGTATGAACGGCTCTCAAGGAATGTGTCACGGACATACTGGGCATGCATACCGAAGAGACGTTCCAGCACGCGGTCGTTGATGAAAGGACGAGTCAGCAGCTCCTTGCGGAACGTTAGCCCGAAGTACTCTATCTCGCCCACCGTCAGCGGCAGCGCCGGCGAGAAATGCCCCAGCAGGCCATAGACAGCGTCGGCAGGAATCTCCCAAATGCGGAAGAAGCCGAGGACATGGTCAATGCGAACAGCATCGAAATATTGCTCCATCCACTTGAAGCGACGTCGGAACCACGTCTCCAGAACATCCTCGTCACTACCGCTTCGCTTGTCATGCTCCCAATGATAGGTGGGAAAGCCCCAGTTCTGTCCTTTCGACGAGAAAATGTCGGGCGGAGCGCCAGCCTGACAGTCCATATTGAACAACTCAGGATGTGTAGCCGTCTCCACGCTGTAACGGTTAACACCTATTGGCAGGTCGCCCTTCAGCGCCACACCTTTCAAGTGTGCATAGTCGGCAGCGCTCTTCAGCTGGAGGTGAAGGTTGTATTGGACGTAGTAGATGAGCTCAGAGTTCCCTTTCTCTCCGCAGCGCCACGTCGCGTATGGCTCCAGCCACTCGCTGTTGACCTTGAACCAAGCCTTGAAGTCGGCGCTGGCCAAGACTGCTGCGCCCTGTTCTTCAAACAGTTCGCTGACGTAGTCGTTCTTCACGCGGTCAACTGCCTCATAGTCGCTCTGCGACAGGCTGTTAAGCTCCCGCTGCCGACGACGATAGGCCGTCATGCGTTTCTTGTCGCGCAGTTCGCCCAGCTGCCCCAAGTCCAGATAATGGGGATGGAGCGCGAAGCAGCTGGTAATATTATAAGGATAGGAGTCGTGCCAATGGCCGTCGGTTGTCGTATCATTGACTGGCAACAGCTGAATGACCTTCATGCCCGTAGCCACGGCCCAGTCGACAAAGCGACGGAGATCGCCGAAGTCGCCCACGCCAAAGCTGTGTTCACTGCGCAGCGAGAAGACGGGCACCACGACACCGGCAGCACGCCAGATGACTTCGCGCAGTCGCAGCCCGCCACCATGGCAGACGAGCACCTGTCCGTCGGCCAGCGTCATGTCCACCACACGGTTGTCGCCTTCCTCCCACGCTACGAGCGAGTGCGTCTCGTCATCGACCACCACATATTTATATTCCAGCGGCATCAGGAAGGCATCCACGTTGACCGAAAGCATCCAGTCGGCCTCTCCCATATACTCCATGCGCAGATAACGCGCTTCGCTCCAGTTGCCCAGCGCCGGATGACTGCCGACAAGGGCCAGCGCCTGTCCCTGGCGCAGTTGTGGTGCCGAGACGCGGAAAAGCACGGTCTTGCGATATAGCGGCACCCGCAACGCCTGGGCTGTCGTGCCACGCTCGAAATGCTGTGTCGTCAAGTAAGCATGACTATAGAGGTGGACATTCAACGGGCTGTCGCGCCACTGGTCGGCAAAGACATAACTCTTCGAGGCATCGAAGGCATAGCAGCGGGGCACCAACGTCCACTCGCGGCGCAAGACACGCCCGTCGGCATCTTCCACCTGGTAATGGTACACCAGCTCCGTCACCGGATACTGACGCGACGTCACCACCGCCGTCTCTACCGTCCACGCCTGTCCGTCTTCCGTCTGCATCAGCAGGTTGGCAGTCCGTTCCGGAGCGGTGTTCTGCCCCGGTCTGTCGGCGCTTCTATAAGTCACTATCACATGGAGGCTCTCGCCCCACTGTGTGCCATACTGTATGGAGAACTTCAGTTTCATCGTTTTAGGTTTTTCTGTATAGTTACGAAAAGCATGGCAAAGATACACTATTATTCTCAAACAGCCAAATGTTTCCAAAGGAAATGCACGGCGCACGTCCCTATTAAAGACTAAAAAAA
This sequence comes from uncultured Prevotellaceae bacterium, assembly GCA_947169245.1. GTDB lineage: Bacteria > Bacteroidota > Bacteroidia > Bacteroidales > Bacteroidaceae > Prevotella. The sequence continues at coordinate 23,634 of CAMVPA010000012.1, forward strand.
AGGTTAATCGTTTGCCGGTGTCGGCGTTTCTTACTAACTTTGCAGGCAAAAAGAGAAAACAGCCATGCTGAGACACTTATTCATTAAGAACTTCACGCTGATTGACAAACTCGACATCGACCTGTACGAAGGCTTCTCGGTGATAACCGGCGAGACGGGCGCAGGCAAGAGTATCGTGCTCGGTGCCATCGGACTGCTGTTAGGGCAGCGCGCCGACTCCAAGACAGTCATGAAGGGTGCGGAGAAGTGTGTGGTAGAAGCTCACTTCGACCTGTCGCGCTACGACCTCAAGCCCTTTTTCACAGAGAACGACATCGAGTATGATGCCGATGACACCATCGTGCGCCGTGAGCTGACGGCTGCCGGAAAGAGCCGTGCTTTCATCAACGACACGCCCGTCGCCCTGACCATGCTCCGCGAACTGGGCGAGCGTCTTGTCGACGTCCACTCGCAGCACCAGAACCTTCTGCTACAGAAGCAGGACTTTCAGCTGAGTCTCGTCGACATCATTGCCGACGACGCTGCACAGCAAGCCGCTTACCGTCAGGCATTCGAGGACTACCACCATGCCTGTCAACAGCTACAGCAGCTACAGACCGACTTGGAACAGAGCCGACAGCAGACGGACTTCCTGCAGTTCCAGTTCGACGAACTGACACAGGCCCGCTTCGTCAGCGGCGAACAGGAAGAGCTGGAGCAACGCAGCGACACCATGAGCCACGCTGAGGACATCAAGACTGCCCTCTATGAGGCCGATGTCGCCTTGTCTGGCGACAGCCACGGCATCGTAGCCGCACTGAAGAGTGCTACGTCAGCCCTCCACGGCGTGGAGCGTGTCTTCCCTTCTGCCGGCGAGCTGGCAGGACGTATGGAGTCAAGCTATATTGAGTTGAAGGACATTGCCCAGGAAGTGAGTGCACGCATGGAAGACATCGACTTCGACCCCGCCGAGCTGGACAGTGTCAACGAACGGCTGGACCGTCTCTACGAACTCCAGAAGAAATACCACGCCGGGAGCGTCGAAGCCCTGATAGCCCTGCGCGACGAACTGGGACAGAAACTGGCGGCCATTGAGAACAGCGACGAGGCCGTCAGCGAGCTCCAAGCCAGATGCCAGAAGCTGAAAGCCGACTGCCAGAAACTGGCCGGCGCACTGACCAAAGTCCGACAGAAAGCGGCACACCAGATAGAAGAGGAGCTGCGCCAGCGACTCATTCCACTGGGGATGCCCCATGTGCGCTTCACCGTCAACATTGAGCCGACAGAGCTCCGTTCCAACGGTCAGGACCAGGTCGCGTTCCTCTTCTCGGCCAACACCTCCACCCCACTCCAACCTGTCGCCCAGGTGGCGTCCGGCGGTGAGATAGCTCGCGTCATGCTTTCGCTGAAGGCGATGATCAGTGGCGCCGTCAAACTGCCAACCATCATCTTCGACGAGATAGACACGGGCGTCAGCGGCAAGATGGCCGAGTGCATGGCCCGTATCATGCAGGAGATGGGCGGTCACGGCCGTCAGGTGCTGAGCATCACCCACCTGCCGCAGATTGCAGCCCTTGGCACACATCATTATAAGGTATATAAAGAGGAAACGGCTGAAGGTACCGTCAGCTACATGCGTGAGCTGACTGCCGACGAGCGCATCGGCGAGATAGCCCAGATGCTCAGTGGCAGCGACATCAGCGATGCCGCCATCCAAAATGCCAAGGAACTGCTGCGCATGAAATGAGAATTGATTAACGTAAAGAGAAATGAGAAATAACAAGACAAGATACAGCACAATGAGAAAAGCCATTGCTTTATCATTCATTATTTGTACATTTTCCTTTAGCCCAGCAGGGGCGCAGTCGTGGGTGAAGAAAGCCACGAAGTCGGTATTCACCCTGAAGACCTTTGACGGACAGGGAACGCTCTTGTCGAGCAGCAACGGGTTCTTCACCACTGCCGACGGCGTTGCCGTCAGCAGCTTCAGTCCGTTCCGCGGCGCATCAAGTGCCGTCGTCATCGATGCCCAGGGAAAGGAGTGGCCTGTGGAGAAGATTCTTGGCGCCAACGACACCTACGACGTTGCCAAGTTCCGTGTTGCCACGAAGAAGACGACACCGCTGACCATTGCTACCGGCAAGGCTGACGAGGGTTCGCAAGTGTGGCTGCTGCCCTACCGCGAGACGAAGCAGTGTCCTGAGGGGACAGTACGCAAGACCGAGACCTTCGCAGGCGACTACGGTTACTACACCGTTGCACTGGCCATGGGCGACGATGCTGTAGGCTGTCCGCTGCTGAATGGCGACGGCGAAGTGGTGGGGCTCATGCAACAGCCCGCCAGCATCACCGACACGCTGACATACGCCGTCAGTGCCCGCTTTGCCGACTCACTGCGCATCAGCGGGTTAAGTCTCAATGACGCCGTGCTGCTCAGTACGGCTATCAAGAAAGCTCTGCCCGAGACCCTTGAACAGGCCCAGCTTATGCTCTTCCTGGCCTCCGGCAGTAATGACTCCACACGGTTTGCCGGACTCATTGAAGATTTCATCACCCAGTATCCCGCCGAGCCCGACGGCTACGTCTATCGCGCCCAGCTACTTGCAGGTGCCCAGCAATTCGACGAATCCTCGCGCAACATGGAGCAGGCCATCAAAGTGTCGCAGAAGAAAGACGAGACACACTACACCTATTCCAAACTGATTTACCAGAAAGAAATCTACCTGCCGGATGTTGCTTACGAAGGCTGGTCGCTTGACAAGGCGCTCGATGAGGCCCGTGAAGCAGAACGGCTGAACCCGCTTGACGTGTACCGTCATCAGCAGGCTGTCATTCTCTTTGCACAGAAGAAATACCAGGAGTCTTATGATGTCTATACGACCCTCTTCAACGGCGACCTCCGCTCGGCCGACCTCTTCTTCGAAGCGTCGCGCTGTCAGCAGCAGTTAGGCGACAGTACCGCCGTGCTGGCATTACTCGACTCGTGCGTCGCTATGTTCCAGAAACCATACTTGAAAGAAGCTGCGCCCTATCTGCTGATGCGCGCCAACACCCTGAAAGACTACGGGCGTTACCGCCAGGCCGTCAGCGACCTGAATGAGTACGAGCAACTGATGGCGGCATCAGTGACCGACCAGTTCTATTATCTGCGCTTTCAGGCCAGTCTCAGCGGACGTCAATACCAACAGGCTCTGAACGACATCGACCGCGCCATTACCATGAGTCCACGCAACGACCTCTACTACTCCGAGAAGGCTTCACTACAGGTACGCGTCGGACTCTACGACGAAGCCATCGAGACTGCACGCCAGTGCATCGACATAGCACCGGATCATAGCGACGGTTACTTGTTCCTCGGACTGTCACAGTGCCTGAAAGGCCAGAAGACCGAGGGTGTCAAGAACCTGCAGAAAGCCAAGGAGCTGGGCGATGCCCAGGCCGATGACTTGATAGAAAAGTACGGGAAATAATCCTATAAGCCGAGTGGCCAACAGGCAAGTTTCAGCAAACAGGCAAACAGCCTACTCGCAGACCCCCTCCTGCTGCCACTGTGCCACCAACTCCGTAACGTCAGCCTGAGCATCGGCTGGCGTGATTTCGTATTCGTCGCACAGTGCCTTGGCAAGCGACTCCACGGTGAAGTCGCCCTGGCGACGTGCCTCCTCCCAAAGCCATGCGGCCGAGTCGCTGAGACTCAGCACGCGGTTGAAGTCGATGTTCGCCAGTCCTTGTGCCAGCACTATCTTCTTGCCGCAGAGGTCATAAACAACAAATCCTTCTTTCAGTCTCATCTTACGGATTCTCCTTTCTATTTCGTTTCTTTACTATCATTTTGTTCTCTTCATCAAGTGCTTCCCTGACCATTCTTGCTTCTCTCTCCTTAACCCACTTATAATAGTGACCGTGGAGACGCAATGAACGGCGACGGATACGCTCAGGAATAGACGAAACCAGATCGACTAGCAAGTCCCAATCGAAGCGAAGAAAGCTAACGCTCTCCGAAGGGTTGAACATCATCAGCTGCCAATGATGACGGCGTTGTTCAACAAACGACTGCCACGAAGTACGATGCTTATCGTGCAATGACGGAACGACCTGAAGTCCGAAGTTGCCACCATCGATGATACGGTCGAGCATCCACTTGCCACGTCGGTGATTAGGACGCGTGAGCATCTGTTTAGGCTCTAGATGTAGCGTTTCGCCCAATACCCACATCAACGCTCCACCGACATGGTGAAGTCCCATCCGCTTCAAGTTATCGGCTACCAACTGACGTTCCTCAATTGACGCTGACCGCAACAGCATATAGTAGTCGGTGACCTGACGCATACCTAGTCCTTCAAGCAATAGATGTACGCTGATATGAGAAAGCTGCATCATCATAGCGAAGGGCAGAGAAGGAGTGCGGAAACCCTCGGGACACATCTCGGTGCCTTGTTCAAGCTGGGCCGTTAACCATGCCTGCAGACGGGCATTTGTACGGCGATTGAAGTTGCCGTGCGACGGACGATTATGTACCTCAACGGGCACCTTAGCGGCGCTGCCGGCCAAGTGAATGTGATGCGCTTGATCGGTATCAGCGCCTTCCATCATACCCAGACCGTCGAGCATCTCCTCCACAGACTGGCGACCGCCATCCACCCAGATGTCGATGTCGCCGGGCTGACGGCTCTGAGGGTCGGGATAGAGACGGGCGTTGGCCTGTCCCTTGAGAATGGCGGTGTGGTGTCCGCGACTCTCGAAGAGCTCTGTCAGACGTGCCGCCTCACTGTTGAACAGCTCGTTCAGGCCGTTCAGTGTCTCCCGGTTACGTGCCCACTTCATGGCGATGGGCAGCGGCGGTGCCGCTGAGGCATCAAGCCTGCGCACGCCGTCGTACAATACGCCGCGCATGGCCTGCCGTTTCGCCTCCTCATAGAGCTGCTGCCACTGTTCCGCCGTCAGCCGACTGTCGAACTGCTTATCAACACCTATCGAGAAGCGGAGCAACGCAAAAAGGTGCGGGTAGATAGCCCGCACCTCATGGTCTGTATTTGATAGCCTCTTCTTATGCAAATCTGCTGGGGTTTGTATCGAGACGAATGTAGCCAAATTCGCCTTCCCATTCTTCTTCGCTTGCGGCAAGCAGGTGCTTCTCAGTCTCCATTGTGACAACGTCCATCGTTGCCTTTGTATAAAACTTCTTCATAGTTTTGTTCTCCTTTCCGTTATCTTATTTAACAATCAGTTTCTTGCCATTGTTCATGTAAACACCAGCCTTGGCGGGCTTGCTGCTATAGCGGCGACCCTGCAGGTCGAACCAGACGTTGTCATTGACAACAGTCTTCACAGCGTTGAGTTTCGTCACGCTACCGTTCTTGTTGACAAGGCGTACGATAACGCGGTCGGGAGCAGAGATAGGCTGACGGGCTTCACCGCGAGCGCTTGGGAGGTTGTTAAGTGCCAGATAAGCGCGGAAGATGGGGAAATAAGCAGCTCCAGCGGCACGTACGAACTGACCTGCCTCCACTGTTTCGTTAGTGAAGTCGATTTCAGTGCCTTCGCCAGTTGACTCGTCAGTATTGAAAGCGGAAACAAAGCCATAGAAAGCCATGGTCTCGTCTTCAATATCAGCAAAGTTAACACGGTCATATGTACCAGCCATACTCCACATCTCGTCATTGCTCGATACTACTTCATAAGGCAAGCCTATACCTGAATCCTTGTTATAATCATCTACAGCTAAGCTTGAGAAAACAGGATTCCCGATAGTACCATAGAAGAACACCTTACCATCCTCAGCAGGCATGAACAGGTAGGGATAGCCTGCCTCTGTATCCTCAACATCAACCAAGTTTCCGTCAGAGACATCACTCATTGTGGCAACCCATTCACCTTCTTCCTCATCGTAGGTCACGTCAGTCAACTGATAGAGACTTCCACTGGTGTAGGTATCAATATGGAAGGGCAAGAACAACGTGGCTGCAACGTTCTTCTTGAAGTCGCGGGAGTGATACACGTCAACTTCCTCCCGACCACCATAGGTAGCGGCAATACCCTCAAGCTGAGCGCGGGTATTCAGTTCAACAGGAATGTTGTTATAATAATAAAACTTAAAACTGCTGAATTGAGGTGTCGTATAATCACACGTGAGAACGAAATCCTCATCGTTCTTAATGCCAGTGATTGTTACTGTAGTCTTACGATTTTCCCGGGTAAAAGTTACAGTTCCCGATGACACATGGATATAGTCTTCCGTAATATATGGCAGACCATTACTATACGTGGATACGATCTCTATAGACGTAATCCAACGCTCAGCGTTGAGCTTGGAGACCACGATACCTGTATGGGCATTAATACCATTTTTATTAGAAATGCGATTGTCACCATCACGTTGTGCAATCTGGAAATTGGCATTAGAATAAGAATACTTATTATTCGTTACCGTTTTAATGGTTTGAGTCGTAATAGCCCACGCCCCAGTCACACAAAGGCTGAGCAAAACAAGGATTGAAAGTAATTTTTGTTTCATCGTTGTTTGATTTTTAATTGTTATTTTTTTTTCTTTATATACGTCGCAAGCACCGCAGCAGACCGCGGTTTGTCACTTTTAACACATTTTACGCCGCAAAGATACGAAAAAAAGATGAAACCACATCACATTTTAACCATTTTTTTTGCTGTTAGCACGAAAAAAAATCATTTCGTCATGAAAAGGCCTTGTTTTGTCATAAAATCAGAAGGGCATCGGACTGCCGGACGGGTCGTACTGTCCTTGGTCGAAGGGCATCGGACTGTTGTCTTTGCCATTAATCTGCGAACCGATGAACTCGCCCTCGTTGGAGGCGGCACGGCGGGCCACTCTGGAGTCGTCTGGATTCTCAAAACGCGTGAATTCACCGCGGAAAGTGAGCAGGACATCGCCGGTGGCACCCTTACGGTGCTTGGCAATGATGATCTGTGCCTTGCCATGCAGGTCGTTGCCCTTATCGTCCTGATAGAGACCGTAATATTCGGGGCGGTGGACAAAGAGCACCATGTCGGCATCCTGCTCGATGGCACCCGACTCACGCAGGTCGCTCAGCTGCGGCCGCTTACCCTCCAGACCCTCGCGGCTCTCCACGCCGCGGTTCAACTGCGACAGTGCCAGAATGGGAATGTCGAGTTCCTTGGCCAGTCCTTTCAACGAGCGGCTGATGGTCGACACTTCCTCCTGACGTGAAGAGAAGCGCATGCCGTTGGCGTTCATCAGCTGCAGGTAGTCAATCATGATGATCTTCACACCATGTTCACGCACCAGTCGGCGCGCCTTCGTACGCAGCTCGAAGACCGAGAGGCCTGGGGTGTCGTCGACGTAGAGAGGTGCTCCCAGCAGCTTGGTCACGCTCTTGTCCAGCCGCTCCCACTCGTCGGGATGCAGCTGTCCGTTCAGGATCTTCGAGCCCTGAATCTCGCAGACGTTGGAAATCAGGCGGTTAACGAGCTGGACGTTCGACATCTCAAGCGAGAAGAACGCCATGGGCACCTGGTAGTCGGCAGCGATGTTCTTGGCCATCGACAGGGCAAACGACGTCTTACCCATGGCCGGACGTCCGGCAATGATGACGAGGTCGGAGGCCTGCCATCCGCTGGTGATGTCGTCAAGCTTATGGTAGCCCGTAGGCACACCCGTCAGTCCGTCTTTGTTTTTAGCCGCTTTCTGAATGACGTCAAGAGCGTTCTTGATGACGGGGTCTATCTGGGTGTAGTCCTTCTTCATGTTCTTCTGCGAGAGCTCGAAGAGGGCTCCCTCGGCATGCTGCATCAGCTCGTCGACATCGATGGTCTCGTCAAAAGCCTTCGTCTCAATGTCGCTGGCAAAGCCTATGAGCTGACGGGCCAGCGACTTCTGGGCCACGATGTGGGCATGGTACTCGATATGTGCCGAGGAGACCACCTGTGAGCTCAGTTCAGCGATGTAGGCCGGCCCGCCTATCAGGTCGAGGTCGCCCTGCCGTGCCAGCTGGTCGGCTACGGTCATGATGTCGATGGGCTTCTCGGCCATGCTCAGTTCGCGGATGGCAGAGTAAACCTTCTGGTTACGGGGCTCGTAGAAGCTCTCGGGATGGAGCAGTTCGCAGACGACGGCGTAGGCGTCCTTGTCAATCATGAGTGCGCCGAGCACGGCACGTTCGACGTCGGTAGCCTGTGGCTGCAGATGTCCGTAGGTATTGTCAATGGGTTGCGGCTGTCGCGGCCGTCTTGTAGTCTTCTGTTCCGGCATGGTAGTGGTTGTTTCAGGATTTCGGGAAAAAAACATCGCACACAGACCAAAACTGCATGCGATGTAGTGTACGCCATGCCACGAAGGGCATGTTTACTGCGAAGCTTATGCTTCTGCGGGAGCAGCCTCCTCTGCAGGAGCCTCAACGGGAGCCTCAGCAGCAGCGGCCTCAGCAGCCTTTGCAGCCTCTGCCTCTGCCTTGGCGGCAGCCTCGGCAGCCTTCTTGTCGGCCACCTTCTTAGCGATTTCCTCGTTGACCTTCTTCTCTGCGTCAAGAGCCTTGGCAGCGGCGTCCTTCTTAGCCTTTGCCTCGTCGGCAGCGACCTTCTCCAGACCCTTCTGCTTGTCAGCTTTCCATGCATCGAACTTCTTCTGAGCCGTAGCCTCGTCGAAAGCGCCCTTCTTCACGCCACCACGGAGGTGCTTCATCAGGTACACGCCCTCGCGGCTGAGGATGTTACGAACGGTGTCGGTGGGCTGTGCGCCAACCTCTACCCAATACAATGCACGGTCGAAATTCAAATCTACTGTGGCAGGATTGGTGTTGGGGTTGTACATACCAATCTTCTCAGTAAATCTACCATCACGTGGTGCACGAGCGTCGGCGATAACGATGCGGTAAACTGCATAGCCCTTACGGCCACCGCGCTGCAATCTGATTTTTGTTGCCATTTTGTTGTTGTTTTTGTTTAATGAGGTTTGAATTTGATGCTATCAACTCGTGAAAGCGGGTGCAAAGGTACAAAAAAAAGTGAAAAGTGGAAAGTGATAAGTGAAAAATTTGCTGCCGTCCCCCCGTTTTTTACTTTTTTTATGTACTTTTGCGCCGTGATGAAGCACGAATTGTCTATTCTCATCCCCGTCTACAACGACGACTGCACCCGTCTCGCTGTCGAACTGGGCCGTCAGGCCGAGGCTATAGCCGGACTGGAGTACGAGATTCTTGTGTCCGACGACTGTTCGCCTGACCGTGACGCCGTAGCTCCGAACCGCAAGCTCAACGACCTGCCGCACTGCCGCTATATTGAGCAACCCCAGAACGTGGGCAGCGCCGCCAACCGCAACCTGCTGGCGCGTGAGAGCCGGTACGAGTGGCTGTTGTTCGTCGACTGCGACTTGGACGTCACCGGCAACGACTTCCTGCTGCGCTACCTGACTGATGACAGCGAGGCCGACGTGCTCATGGGCGGCATTGCCATCGGCGGCGACAAGCAAGAGCAGCGAACGAACCTGCGCTACCGTTATGAGAAGCAGTGCGAGCCCCGGCATACTGCCACGGAGCGCTCTCTGCGCCCCTACCAGTCGTTCCGTTCGTGCAACTTCCTCATCCGTCGTGAGACCATACTCCGTTGTCCTTTCGACGAGCGTTTCCAGAAGAGCGGCTACGAGGATGTGCTGTTGGGCAAGCAGCTGAAGGCAGCCAAAGCCCTCACCTGCCATATCGACAACCCCGTCATGATGACCCACTACGAGACGAACCCCCTATATATAAATAAGGTGGAACGCAGTCTGCGCACGCTCTACGACTTCCGCGCCGAGCTCAGGGGCTACTCGCGGCTGCTGACGATGGCCGACGGCATCCACCTCAGCGTGGTTCGCCGACTGCTGGTGCTCAGCTTCCGACTGCTCGGCCCTATGGTGCGCCGTCAGCTCTGCGGCCGCCACCCCATCCTGCGGCTATTCCAGCCTTACCGCCTGGGATACTTTCTGTCAATTGAGAACGGACAACTAAATACTTAATAACTATGACACGAAGATTTGCTTTCAAGATGCAGCTCAAGCCGGGCTGCGAACAAGAGTACCAGCGGCGCCACGCTGCCATCTGGCCCGAGCTGGTCGAGATGATACGCGAGCAGGGCGTCAGCAACTACAGCATATACTGGGACCGCGACACCAACATCCTCTTCGGCTACCAGGAGTGCTCCAAGGACGGTTCGTCGCAGGACACCAGCAATGTCGACCCCATTACCCAGCGTTGGTGGGACATGATGGCCGACATCATGGAGGTCAACCCCGACAACTCGCCCGTCACCATCCCCCTGCAAGAGGTTTTCCATCTGGACTGAGCCATAATAGATAGCCAAACACGAAAAGAACCCGCACTTCCCGCACTTCTTGCACTTAGACGGCGTGCAAGAAGTGCAAGAAGTGCGGGAAGTTTTGGCTTTTAAGTACCATATATACGCGCGCGAGGGCAACGACGCCGGCGACTGTTACCTACAGCAAAACACCATTCCCGCACTTGTTCCTGCACTAATGTCTGTGGCATCGGTGGAGATTTGTCCCAGGCCGTGGGACAAATCTGCGGGGCCGCCGGAGAAGTCTGCGGGGCCGCCGGAGATTGCTGCGGGGCCGCCGGAGATTGCTGCGGGGCCGCCGGAGAAGTCTGCGGCGGCCCCGTAGATTATAGCGGAGATATCATGAACGTGAAGTCGTAGTCCTTGTAGGGCATGCAGTACTCGCGGCGCGGCCAGGCTCCCCATGAGTTGACGCAGCCCAGGCCGAACTGGCGCTGCTGCAGGTGTACCTGCGTCAGCGGACGCTCCACGAGGTCACCGCTGTGGTGGCCCCACTTCTTGTCCTTGTGCATGCCGTCGTCAAGGTCCTCGACAAGATAGTTCAGTGCGCTGGCCTCCATCGGTGCGTTTGAGGCAAACCTGAGACCCTTGCCCTCGCTATTGACAACGCTGAACCAGCGCACGTCGGTGTGGTTGCCCGACTCCTGCGGACGGACGTAGGGGAAGTATTCGTCCTTGACCTTGTTCTCGTAGTAGCCGATGAACTCGCTGGAGTTGCGGTCGATGTAGTTCTCTGCGGGGCCACGGCCGTAGTAGGCAATGCGGTCGTACTGACGGGGCATCTGCAGCTGCACGCCGAAGCGGAACATGTCACTGACCTTCTCGCCCTGGGTGGTCTGGAGCTGCTGACGGACGATGACGCTGCCCTCGGCAGTCAGCGTGTAGGTCATGGTGAGGGTGGCTTTCTGGTCGGGCATGTCGAAGGTGGCGACAACGGAATTGTCGCCCACAGTGGTGCCCTTCAGGCGCATCTGCGGGTTCTTCCATGTGGCCAGTCGGCGCTGCAAGCCTGCACCGTAGTCGTTGTCGGTGGGAGCGCGCCAGAACTCGGGCGTGATGCTCTCGCGGTCGACGAGCATGGGCTGTCCGTTGACGTCGAGGTAGTCAATCCAGCCGGAGCGCTTGCCGATGGTCAGGGCGGTGCCGGCGCACTCGAACTTCACGTAGGTGTTGGTCTCCTCCTTGGAAATGGAAGCCCCTCCTACTGCCCCCGAGGGGGCTTCCTTAGACTGTTTGCGGACATTCGTGTCGCCCACGGGGGACGTAAGGGTGGCTAAGTCCGGGAACTGATAGCTGTTCAGCGCAAACTGCTGACGGGCCAGCACCTGTCCCTTGTCGATGAGCGGCGCACCGTTCTTCGACTTGAACTGGAAGATGACAAAGATTTCCTGGTCGCCATGGTGACCCAGCACGCGCTGGATGGTCTGCTGCAGCTTCTCGTCGGTGATGACACGACGCTGCTGTGGCTGTATGCCGCTGATGTCGATGGTGCCACCGTGGCCGAAGGTCATGCCTGCAGGACGTCCGGCACTCTCGTGATGATGGGCTCCACCGGCGGCGCCACCCACAAACCACTCGAGCTCCATGTCGTCGAGCGTCTTGAAGAAGTTCTCGTTATAGACCTCGAACTTGCCCTCCTTCAGCCCCTTGTCGGTCACCCAGATGTTCTGGTAGTAGTAGCCCACCTCGTAGGCATGGGGATTGAGCCGGCGGTCGGGAGCGATGATGCCGTTGCAGTTGAAGTTATAGTCGCTGGCAGGATAGCGGCCGTAGTCGCCACCATAAGTGAAGATTTCCTTGCCGGTAATAGGGCTCTTGTCGCGCATGCCCTGGTCGACGAAGTCCCAGATGTAGCCGCCCTGATACTTGGGGTATTTGCGTACGAGGTCCCAGTACTCCTTGAAGCCACCCATCGAGTTGCCCATGGCGTGGGCGTACTCACACTGGATGAGCGGACGGGGGTTGTCGCCCTTGGCGTAGGCCTCGCAGCCCTCATAGCCGTAGTACATGGGGCAGAAAATATCCGTCTTTCCGTTCTGACCAGCCTGCTCGAACTGGCAGGGACGCGTCTTGTCGGTGGCCTTCACCCAGTCGTAGGCCTTCTCGAAGTTAGGGCCGTAGCCGGCTTCGTTGCCTAATGACCAGACGATGATGGAGGGATGGTTCTTGAACGACAGCACATTACCGTACTGGCGCTCCAAGTGAGCCTTCTCGAAGTCCTGCCGCTTGGCCAGCGTGCCCTCGCCGTAGCCCATGCCGTGGCTTTCGAGGTTCGACTCGGCGGTCAGGTAGATGCCGTACTCGTCGCAGAGGTCATACCAGCGCGGGTCGTCAGGATAGTGGCAGGTGCGCACTGCGTTGATGTTCAGCTGCTTCATGATACGGATGTCCTGAACCATGCGCTCCACCGAGACAATGTAGCCGCCGTCGGGGTCGAGCTCGTGGCGGTCGGCACCCTTTATCAGGATAGGCTGACCGTTGACCAGCAGCTGGCCGCCCTTGATTTCGATATGACGGAAGCCCACGCGCTGGCGGATGACTTCGAGCACGTTGCCCTTCTGGTCTTTCAGCGTGATGAGCACCGTATAGAGGTTCGGCTGCTCAGCCGACCAGGGCTTCACGTTTGCCAATTCTACGGCATGGCCGTCCTTGTCCTGCAGCGAAGTCTCGACGATTGTGCCCTTGGGCGCCTTGGCGTCCACGTTGAGCACACCCTTGCCGTCAACATAGTCCTGAGTGATGGTCAGGTCCTTGATATGCACCTTCGGACGAGCATAGAGGTAGACCTCGCGAGCAATGCCCGTGAAGCGCCAGAAGTCCTGATCCTCCAGGTAGGAGCCGTCGCACCAGCGCATCACCTGCATGGCGATGAGGTTCTGGCCCTTCTTCAGGTACTTCGTGATGTTGAACTCGGCAGCCACCTTCGAGTCCTCCGAGTAGCCCACGTACTTGCCGTTGACCCACACCGAGAGGTTGCTCGTGGCGGAGCCCACGTGGAAGTAGACCTCCTGACCATTCCAGTCGGCGGGCAGCTCGAAGGTGCGGCGGTAGGAGCCCGTGTAGTTATTGGTCTCGCCGATGAAGGGCGGGTTACTGTTGAAGGTTGTGCACCACGCATAGCCCACGTTCTTGTAGGTCTTGTCGCCGTAGCCCTCAATCTCGAAGAGTCCGGGCACGGGGAAGTCCACCCACTTCGAGTCGTCGAACTTCAACGAGAAGAAGTCCTTCGGTGCCAGGTTGTGGTCCTTCACGAAGTTGAAGCGCCACTTGCCCTCCATCGAGAGATAGCGTGCGGACTTCGTCTTGTCGTTCGCCCGGGCCTTGTCGGCATCCTCGAAGGCGAAGAAGGCGGCACGGCGTGCCTCACGGTTCACCTGATTCACAGCCGGGTCCTTCCACACCGGCGTCTTTTGTGCATAAGCTGCCATTGCTGCCATGCACATCACTGCTAACAGTAGTCTTTTCATTGCTCTTGTATTGTTTATTCGTAATCGTCTATCACACGGTTCATGAAGTCCATCATTGGCTTAGCTGAACGGAAGATGCGGGCCATCTCGGTGAGCCAACCGTCACCCTCAAAGAAGTCGTCGGACACCCCGTGCCACGCACAGTAGTCTTTCATGCGCAGCCACTCCACATACTCCCAATCGCGAGGAAACCCCGACGGGCAGGTTTTCAATCGTTCCAACCCGAAACCCGATGAGCCGTTGGCTGCCTCGTCGCCTATGAAGGGATTGGGCTGCGACTTCGCGCTGAGGAAGTAGCGTTTGAAGTCGCGACTACCCACGCAGTGCAGCCACTCATCGATGTTGGCCATCAACTCGTTACGGCAGGCCGTCAGCACGTTCGTCGGCAACCAGTAGTTTCCCACTGCCAAGAGACAGTTGCCAGGCTCCAGATGGATATAGTAGCCACCACGCAACGCTTTCTTGCCATGAGCATTGATGTAAGCCCCCAAGTGGCGCTTATAGGGCGACTTGTCTGGCGAGAAGCGCGTGTCACGGTTGAAGCGGTACATGGTCTCCTTCACTTCCACGCCGCCAATCTCTGCGTCAAAGTCGGCAATACTGCCTATAGCTTTGCTGATGCCATCGGCGAAGTCGGCGCGAACGGCGTCATACTCAGCCTTGTGCGCCTGATACCACTCCCGGTTGTTGTTGGCTGCTATGTCGCGTAGATATTGTAAGATTCTGTGTGCGTCCATTGTTGCTTTAGGTACATTCTGGTGCAAAGATACAAAAAGAACTCCAACTCAGCAAAAAAAGAAACAATTTTCTTTGTTTTGTACTGCGTTAATCTTCCAAAAAACGGCTGGCAATTCCGCTACTTTTCGTATCTTTGCAGCATCCTTTCCGACGAACGAACAACGAGAACAATGAAAAAGGAAGAACGATACATGGCGGTGCTCGACTACTTCCGCCAGGAGGCGGGCGATGTGACTACGGAGCTGGACTTCGGCTCCGTGTTCCAACTGCTGGTGGCGGTGGTGCTCAGCGCCCAGTGTACGGACAAGCGCATCAACCAGGTGACGCCGGCGCTATTCAGGCGTTTCCCCGACGCCCGCGCCATGGCGGCATCTGACGAGGCCGAGGTTTTTGAATACATCAAGAGTGTCAGCTATCCCAACGCCAAGGCCAGCCATCTGGTGGCATTGGCACGTCAGCTGGTGGAGAAACACGGCGGCGAGGTGCCTCAGGACATGAACCTGCTGCTCGACCTGCCGGGGGTGGGCCGCAAGACGGCGAATGTCATCCAGGCCGTAGCCTTCGGCAAGGCCACGATGGCCGTCGACACCCACGTCTTCCGTGTCAGCCACCGACTGGGGCTGGTGCCGAAGACTGCCAACACGCCGCTGAAAGTAGAGCTGCAGCTGATGAAGCACATTCCCGAGTCCGACATCCCCAACGCCCACCACTGGCTACTGCTGCATGGCCGCTACGTCTGCACATCAAGAAAGCCACACTGTGAGAAGTGTGGCTTGTCAGGTATCTGTCCGAAAAACATTTAGTCAGCGTCCGTTGTTCTGCCTGTTATTCGGCCAACCGAAACGGTTGTTGCCGTTAGCACCGTTGTTGCCATTGCGGTTATTATTACCGCCAAATCGGTTGTTGCCGTTAGCACCGTTGTTACCATTGCGTCTATTCTGATGCATTCCCCCACCCCATGAGCGGAGTTTCATGCGCAGGAAGCGGTCTTCGGCCTGAATGACATCATAGAGCTTGGAGGCGGGGATGACGCGCAGGAATTTGTTATGATACTGTTGCTGTATCTGCTTCAGTTCCAAGTCAATCTGGTCGTGCTGGCGAATAGACTCTGCACAGCCTTTCTCGTCGGCAGGCTTGTTAAAGCCCAGTTTACGCTGGCGCTCATAGATGGCGCGCTGCTTCTTCTGCATCTCACGGAAGAGGGGGAAGAAGCGGGCAGCCTCCTGCTCCGTGAGGTTGGCAGCTTTGGTAATGAACTGCTGTTGCTCGGCATCGAACTTTTCGGGGTCAAACTTCTGACCCTGCGCGTAAGCGCCAATGGCGACCACGAACGTCAGCAGGAGTAGTGTTAGTTTTTTCATCTGTTTAGTAATCGCTGGTTAGACATGCATAGATATCCTTGTTATCAATCATGGCATAGTCGGCAGCATCGTCGATATAGCTGTCGGGCATGACGGTGGACACCGCAGCCATCTGTTCTTCGCCATCAGCAGACATGGCGTTACGGTTGAAGTAGACACCCACTGCTATCATTGCCACACATGCCACGGAGGCAGCGGCAAGCAGCGGGCGGAGGAACACGCGCTTGGCAGCAGGTTTGCTTTCCTCTACTGTCTCGCGCTCAGGCAGTCGAGCCATCACGTCGGCCGTCAGCCGGTCGAAGTATCCTTCGGGTACGCGGAAGTGATTCTCGCGACTCAAATGGCTGTTCAGATAGATTTCTTCTTTAGTCATAAGGCATTCGTTTTGTTTATGTGACGCGCTAACCGGCAAAAGGTTTAATCGCGCGAATGAAAAAATTCTGTAATTTTTTTCACAGCAATGTGATAGGAGGCTTTCAGTGCCCCTTCACTGGTGTCGAGCATGCGACTGATCTCGCTGTATTTCATCTCGTCGTAGTAGCGCAGCTGGAACACTGTTCGCTGAACGTCGGGCAGGCTGGCAATGGCCTCCTGCAGCTGTGCCTCGGTCTCGTCGCCGTCGAAGTATTCGTCGGCCATGAGCTGGTTGGCCACACCAAGGTCGGTATCGTCGGCACTTACTGTTGATAGGTTTTTCTGACGCCGCATGAAGTCGAGACTCTCATTGATAGCAATACGCGACAGCCATGTAAGCAACTTGGAGTCACCATGAAACGAGTCGAGTGCCTGCCACGCTTTCATGAAGGCGTTTTGCAGCACGTCGTTGGCATCGTCGTGAGTCAACACGATACGACGTACTTGCCAGTAAAGCTGTTCGCTATACCGGCGCACCACCGACTCGAACGCACGCCGCTGAGTCTTGGGATCCTTGAGCTGCTTCAAGAGCAGGCTTTCGTCAATATTATCCATGGTGCACTTACTGTCTGAATGTTGCTAATGCCTCAGCCAGCACCTTGTCGTAGCCATAGACGTCGGGATAGGTCTTCAGCTGACCGCCAGGCACGGGGAAGAGGGTATAATATGTAATATAAAGAGGTACGCGCGGGGAGACCGACTGCCAACGGATGAGCTGCGGTTTCTTGTCGGGTTCCAAATCGGCCATATACTTAATGCCCTTCTCCGACTGGGGTTCCATCCCCATGGTAATGCGCAGCTTGTCGAGCGTCCACTCGTCAGGCAGTTCCGAGAAAAGGAAGCAGGCCAGGTCGAAGGGCCGCTGCACACGGACGCAGCCATGGCTGACGCCACGGTCGTCGCGCTGGAACACGCCCGGGCTCGACGTATCGTGCAGGAATACGGAGAAGTTGTTGGGAAAGCGGAAGATGATACGCCCGAGGGCATTACCCTCGCCCCCCTCCTGTCCGACACGGTAGTTGCCGCTAAGCAACTGGCTGCGCGACACCGAACGGGCGTTAAGCCGCTGACCACTCTTGCGGTCGGCAATGAAATAGCGATGGCGAGCAAAGTAGGACGAGTCGCCGGCATGGCGGGCTATATCGTTCTTGATAATACTGAACGGTATGAGCCACTGAGGGTTCACCTCCATGTGGGTGATCTGGCTGGTCAGCAGCGGCGTCTTGGTCTTCTGCGCCCCGCAGGCGGCACGCATGTCGAAGAGCGTATCGGGTGAAACAGCCCACAGATGGTATGCAGGGACATTGACGACAACATACTTCTGGGCAGAGCACACCCGATTGCGCTCGCGCCAGCGGCGGCGGTCCATGTTGACGAGCAGACGGGTGCGCTGTTGGTCGTCAGCACTGGCCAGGCGCTGCTTCATCTGGAGATAGACATCGTCGTCGGGCAGCACCTCGGCCAAATAGTTGCCAAGACTGTCGTTACGCACCTTACGCAGTGCGGCATATTCATAATACTTGCCGGGATGCTCCATGTCTACATCGAAGAGATTGCGGTAACCCAACGGCCGCCCGAGACTATCGGTCTCGCTGGCGTCCAGGCGGTTCAAGATGCGGTCGGGGTTCGTGAAGCCGAACCGCTGGCCGAGGACATAGCGCAGATAGGCTTTGGTAAGGTTATACTCCAGCCTCGCAGCCACACGGTTGGCACTATTGGCTGCATCGAAGTCAAGGCGGCGCATGCGCGACAAGTCGCTCTCAATCTGAGCCACACGGAAAGACCGTTCTGTGAAGCCCATGTCCGTTACCCGACGGTGCAACTCGGCAACGAGCGTATCGGCACGGCTGTCAACGCCAAGCCGGTCTATCCAGACAAAGGGCTGGTCATGACGATAATAATCCTTGGCACGGAGATCGGCGGTAGCCACGTCAGCATCGGCGCGTAAAAGATGCTCTAAGGACTCGCGAATCTGCCGAGCACTTAGAGCATAATCTTCACATTTCAACGAAGTGAAATCGTTGAGTGCCACCTGACCGACAGTCGTCTGCTGACCGTCATTGCAGCTGGACACAAGCAGTAGGAAAAGGGCTATCAGCGGATAGTAACCTTTCTGACCACCTTGCCAACCTTTAAGATGTAACACCCCTTAGGAACATTTAGTTCGATACGTTGCGACGGACTGTCGATGCGGACGGTCATCAGGCTCTTACCTGTAAGCGACACCACTTCAAGTGTCTCGCCGACGGCACCACTGACAATGACAGACGACTGCTGCACACTAATAGTGGGTTCAACCTGTTCTGTAGCCATCTCAGGCGCTGCCATCTCAGAGGCGACGGACAGGGTGGGAACGGCCAACGACAGAGTCACTGCTAAGGCGTATTTCAATACATTTCTTGTCATATGCACAATGTTTCTGCTGCAAATATAGGCATTTTTCGCCATACTACCAAATTTTTCGGGGAAAAAATGCAATAATAGGCTCAAATCATACGTTGACGACCATCATTTCCTGGGTCAGCAGGCTATTTGGGAACACCGACTGGGCCTCGCGCAACAAGACTTCCTCATCTTCGTAACGGGAGCTGTAGTGCCCAAGCAGCAGCTGTCCGGCATGGGCATCGCGGGCTACCCGAGCGGCCTCGGAGGCAGTGCTGTGGTTGTACTTCTCGGCCAGCAAGAGGTTGTCGTCGCCATAGGTGCTCTCATGGTATATAGTGGAGACACCTTCAAGCAACCGGTAGAGCTCGGGCTGGTAGCGCGTATCACTGCAATAGGCATAGCTGCGCGACGCATCGGCAGGTGTGACGAGACGGTCGTTGGGTATCGTCTCGCCGTCGGGCGTCATCCAGTCGGCCCCATTCTTGATGTTGCGGATTTGTGACTGGGGAATGTTGTAGAAATCAATCATCTCGCGGCGGATGTGCGGCAACAGCGGTTTCTCGCGGAACAGGAAACCACAGGTGGGCAGGCGGTGACAGAGGGGGATGCTCTCGACTGTCAGCGAACGGTCTTCGTAAATGACCTGATGACGGGTGGTGTCAACGGGATGGAACACCACCTCATAGCCCAGATCGCGACAGAAGAACTGTATCTGCTGACGCAGCATGTCACCCAGGGCTGCCGGACCGTGGACGTGAAGAGCGGCCGTACGACCAAGCAGACCGAACGTGGAGACCATGCCAATGAGCCCGAAGCAATGGTCACCATGCAGATGAGAGATGAACACACGGCTAAGCTTTGTGAAACGGGCGTGACAGCGTCGCAGCTGCATCTGAGTACCCTCACCGCAGTCAATCATCATGAGTTTGCCGCGAATCTCGACCAGTTGTGACGAGGCATAATGGCGCAACGTGGGAAGGGCACTGCCACATCCTAATATATGTACGCGAAACGGCTCCATCCTAAAACTTGAAATCATCAAACGACGACTCTTCAAGCTTCACCTTATCCTCGTGATTGCGGATAACCTGACGGCTGTACTCAAAGGTCTCTTCCTCCTCGCGGGGTTTGCCGACAGTCTTATAGACGAGCGAGTCATTACCGAGACTAAGGATTTCATAGAGGTTGGTCTCCTCGTCCTCTGCACCGCCTTCGCGGATAGACACCAATTCAAGCATGCCATTGGTTATGCGCCACGTGCGATAGACGATAGACGTCTGCTCAATGCTCTCACACACACCGCCCTCGCGGATGCTGATGCCTGTCTCGTCGGAACCGTCCAGCGGATTAGGCATAACCCAGTTGCCGAGCAGGGCACTCTCGTTGATGACCAGCGTGGCCATGGTGCGCTCGCGGTCGGTAAGAACGGCCATGCGGTCGCCCACATTATAGCCGCCGAGCACGTGGTTCTGGTCCTTCGCCTCGACCACGCTGAGGTTCAGCGTATCGCCAGTGTCGGTGATGAGCTGCAAGGTGTTCATGGCCGAACCGTCGCCACAAAGGCCGTAGACCGTACTGTCCTCGCTCTGCCAGACGACAGGCTCGTTGCCCTCCTCATCCTCCGGGGCAACGTTGGTATTCTTCTTTCCGCCACAACCTGCCACGACCATTGTAGCGACAGCTGCCATGAGCAGCAAAAGTGATGATTTGTGTATCATATCTCTTCAGTTTTGTTTTGTTTTTCCTGTTGTTTAGCCTCGTTCCACAAGGCGTCCATCTCTGCCAATGTCATCTCGGACAAAGGACGTCCTGCACGGATGGAGTGTTGCTCAATATAGTTGAAGCGACGGATGAACTTCTGATTCGTCAGCTCCAGTGCGTTATCGGGGTTGAGCTTGTAGAGACGGGCTGCATTGATGACAGAGAAGAGGAAATCGCCCAGTTCCTCAGTGGAGCGCTCGCGATCCTCACGTTTCAGTTCGGCCTCCAGTTCGCCCAGTTCCTCACGTACTTTAGCCCACACATCCTGTTTGTCTTCCCAGTCGAAACCGACGTTGCGGGCCTTGTCCTGAATGCGATATGCCTTGATGAGCGACGGCAGTGCCGAGGGCACGCCCGAGAGCACCGTCTTATTGCCATCCTTCTCCTTCAGCTTGATTTGTTCCCAGCTCTCCAGCACAGCCTGTGCATCCTTGGCAACAGCGTCGCCGTAGACATGCGGATGACGGAATATCAGTTTGTCACACAGATTATTGCAAACGTCTGCTATATCAAACGTTTGCTTCTCTTCACCAATCTTCCCGTAGAACACGACATGCAGCAGCACATCGCCAAGCTCCTTGCAAATCTCATGCTGGTCGTCACGGATGAGCGCATCGCAGAGCTCGTAAGTCTCCTCAATTGTGTTTGGCCGCAGGCTCTCATTGGTCTGTTTGCGATCCCACGGACATTCTGCTCGCAGGCGATCCATGACATCGAGCAGCCGCCCGAAAGCCTCCATCTTTTCTTCTCGAGTATGCATTTCTCCTTATATCTCTTCTGTTTTTCACCGGCAAAGGTAAGCATTATTTTTCATTCTTCCAATCTTTTTGCAGAAATCTTGTCGCTTTTCGGCAGAAAAGTTGTACCTTTGCAGCCGTTTATATATAAGAATATGGAAATAGCAAGCAAATACGACCCGAAAGAGGTCGAAGGCAAATGGTACCAGTACTGGCTGGACAACAAACTTTTCAGTAGCAAACCCGACGGCCGCGAGCCGTATACCATCGTGATTCCGCCGCCCAACGTAACGGGTGTGCTCCACATGGGCCACATGTTGAACAACACCATCCAGGACATCTTGGTGCGCCGTGCCCGTATGGAGGGCAAGAACGCATGCTGGGTGCCGGGTACCGACCATGCCTCTATTGCCACAGAGGCCAAGGTGGTCAAGAAACTGGCTGAACAGGGCATTAAGAAGCACGACCTGACTCGTGATCAGTTCTTGGAGCATGCCTGGGACTGGACGCACGAGCACGGTGGCATCATCCTGAAACAGCTGCGCCGTCTGGGTGCCAGCTGCGACTGGGACCGCACGGCATTCACCATGGACGAGAAGCGCTCGAAGAGTGTCATCAAGGTCTTTGTTGACCTTTACAACAAGGGGCTCATCTATCGCGGCCTGCGTATGGTGAACTGGGATCCGAAGGCGCTGACCGCCCTCTCAACCGAGGAGGTCGTCTATAAGGAGGAGCAGAGTCACCTGTTCCACCTAAAGTACTATGTTGACGGTCTGGAAAGCCTCGAAAACGAAGAAGCCTTGAAGGCTGAGGGCAACATCATCCACAAGGACGAAAAGGGCTACTATGCCGTCGTTGCCACCACACGTCCGGAGACCATCATGGGCGACACTGCCATGTGTATCAACCCGAAGGACCCGAAGAACCAGTGGCTGAAGGGCCGCAAGGTCATCGTTCCGCTGGTGAACCGCGTCATCCCCGTCATCGAGGACCGCTACGTGGATATCGAGTTCGGTACGGGCTGCTTGAAGGTGACGCCTGCCCACGACACCAACGACTACATGCTGGGTAAAACCCACAACTTGGAGACCATCGACATCTTCAACCCCGATGGCACCATCAGCGACCAGTCGCCCATCTACGTCGGCATGGACCGTATGGACTGCCGCAAACAGATTGCCAAAGACCTCAAGGAAGCTGGCCTCATGGAGAAAATCGAGGACTACACCAATAAGGTGGGTTATTCGGAACGCAACCCTGATACCGCCATCGAGCCGCGCCTCTCGCTGCAATGGTTCCTCAAGATGCAGCACTTTGCCGACATCGCCCTGCCGCCCGTCATGACCGGCGAGATGAAGTTCTACCCCGAGAAGTACAAGAACACCTATAAGAACTGGCTGGAGAACATTCAGGACTGGTGCATCAGCCGCCAGCTCTGGTGGGGACACCGCATTCCTGCATATTATTATAATGAGAATGACGACTATGTCGTAGCCGAAACCCGAGAGGAGGCTTTGAAGCTGGCACAGCAGAAGGATCCGAAGGTGACTGACAAAGACCTTCGTCAGGATGAGGATGCTCTCGACACATGGTTTAGCTCCTGGCTGTGGCCGATTTCCTTGTTCGACGGCATCAACAACCCCGGCAACGAAGAAATCAACTACTATTACCCCACCTCCGACCTTGTAACGGCTCCCGACATCATCTTCTTCTGGGTGGCACGTATGATTATGGCAGGCGAGGAATACATGGGCAAGTTCCCCTTCAAGAACGTCTATTTCACGGGTATCGTCCGCGACAAGCTGGGCCGCAAGATGTCGAAGTCGTTAGGCAACAGCCCCGACCCCATCGAGCTCATTGAGAAGTTCGGAGCCGACGGTGTCCGTATGGGCATGATGCTCTCAGCTCCTGCCGGTAACGATATCCTCTTCGACGAAGCACTCTGCGAACAGGGGCGTAACTTCAACAACAAGATCTGGAACGCTTTCCGTCTTGTCAAGGGTTGGAAAGTGGCCGACATTGAGCAGTCGGAGGCTGGTAAGATTGCCACGAAGTGGTTCGACGCCAAGCTGCGCCAGACCAATGCAGAGGTCGACGACCTCTTCAAGAAGTACCGCATCAGCGAAGCCCTGATGGCTGTCTACAAGCTCTTCTGGGACGAGTTCTCCAGCTGGTATCTGGAGATGGTGAAGCCCGCCTACATCAACGGCGAGGCACAGCCCATCGACAAGACAACCTACGACAAGACGCTGGAGTTCTTCGAGATTCTGCTGAAAATGCTTCACCCGTTCATGCCGTTCATCACTGAGGAGCTGTGGCAGCACCTCTACGACCGCAAGGATGGCGAGAGCATTATGCGCGACAAGCTGGTGCTCGGCGGTTTGGCTGCCGAGGACGAACAGTACCTCAATGCCTTCGAGCAGGTGAAGCAGATTGTCTCCGGCGTCCGCATGGTACGCTCATCCAAGAACATCGTACCGAAGGAAGTGCTGGAGCTGCAGGCTGTCGGCAAGAACGACTACGAAGCCTTTGGCGCAGCCATCACGAAGATGGCTAATCTCAACGCCATCAATGTCGTCACCGAGAAAGACGCCACGGCATCAACCTTCATGGTAGGCACAGATGAGTTTGCCGTTCCCCTGGGTAATCTGATTGACGTCGAGGCCGAAATCCAGAAGATGGAAGCTCAGCTTCAGCACCTCGAGGGCTTCCTCGCCGGCATCAAGAAAAAGCTCAGCAACGAGCGCTTCGTGCAGAACGCCCCTGAGGCCGTTGTCGCCATGGAACGTAAGAAGCAGAGCGACTCGGAGGAGAAGATTGCCTCGCTGAAGGAGTCCATCGCTGCGCTACGCAAGAAATAAAATATGTCTGACTGCATCGAAATCAAAGGCGCCCGGGTTAACAACCTGAAAAACGTCAGCGTCAAGATTCCGCGTAATAAGTTTGTCGTCATTGCCGGCGTCAGCGGCAGCGGCAAATCGTCACTGGCCTTCGACACGCTCTATGCCGAAGGCCAGCGGCGCTATGTGGAGAGCCTGTCGAGCTATGCCCGGCAGTTCCTTGGCCGCATGAACAAGCCGGAGTGCGACTTCATTCGCGGCATACCGCCCGCCATCGCCATCGAGCAGAAGGTCATCTCGCGTAACCCGCGCTCCACCGTCGGCACGACGACGGAAATCTACGAATACATGCGGCTGCTCTATGCCCGTATCGGCCACACCTACTCGCCCATCAGCGGACAGGAGGTGAAGAAGCACTCCACCGAGGACCTCGTCCAGCAGATGCTCCAATATCAGAAAGGAACAAAGTTCGTGGTGCTGGCTCCCATACATATCCCAGAGGGACGCACACTTCAGCAACAGCTGAAGGCCTACATCCAGGAGGGCTATGCCCGTCTATTTGTCAATGGCGACTTTCAGCGCATCGACGACTTCCTTGAGAGTTCAGGGGACACCTCAAACCCCAAACTGTACCTTGTCATCGACCGTCTATCCGTCGACGATGCCAAGGATGTCATCGCCCGGCTCGTGGACTCGGCTGAGACCGCTTTCTACGAAGGCCACGGTGAATGTCGCCTGATGTTCCTGCCATCGAACATCAGCTACGACTTCTCCATGCGCTTCGAGGCCGACGGCATGACCTTCGAGGAGCCCACCGACCAGCTTTTCTCGTTCAACTCGCCTATCGGTGCGTGCCCTGAGTGCCAGGGGTTTGGCAAGGTGATAGGCATTGACGAACGACTGGTCATTCCCAACACCACCCTATCGGTCTATGAGGGGTGCGTCGTCTGCTGGCACGGCGAGAAGATGAAGGAATGGCAGCAGTGGTTCATCCGCCATGCCGCCCTCAAAGAGAACTGTGGACCAGATGGAGTCGGTTTCCCCATCTTCGAACCATACATGAACCTGACGCAGCAGCAAAAGGACTGGCTGTGGCACGGTCTGCCCTCAGACCGTGGACAAAAAGAGAAGCCGTGCATCGACCAGTTCTTCCAGATGGTCAAGGAGAACCAATACAAGATACAGTACCGCGTCATGCTGGCCCGCTACCGTGGTAAGACAAGCTGTCCCAAATGTCACGGCACACGTCTGAAGCCAGAGGCAGAGTACGTCAAGATTGGCGGCCGCAGCATCACCGATCTCGTACAGATGCCAATAGTGAGACTGAAGGAATGGTTCAACCAACTGGAACTGTCCGAGCATGACGCAGAAGTTGGAAAACGATTGTTGACGGAAATCAAAAGCCGATTGCAATTCCTTCTGAATGTGGGACTTGGATACCTGACATTAAACCGACTCTCGAATACGTTATCTGGTGGCGAGAGCCAGCGCATCAACCTCTGCACTTCGCTCGGCAGCAGCCTCGTCGGCTCACTCTACATCCTTGACGAACCATCGATAGGACTTCATGCCCGCGACACCAATCAGCTGATAGGCGTGCTGAAAGATTTGCAGGCTTTAGGCAACACCGTCGTGGTGGTCGAACACGACGAAGACATCATGCGCGCCGCCGACTACCTCATCGACGTCGGCCCCAATGCCGGACGACTGGGCGGCGAGATTGTGTTTACCGGCAAAGCAAGTGACATCAATGACAAAGCGCTAAAGAAATACCCCAACAGCTATACCGTCAAGTACCTGTTGCACGCCGAGGATATCAGCGTGCCGGCATCGCGACGCCCCTGGAACAACAGCATCGACATCAAAGGGGCGCGCATGAACAACCTCCAAGGTATCGATGTTCAGATACCACTGAACGTGATGACGGTGGTTACCGGCGTCAGTGGCAGCGGCAAGTCAAGCCTCATCAAAGGCATTCTCTACCCTGCCCTGAAGCGTCATCTTGGCGAAGTGTTCGATGCCCCAGGCGAATATCTTGGTCTGTCTGGCAACATAGACAGCATCAAGCATGTCGAGTTCGTTGACCAGAACCCCATCGGCAAGTCAACGCGCTCGAACCCAGCCACCTACGTCAAGGCCTACGACCTCATCCGCGACCTGTATGCCGACCAGCCCCTGTCCCAGCAGATGGGCTTTACGTCACAATACTTCTCGTTCAATGCCGACGGCGGCCGTTGCGACGAGTGCAAAGGCGCAGGCACCATCACCGTGGAGATGCAGTTCATGGCCGACCTGGTGCTGGAGTGTGAAGCCTGCCACGGACACCGTTTCAAAAAAGACATCCTCGACGTCCGTTATGAGGGAAAGAACATTGACGACGTGCTGAATATGACTATCAGCGAGGCCATTGAGTTTTTTGCCAGCAGTACCACAAAAGCCGCCGGCACCCTCTGTAAGGGCATAGTCAACCGCCTCAAGCCGTTGGAAGACGTGGGATTAGGCTACATCAAGCTCGGCCAAAGCTCTTCGACGCTCTCGGGCGGCGAGAACCAGCGCGTCAAACTCGCCTACTTCATTGGTCAGGAGAGACAAGAGCCCACGATGTTCATCTTCGACGAGCCTACCACCGGTCTTCACTTCCACGACATCCACCGTCTGCTGCAATCATTCAACGCCCTGATAGAGCGCGGACATACCATCGTTATCATAGAACATAACATGGAAATCATCAAATGTGCCGATTACGTCATCGACCTCGGCCCCGATGGTGGCGACCGCGGAGGTGCCCTCGTCTGCACCGGAACACCCGAGGAAGTGGCCGCCTGCCAGGACAGCCTCACGGGGCGTTACCTGAAAGAAAAACTGAAATAAATGTTAAAAAGAGAACAACGTACGGAAATTTTTCGTAACTTTGCGCCGCTTTAAGGATATATTTACACATAGAAGTCTGACGGTCAGACAGTTAACGAAAGATTCAAGGTTATAAGATGAGACAATTAAAGATTCAGAAAAGCATCACCAACCGTTCAAGTGAGGCTTTAGACAAGTATCTGGTAGAAATTGGTCGCGCACCGCTCATTAGCATCGACGAGGAAATAGAGCTTGCGCAAAAGATAAGAAAAGGAGGACCTGAGGGCGAACGTGCCAAAGACAAGCTCGTCACAGCCAATCTCCGTTTCGTTGTCTCTGTGGCCAAGCAATACCAGCATCAGGGTCTGACGCTCACCGACCTTATCGACGAAGGTAACATTGGACTAATCAAGGCTGCCCAGAAGTTCGACGAGACACGCGGTTTCAAGTTTATATCCTACGCTGTATGGTGGATTCGCCAGTCTATTCTGCAGGCCATCGCCGAGCAGAGTCGTATTGTGCGCCTGCCTCTGAATCAGGTCGGCTCACTGAATAAGATCAGCCACGAGATTAACAAGTTCGAGCAGGAGCACCAGCGTCACCCATCGGTGAGTGAGTTGGCCGAAGCCACCCAGATTGACGAGGAGAAGATCGGACAGTCGATGATGGCCGACGGCCACCACGTGAGCATCGACGCCCCCTTCCAGGACGGTGAGGACAACTGCATGCTCGACGTCATGGCCAGCGGCGACGACTCCCGTACCGACCGTCAGGTCGACCATGAGTCGATGGCCCAGGAACTGAACTCTGTTCTGAACAAGGTGTTGAAGGAGCGTGAGATCACCATCATCCGTGAGTGCTTCGGCATCGGTTGTCACGAAAAAGGCCTCGAAGAGATTGGCGACCAGCTCGGACTTACCCGCGAGCGTGTGCGCCAAATCCGCGAAAAAAGCATTGCCAAGCTGCGTGATTCCGGCAATGCGAAGATTCTGATGAAGTATTTGGGCTAAAAATTTTGCGGCTTCAAGATTTATTTGTAATTTTGGGGTCGTGAAATGCATCTGCAAGATTATCATCCTACTGGGCATCCTCACGGGAATGCCCAGTTCTTTGTTGGCAAAGGACGTAACAGACTCTTTGCCAGTGTTGCAGCGTGTCTATCATTTCCGCGAAAGACTTGACGCAAGCATCTCAGGTGTAGAGCGTAACGTCTACATGAAGTTGCGTTACGACATCAAGAAACGCAATATAGGCCTTTACCTCATCCCCACTATGGATTTGCTTGCGAGAAGCGACAGGAAGATGGTGATGGAGACCTACAACAGGATGAAGTTCAAGAGCTTCAATAAATATGAGAGCCAGCAGCAACTGGTATGGGGCACAGTGCCTCACAACCGCAAGGCCATGACCCCCATTCTGGTGTTTCTCACCCCTAACCTCTACGCACCGACTATCTTCAGAAACCACGCGCTGTCGCCTTTCCATCAAAGCAACAGGAGGTTCTATCACTACACCGTCACAGACCATGAGAACGGGTTCGCAGTCATCACCTTCCGTCCGAAACGTCGGCGAAACACCCAGCTTGTCAGCGGCATGGCCTATGTGAAGAGCGAAACCGGCCGCATCATCCAAACAGTCCTGACAGGCGACTACGACGGCATCTTCTTCAATACAGAAGTCATCATGGGTAACGACAGCGTCAATGCCTTATTGCCAGACCTATGCTTTACGCAGGCACAGTTCAAGTTCATGGGCAACAAGATATACGCAGCTTTCGAGGCCGCCTACAACTGTCCTGTGACACTGCCCGACTCCCTGCACAACAGTCATGACCGTGCTCTTTTAGATTCACTACGTCCCATCCCGCTCATTGAGAGTGAGCAGGCCATTTACGACACATACGACTCACTACACCCCGTACAACGTACAATCATTCCCGACTCGATAGAGAAGAAACCGTCAAGAAGCAAAGCATTTCTGAATACCATCGACCTCATCGGCGAGAAGTTAGTCGGCAGTATCAGTGCCCGATCGGACAAAGGCTCATTGCGCATTTATCCGCTCCTAAGTCCGCAATATCTCAGTTACAGTAAACGCCAAGGTATTGCCTATAAGATACGTATGAAGGCCGACTACCACTTCAACGCTCACCGCTATTTCGAGTTCAAGCCCAGATTAGGCTACAACTTCAAGTTCAAGAAGTTCTATTTCACAGTTCCGCTACAATTCTATTACAACCCTAAGCGCGACGGCTATGTGGAGGTTGTCTATGGTAACGGCAACCGCATCAGTCACGCCAGTATCAGTGAGAAGATAGAACAAGAATACGGCGACACTATTGACTTGACCAACAAGAACCTTACTTCTTTCGACGACAACTACCTGCGCATCACCAACAACATTATGGCCTTCGACTGGATTGACATAGAAACGGGCGTCACATTCCACCATCGCAAGGCCTACGACCCGGCAGCCATGCGCTACTTCAACATGCCTACAGAGTACCGGAGCTTTGCCCCAGTGCTTTCGTTTAAACTCAGACCTTGGCTTAGAGGTCCCCTCTTCACTATCGACTACGAACGCGGCATCAAAGGCATCTACGGCTCAAGCATCGACTATGAACGATGGGAGTTTGACGGCTCGATCAAACACCAGTTCGGACCTTCACGCAAGCTCAACATCCGACTGGGCGGTGGTTTCTACTCACGAAGACATGGCAACACCTTCGTTGACTTTACTAACTTCCGTGACAACAATCTTCCCGAGGGATGGGATGACGACTGGACCGGCAACTTCCAGCTATTGAACAACCGATGGTACAACAAGTCGCGCTACTATGCCCGAGCCAATCTCTCATACGAATCGCCGCTGTTGTTCCTTACCGCTTTACCCTTCTTCGGTCATTTCCTGGAACGCGAGCGTTTCTATCTCAGTGGGTTGAGCATCGAGCATACCCGTCCCTACTATGAACTTGGCTACGGTTTCACGACCCGCTTTTTCACCATCGGGTTGTTCACCAACTTACTCAGTACTAAGTTCCAGAGCTTTGAATGTAAATTCACCTTTGAACTTTTCCAACGATGGTAACACAATCCCTCACAGTATATAAAGCGTCGGCAGGCAGCGGCAAGACGTTCCGACTTGCTGTCGAGTACATCAAACTGGTCGTACAGGACCCTCAATCCTATCGTCATATCCTGGCTGTCACGTTCACCAACAAAGCTACTGAGGAGATGAAGATGCGCATCCTCAGTCAGCTCTACGGGCTGTGGAAGCAGCTGCCCGACTCACAGAATTATATGAACTGTGTGTGCGAGGAATTACAGGTCGAGCCAACATTCGTCAGCCGTCAAGCCGGACATGCGCTGACCAACCTGCTCCACAACTACAACTACTTTCGCGTAGAGACCATCGACACGTTCTTCCAGAGTGTACTGCGTAACCTGGCTCGCGAACTCGACCTGACAGCAAACCTGCGCATCGGGCTTAACGACATACAGGTGGAGGAACTGGCCGTCGACCAACTCATCGAGGACCTGCAAACCACCGACATCATGCTGATGTGGCTGCTGAAATACATCATGGAGAACATCAACGACGACCGCTCCTGGAACGTCATCGGCCAAATCAAGCAGTTCGGACGTACCATCTTCCGTGACTATTACAAGGCCGAGAGCAAGCAAATCAGCGAACGACTGTCGGAACCAGGCTTTTTCGACCGTTACACACAAACACTACGCGACATACGGACAGCAGCAAAGGAGCGCATGCTGAACATTGCGGAGTCGTTCTTCGGAACACTGGAGGAGGAAGGACTGACCATCGACGACCTCGCCAACAAGCGGCGTGGCATCGCCGGCTTCTTCCTGAAGCTGCAAAATGGCACCTTCGACCCTTCCATCGAGAACTCCACCGTAGCCAAATGTCTCGGCGACCCGACGAAGTGGTACGCGAAGAGCCACCCCCGCAGCGAGTTCATACACCAGCTGGCCGACGGGCAGCTGGGCGACATCCTGCGTTTCGCCGTCAATGAGCGGCCACGCCAATGGAGTCTCTACCAGAGTGCCGACCTGACGCTGCGCCATCTCAGCCAGTTGCGTCTGCTCGAAAGCATCGAGAGCAAGGTACGTCAGCTGAATCAGGAAGCCAACCGCTTCCTGCTCAGCGATACCCAGCAGCTGCTCCACGCCCTGATCAACGATAGCGACTCGCCCTTCATCTTCGAGAAGATTGGCACACAGCTGGAGCACATCATGATTGACGAATTCCAGGACACCTCCACCGTCCAGTGGCAGAATTTCCGCGTGCTGCTACAAGAGACCATGAGCCACGAAGGCAGCCATAACCTCATCGTCGGCGACGTCAAGCAGAGCATCTACCGCTGGCGCAGCGGCGACTGGCGTCTGCTCAATGACATCCACACCCAGTTTCCTGCCGGCACTGTCGACGAGAAGCCCCTCGACACCAACCGCCGTTCCTCGCGCAGGGTCATCGAGTTCAACAACGCATTCTTCCTTGAGGCTGCACACATTGAGTACCAACTGCTTCAGGACATGCCTGAGGCTGAACAGCTGCAGCGCGCATACGCCGGTGTCGAGCAACTCATACCCGATTATCGTGATGACAGCGGCTACGTCAGCATCGAGCTACTACCCGCCACCGATTACAAAGAGACAACCCTCAGCCGACTGGCAGACATCGTGCGCCAGCTGCTGGCCGACGGTGTTGACCAGAACAGCATCGCCATCCTCGTACGTGTCAACAGTCAGATTCCCCTCATCGCCAACTATTTCGTCGAACAGATGCCACAGGAAGTCTGCATCGTCAGCGACGAAGCATTCAGGCTCGACGCCTCATTGTCAGTCAACATCATCATCAACGCCATGCGCCTGCTGTCTAATCCTGACGACACCCTCTCGCGGGCGTTCATCACGAAAATAGCAGGAAAGCTCATGCCCGATGACACAGACGCGCTACGTCGCCTGCCGCTCTACGAGCTGGTGGAGCGACTCTTCATCCACTTTGAACTCAACCGCTTCGACGACCAGAGTGCATACGTCTGTGCCTTCTATGACCAGCTGGTCAACTTCACTGCCGATAACGGCAGCGACATCGATAGTTTCCTCAACGAGTGGGACAACAGCATTTCGGGCAAGACCATTCAGAGCGACGAGCTTAGCGGCATCCGGCTCATCAGCATCCATAAGTCCAAGGGACTGGAGTTCGACTATCTGATATGTCCCTTCTGCGACTGGCAGCTCGAGAAACAAATCGGCAATGTCATCTGGTGCCGTCCCGACAAGTCACCGTTCGACGAGCTGCCCCTCGTGCCGGTCGACTACAGCCAGAAAGGCATGATGGGAACCATCTACGAAGACGACTACCGCCTGGAGCATCTGCAGAACGTCGTCGACAATCTCAACCTGCTCTACGTTGCCTTTACGCGAGCCGCCCAGCATCTCTACGTCATCGGCAAGCGCGGCACGAAGTCAAACCGTTCGGCCGTCATCGAGGGCGTGCTCGCCAAGTGGAGCTCGGAGTGTGCCCTTTCCCAGAATCTATGTACCCTAAAGGGATTTGACGACGAGCAGGCACCGCTGTCGTTCACCTACGGCGAAGCCCGATGCACCAGCCAGTGTGACAAGGAGTCACAGCGTTCGCAGAACGTGTTCCTTCAGCCGCCGACGCCCTGCCACGTCAACGTCCAGTCTTTCGACAGCCGCATCACGTTCCGGCAGAGCAACCAAAGCCGCGACTTCATCACTGGCGACGACGAACAGGGACAGACCAGCTATATCCAGTTGGGCAGTGTGCTCCACAACATCTTCTCGACCATCCACACAACCGCCGACATCGACGGCGCGCTGCGCCAACTCCAACTCGACGGCGTGCTCTACAACGAGGACGTCACCATGGAGCGCATCACCACGATGCTGCGCCGGCGGCTGGAGCACCCGAAGGTGGCCGACTGGTTCAGTGGCCGTTGGCAACTGTTCAACGAGTGTACCATTCTCGGCATCGTCGACGGCGAGGTCGTCGAGCGCCGCCCCGACCGCGTCATGACCGACGGTCAGCAGTGGATTGTCGTCGACTTCAAGTTCGGTGTCGAGCACGAGGGCTACCACGACCAGGTACGCGAGTACATGACGCTGCTCCGACAGATGGGACACAGCCATGTCAGCGGCTACCTCTGGTTCGTCTACTCCAACCGCATCGTCGAAGTCTCCCAATAATCCCAACCCCCATCACCCCTCCCCATCATGACCACATTCCTCGAACACGTCGCCCAAGATATCCTGCAGAAGTACGGCACCGACCTGTCGCACATTGCCGTCGTCTTTCCCAACAAGCGTGCCTCGCTGTTCCTGAACGATGCGCTGGCACGCCTCGCCGGACACCCCATCTGGTCGCCCGCCTACATCACCATCAGCGAACTTTTCCGCCAGCACAGCCCGCTACAGGTGGTCGACAACATCAAGCTCATCTGCGACCTGCATCACGTCTACACGAAGATAACGGGTTATGACGAGACACTCGACCACTTCTACGGTTGGGGACAGCTGCTGCTCACCGACTTCGACGACATCGACAAGAACATGGCACCGGCCAAGCAGGTCTTTACTAACCTGCGTGACATTCATGAGCTCGACGATGTCAGCTACCTCACTGAGGAGCAACGCGCCATCATCCGCAAATTCTTCGGTAACTTCAGTGACGACCATAACAGCGAACTCAAGGAGCGCTTCCTGCGGCTGTGGTCAAACATGGGTACCATCTATCAGGAGTATAACGACCACCTGCGCCGTCAGGGGCTGGCCTACGAGGGTGCCCTCTACCGCCAGGTAGCCGAGGACGACAGCCTGTCGTTCGACCACGACCGCTACCTGTTCGTTGGGTTCAACCTTCTGCAACAAGTGGAGCAGCGCCTCTTCAAGAACCTGTGCCGTCAAGGTAAGGCACGCTTCTACTGGGACTACGACCACTATTATATGAAAGCTGAAGCCGGACGTTATATCTCACAGTACATCAGCGACTTTCCAAACGAGCTCAACAGTAACGACGCGGCCGTCTTCGACCAGTTCCGCCAGCCCAAGGACATCACGTTCATATCGGCACCGACCGAGAATATCCAGGCGCGCTATGCCACCCAGTGGCTACGCGAGAACAACCGCATAGCCGACGGTCGGCGCACGGCCATCGTCCTTTGCGACGAAGCGCTGCTGGGCACCACCATCCACTGTCTGCCTCCCGAGGTCGAACATGTCAATGTCACCACAGGCTATCCGCTGCAGCAAGCGCCCGTCGCCTCGCTCATCCAGCTGCTGCTGAACCTCCACACCCTCGGCTACGACCGTCAGCGCCGCCGTTTCCGTCCGCGCTACGTCAATGCCGTGCTGCGCCATCCTTACGCCAAGTATCTGGACCGCGAACAACTTCTCTATACGCCCGCCACTCAGAAACCCGCGCTCAGCCCAGCCGCGTTCAACGCCGCCCTACTCCATCACTTTGTCAACCTCGTCACCACCCTCGCCAAGGTGCTGACGCCACCCACCGAACACCCAACACCCTTCACCGCCGAAGCCCTCTTCCGCACCTACACCCTGCTCAACCGCCTCGCGGGCCTTGTCGAGAGCGGCGACCTTGCCGTCGAAACGATCACCCTGCAACGCCTCGTCACGCAGCTCGTCCAGCAGACCTCCGTTCCCTTCCACGGGGAGCCCGCTGTAGGGCTTCAGATTATGGGTGTGCTGGAGACGCGCAACCTTGATTTTGACCACATGCTGCTGCTCTCTGCCAACGAAGGAAACATGCCCCGTGGCGTCAACGATGCCTCGTTCATTTCCTATAGCATCCGCAAGGCATTCGGCCTCACCACTGTCGACAACAAGGTAGCTATCTATGCCTACTACTTCCACCGCCTGTTAAGCCGAGCCCGCGACATCACGCTCTGCTTCAACAACGCCACCACCGACGGCCATACTGGCGAGATGTCACGCTTCATGCTCCAGCTGCTCGTAGAGAGCCCCCATCCCATTCGTCAGCTGACACTCCAGGGTGGCCAACACATCGTCAGCCAGCAGCCACGCCCCATCGCCAAGACACCTGCCATCGTCGATGCTCTGCGCCGCCGTTTCTCAGCCGACCTCTCCCAACACCCATCACCCAACACCCCGCTCGAGCTCCGCTCGCTTGCTACCAACGGGACGCAAGAACACCCAACA
Source organism: uncultured Prevotellaceae bacterium (assembly GCA_947169245.1). Lineage (GTDB taxonomy): Bacteria > Bacteroidota > Bacteroidia > Bacteroidales > Bacteroidaceae > Prevotella. The sequence continues at coordinate 58,711 of CAMVPA010000012.1, forward strand.
CCCCTTCTCACCCCCACGGCCATCAACCGCTACATGCGCTGTCCGCTACAGTTCTACTACAACTATGTAGAGGGGCTGCGCGAACCCGAAAACAGCGACACCGACGTCATCGACAACCGCGTCTTCGGTAACATCTTCCACGATGCTGCCCAGCTGCTCTACGAGAAGATGATGCAGAAGAGTGCCACCATACTCGCTGGCGACATCGATGCCATACTGAAAACCAAAGTCGACATTGAACTCGCCGTCGACGCTGCCATTCAGAAGAACGTTTTTGCCAACGGCCAGAAACGCCACCCGGACGGCCAGCAGACCAACAGCGGCAACAGCCAGATGCCCGAGCTGAACGGCCAGCAGATCATCAACCGCGAGGTCATCATCCAGTACTTGCGCCTGCTGCTTTCGCTCGACCGCCAACTCTGTCCGTTCACCATCATCGGCCTTGAGAAAGATGTCGTCGTTCCATACACCATCCATTCGACAGGCATCACGACAACTCTCGGCGGGCGCATTGACCGTCTCGACATGGTTATCGACGAGGAAGGCGCAGAACAGATACGTGTCATCGACTACAAGACGGGCTCCCGCCGCATAACACCACTGAAAACCGTCGACGACATCTTCGACCCCGCCCAGTTGCACAACCACAACGACTACTACCTCCAAGCCCTGCTCTACGCCCGGCTAGTCAGCAACAACCCATCACCCATCACCCCGCTCGAGCTCCGCTCGCTTGCTACCAACGGGACGCAAGAACACCCATCACCCATAAAAGTCGCTCCCGCCCTGCTCTTCATCCAGCACGCTGGCGTCGAGGGCTACGACCCCATCCTGCGCTTCGGTCAGGAGCGCATAAAAGAAATGGCCACCCCTGAGGGCGACCATTTCGTAGAGTTGCTTTCGGCTAAGATTGAGGAGATTTTCGACCCCTCCATCGCGTTTGTTCCTACCAACGACCGCAACCGCTGTGCCAACTGTCCGTACGCAGCTTTCTGCGGGCAGACAGGGCAGCCATCCGATCAGAACGTGTAGCCGAGTGTGAAGAGCACCTGATGGCGCTTGTTGTCGACACTGACAGCGTTACAGATGTTGTCATCGGCTCTGTTGTCGTTGTCCCAGTAGTTCATGAAGGGAGAGAACTCACCCTTGGTGGCGCTGTACTGGTAGGCCACATCAAGGTTCATGCGTCCGGCCTTGAAGCCCATACCGCAGGTGATACGGTTGGTCGACTTCCAGTTGGTGTAGTCGGTAGCCGAGCTGTAGTATGAGCCGTCGGTAGAGAGAGTACCGTCCTTGAAGCCATCCTTATTATACATCGGCGAGACATAGTTGTACCCCAGACGCACGGACATCGTAGGAACCGGACGGAGCTCGGCACCGACCTTCACTGTGGCAACGCCCTGCAGCGTCTCCTCGGTGTGGCGGTTCATCACGTCGTCGCTCTCGCTGTCCTCGTAGGCACCCCATCCGTCGTAGACGCGACCCGTGTTGTAGCGGGTATCCATCGAGCTGTAGTCAGCAAACTCGAAGGTAGCACCGAGAGCCAGCAGCGAGCCGAAGGTGTGGCCGGCGCTGATGCCAAACTTCCACGGGGTGTAGAGCTTGAAGTCGTAGCTCTCGCCTGCCGAGCGTGACATGCTGCCATCAGTGACGACGGTATGGTTCGATGTGGTCAGGTCGTACCACGTCGGCGTGTGTACATAGGCACCGATGCGGAATGACGATTCGTCGATGGGGCGCAGAATGATACCGGCCTTGAGGTCGACACCCGTACCCTTGATGTGACGATCGTCGGATACCAGGAGGTTGAAGCCGTTGAGATGCTCTGTGTACTCACCAAAATGCTTGTAGTTGACATCATAGAGGCCAAGCGTAAGACCCAGATAGACCTTATTCTTGTAGTTGCCGCTAAGGTTCAGGTCATACTCGCCGATGCTGCCTTTCTGCTGGCGGTTCATCATGTAGTCGGTAGCCTCGTCGTAGTACCACGTGTTGTCGCGGTCGTCGTAGTTGAGGTATTGCGAGTAGATGTCGTCCAACTGGCTGCACGAGGCGTAGGACTCGCTCCAGTAAGGCTCGCCGTTGCCACTGGTCTTATAGAGGAGACCGTTCTTGGCCTTGGCGTAGGTCAATTTATTCTGGGATGCTGTATGATACTGAATATTCCCGTTCTCATCAATATGTTGTAAAACAGGAAACTTATCAGCCGCACCAAGGATATAGTTGAAGTTGGTGCTCTTACGGTAGTTGAAGCCAAAGTTCACCCACGAATCATAGTCAGTACGCATAGAAGCCACGAAACCAGCCTGGTCGAAGCTCATCTTCGTCGTCTTGCCGGTAGCGAAGTCGGCCACATCCTGCTGACTGTTAACACCGAACGACACGCTGGCCGTTCCCTTGCGGAACATGCCGATGCCGGCGGGGTTAGTGCCAATAGTAGTGATGTCGGCACCCAGAGCCTCCAAGGCTCCACCCATACCCACATAGCGTGCGGTACCATTCAAATCCTGAGTTGCAATCTTTGCATTCTCGTAGGTCTCCTGTGCCATCATGGGCAGTGTACCCATCACGGCTATCATTGTTACATACAGCTTTTTCATATCTATATTACTCTTGGTTTTGTCATTCTTCACTCTTCACTTATATCATCTCCGTCCGCCGAAGTGGCCACCACCGCCACCTCCGCCGCCGCTCGAACGGCTGCCGCCGAAGCTTCCGCCGCCGCTGCTGCTGCCGCCGAAGCTGCCGCCGAAGCTGCCGCCCGATGAGCTGCCAGAGCTGTAGCTGCTCGACGAAGTGGTCGTCGTCGGGGTATAGGTGCGTGTCGACGAATTATTGGAAGAAGCCGTGCGTGCTCTGCTTCCGCCGAAGTTGCCGTAGGCGTTCGTAGTGCGTCCATCCGTCTGCGTTGCGGTGCTGTTGGTGCGTGTGACGCCGTTGCGCGAGCCCAGCACGCCGGCACTGCGGTTGGTTGTTCCCGCACGACTGCCTCCGAAGGTGCCTGCGCCGTAAGCCGTCGAGCGTCCGTTGCTCAAGCCGCGCGGTCCGTCATAGTTGATTCGGCCGTGGTTCTGCGTTCCCGTCGGCCCGCTGGGTGCGTAGGCATAGCCGGGATAGTAAGGTGCATAATAGCCGTAGCCATAACCGTAGTACCAGGGACGGTTCCAGCCGTAATAGCCATAGTAACCGTAGTAGTCCCAGTACCAGGGATCATAGATTCCATGATAGAGATACCAGCGATCCCAATACCAGGGGTCGTACCAGTAAGAGTCGTACCAGGGGTAGAAGCTGTTGTAGTACCAGGGCGAGTGCCAGGCAGCGTCGCGCCGTCCGTCAACGTATCCGTCCCAATATGACTGACTGGGCTCGTAGCCCTCCCAGCGGCTCATCCTCTTGGTGAGCTCGAAGTCCTGCTGCACAGAGTCCTGCTGCACGGAGTCGGGATAGACCCCCTGCTGGCCGTCGAAGTCGATGATGTCGCTGGCCGTCGAGTCGGGCAACACTCTGTAGAAGTGTCCCGTCTTAGTGCGGCGGTTATACTCATCCACATTGCGGTTGGAGCCAGGATAATACGTATTCCGCGGAAGCTGATGAGTCATCTGCTGCTTCTCCACAGCCTTCTTCGTCGGAACGAAGTACATATCGTCATCGTCCTGAGCCATCATGGTCAGAGGCAGAGCCCCCAGCATGAGCGATAGTAACATGAGCTTTTTCATATCTTTTTCCTTCTATTTATGGTTTCACGCTACAAAATTAGTACATATTTCGGTGCAAAGATAGGGAAAAACCCTAAAACGTGATAGGTTTTTCCCTATTTTTTGTAATTTTGCCGGAAAATTAACACACATCATGAAGTACTACGAAGTAACATTCACCATCAGCCCCGTCAGCGACGACGCCCGCGACATCGTGGCAGCACTGGCTGGCGAGGCCGCTTTCGAGACGTTCGAGGAGACCGCCGAGGGTGTGAAGGGCTATGTGCAGCAACAGCTCTTCGACGAAGACCTGCTGCGCCAGACGCTTGCCGCCTTCCCCCTGCCCGACCTGTCCGTCGGCTACACCGTCAGCGAGGCCGAAGACCGCGACTGGAACGAGCAGTGGGAGCAAGAGGGCTTCGAGCCCATAAGCCTCCCCCTATCCCCCTCCGAGGGAGGGGGCTGTCTCGTCATCCACGACGGCCGGCACCTCCCCACTATCACCCCGCTCGAGCTCCGCTCGCCTGCTACCAACGGGACGCAAGAACAGCTATCACCCATCACCCAAATCGAAATCGACACTCACCTCGCCTTCGGCACCGGCACCCATGAGACCACCCGCCTCATGTGCGCCTCGCTGATTGACCTATTCTCCCTCCACCCATCACCCAACACCCAACACCCATCACCCAACACCCATCACCCCCGAATCTTGGACTGCGGCACGGGCACGGGCATCCTCGCCATCACCGCCCTCAAGCTGGGCGCCGGTGAGGCCGTGGGCTACGACATCGACGAGTGGTCGGCCGACAACGCGCGCCACAACGCCGTCATCAACCGTGTCGACGACCGTTCCACGTCACTGCTCGGCGATGCCTCTATACTAAATAAGGTGGAAGGCACGTTTGACATCGTCACTGCCAACATCAACCGCAACATTCTGCTCGCCGACATGCCGGCCTTCGTCTCGAAGATGGCTCCCGGCGCCACGCTGCTGCTCAGCGGTTTCTATACCGAGGACATACCGCTGCTCGTAGCCAAAGCCGAAGAGCTCGGCCTCCAGTTCGTCACCCAGCGTTCTGACAACAACTGGGCGTGCCTGCAATTCTCTCACCCTTCACCTCTCACCTCTCACCACGAATGACAAAGGAAAAGATCATCCTTGGCATTGACCCCGGCACCAACATCATGGGCTACGGCGTGCTGCGCATTGCCGACCGCAAGGCCGAGATGGTGACCATGGGCGTCATCGACCTGCGCAAGTTCAGCGACGGCTACCTGAAACTGGGACACATCTTCGAGCGCGTCACCGGCATCATCGACTCCTTCCTGCCCGACGAGATGGCCATCGAGGCGCCGTTCTTCGGCAAGAACGTGCAGTCGATGCTGAAGCTCGGCCGTGCCCAGGGTGTCGCCATCGCTGCTGCTATCCACCACGGCGTGCCCATCCACGAGTATGCGCCGATGAAGATCAAGATGGCGATCACCGGCAACGGCAACGCCTCGAAGGAGCAGGTGGCCGGCATGCTCCAGCGCATGCTCAAGCTGCGCCAGGAAGACATGTCGCAGTTTATGGACGCCACCGACGCCCTCGCCGCCGCCTACTGCCACTACCTGCAGCTGGGCCGTCCAGTGAGCGAGGCCCACTACCGCAGCTGGAAGGATTTTGTGAATAAGAATAAGGATAAAGTAACCCCCACCCCCAGCCCCTCCCGTCCGGGAGGGAAGTAAATATGAAGATAACAGCAATATACGGACCGAACGGCTGCGGCAAGACGCAGTATGTAGAGAAGATGCGGCGCGAGATGGCCAGCGACACAGTGCGCTACGTGGCCTTCCGCGACAGTTACGGCGTCAGCACCGACCAGGCCTACTACCTGCAGCTGCGCTGGAACCAGCACGACATTGACGCCGAGACCCCCACAGCGGCACAGCTGCTGGAGAAGGCGTTCCTCCAGACCGGCGACGACACCCCCGAGCGCCGCCAGTGGCAGCAGGAACTCTACCGTCTCTTCGCCCTCGACGACCTGCTCGACCGCTACATCATCACCCTCAGCAGCGGCGAGTTAAGAAAGTTCCAGCTCGCCCGCACCCTGCTGGCACAGCCACAGACACTCATCATCGACAACCCCTTCATCGGCCTCGATGCCGAGACGCGCCAGCAGCTGGCCGACCTCCTTGCAGCGCTCACTCAACACCCAACACCCATCACCCATCACCTCTACCTCGTCGTCTCCCGCCGCAAGGACATCCCCGACTACGTCACCGACATCATCGACCTCACCCAACACCCATCACCCATCACCTCTGATAACGAAGTCATCTCCTTCCACGACGTCACCGTCCGCTACGGCGACCGCACCATCCTGAGCCACCTCGACTGGACCGTCCGTCAGGGCGAGCACTGGGCACTCTCCGGCCAGAACGGCGCCGGCAAGTCGACGCTATTGTCACTCGTCTGTGCCGACAACCCGCAGCGCTACGCCTGCGACATACGCCTCTTCGGCCACCGTCAGGGCGACGCCGGCATGAGCATCTGGGACATCAAGCGGCGCATAGGCTACGTGTCGCCCGAGATGCACCGCAGCTACCACCGCGACCTCCCCGCCCTCCACGTCGTGGCCAGCGGCCTCAAGGACACCGTCGGCCTCTACGTCCGTCCCACCGCCGAGGAGCGCCAGCAGTGCCTCTGGTGGATGCGTCTCTTCGGTGTCGGCCATCTGGCCGACCGCTCCTTCCTCCACATGTCGAGCGGTGAGCAGCGCCTGGTGCTCGTGGCCCGCGCTTTCGTCAAAGACCCCGACCTGCTCATCCTCGACGAGCCGCTCCACGGTCTCGACGACCGCGGGCGTCACCTCGTCCTCAGCCTCGTCGAAGCCTTCTGCAGCCGTCCCGAGAAGACCCTCATCTTCGTCAGCCACTACCGCGAAGAGTGGCCCCCATGCATCGACCACGAGCTGTACCTCACCAAAAATACACACGGGGGCGGTTCCGGTGTGTAGTGCACAGGGGGCGGTTCCGGTATGTACTCAGTGCACAGGGGGGCACGGTTCCGGTGTGCACTCGCGCGCGCATACAGAGTAGTCTAAAACGGAAAGAGCCCGCACTTCCTGCACTTCTTGCACTCCCGTCAGCCTTACGTCAGGTGCAGAAAGTGCAGGAAGTGAAGGTGAAAAGGGCGTTTGACAACTATATATATAGGGGACGCATGGTCCCCCGTTTTCCTTGCCATCTTGCACCGTCACCCGCAGCTGCCTTGGCATCCTGCGGCGGCCTCCCAGACTTCTGCGGCGGCCCCTGGGAAGTCTGCGGCGGCCCCGGAGAGTGCTGCGGCGGCCCCTGGGAAGTCTGCGGCGGCCCCGGAGAGTGCTGCGGCGGCCCCTGGGAAGTCTGCGGCGGCCCCGGAGAATTGGTCCACGGCCTGGACTGCTTGAAGTGCACACGGTTCCGGTGTGTACTTAATTATTTCCTCCCATTCTGGTGAATCCTGTATCTTGTGGAGCGTATAGCCTCTTTGGTGATGCCCATGATGCGGCGCACAGCCTTGTCGTCCATGCCCATTTCGTAAAGGATGAGGACCTTGGAAGTTTATATCTCGAATAGTTTTAGTACCTTTGCAGCCGATTTTCTATGAATGTACTCGTCTCCAGTCTGTCAACCTGCCTTCGACAATCAGAGAGATGGAAACCCATGTCTTCCATAATGACTCGGCATTGGTATCAGTCAACATTCCAAAGGGCGTAACCAGTATTCCCAACCACACCTTCTTTAGTAGCATGGTGAAGGAGCTGCTGCTGACCACCCTCGGCACCACCATCTCCATTGTGCTCACTTTCGGTACGGCGTATTTCGTGGAACAGCGCCAGACCGAGCAGGCCCAACGGCAAACGGTCATAATGTTAAAAATCAATAGCAACGACCAGTCGCCACAGAATTGCGCTGCTATCATAATGGCCGTAGCCAACCGCATCCTCAACATCCTGGTAGATCACTTCAACCAGCGTTCGGCCGACGTCAATGGCGATAACACCATCACCGTGACCGACATCATGGGCATAGCCAACATCATCTTGAAGGTAAACACCACGGGTAGCCGCTTGATGCGTGACACCAATGACGATGCGGTGGAACCACAGTAATTAGCGTAAGCGGTTGTCAAGCTTTTCAATGCTTGGCGTACTCGTAGTAGTACCAGTAGGAGCCAAGATACTTCTCCTTCACACGAATGTGGCGTTCGCGTGGGTCGGTGTACTGCGCCTCCAACTCTTGAAGATCGGCATAGTCTTCGTCCATCACGGCATCACGATAAACAAAAACCGGATGGGTGCGGAGATGGGTGTAGAGCGTCAGGGCTTCGCGGTAGTGTCGCGGCAGCGAGCCACGACCGGCTTCACCCGACTGCGCAAGGGTGTCGGAAACCTCATAATAGCGGGGCAGAGCACGGGCAAAGGCATCGAGGTTGCGGTCGATGAGCAGGCCACAGAGCACGTAGTCGCGGACAGCGGGCGTGGCCTGGCCGTAGCGCTCCAAACGCGACAGATAGGCCGATGTCGTCATGCCTGAACGCGGAATGGCTCCGAGATGGCGGTAGAGGCTGTCGAGCGGATAGCGCAACAGGCGCGAACGGCTGCTGTCGAGCGGCACGAGGTCGGCACCACTGCCGGCAATGGGGTACTGGAAGAGGCAATCGGCCAGTTGTCCTTGGCGCGAGAGTGCATAGGCACGGAGCATGGTGAGGCTGGCGTCGGTCTCCAACGACTCGCTGCCAACGTTCATGGCATCGTCGAACCGATGGTCTGCGAGGCAGGTCTCCATGCGGGCACGGTAGTGGAAGACGGCACTGGTGTCGGCGGCGATGGCCACAAACACCATGAGCACAGCAAGAATCAGCAAGTTGACCCACATGCTGGTCGAGAAGAACGTCGGCTGCTTCTTATGCTCGAACTCGGACATGACACGGGCTGCCCAAACGGCGAAGGCCCAGAAGACCGTAGCCAAGAGCAGCAGCACAATCCACCACCACTTGACGGAGGACGGACCGTCGGGTGTAGGACAGACGATACCAAGGAGTGCCAACAGCACCATCGAGGGGTAATAGGTCAGCGCATGGTAGTGGTTACGCAGACGCAGGAATGCATAGACGCCTAACTGCAACAGCCAGAGGACGATGGTGATGAGCAGCGTTCCCACGAAGCGGTTGTAGTGCGTCTGACCGTCGCTGAACACATGTTGTGCGTAAGCCAACACATCGGCCTGGAAGGAGAAGAGCCAAAGGAAGGTAAAAGTGAGAAAGACGATAGCGGACACCGTCCTGATGACAATGCCGCTATCGCGCTGGTTTGTTCTGCTGTAAGCCACGGATCAGTTCTTTTTAAGAACGACGGCCGAGCGGGCCGGGATATAGAGTTTAAGCCACTCCTTCTTGTCCTGGACGTAGAGCGGGTCGTAGTTGGTGACATGGGTCACCGAGTCATCGGCAAAGCCGTTGCCGCCGAACTCCTTGGCATCGGTGTTGAGCACCACGTCGTAGGAGCCTGTGGGCACGAGGAAACCGTAGTCGGTATAGCTGCGCGTGGGCGAGAAGTTGAAGACGAAGACAAGGTCGCCGCGCATGAAGCAGAGCACCTGGTCGCCATCGTCGTGCCAAATCTCAACAATGGGCTTGTCCTGGAAGTTGCGCACCGACTTGATGGTCTTCAGCATGGCGCGGTCGAAGTCGCCGAGCCAGTGGTAGCACAGGTCCTTATTGTCAACAAGGTTCCACTGACGGCGCGCATACTTGTAGCTCCAGCCATTGCCCTCACGTGGGAAGTCAATCCACTCGGGATGGCCGAACTCGTTGCCCATGAAGTTCAGATAGCCACCGTTGATGGCACCGGCCGTGACAAGGCGTATCATCTTATGCAGGGCAATGCCGCGCTGAGCCAGGTCATTGACATCCTTCTTGGCGAAGTGCCAGTACATGTCGGCATCGATGAGGCGGAAGATGATGGTCTTGTCGCCCACGAGCGCCTGGTCGTGCGACTCACAGTAAGAGATGGTCTTCTCGTCGGGGCGGCGGTTCTTGACCTCCCAGAAGATGGAGCAGACGTTGATGTCCTCATCGCGCACCTCTTTTATAGTCTTGATCCAGTAGTCGGGGATGTTCATGGCCATGCGGTAGTCGAAGCCGTAGCCGCCGTCCTCGAACTTGGCAGCCAGGCCGGGCATGCCCGAAACCTCCTCGGCAATGGTGATGGCGTTGGGGTTGACCTCGTGGATAAGGCAGTTGGCCAGCGTCAGGTAGCAGATGGCGTTGTCGTCCTCGTGGCCGTTGAAGTAGTCGCCATAGCCGCCGAAGGCTTCGCCGAGACCGTGGCTATAGTAGAGCATCGAGGTGACGCCGTCGAAGCGGAAGCCATCGAAGCGGAACTCCTCGAGCCAGTACTTGCAGTTGGAGAGCAGGAAGTGGAGCACGTCGTCCTT
>CAMVPA010000013.1 GCA_947169245.1 uncultured Prevotellaceae bacterium
GGGCCGCCGCAGACTTCTCCGGGGCCGCCGCAGACTTCTCCGGGGCCGCCGCAGATTTCTGTGGGGCCATCATTTTACAAGGAATTTCCGGCCGCTGGCAATGTTCACACCCCGCCGTGGCTGCGACAGACGCAGACCCGTGAGGCTGTAGAAGGTGCCCGACGCGGAGGTGCGGTTGACGGCAGAGACGGCCGAGTGGATGTTGCCCTGGGCATCGACCGTCGCGATGCGTCCCAGGACACCGTTCTCGTTGACGCACTGGATGCTGACGGTGCTGCCGGCCGTGTAGGCGGCTGTCTCGGCGGTGGTCACTGCGGCCTGGCCGTTGGTGATGACCAGGTAGCAGGCGGCACGTCCCGACGTATCGCTCCACGACAGCTGACTGCCACTCACCGAGAGCTGAGGCTCGGGCAGTATGCGGCCTGCTGCGTCGGCATCCCACTGGTCGGTGCCGCTGAGTACGTTCTGGAGGGTGTAGGCGGCAGCCTCGGCCTCGGTCAGCACGGCCTTACTCGTGGCGCTCTTGCCGTCGGCGGTGAACGTCGTCTTACGCTTCGAGAGGTCCACGGGCTGTCCCGTGGCATCCATGGTGTTATACTCCGCCATCTGCACGGGCAGTCCGCCCATGTCGCGCCAGCCGGCCGCCGTGATGCTGACGCCGCTGGCCAGACGGGTGTCGATGAACGACACCATCGGCGTGTCGCCCCAAGGGCGGCCGAGGTCAGTAGTGATTCCCGACGGAGAACCGTCGGGCACAGTGGTGATATAGGCGTCGCGGAAGACGTAGCCCCACGTGGGGTTGATGTGACTTGGCGCCACGATGACGTTGGTGCTGTTGGTCAGCGCCAGGGTGTCGCGGTCGAAGAACACCTCGCCGGCGTTGTAGATGAAGTCGGTGGTGCCGCTGATGAGGCACTCGCGCACCAGATGGCGCTGTCCGCTCTTGCCCGTGCGGTAGGTGTCCTGCCAGCCGTTGATGCGACACTGGGTGACGGTGATGCGGTCGCCCAGTGTGTAGAGCGCCAAAGCCTGCTCGCCGCTGCCGTAGGTGTTGTTGATGGTGAGGTTGTCGAGGCTCACGTCGTTGGCGTTGACATAGACGGTGGCCGTCTTGCCGATGTTGCCGTTATAGGACTTCGACTTGTTGTCGGTGATGACGACACGGTCGCGGCTCACGCCCGTCAGGTGGATGTAGGGCTTGCTGATCTCCACATGCTCGTTGTAGGTGCCGGCCTTCACCAGTATATAATAAGGTGTCGCCTTCGTGGCCTTCTGCTCGGCCTCGCTGACGGCGGCCTGAATGGTCTTGTAGGCTGCGACGTCGTTGGGGTCGACGATGGCGTCGAAGAGCTGGCGTTTCTCTACGGCCTGCGCCGTCTTGTAGGGTGTCAGGTCGATGGTGCCGTCGGCCACGCCGTTCAGGAACAGCTCGAGGTTGGAGTAGCCGCTCTCGGTCAGGCGGTAGCCGTCGCTGGCATCGTTGGGGTTCAGGCCTGCCGACGTCTCGTAGGCGTCGGGCATGCCGTCGAGGTCGGTGTCCTGCATGAGCTGTTCGCCGTCCTCCATGCCGAGCCAGGGCCACATCTGCGTCTTGACGGTCTGGCCGGTGGCCTCGTCCTTGGCGTAGAACTCATCGTAGCGTGACAGGGTGATGTCGGCGGGCGAGTTGATGATGCCGGCGGCGGGGGTGACGGTGCTGCCGTTCTTCGGACTGACGAAGCTGTCGCCGTGGTACTTCGGACTGCGGCGTCCGGCAGCCTCGTCGATGATGCGCTGGTCAACCTCGTCGTAGCGGGGCAGCGAGGCGCCGGCCTTGGTGGTGACGGCCGCAAAGGCATCGTCGGCACTCTCGTACTGCATGCCGCTGAGGGCGTAGGGTAGGGTCGTGAGCAGGGCCTTGTCGGCCAGTTCCTGCGACGGCGACACCGACCAGAAGTTCATGGCACGCGAGCCGCTGTCTTCCACGAAGCCGTAGTAGTTGTCCTTGAACACCTTCTCGAGCACGGTGTTCGACCAGAGACCCAACGACGGTGCATACTGGCTGCTCAGCTCGAACTTGTTGCCGCTGAGGTACCACTGTCCCACCTGGCTGATGTTGTCGCCCGAAGCCGAGACGAAGTAGCGTTTCGTTTCGGCACCCTTCTTGGTGGCGGGGCCCGGACGGTAGTAGTTGTTGATCATGTAGACGCGGTTGTAGGCCGTCGGCTCCGTCGAGGCCTGCTCGCCGCCGTAGATGCTGTTGTGGCTGCCCCAGTTGAAGATGACGTTGTTGGCAAACTCATTGTCCACATGCAGGTCGTGCTCCAGCGGCTTCGTCTGGTTACGTACACCGTTGAAGCGCGGCGTGCGGCTCATGGAGTTGGCAATGAGACAGTGGTGCATGGTGCCATGTTCGCCGCCCCACTGCATGCCGTAGGAGCGCTCGCCCTTGACGTTCTTCGAGTAGTACAGTCCCTCGGCCGAGATGCACCACTGCACGGTGGTCGAGTCGGTGTCGTAGAGTGTCATGTTCTCCTCCATCGACCACGACAGCGAGCAGTGGTCGAGCACCACGTGGTGGACGTTCTCAATGTCGAGTGGCGACATGCTGCCAGTCATGAGGTCGCCGGTGCGGAAGCGCAGGTGGCGCACGATGCTGTTCGACGACAGCTTCATCTGGTAGCCGGCAATGCAGATGCCGCCACCGGGAGCCGTCTGTCCGGCGATGGTGATGTTGCCCTTGCAGGTGAGGCGCGAGGTCAGGTAGATGGTGCCGCAGGTCTTGAAGACCACCGTGCGCGGCGTGTCGTCGCCCGTGGTCACCGCCCAGCGGAACGTGCCCTCGGCGCCTGAGTCGTCAAGGCGGGTGACGTAGTAGACCTTGGCGCCGCGCTTGTCGAACATGCGGCCTCCGGTGGTGAAGCGGCCGTAGCCCTCAGCGCCGGGGAAGGCGGCGAGGTCGGTGCGGTAGTTCTGAATCGTGGCGAAGACGGCCATGACGGTCATGTCGCTGTTCAGTGTGAAGGTGTACTTCTCCTGCGTCGACAGCTCGCGGCCGTCGCCGTCCTCCCAACGCACGAAATAGTGGCCCTTCGCGGCGGTGGCCGTCAGCGTCACCGAGGTGCCGGCGTTGTACTTGCCGTTCTCACCCTCGGGACTGACGGTGACGGTGCCCATGCCAGCCGACCCTTCGGCAACGCCGTAGGTCAGTGTGGCCTCGGGCAGTTTGGTGAAGCGTGCCTCCACCTGGGTGTCGGCAGTGATGTTGAAGGTATGGGGATTATCGTTGCCCATCAGTGCACCGCCTATATACCAGCCCTCGAAGGCATAGCCGACGTTGGCTGTGGCCGTGCAGGTGACGTTGTCGCCAGTAACCACCGACGTCGCGGCAGGCGTCACCGTGCCGGCGCCCTCGGGCACCACCGCACAGGTGAACGAGCTCGTCTGCACGCTGCCGCCCAGGGTGGCCGTGCCTACCAGCGTCACATTACCCATCGCCAGATTCTTACCGTTCTGATAGCCCTTCACCATGCGCACCACCACCTGCCAGGTGTCGCTGCTGGCTGTGGCCGTTGCTGGCACGTCGAAGCTGACGTCATCGTAGTGGGCGTCCACGTCGGAATGGCTGTTCACCTTACCCAGCTCATAGGTCTGACTCACCTCGCCGGCGGCGTTCAGCTTGCGCAGCAGCACTTCGAAGGCGGCGTTGGAGTTCTTGACCCACGACGCCACACTCACGCTGACTCGTGTCGGCACGTAGGTCAGCTCAGCCGTAGGCTTGATGTTCAGCAGCATGCCGTAGTCGTCAGTGCCGTCGGCAGCCCCCTGCACCTTGAAGCGCAGCAGGCCGAGCCCCGTCACCTCCTTGGTGGCATAGCTGGCCGGTGTGATGACGGCCTGGAACGCCAGCTTCGAGCCGAACGTGACGCTTGTGGCAAACATATCTTTAAGCTCCGTACCCTCGAAACTGAAGGTCGGAGCTGTGGCGTTGTTGTAGGCCGTTGAGCCCACGGTCAGGTCCTTGATGGTTTTGTTCAGTGGCCAGTGGGTGGTCACGGTGGTCTGGGCGCTGGCGGTCATCGCGGTCGACAGCAGCGCCAGCAGACAAAGTGTTATCTTCTTCATTTTTTCAAGTTTCGCCTTTTTACACTCTTACCTCTCACCTCATCAGAATCTTGCGGCCGTTCTTCAGGATGATGCCTTTGTAGTTGGCGCCCACCTTCTGGCCCTGAAGGTTGTAGTACGACTTCAATCCTTCAATTCTTGAATTCTTCAATTCCTGGATTCCCGTCGATGGTGCCAAGTGCAGCGTCAGCTTCAGACAAGCCTGGCTACCCTTGGCGGTGAACGAAAAGGTCTCACCGACAGGTTCAGCGAAATCGATGTGGTGGGTGACGGTGCCCGGCTGGCTGTCACGTGCGGGAAACGTGTAGTCCGTAGCTCCGTATTCTTTGCCGCAGAGCTCGCTCAGGTAGCTGCTGCCGCCATCGGCGTTGGCATAGCCGTAGATGTCGACGGCCGAGAATTTCAGACCGCTGGGCAGTGTCAGTTTGTACTGCTTGTTGGCCGAGTACTTGATGGTGGCGTAGTTGCCCGTGCTGGGCGAGCCCGTCTGGTTCATCTTGAAGCCGCCGCTGAAGGTCCAGTCGCCGTTCGAGGTCTGTCCGCTGATCTCGAACTCCGAGTACTGCGACTCACCCTCGCGGATGATGTTGCCCTGTGCCTCGCTGTCGGCGTTCTGTGCCGCGGTGATGTCGGCCACCAGCGAGTTCAGGTACACCTCGACGTTGCTGTAGCCTTCGTCGTTCAGCAACGGGCCGTCCTTCTTGTCCTTGGGATTCAGGCCGTGAGCCGTCTCCCAGTCGTCGGGCATGCCGTCGCCGTCGGTGTCGACAGGGGCGTCGCTGCCCTCCAGTGTCGGCCATGCGCTCCACGTGCTGGCGGCTCCCGAGGGTTTGTTGTCGTCCTGCGTGTTGATGAATCCGCTGCTCAGTCCCTTACCCGTGTGCGAGGCCTTGCCCTGGCGCGTGTCGCTGATGATCATCTCGTCGAACGAGTCGCGGTGCAGCGAGGCACCCACGTAGTCGAGCACCTTCTCGTAGGCCTTCTCGGCCGTGTGCGTGGTGGTATAGATGAAGGGCATGGGCTCAGTGAGCTTGATGCTGTCGCGTGTGGCCTGAGTCCATGTGCCGTCGCAGTCGCTGGCGTTCACCTGATTGATGACGCCGACGGTCCAGTTGTTCTGTGTCACGTCGCTGTACTTCGAGTTGACGTTACCCGTCACGTAGTACTTGCCCCAGAGGTGCAGAGCCGGCGCGTAGGCAGGATACTGTGCGATGTAGGAGTTCGTGCGAATACCAATGCCGGCAATGCGCTTGCCCTTGTCGCCAGTGGGCGAGCCGGGGCCCGGCTTGTAGTAGTTGTTCACGATGTTCACCGTCATGCCCTCGCCGCCGTAGCAGCCGTTGCCGCCGAAGTTGTAGATGACGTTGTTACGCATGTCCATGCGCTCGTCGAGCTGCGTCGTGGGACGCGGGCCGAGGCGCGGCGTACGGCTTGTGTGGTGGGCTATCAGGTTGTGGTGGAACGAGGCACCCGAGCCGCCCCAGTTGCCGCCGTAGCCGTGGGCACCCTTCGAGTGGCCGCTGTTTACGAGGCTCTGGGCCACGAGGCACCACTGCACGGTCGTGTTCTTATTGCCAAGTACTGACAGGCATTCATCGATGCTCCAACTCACCGAGCAGTGGTCAATGATCCAGTCCTGCTTGTCGAAGCCGCCAAAGCCGTCCCATCCGTCGGCACCATCCTTTAGCACGTTCTTGTTGCCCAGACGGAAGCGCATGTATCGCACAATGACGTTGTTACCAGTGATATTCACAGGGTAGTCGGCCAAGCAGATGCCGTCACCAGGAGCCGTCTGTCCGGCGATGGTGGTATTGCTTGGAATCGACAGTGACGACTCCAGATGAATGGTGCCCGAGACGTCGAACACGATGATCTTCGCCCCTTGTTGTTGAAGGCTCCAGCGCAACGACTGGTAGCCGCTGTCCTTCAGGTTCTTCACGTGTAGCACCTGGCCGCCGCGACCGCCTGTGACGTAGCGGCCGAAGCCCTCGGCGCCAGGAAATGCCGGCGTCTGCTCCTGCTGTCCGTAGACAGTCAGTGCCGGCACACTCACCGCTGCCGCCAGCAGCACCGTTTTCAGTAGATTCTTCAGTTTCATGTTGTTATGTGGCGTTATTTCGTTATTACGATATTACGTTATTACGATATTTCGATATGGCTTGTTACTCATAATCCTCTTCGTCGTCCCAGATGCTGGTGAAACGACGGGCGTCGCCCGACATGCCGCCCTCCGATTCAGTGACCTCTGAGAGGTCGCCGTTGGGCACATCGCCGTTACCTAACGAACCAGCGCAGAGGGTAGGGATATTTGTCAGTGTGATGGTGCTCGTCTCGGGAGCTGTATATATCTTCTTCATAGTTTGTTTCCTTCTGTTTGTTGAACACGAATTTTACGAATCTCACGCATTACTTCACAACGACCTTTTTGCCGCCGACGACATAGACGCCCTTCTTGGGCTGGCTGACGCGCTGTCCCTTCAGGTCGTAATATGACTTCAATCCTTCAATTCTTGAATTCTTCAATTCTTGAACGCCTGTCGTCTCGTCGTCGATGACGAAGCCCGTGAGGCGTGCTGCCGTCGTGCCGGGCACCTTGAAGTAGGCGCGGAAGCCCTTGATGGTGTTGGCGTTGCCACTGGCTGCGGTCTTGTAGAGGTTGTTGTTCGACACGAAGAAGTAAGTCTCTGTGTTATCCGAGGCAGGAATGTTCGTCAGGGCACCGTAGCTGCCGATGAAGTCGACACCGCTGGCGGTGGTCTTCTCGGGCGTGCCCTTGGCAACGGTCACGCCGCTGATGGTCTTAGCCTCGGTCAGTCCTGTAGGCGAGTAGATCATGTAAGGCTCGTTGGCCGTCATGTTCGTCACGCTCTGGAAGGTCAGTTTCGTCTCGTCTGCACCTGTCAGCTGTGCCACCTTGGTACCCTCGCCGAAGGTTGAGGCAATCTGGTCAGAGTTCAGTCCGAACGGCATCACGATGGTAGCCCACTTGTTGGCGGGAAGCGTGCGGGTTAGCGTGACGTTGCGTTCAACGTTATCGTTGGCAGCGATGCGGCAGATGTTGTAGACATTGCTCTCACCGAGTTCGAGTTCTCCGTCGTAGATGTGTGTAGGAGTGAAGCCCAGACGGGCGACAACACCTGCATATAGGCTGAGGGCGTCAGCATCGCTCACCACGCTATTGACATTGGCACCGCTTGTGCCAGTGGAGCTGTATTTAGCGTTCACTGTCGGGTCGAAGTCGTAGATGTGCAGATTGGCAGTGCCAGCGCTGACGGCACCGCCCATGTTGCTCCAAGTGCACGACAGCTTGTTGCCAATCTCGTTCTTCAGGTTGAAGTAGTAGACGTTAGCATTGGTTCCTCCCCAGTCACGTCCGAGGTTGGCTGATGCATACGTACGGTTAGACTTCTTCACAGTGCAGTCGCGGAAGATGTAAGTACCGCCATTGCTGGCAGTGATATGTGCACCTGTCTCTTGGTCACTGTAGCCGCCAATGGTTAGGTCGCAGTCGTCGAACACCACGTCGCCGCCACCGAAGATGTAGTCGGTGTTGCCGATGATGTTGCTCTTCTTCACGTAGATCTTACCGCTGGTGTAGAAGGTGTCCTGCGAACCGCGCAGCACGCAGTTTGTCAGCTCACAGCCCGCAGGGTTGTTCTCGAAGCCGAGGGCGGCTGCACGCTCGGTGACGGCCTTTGTGTCAGCTGCCTTGTAGCCCGACTGTCCGCTGGTCAGCGTGCGGTCGTAGGTGATGCTCTGAACACCATTAGGCCGAACGCCGTCAGTCACTTCCTCTGTAGTGTAATACTGATTGAAGCTATTCTCAAAGACGATGTTCTCGGCTTTGAATCCGTTGCCAGTGCTCTTCACCAGTACCGCAGCACCCCAACGGGCAGGGTCGTTCATGTTGATACTGTTACGCGTCATCGCGCGATCTTTATTATAATAACCGTCGGTTCCCAAGCTGTAGTACGTGTAGCCGATGCCGTAGTACCATGTGATGGTAGCCTTCTCTTCACCGCTTGTCTTCAGTGTCACGTTTGCCATGTCGACAATCACCTGCTCGCGGTATGTCTGTCCGCTTGTCAGAGTGATGACTGGGCTTGAGATGCTGCCAGCCTTGGCAGCAGCCAGAGCGTCGCTCACCGTCTTGTAGTTGTTAGCCGAAACCGTTGCCAATGTATTGTCCACCGTTATGTTAGTGCTTGTAGCGGCAGGAATCGTCTCTGGGAAGTAGATGTTGTGCGTGACAGAAGTTCTCTTTACCTTGAAACTCTCGACAGAAAGCGGTGACAGTGTGCCAACCGACGAACTGATAACGTAGGTGTCTGGATCGAGTGTGGTCTCATACGAAGTAGCATTCGCTGCCAATTCAACCTGCTTGTTGTGCGAGCCACCAGTAAAGGTGAGGGTGAAGGCCTCTGCAGGAGCGTTGGCGATCAGACCTGTTACGGTCTGTGGCTGAACGGCCTCAATGGTGATGGCACCAACACTGCCACCTGCACTGATGTTTAGCTCACTTGGCGAGCTAATGACATATGCCACATCGTCGCTCAAGTCCAAGGAATATTTGCCGGCAGGAACCTTTGTGCTAAAGGCACCAGACTCTATGGTAGCCGTATATGTCTGACCGTTGCCAGTGGATGTCAGTATCAGGGAAGCTCCATCGACAGTTCCACCAGAAATGGTTCCACTAATCTCGTACAATGTGATAGGCTCAATCTTGATGTAGCTAAGGTATCCAATTCCTGTGGCCGTCATGTTGACGGTCTCATCGGCAGTGGCAACATAATAGCTATTGTACAGTGTGTTACCTATGTTGAAACCAACTGCATTGCCAGTGTTGTACGAATTCCAAGACAGCTTAGCCCCTTCGTATGCAGGCACTTTAAACAGTGTGCCGTCATTGCATTGTGACCACTGGTCAGTACGGCTGGCATTGTTCAGTTTGCCGGCATCAGTATTGATGACAAGTGAGCGACCATCCACCTCGTAAGTGTATTCAGGGCTCTTTTGGAGAGCAAATTCTGGAGCACCATTGCTCTTTCCGAACTGCCAGGTGTTGGTATAAACGCTAGTTTCTATTGTAACGGGATATGTTACCTCGATGTAGCGGTAGTAGGCACCACCTTTAATCGTTAGCGTAGACGAACCTGAGGTCTCAGTCGTGCTGTAAGTTGCAACATTGCTGTTAAATGCGGAGTATTCATTATCATCCAATGTGCTCTTTTCGTTTGAGTTATTTTTCGGTTCGTTCATCGAATAGGCGCGTACTGTAGAGCCATTCTTCGAGGGGAATATAAATGTCGTGCCTTCGTTCACCTGAGCCCAGTCTGTCCAGTTTCCATTGGCAAACTTACCGTTATTGGTGTTGACGCCCATCTTAACGTCGATGCTTTTGCCGTTGACTGTAGCCTGAGCAACGAGAATGTCATCCGTTCTATTTTGCCATCCTACAGTAGGTGCACCGTTCTGACGTTGGAAGTCCCAACGTACGGTCAGTTCCATCTGCGACTCATCAAGAGAATAATCGTTGGCAGTGAAGACTGCAGTCAGTGTCGTGTTGCCAGTTGGTGTGAATGAAGAGCCAATAGCGTGTGTCGTTGTACCGTCATTCCAGCCCGTCAGAGTATATCCCTCCTTGTAGAGTGTGCGATTGACGGGGATGGTTATGCTTCCGCCACTAGAAGTGTAAACAGTTTCTGGTACAGTACCCGTTGTTCCCTCTGTGCCGCTGACATAAGCGATGGCGTATTTTAACTCTGGAACGGCATCAACCTTTTCAATAGCAAAGAAGGGCGTGTAGCTACCGCATACCACGTTGATGGTTTCATCGGTAGTAGCCGTGTACCAAACAGAGACGATATTTGCAGTAGTATTGCTGTGATAGCAGGCGCCTGTGTTCTGGTTAAATGATGTCATGGTCTGCCCGTTGGAATCAACTACATTTAGTGTACTGCTCTCGTCAGCGTTTTTGACATAGCCCGTACCACTGCCGAACTGGCAAGTGCCAAGGGTTATCTTGTAAATGCCAGTTTTAACGGGGACTTTGGCCTTTAAGTCTACGTAGCCGTGATCGCTACCATTAAACGAAGCGGCAGTAAGCTGGGCGTTGTATGACTCAGGAGCCTCGTCAGCATAGCTGTATGTATCACCAACGGTCACATATTTTTGCATGTTGCTTCCCGTTGTTCCCAACTGTCCATCGCGAAGGTCAATTGCAATGTTTTTCCAGGTGGTTGTGCTTGGTTGTTCGCTGGAAGGCGTGAATACAATCTTATAGAATCGTAATCCACCTGTGTAACTAATAACAACATCACCTGCTCCAACTTTGAAAGTCTCATTTACTTCAGTCCCATTTTCAGTTCCAACAGTTCCCGTTACATCGTTAACTTTAACATAACGAGCCGAGTTGTTTCCTGTATTAGAAAAGAATATCTGTACGCTACCAGGAACAGTTGTTGTGAATTTGAAACCACCACCTTGTGCACATTTGTATTGCTTACGATAGAGGAAATTCGATGTGCTTGCCTTTCCACTCAAAGAAGTAGCATCAAAGGTTTCTGCAAAGGTTAAGTCTAGATTAGCATATACCTGATAATCGCCATTGCCATTTACGTCTTCACCTGAAACGTCGTTTTTGATATCCCAGGTTTTGGCCTCACTTACAGGCTGGAGGGTCCATGTGCTGACATTGGCCGTATAGGTAATAGTAACTGTTTTTGATGTCGTACCGTCGGAGAGCGTCAGTTCTGTTGTTCCTGCTGCATTTGCTGTAGCGTTGTAGGTGAGTGTTGCAGTAGTGTTAATAGCGCCATTGGCATCAATGGAACTTGAAGCTAAAGCTACGGAGAGACCTGTAACTGCAGGGTTTAGTGTTGCGGTTAGAGTCCCGTTCGCTGTCAAGTTAGTGCCAGCCACAGAAATCTGTGTCGTTGCATCCACCCCACTTGTCGTAGCCGTAATTGTTGCATTTGATGCGCTGATGGTGGGTAATGTAGTCGAAAATGTGTATCTGATTTTTGAGATGGTTACACCACCAACTGCTTCTATATAATAGGTTGTGCCTTTCGATAGATTCGCTGTAAATTCATCTGTTACGGACGAATTGCCATCACCGAGGTCTTTTGAATAGGCAATTATTGTATTTGTTGTTGCGGTGGGGATACTGCTTAGTTTCTGTAGTGTTGTGGCGACGAACACGCATCGACCGCTAGTCTTTCCGTTACCCTTAACATTAAGGGTTAAGGTTCCATCATTAGTTGGAGTAAAAGCAACATATCTACCCCAAACACTATTCCATTGCTGAGTAGTTCCTTGGAACTTGAAGCCATTTTTTGTCAACTCCTCTTTGTTACTCCCACCTCCTCCATAAAAGGATAAACCTTCATAAGTGTTCGTCTCTCCTGTGGCTAATTGAACTGTCGTCGTGTATTCGGCAAAATCCCATGTTTGTGTAGTGTATTCTCCGGAAGTCGAAGAACCATAGTTTGCCCACGCTCCCCCGCATACG
Source organism: uncultured Prevotellaceae bacterium (assembly GCA_947169245.1). Taxonomy (GTDB): domain Bacteria; phylum Bacteroidota; class Bacteroidia; order Bacteroidales; family Bacteroidaceae; genus Prevotella. The sequence continues at coordinate 11,618 of CAMVPA010000013.1, forward strand.
CCGAGCAGGAGCGCCATAATCGTTAGTAGTTTTTTCACTTTCATAGTTATTATGTATTAGTTTTAGTTTGTTAGATACGCATTTAGGCTACAAAGATACGAAGATTCTATGGCAAGAACAATTTTGATTGACTAAAAGCGTACGTACACGTTTACGAAAAGGAATCATGGGGGCAAGTTCATGATTCTGGCTTGAATCAAGCAACCAGCCCCCATTGATTGTCCCCATTGATTTTGTAAAAGGCAACCAAAGAAGATATAATTGAATGATTGTTATGACCTTTCATTCACCATAACCGTCTGATTGCGAGGTGGTTATTATTACTGTGAAGGGTTGGCGAATAAAAAGAATCCCCGATGACAACGGCCATCGGGGAGTCTTTTTGTATGAGTGAAGTCAGTTGTTCGCTTACTTCATCTCTTTTTATGTGTTCGCTTACTTCATTATCTTCTTGCCATTCTTGATGACGATGCCCTTGAAGTTGTCGGTAACCTTCTGACCGGCGAGGTTGAAGGAAGCACCATTGTACTTCTCGGCAGCGTTGACGGCGGTGATGCCCTCAGTAACAACCGGCGTGATTTCGATAGAAGAGATGAGGATGTTACCTGTGCCAGAGTACTTTTGGAAGGTGTAGGTACCTGCGGGCAGACCGAAGGTGATGATGTTGGCATCCTCGAAGAGTTTCAGGTCGGCAGCTACACCGCCCTCAGCGTCGAGGTGGCAGTAGTTGGTACCGCTCACGTTGACGTAGCAGCTGCGGTCAGGTGTGCAGCCATTGACGAGTTTGTCCTCGGCAGCGTCGTCGGCGTCGATGTTCTTACAAGCATTCTTCGAGCATGTGACCTTCACGTCGACAGAGTCGCCCTCAGCCACCTGGAAGGTGATGTTGGTGTTACTCATCTGGATGTAGGCCTCCTGGCCGGCAGGAACCTGATACTGCTCCTTGGCATCCTTCAGCACACCGAAGGTGAGGCTCTTCACGAAGAAGTCCATCTTGTCGGCGCTAATGGCACCGTTCTCGACTTTGTAGACAGGACCGGTAGTAGAGGTCTCGGTAGCCTCCTCGTCGAGGATGACATCAGCAGCTGTGACGGTGATGGTCTTCTTCTCCTTGATGGGATTCAGAACGTAAGCGTCAGTTGTGCTGCTCAACGAGGTGAATTTGCCATACGTGCCATTGGTAATCTCTGTGTAGGCCGTAATGGTAGCGCTCTCACTCAGCGTTACGGCATCACCCTGAATGGCGTCGCCACCGTTCAGTTTGTAATAGTTCTTACCGTTCTGCTCAGCATAGGGCGTGGAGATAGTGATGTTGGCACCATCGGCAGTAATTGTGGGAGCATCGAACGAGAAGCTGACGTTGCCGTCGTTGTCGGCACCGTCGCAGATGAATGCGTCAGACGGTTTGCCGTCGCCGAAGTTCATGAATGCCTGGAACTTAACAGTCATGTTCTGATAGCACTTGATAGGCTCTGTGTAGATGGGGCTGGCAGCGGTAGGAGCCGTACCGTCGGTGGTGTAGGTCACAATGGTGGAAATCTTTTCGGTAGAGCCTTCCTCGACCATGTCGTTAGCCTTGCAGCTGACCTCGCGGAACCACAGGCCACCTTCGAAGGTCTGGTCGCCAACTTTGATGGTAGGAGTACCGGGAGCCTCATTGGCCTCGATGATGATGAAGCTGATGAACATATCGCCGTTGTAAGAGCCGAGGTAGTAGGTGCCGTCGTCGTCAACGGTGAACTCCCAGCGGAAACCGCTGTCGGTAGCGGGGTGGTCTGCATCAGGGGCAGCGTTCAGTGAGTTGGACTGTGCCTCGTCAGTAGAGATGCGGGGGATACGTGCAGCCGTACCCGTCTTGTTGTTACCTTGCTCGAAGATGATGATTTTCGACTTGGCAGTCAGCTTCAGGGCAATCATGTCCTGCTGGTTCTTCAGGCGCAGCCAGTTGTAGTGAGGGCCGGCATAGTCTGCACCGTACTTGTCGACGATTTCCTGAGTGACGTGGTTGTCATCGGCTTCGTTGACCACGGAGAGGTCAACCTGTCCCTTGTTAGTGGCTGTCGTACCACCGCTCTTCACGTCCAGGAAATGGTCGTTGCCAAACAGGACACCTTTGCCTGGGCGGGCACCGAGTTGGTCACACACCAGTACATAGCTGTGCTTCAGTACGGCGAGGTCGTCGACCGTTGCTGCGTTAGTAGCACCAGCAAAGCCCATAAGGGCTAATGCTAAAGTAAATAATTTTTTCATAAATAAAACGTTTTAATTGAATAAAATGGGTATATTAGTTCATAAGTTTCTCTGATAGAGTCGCCCTGCCTCCGTTTGGAAGGGCAGGGCAACTGACAGTTACTGTCTGACAAGATAGGTCTGTACGGGAGTATCGCCGAAGTGGGCGATGGTAATGATATCCTTCGTTCCAGATACGGCAATGCCTACAAAGACAGCCGACTTCGAGATGTTATTCTTATCGTCCCTGACCAGTTTCATGATTTCTACGCGGCCAGTAGTGGCTGAGTAGGTGTACTCGTAGAAGGGGGTACGCTCGTTGTTCGACTCGTCAGTCCAGGTGCCCTCGGTCGTACCTTGGCTCATCTTGACGCAGACGGAGTCGGCCGTGGTGAATTCCAGACTCTCGACGAAGCCCTGTACTTCCTCGCCGTAGGCGTTCTTTTTGAGTCCCGTTCCACGTACCCATTTTGTGCTTGCAAGCGTTTCTGGGTGCGCAATGGTAAGCGAGTCGTTGTAGTTGTCAACCCATGAGGGGTTGTCAGTGGCGCTGTCCTCGTACTCGTTGGCATCGCTGCATGAGGTGGTCAGGCTGATGCCTGCCACCACTGCCAATGCAGCAAATATTGACTTCTTGAATGTATTCATAATTCTCAATTTTCAATTCTCAATTTTACTTGTCTCTCCATCGGGCGGCACCTACATTGTTCTTATAGATGTCGTTGTCCTTGTTCTTGAAGTAGAGGTTAACACCCTTGTCTCCTGCCGACCCGTCGAGGGCATCGGCACGGTGCATGTTTTGTGAACTGGCTGTGGTAGCGATGAAGGGCGGGCAGGGCTGCTCCATGAGGTCGGTGGCCGAGATGTTGGCAACATTGACTTCGAGCGTGCCGTTCAGCGTGGCATTGCCGTCCTTCACCAGCTTACCGAAGTTGTTGCTGGTTGACGTCCATGGGGTGTTACTGAAGATGGAACCGTTGGTCAGGTCGTTGTTGGTCGACCAGTTGTTCTCGAAGTTCAGCGTCACCTTACCTGAGGAGCCGTCGGGCTGTGTCTGCGTGTTGCGGATGTCGGCGCCCCACTGTGCCAATACGCGCTGGTCGCCTGGCTTCTTACAGAGCACGATGAGATTGTTCTTCACGTTGAACACGGAGCCGTCGGGCAGTCCGCGCATCTTGAAGATGGCACCATCGGCACGGGTATTGAAGTTGATGAGTGTGTTGTTGGCGAAGGTGATGTTCCACTTGGTGCCTGCCACCCATGCCACCTCTGTACTCTCCTTGAAGAAGGCTGGGAAGGGACTGTCGTAGAACGTGTTCTCCGTAACCTTCATGTCCTCATAGAGGTTTGAACTGACATTGTTACCCGAACCGTCTATCCAGCAGTAGCCGCCGGCTCCCTGGTTGTAGTAGCCGCAGTCCATGAACAGGTTGTTCTTGATGACAACGTGGCGCCAGATCTTGTAGTTCACGCCCTGCTCGCGGATGAATCCGCGTACGAGTCGCTTGAACGAACAATTCTCGATGACGAGCGAGTCGAGTGAGATGGCCATACCGTTGGAGAACATGTTGAAGAAGTAGTTACCCGTTGGGTTGCCCAGTCCTGCCTGCTGGTCACCGTAGTTGTAGCACTTGGGGTTGTCGAAGTCGATGTCGTAGAAGGCGAGTTTCTTCATGTAGATTTCGCCACCCTCACCGGCCTCAGGCTGACGTCCGAAGGTGAACATCGAGTAGGGGCATCCGTTCCACTGCTCGCCGTCGGTAGCTTGGTTGTACATGTCGTCCTTACCGATGCCGCAGATGACGCGGGCGCGCTTTCCCTGTGCCACGTCGGCGGGGTCGGTGCGGAGCACGAAGCCCTTACAAGTGATGTCGTTGCCGTCCAGATAGTAGGTCTTGCCGCCCTCGAGCATAAAGGTCTGACCCTCGGCATAGTTGGTGTTCTCGATGAAGTCGCGCAATGTAGGTGTGATGGGTGCAGCATCGAACTCTTCGGCAGCAGCAAACACCTGTGTGCGTGGCGTGGTTTGGTCGGGAATGGCCAGGCTGGAGGCCTGTGCCTTCAGCTCGTCATGGTTCAGCAAGATAGGCTCTCCCGGCTTACCATCAGAGCGTGATGTACAGGTGTTGTACTTGGCATCGATGGCCACGCTGACGCGCGGGTCGATGACGTCGATGACGTAGACGGAGTTGGCTGTCAGTCCGTCAACGACAATATAGCCGCGGTCTCGGTCTTCCTGTGTAATCTGGTAGCGCTTCCACTTCTCGCCGACTGTTGAGTTAGGGTTGTTGGGTGATGGCGATACGGTCAGAATCTGGTAACCCAGTTCGCCGTTTTCACCAATGTTGAAGTTCTCGTAGTAGGCTTCAATCTTGTCTAAGTCATCCTGGTCGGTGACCTCGGCATCATCGGCATATCCCAGTGACTGCTTCACGGTGTTGTTCAGGTAGACGTGCATCGTGTTCTCGGTTGTCTCTGCCTGGTTCACGTAGATGGCGTTAGGCGTCGGATAGCGGTCCTTGGTGGCAATGCCCACGTACTCCTGCCACTGGCGTCCGTTACCGTGTCCATACCAGTTGGAGGCGTGGGCGAAGGTGCTCTCATCGCCCTTGATGTTCTGGTCTTTCGTTGACAGTGCGCGGATGGCAAAGCGGTAGTCGGTGGAGTACTGCTGATCTTTGATGAGCAGGTCGAGCACCTTGGGGCCGACAATGGTGTCGAGCAGCAAGTCGCTGGTGCCCTGTATCTTGGCCCAAGCCTCGGAACCTCCCGATACCTTTGGCTGCAGGGCCATCTGCACCTGGTAGCCGGCACAGTCGTCTACGCCATACCAGTAGAGGTGGATGGTATTGCCGTGAGGATAGCGTGCGTCGAGTCCGCAGTTGTAGGGATAGTCTGTGCCCTTACCACGGGTATTATCGACGATGAACATGGTCATAAACTCCCTGTCAGTGCCGGGGACTGAGTCGTCATTATCCTTGCACGACACCATTAGTGTCGAGGTGGCTGCCACAAGGAGGAGCAATAGGTTGTTCAGTATTTTTTTCATGTCTTTATGAGTTCTGTATGATTAATAGCCGTAGTAATTCTTGTATTCTTCCGAAGAACGCTGGATGACCGTGCCGGGGTAGGGCAGGATGTAGCGCACAGGGGGCAAGTTGTCGGCATTGGGGAATCCGGCGTACTCTGCGATGTTCGTCAGCGCACCATCCCGTACTATCCAGAGGTTGCCGCCATCGTCGCAACGGATGTAGCCATAGAAGGAGTACTTGCACTGGTCGACGGGCTGTCCGTTCGACTCGTTGCCCCACTTGTAGAAGTCGGCGCTCAGCCAGCTGGGGGCCTTGAAGCCACCACGCGTGATGGCGCTGGTGATGGGCGATGACATGGGCTTGTAGGCGTTGTAGATGCGCAGGCTCTGCATAGTCTGGTTGGGGTAAGTCTGGATGACGTTGCCAGAACCGTCGATTTGATAGCCGTAGAGCTGTGACTTGTACATGTGCAAGCCGTAGGTGTTCACCTCGTCTATATTATAAGTATGGTAATACACGCGCGAGGGAAGGTTGTCGATGTAGCCGCTTTCGGTTGAGTAGCCGTCGTGTTCGTTGATGGCATCCTCATAGCCGGTCATGCCGCCCACGTTCTGCATACCAGCTGAGTAGTAGCGCAGGAAGCTGTAGACCAGTTCCTTGGCGTAGGTGTTGGTACGCACGAGGTCGCGCCAGCGCATGTTCTCGCCTGCGAATTCCCACTTGCGCTCATCGAGCACGGCCTTCTGGAAAGCTTCCTTGCTGGCCTGAGCGGCAGTGATGAAGGCGGCATCACCGTCATCGGTATTTCGGAAGGCACGGCTGTGAACCTGCCTTAGACATTCCACAGCCTTGGCTGTCGGACCGTCGTTCAGCTCGTTGGCAGCTTCGGCGTACATGAGCAGCACGTCGGCATAGCGCATGTAGGGGAAATTGATGCCTGTAGAGCCGGTGGTGGTGCTGCCCAGTGCCGATCCGGCGTTAGTCCACAGCTTCGACCATTTGTTGTTGTGAACAGTGTAGTCGTTACGGATGTAGACGGAGTCGGCCAGGCTGCCCTCGCTATTGGTGTAGTAAGAGTAATACCACAGACCGTTGATGAACTCACGACGTGCGTCGCCTTCACGGAACAGGAATCGGTAGAAAGCGTTCAGACGTGTGCCGCCGTCACACTTTCCCCAGACACCTACGGTCGAGCCTTCGTTGTCGGAGTAGGTGGGACCTTGGTTGTATCCAGTGTTACCTGTAGACTCGCGAGCGAAGGGAATCTCGAAGATGGGGTCGTCGTTGTTGATGACCTGATAGTTGCACTCGTTGACGAAGACGTCCTGATAGTTGTTTGTCAGCTTGTGGGTGCCGGCCAGTATCACAGAGTCGGCGTAGGCCATGGCTGTACGGTAGTAGCTCTGATAGTCCTGCGGACGCTGCATGGTGCCGTAGGAACGAGTGTTGTTCTTGTCAGGGCGCAGCGAGTAGCCACCGGCGGTCAAGGCGATACGTGCAATGAGTGCCTGGGCAAACTCCTTGGAGCAGCGTTCCACTGTGGTGCTGGCGGTCGACGCCATGCCCTGTGCAGCCTGCTGCAGGTCGGCGATAAGGGCTTTCTGAATCTCCTCGCGGTCGGTGACGGGTAGCATGACGGTAGCCCCTCGGTCGTTGGTAGGCTCAAAGGAGAAAGGCACGTCGCCGAACATGACCACGAGGTCGTGGTAGACCATGGCACGCAGGCATTTGGCCTCGCCTATCCACTGTAGCATTTCTGCATCGGGCGTTGTAGTGGCCTCACCGTTTTCGTCGGTGGTATAGTAGATGGAACTTGCCTCTGCCTCTTTGACCAAGATGTTGGCATATTCAATCAGACGGTAGGCAGCTGTCCAGAATTTCAGGATTTCTCCGCCTTCGTCGTCGCAGTCGAGACGCTGGTAGGATGTGTGTGAGTGTGCACTGGATGAACTGATGGCAAGGTCGACGTCGCTGTTGAGAATGAAATTCTTCTGGTAGGCGTTACCGTAGAGGTCGCCGACAAGTGACTGGGCATAGACACCATTGAGGGCACGCTCTACCTCAGACTTCTGCTCGAAGACGAAGTCCACGGTATATTTAGACGGAGCGTCAACCTCTAAGTAGTCATTGCAGGAAGTCAGTGCCAATGCCGCCACTCCTGTCAATATAATATTCTTGATTCTCATATCTGTATCTCCTCTTTATTAGAATGTAATATTAGTACCGAATACGAAACTGCGGTTGCGCGGGTAGCGATTGTAGTCAATGCCGCAGGCCAGTCCTGTCTGGATATCCACCTCGGGGTCGTAGCCACTGTAGCCGGTGATGATGAACAGGTTGCTGGTCGACACATAGAAGCGTGCCTTCGATATACCGGCCTTCTTCGTGAGGTTCTTGGGAAGGGTGTAGCCGATAGTGATGTCGTTGCAGCGCAGGAACGAGCCGTCCTCAATGAAGTAGCTGTTGCAGATCTTGGTGCCCACGTCGGCGGGATTCCACAGGGTGCGTCCCTCGTTGGCCTCCTTGTAGATGTCGACGGCGTTCTTATCGGACGAGTAGTACATCTTATAGACAATATCACCCTTGGTGCCGGTGATGCTACCGTCGATGTCGTTGTACTGCCAGCCATCCTTGTATTCAGCGAGCACGTTGTGGAAGGTGTTCTTGTTGCCCTCAGATGCCGACAGCGTGTAGGCCGTGGCGTTGTTCACGTCGAAGTCGAGCATATAGGTGAAGTTGGCTGTGAAGTCGAAGTCCTTCCACTGTCCGCTCAGTCCGAAACCGCCCTGGATCTTCGGATTGGTGTTGCCTATGACGGTGCGGTCGTTCTCGTCGATGCGTCCGTCACCGTTCAGGTCTTTGAACTTGATCTTGCCTGGCAGGGTGGCGATGCCGCTGTTTGATGAGCCCGACACGTCGTTGATGACGGTCACATAGCCGTCCTCACGCGGAGCCTGGTTCTTCGAGGTGCCGTTGTCGGCTGCTGACGAGCCCCAAGGAACAGCCTGATAGTTGTTCAGCGGGTCGTAGTAGAACTCGTCGAAGCCATACAGTCCGTCGTAGACAAAACCGTAGATGAGACCCACCTCGTCGCCTACCCTCAGGTAGTAGTCGTACATGTTCTTCGTCTGCCAGCGCACGCTACCCTCGAAGGGCTTGAAGTCAACGCCGCCGTCAAGTTTGTCGATGACTTTGCGATTCCATCCGAAGTTCAAGTTGGCAGATAGTACGTAGTCCTTGCCCTGCAGCAGGTCGCCGCTGATGGAGAACTCAATACCCTTGTTGGTCACCTGTCCGATGTTCTGCATCTGGGTGTTGTAACCGACGGTCGGGTTCAGTCCTGTCTTGTAGAGCAGGTCGCGGGTGGTGTTCCAGTAGAACTCCGGGGTGATGGTCACGCGGCCGTTGAACAGCGAGATGTCAGCTGCCAGGTTGCGGGTGATGGTCGTCTCCCACTTGATGTTGTTGTTGGGAGCATCGGAAGGCAGACCGTGGTACTTCTCGCCCATCGACGTGGTCTCGCCGAAGCCAGGTCCGCCCGTCGAGTTGATGGTGTAGAGCAGTTGCCACATGTCGTCGTTGATGTTGTTGTTACCGGCCAGACCGACGGCGGCACGCACCTTCAACTGCGTAATCCACTTCACATCCTTCAGGAACGGCTCCTCCGACATGACCCATGCACCGCTGATGGAGGGGAAGTAGCCCCACTGGTGGCCTGGAGAGAACTTTGTGGAGCCGTCGGCGCGGAACGTGCCTGAAAGCAAGTACTTGTGGTTGTAGTTATAGCTGGCCTGACCGAAGAACGATGCCGTGCGGTTGGGCGTCGAGAGACTCGACGTCGACTCGTAGGGTGTACCGAATCCCATGTTGTCCCATGCTTCCGTAGCCGTGAACGAGCGGGGGAAGTAGTGGTTGGTCATTTCGTTAGTACGATCCTGCAGGTGGCTGATTTCCTGACCCAGCAGGAACGACAGATTGTGGTCATCTTTCACCGTCATGTTGTAACTGGCCGTGTTGGTCCAGATGTAGCGCAGGCGGTAGCTGTTGCTCACCGTAGCCACAGGCATCTTGTTGTGTACGGTCTTCTGACCCTCGGAAGTCATAGCGCCATAGAAACGGTTATTGTCAATCCAGCGCAGACCGATAGTGGCCTCCGAGCGCAGGGTTAGGTTTTTGATGGGCTTCCAGTCCAGGGCAATGCCATTAGAATAGGTATAGGAATGTTTGATGAGCTGGTTGATGGCGATGTCGTTTTTCGGATTGGTGTACTCGAACATCTGCTCCTCGTCGGGGTCGGCATACGACGGGTCGACATATCCGTACTCGCGCAGACCGTTCGTCGGACGGTATTGCAGCACGTCGATGATACCGCCAGTACCCACATGCTCACCACCGGCACCCTCGTCGCGGCGGAAGGTGAACTTCGGGTTGAACTGGAAGGAAAGCTTGTCTGTAATCTGGACATTGGTCTTCACGTTCAGGTTGGTGCGGCGTACGCCCGAGCCAAGAATAATACCCTTGTCCTCAGATTGTGTCAGTGAGATATTGAATTTCACCTTCTCAGAGCCACCGCCGATGTTGATGTTGGTGGAATAGTTGACGGGGGTCTCGCCCATCACCTCGTCCTGCCAGTCGTGAGTGGGCAGTGTGGAGTACATGTCGAGGTCGTAGGGGTTGCCGAAATTGGCTTTGAAGAATTTGGCGTTTGAAGAACGTGTGCCGTTGCAGGCGTGCCACTGGTACTGATAGGCCGCAAATTCGCTAGCGTCCATCAGGTCGAGGGTCTTCGAGATGTGGCTGATACTGAGGTTACCGTTAAATGTCACCTTCACCTGTCCCTCCTTGGCGCTCTTGGTGGTCACAATGACAACACCGTTACCACCCTTGGCGCCGTAGATGGCCGTCAGAGAAGCGTCCTTCAGTACGTCAATTGAGGCAATATCCGAGGGAGGAATATCGTTGATGTTGTCCACTTGGAAGCCATCAACGATGTAGAGCGGCGAGTTCGACTGAGTCACCGAGGTGCCGCCACGGACGCGGATGTTGACGTCGGCGCCTGGCTGGCCGTCAACCGTTGTTACTTGTACACCGGAAATCTTACCCTGGAGGGCAACGGCGGCTGAGGTGACTGGCACAATCTCAAGCTTGGCACCCGAGATGGAGCCTACCGAGCCGGTCAGGTCCTTACGGGCCTTGCTGGTGTAACCCACGACGACCACCTCTTCCAAGGCTGCGTTGTCGTCCTGAAGTACCACCTGCATGTTCTGTGAGGCAGTCACGTCCTGGCTTACCATGCCAATAAAGGAGATGGTGACTGTCTTGCCTTTTTGCAGTTTCAGCGTGAAGTTACCGTCGAAGTCGGTCACTGCTGCATTCTTGGGGTTTCCTTTCTCTACTACGGTTGCGCCTATAACGGCCTCGCCGTTAGAGTCTGTAACCGTACCCTTGGCTGTAGTCTGTGCCGTAATGGTACTGGCTGCCAAGAGCAGACACCCCAAGAGTGTCGTTCGTAAAAAGCTCTTCATTTTAACAGACATAAGTGTTTAGTAGTTTATTGTTATTATTTGTTAGGTTATTCTCCTATTATAGTCAATAGCCGATGGTTTGTCGTACTATGGTGCTGCAAAGATACGGCTATTTTTCATTATAAACGAATCTTTTGACGTCTTTTTTTCGTAAACGTTTGCAAAAAGACGCTATCGCATCACGGTCTTCGAGGTGGTGCGACGGCCGTCGGCGAAGGTGTCGATACGGATGTTGATACCACGGCGGGGACTACTCAGTCGGCGCCCGTTGACATCATAGTATGCGGTAGATACAACGCCGGTCATGTTGCGGATGGCTGTGGTTGCCCCCTCCTCACGTACCTCTACATAGAAGATGCCGCTCTCGCCGGAGCCGCGTGATATCTTGTGATGGCCGGCGGGCACGGCTGTCAGCGTGTAGACACGGACACCACTGCTGCCTGCCGGTGTGGTGGCAGACGACAGGCTCAGCTCCTGGTCATCGAACTTCAGGGTGTGGTCACTCCATGTCGACTGGACGATGATGACAGTAGCCGTGGACTGGGTGGTGAACTCCACCAGTGTTGAGCCCTCCATCTTGAGGCCGCTGCCGAACTCCAGACCGTCGTAGGTGCCGGTGAACTTATCGTTGAAGTTGTGCTTGCCGCTGCCATACGAGAAAAAACCGGCAGGAGTCTCGATGTCGGAGCCGTTGAAGCTGACGCTACAGGTCTTGGCATCCTGTGACGGTGTCTCTTCGCCGTTCAGGTCGACACCCAGGGTGTTGATGGCTTCGACGACGGTGCCGTCAGCCTTCGTGTACTGGGGGTAATACTCCTTGGCGGCCTCCTCAGCATTGGCATTGCCGTCGGTCATGATGTCCTGTACAAGGGAGTTGGCATAGACCTCAATGTTTGTGTAGAACTTTGCGGGGTCAAGATCATAGCCATTGGCTGTCAGGTTGCCGCCGTTAGCCTGTTCCCAGGCGTCGGCCATACCGTCTTTGTCGGCGTCGAAGTCAGCGGCGCGGCTACCCGTACCGAAGTTAGCCTCCGTGTAGCCATTGACGTCGCTCACCAGGTCGATGCGTCCCTTGGTCTTGGTGACGCTGCCGGCGTAGGTGGCGGTGCCGTTGCGTGCTTCGGTGAAGTAGCGCTGGTCCACCTCGTCGGGGGTCAGCGAAGCGCCGCTGTAGGTCAGCACCTTGTTGTAAGCCGTCTGGGCGTCGTGGGTGGTCACCTCGCCCATGGGTCCCGGCTCGTCGAGCTGTAAGCAGATGCAGTCGGTGCCGGCACTGTTCTTGACGTAGGTCTCGTCGTCGCCATTATAATGGCTGGGGTCGGGGCTATAGCGTTTGTTGTTGATGACGTAGGTGCCGTCATCGTAGCTCATCTGGTTCCAGCCGGCAGAGCTGTTGTTGATGAGGTTGCCTTTGAGGTAGTATCGGCTGGTCATGGTCCAGTAGATGGGGTATCCACTGGCGTTGCCGGAGGCTCCCACGGTGACGGTGGTCAGACGGCTTGTCGTTGCGGCAGGCCCCGTCTTGTAGTAGTTGTTCACCATGTTGATTTTACCGCCGCCGGGGCCGCCGTAGCAGCCGTTGCCGCAGTTGTAGATGACGCAGTTGCGGAAGTCGACGTTCTCAGCCTGGACGGCGTTCTTCCACTTGTACTGTGCATAGAGCTTGTTGCCGCTGTAGCCCGTCCAGTCGTAGCGTGCACCGTTGAAACGGGGAGTACGGTTGGAGTGGTGGATGAGCAGGTTGTGGTGGAACGAGGCCAGCTTACCGCCCCAGATGCCGCCGTAGCCGTGGGCACCCTTGCCGTGGCCCGCGTTGACGAGGCTCTCGCCGATGGTGCACCACTGCATGGTGAAGTTGTTGTTGTCGTAGAATGAGGCCACCTCGTCGATGCTCCATGAGAACGAGCAGTGGTCGAGCATCATGCCAGTATAGTGACGTGCCGTCGAGGCATCGGCGCCGTCGTTGATGTCGCGCTCCTGACCGCGGCGTATGCGGATGAAGCGCATGATGATGTTGTTGCCAGAGGGGTTGACGTTGTAATAGCGCAGGGTGATGCCCGGAGCCGGTGCCGTCTGTCCGAGAATGGTTGTGTTGGCACCGATGCTGACGTCCTTGGTCAGGGCGATGACACCGCCAACGTCGAAGACGACGATTTTCTTGTCGGAGCCGCTGACAGCCCAGCGGAATGTGCCTTTGGTGCTGGTCTTGCCGTCGTCGGCAAGAGTGGTTACGTGGCGTACTTCGCCGCCGCGTCCGCCAGTGGTGTAACGGCCGTGACCCTCAGCACCGGGAAAGGCTGGTGCCTGAGCCGAGATTGTCAGCGTGGCAGCCAGCAGTGATAGTGTAGTGATTAGTTTTTTCATTATTATTGTTTTGTTAGTTTGTTCGTCGTGGGGACTCATGGGGCTTATGGGCCTTATGGGTCCTATGGGCCCTATGGGCCTTATGGGGGCTATTGCATTCTCTGGAGCCCTTCCCAGCGTACGTTCCATTTGCCGTCCTGCGGGAAACCGGGGTTGTTGACCTGAGGACAGCCGTCCCAGCCGGCACACATCATGGCGACAGCTGTCAGCAGAGCGCCGTTGCCAGGCAGGTAGATGCGCAGGCGGTCGGAGGTCTGGAAGTTATGGCCGTTCTTGAGGTAGGTGTTCTTCTGGGTATTGATGAGCAGGGCCTTGAGGGCTGTCTCGGGCTGGCCGAGACGGGCGGCGGCCATCGCCGTCATGCCGTAGTCCCAGCCCCATGTGGTGGGCCAGTTCCAGTTCTGCATGACCCAGTCCAGCGTCTTGTGTGCTGCGATGGTATCGCAGCAAAGGGGGACGGTGGGGAGCATGCCGAAGGGGCCGAGGACGGCGGGGTGGTCGTTGCGACACTTCTCAAGGAACGTCTCGGTGGCAGAACCACTGCCTGCTGTGGTGGCACCGCTGGCAACGGCATCGAAGGGGTCGAAGCTCTTCAGACCAGTGGTCTTGCCCTTGGGCAGTCCGGCGGTGTAGATGCCGTCTTGGGTCTTGGGCAGGGGCGACATGTTACTGATGATGTCGTCCCACTGTTTGTTACGGGGTTTGCCCTGACGCTCACGCCACTGGTTGGCGACGCTGAGGCCGTACTGCCAGTAGGCGAGTTCGAAGGGATGGTTATAGCTGAAGTCCTTCGACATGGACTCCTGCATGGCAGTGGAGCCTTGGAGGTAATAGGTCTTATGGGACTCATGGGCCTTATAGGGCTTATGGGCCTTATGGGACTCATGGGTCTTATAGGGCTTATGAGACACGAAGTCGGCCATGAACGCGGCGGTCTCCTCTACCTGCTCACCGTACTTCTTCAGCGTTGCGGCGGTGGGGGTGGCTCTGTAGAGCTCCTCGGCCATATAGATATAATGTGGCTGTTGCCAGATGAGGAAGCTGCCGGTGTTCGACGGCGCCTCGCCTGCCCAAGGGTCGGTCATCTTCATCCAACGCACACCCTTGAAGCCCTGGCGCTCGGCAATCTGACGGGCCACGGGATAGGCTACGGTGTTGTACCAGTCGAGAGCGGTGGCGACGACCTGCGGACGGTTCCACAGGGCGAAGTCGACCATGTGCCACCACGTCATCTCCAGATGGGGACGACCGAACCATGAGTTATAGGTGAGGCCGGTCTCCTGCGGTGGCATGTTGTTGGCGCAGTTCACCTGCGTCAGGTATTGCGATAGCACCACGCGGCGCTCCAGCTCCTTGGCACGCGGGTCGGTGCACTGGCTGAAGTCGACGATGGCACCTTCCTGCCACCAACGGTTCCAGGCGCGGATGACGGCTCGCAGCTCCTGGTCGAAGACGAAGGCGGGGGCAGCGGCAGCGCCGCTGCACAGCGGACTGTACTCGGCCTTGAAGGCGGGGGTAGTGGCAGCGGCACCGCCGCTGCATAGCGGACTGTACTCGGCCTTGAAGGCGAGGACATCGTCGGTGGTGGACAGTTCGAAGTGGTGGCGACCGCGCTCGGTGAGGGTGGCGTCGCCCTGCCAGCTGAGGATCAGGTAGTAACGGGTGGAGTCGAGAACATGCTCAATGACGGCGCTGTGGGTGTCGGAAGTTCTGACGGCAGAACCGTCGGACGCAGTGACGATGCGGGAGGTGTGGCGCTCGGGCTTCGTCCAGTCGGCGGCACCGTCGGCATGCTTGCCGGTGGGGTAGGGAAAGCGGATGGCGACAGTGGCGCGGCCGTCCTTCAGAAGCGGCGTCTTGATGCGGTAGATGACGGCGTCCTTGTCCTGCAGGGCGGCGGTGGTGACGTCGACGGGGGAACCGTCGACCACAGTGTGTGATTCAATCTTGCCGTCGTAGAGCTGTAGCTCCTGACGGATGTCGGTGAGGTCTGTTAAGAGAACAGGTTTGGCCTCGGCCTTATGGGGCTCATGGGACACATTGGCCTCATGAAACATATCCAGGCCGATGACGCCGAGGTTGAGACGGTGGGGGTTGACGCGGAAATACTCGGTGGCGGCAACGTTACGTTCAGCGTCGCCCTTGGAGGCCTTGTACTCCACAGCGTAGACCTCGGGATGACCGTGACCGAGGTCGAACGACTTCTCGGAGTCCTCGGGCGTCAGTTTGTTGGTGTTTTCGAACTTATGCCATCCCCAGTCGGACATGGCTGTCAGAGGCACACCTGCCTCATATTCAAAAGGGAACGACTGTAGGCCTGTGACGTCGACCGTCGTGGCGAAGTGGCCGTTGCCGACCGTCAGAGACGCGAGGGGAGAAGCCTCGCGCACGATGGGGTTGTTGCGGGTGACGACCGCCTGACGGTTGATCTCGGCGGTGGTGTTCTGCGTGTCGTAACCCAGCATCTCCATCTCGAGCGATGCCCAGATGAACGGGCCGAGACCCTTGGCGTCGTTGTCGCGGATGGGCTCCGACAGGTAGTAGGCATAGCCGCCGTCACGACGTCGGTTCTCCTTGACGGTGCCCTTGGGGTTCACCTTCTTCATGGCTGCCTCCACCTCGGGTGTGGCTGCCGGACCGAGACCGGCTACGCTACAGCAGTTGGTCAGCGAGATGGTCTTGTCGCCGTTGACACGGATGAAGTTGTTGATGATTCCCTTATAGGCACGGATGCCTGCATCGCGGTATTTGGTTCCAACGTAGCCCTTGCGGTAGGCTTTCAGTAATGCGTAAGTGAACATCGCTGAACACGTGGATTCCAAGTAGTTACCTTCGCGGCCAGGGGAATCCATCACCTGGTACCAGACGCCTGTCTTCTTGTCCTGCCACTTCAGGATGGCGTCGAAGTCTTTCTGTAGCAGGTCGATGACCTCAGAGCGGCGGCTGTAGTTCTCGGGCAGGGCATCGAGCACTTCGATGAGTGCCATGGTGTACCAGCCCTGGGCACGTCCCCAACAGTGCTGCGAGAGTCCCGTCTCGGGGTCGGCCCAGAACGTCTTGCGTGTCTCATCGTAGGCGTGACGGTTCAGGCCGGTCTTGGGGTCAAGGGTACGCTCGTAGGTAATCTTCAGCTGGTTGACGGCATCGTCATAGATGGCTTGGACTTGGGCCCTATTGGTCTTATTGGCCCTATTGGCCTTATAGTCTATCTCTGCGGTAAGCACCCGGAAGGGCAGTCCCATGAAGATGCCGTCGAGCCACACCTGATAGGCATAGATGGCCTTGTGCCAGAACACCTTGTCGGCCTTGGTGCGCGGCTGGTCCTGCAACTGCTTCATCATGGTCTTCATGGCCAGCAGGTTCTTGGCCTCGGGCCACTGCTGGTACATGCGGGTGACAAAATGACCGGTGCGGATGTTGTCGAGGTTATAGTCGAGGATGTTGTAGCCGCGGATGTCGCCCTTGGCGTTGATCATCGTGTCGGTGTATTCCTGACAGTAGCGGCGGATGTCCTCGCCGCCGTAGCGCAGGTAGGTGTCGAGCATACCCTCCAGTTCGATGCCCATGACGTATGACCACTTGGGCTTTTTCGAGAAGTCGAGGAGATAGGACTTCGGCGTGCGCTTCATCTCGGAATAAGTCATCCACTCCGAATAATGCAGGTAGGGCATCTCCGTCAGACAGAGCGAACCGTTCAGGAAGTAGTTGTCGTAGTGGATGTTGCGGGTCTGGCCGGTAATCTTGTTGCCCTGGGCCACACCGTTGAATTGACAGTTGCGGATATTGACATCGCGAACGTTGCAGACGGTGTCGAGACCGATGATCAGAACGCCGTACTTCGACTTGTCACAGGTGACGTTGTCGACATTGATGTTCTTGACAATAGGGTTGTAGCCCCGGCAGCATATCTCGTTGTGCTCGTAGTCGAGGTTAATCTTGACGACGGCCTCGCCGCACTGCCCCACCTTGATATTGCGCATGTTGATGTTCTCGATGACACCGCCACGGCAGGAGTTTGTCTTGATGCGGAGCACGCGGTCGAGATTGGGTGAGTCCATCACACAGTCGTGGGCATAGACGTTCTGGCAGCCGCCAGAGATCTCGGAGCCGACGACCACACCGCCGTGGCCATTCTTCATCTCGCAGTTGCGGATGATGATGTTCTTGCTGGGCATGTTGCGCTCGCGACCGTCGCGGTTGCGTCCGCTCTTGATGGCTATGCAGTCGTCGCCGGTGTTGAAGAAGCAGTCCTCTATGAGCACGCGGTCACAACACTCAGGGTCGCAGCCGTCGCCATTGGGACCGTCGTTGATCATCTTGACGCGGCGCACGGTGATGTCGGTGGACTGCAAGGGGTGAATGACCCAGAAAGGCGAGCGCAGCAGGGTGACGTCCTCAAGCAGGATGCGCTGGCACTTGTTGAATGAGACAAGCTGAGGACGCAGACCGTCCTTGGGACCGAAGACGCGCTCAGGGGTACGCTGTCCTTTCTCGTCGAACATGGGGATGCCGTCTTCGCCATTCTTCAGCAGGCGCGGACGGGCCTCCAGCTTCTGTGTAATCATCCCCTCCTTCCATCCGAAACGTGGTGCACCACACCACGGCCACCATGTCTCGTTAGAGCCGCTGCCGTCGATGGTACCCTTGCCTGTGACAGCAATGTCGGTCTGCTTGAAAGCATAGACACAGGGGGAGAGGTTGAAGCACTCCAGTCCCTCCCATGAGGTCTCGACGATGGGGTAGAGCCCGGGCTCGAAGGCGAACTGCAGTATGGCACCCTCCTCAATGTGGAGGTTTACGTGGCTCTTCAGGTTAATGGCTCCTGTCAAGAAGGTCTGTCCGGCAGGCACGATGACGCGTCCGCCACCTTTCTTCGAGCACTTGTCGATGGCCTTCTGTATAGCTTGCTGGTTCTGTGCGGCAGTTGCCGACGGCTTGGCACCAAACTTGGTAATCAGGTAGTCGTTGCCGCTAATCTGCGGCGACTGGATACTCCCTTCAATCTGCTTATACATAGCATCATCCCAGCCTTGGGCAAAGGCTAAGAGGGGACACAACAGAGAAAGAAGCAACGTCGTACGTAGTAGTTTCTTCATGCAAAAATAGAATTAGTTCGTAGTTCTGTGCAAAGGTACGGAAAAAGCACGAGACTACGAACTAATTAAACTTTTTTATCACGTAATCGTTTTCAGCGTGAAAGGGCGTCGAAGAGCTGGTCGAGAGCGCGGTCGGCATTGCCTTCGGCTTCGTCGAGCAGGGTGACGAACTTCGAGCCGATGATGGCGCCGGCGGCGTTGTCCTGGGCGGCCTTCAGGGTTTGCTTGTTGCTGATGCCGAAGCCGATCATACGGGGGTTCTGCAGCTGCATCTTGTCGATGCGACGGAAGTATTCCTGCTTCTGTTCGTCGAACGACTTCTGGGCGCCCGTGATGGCGGCAGACGAGACCATGTAGATGAAACCGTCGGTATTCTGGTCGATGAAGCGGATGCGCTCCTCGCTGGTCTCAGGCGTGATAAGCATGATGACGCGGAGGTCGTAGCGGTCGGCGACGGGCTTGACCTGGTTGAGGTAGTCGTCGAAGGGCAGGTCGGGGATGATGAGGCCCGAGACGCCGGCGTCGGCTGCATCAGCACAGAAGCGGTCGATGCCGTAGTGGAGGATGGGGTTGAGGTAGCCCATCAGTATCAAGGGTATCTGCACCTCATCCTTGATGGTTTTCAGCTGCTGGAAAAGCAGCTTCACACTCATGCCGTTCTTCAGGGCTTTGGTGGCGGCACTCTGGATGACGGGGCCGTCGGCCAATGGGTCACTGAAGGGGATGCCGACCTCGATGAAGTCGATGCCTCGGCGCTGCATGATCTTGATGACTTCGCCCGTACCGTCAAGCGTGGGACTGCCGGCACAGAAGTAGAGGGAGAGGAATTTCTTGTCTTGTGGCCTTTCGGCGAAGAGCTTATTGATCTTGTTGGACTGCGTCCGACAATTTTCACGTTCGGCAGAACGAGCGAGCTCATTTTGC
Source organism: uncultured Prevotellaceae bacterium (assembly GCA_947169245.1). Taxonomy (GTDB): domain Bacteria; phylum Bacteroidota; class Bacteroidia; order Bacteroidales; family Bacteroidaceae; genus Prevotella. The sequence goes on from CAMVPA010000013.1 coordinate 30,788, forward strand.
TCTCTCTTATTTGAATTGTTCATAGCTGTTCTAAAAATGTTTTGAGTTTCTGGATATTCTTGAGTGCTGGTGCATCCTCAAACTTACTGTTGAGGTCGATGCCGATGCACTTCGGGTGATGGAAGGCGCGGACGCGCTCGGCGTCGTCGGGGCCTATGCCGCCGCTGAGGAGGAAGGGCGTCTCGCCGACGTAATCGGCGAGCACACTCCAGTCGAACTGCTGTCCGCTGCCGCCTGGGAGGGCTGAACCCGTCGGAGAACTGGCGGGCACGGTGGCCCGCGTGTCGAAGAGGAAGTAGTCGACGCAGTCTTCGTAGTCCTTGTATGTCGCGATGTCATCGCGACTACCAACGCTGATGGCCTTGATGAACTTGACGCCGGGGCGGATGTCGGGGGCAAGGGTGGCGCGCAGGTTACGGATGAGCGTCGGTGTCTCATGGCCGTGCAGCTGGACGAGGTCGAGCTGGAAATTTACCACTCGTGTGATGATGTTCTGCGCCATCTCGTCAACGAAGACGCCGACGCGCTTGGGCCCCCCGGCGGGGAAATCGCCGGGCACGGACGAGGCGGGGGCGCGGTCGGGGATGATGCCTGCATACGATGGAACCATTGTCACGTTGCGTGGCGACTTGTCCCAGAAAATCATGCCTATCCAGTCCACTCCCAGCGCTGCTACCTGACGGATGTTCTGGCCGTCGCGCATGCCACATACTTTAACTATCATATCTTTGCAATAAAGTCTTTTAATGCCAGTCCGGGGTCGGGGGTCTTCATGAAGGTCTCGCCGATGAGGAAGCCACGGAAACCGGCGGCGCGGAGGGCCTTGACAGTAGCAGGGGTGCTGATGCCGCTTTCGCTGACCTTCACAGCATCCTTCGGTAGAAGCTCGGCGAGCCGGAAACTATTCTCTACATCCGTTACAAACGAGCCGAGGTTGCGGTTGTTGATACCGCAGAGGTCGGGTTGCAGTTCGGCGTACTCCAGTTCGTCTTCGTCGTGCATCTCGAGCAGAACCTCAAGGCCGAGGTTATGCGCTGTATGCATGAGTTCAGCGCAACGATCGTAGGTGAAGCAGGCAGCGATGAGGAGCACGGCGGAGGCTCCACAGAGGACAGCCTCGTAAAGCTGGAACTCGTCGATGACGAAGTTCTTATATAGTATAGGTATCGTCACGCCCGATTGCCGTGCTGTTCGGATGAAATCGTCGTGACCGCCGAAGTAATGCTTGTCGGTCAGGATGCTGATGGCTGCGGCACCGTTCTGCTGATAGCTCAGCGGGATGATGTCGGCCCGTCCGTCTTCTTTGATCCATCCCTTCGACGGTGACTTGCGCTTAAACTCGGCGATGATGCCCGTCTCGCTCTGGAGTAGTGCCTCGCGCAGCGAGGGTTTCTTGGCCTTCAACAGCGCCAGCTCTTCGCACTTATGCGCTACTATTTCTTGTAAGATATCTTTTGCCATAAGACTTATTAACTATTTAGCTCGACGAACTTTTTGAAGGTACGGAGGGCGGCGCCGCTGTCGATGCTCTCGCAGGCGATGGCGATGCACTCCTCGATGCTCTTCTCACCCTTCTCAAGTACCTGAATACCGAAGGCGGCGTTGGCGAGGACGATGTTCTTCTGGGCGGGCAGGGCACGATTCTCCAGCACGCTGTCGAAGATAGCAGCAGCCTCATCTTCAGTAGCACCACCAACGAGCTCTTCGGGTTTGGCAATCTCAAAGCCGAGGTCGCTGGGTTTGAAGATACGCTCGTACTGCTTGGTGGTCACCTTGAAGTCGCCGGTGAGCGAGATCTCATCGTAGCCGTCGATGGAGTTGACGATGCCGTAGTCGATGCCGATCTTCTGGTACACCTGATTGTAGAGGCGCATCTGGTCGAGGTTGGCGACGCCGAGCAGCTGGCACTGCGGCTGAGAGGGGTTGACGAGCGGGCCGAGCAGATTGAAGATGGTGGGGAACTGGAGGACCTTGCGGATGGGTCCGACGAACTTCATGGCGCGGGCGAAAAGCTGTGCGTGGAGGTAGACGATGCCGGCCTCGTTGAGCGAGCGGTTGAGGCGGTCGATGTCGTCGGTGAAGCGGATGCCGTGGTGCTGGATGACGTTGGAGGCGCCGCTGACGGAGGTGGCGGCGTAGTTGCCGTGCTTGGCGACCTTGTAGCCGGCGCCGGCGATGACGAAGCACGAGGTGGTGGAGATGTTGAACGTGTTCTTGCGGTCGCCGCCGGTGCCGACAACGTCGATGTAGCGGTCGGCGTCGAGTACGGCGGGCACGCCGGTCTCGAGGATGCCGTCGCGGAAGCCGAGCAGCTCGTCGACGGTGACGCCGCGCATCTGCAAGGCGGTGAGCAGGGCGGTGATCTGCTCCGTGGGGTACTCACTCTGAGTGATACCAATCAGAATGTTCTTCATCTCTTCACGGGATAGTTCCTCGTGGTTCAGCATCCTGTTCAGGATGTCTTTCATTGTCTGTGCCATATTGCTTTCTTTTTTCGTTATTTCGTTATTTCGACATTAAAGATACAGCCAGTTCTGCAGCATCTTCTTGCCGTCGGGCGTCAGTACGCTCTCGGGGTGGAACTGTATGCCGCGAACGTTGAGCGTTTTGTGACGTAGTGCCATGATCTGCCCCTCGTCGCTCTCGGCTGTAATCTCAAGACAGTCAGGGAAACCGTCTTTCGACACCACCCACGAGTGGTAGCGTCCCATGGTGATGCGTTCTGGCAGTCCGAAGAAAATCTCGTCGTTGCCGAACTGCGTACCTTCTGTGGCTACGCCGTGGAAGACGTCGGAGAGGTTCTCCAGCTTACCGCCAAAAGCCTCGCCGATGGCCTGATGGCCGAGGCAGACACCCAGGATGGGCTTTTTACCTGCGTAGGTGCGGATGACGTCGAGCAGCAGGCCCGCCTCAGAGGGGATGCCCGGTCCTGGTGAGAGTATGATCTTACTGAACTCCTCCAGCTGGCTTAACTCGAACTGGTCGTTACGGTATACCGTGACCTCAGCTCCCAGTTCCTTGACCAAATGACTCAGATTGTATGTAAACGAGTCGTAGTTGTCTATAATGACTATTTTCATAATTCAATCCGTTAAATCCGTTGTTTACATCTTCTCGGCCATCAATATGGCACGTCTCAGTGCGCCCAGTTTGTTGTTCACTTCCTGTAACTCGTACTCTTCGTTGCTCTTCGCCACGATGCCGCCGCCAGCCTGGAACCACAGCTCGCCGTTGCGCGAGACGAAGGTGCGGATGGTGATGGCCTGGTTGAGCGAGCCGTCGAGGCCGATGTAGCCGATGCAGCCGCCGTAGGCGCCGCGGTTGTGGGGCTCGTAGTCGGAGATGAGTTGCATGGCGCGCACCTTGGGCGCTCCGGAGAGCGTGCCGGCGGGGAACGTGTCGATGAAGGCCTTGATGGGGTCGGCGCCGGGGTCGAGCTCGCCGGAGACCCTCGACACGAGGTGGATGACGTGCGAATAGTATTGCAGATCCTTGTAGAAGTCCACTTTCACATCGTGGCAGTTACGGCTCAGGTCGTTACGTGCCAAGTCCACCAGCATCACATGCTCGGCGTTCTCCTTGGGGTCGTTGCGCAGATACTCCGCTCCCTTGCGGTCGGCCTCGGCGTCACCTGTGCGCTTGGTGGTACCGGCGATGGGGTCGATGTACATGCGAAGCCTCCCCCTATCCCCCTCCAAAGGGAGGGGGGACTTTGTTCCGTCGGGATTTTCTCCCCCTCCCTTTGGAGGGGGCAGGGGGAGGCTTTCAATCCTGCAGTGTGTCTCTGGCGATGAGCCGAAGATGCGGAAGCCGCCGAAGTCGAAGTAGAAGAGGTACGGCGAGGGGTTGATGCTGCGCAGGGCACGGTAGAGCTTGAAGTCGTCGCCCTCGTACTTCTGGATGAATCGCCGTGAGAGTACAATCTGGAAGACGTCGCCACGCAGGCAGTGCTTGATGCCGCGACGGATATTCGCCTTGTGTTCCTCGTCGGTTAGTGGACTCGTTGTCTCGCCAATGGGGTGGAAGTCGTATGCTTTCACGTTGCTCCTGTTCATGGCCTTGAGTACATCGTCGATGTCGCTTGCCTGCCCCAGGGTAACAACCTTCAGTGTGTTGTTGAAGTGGTCGAAGACGATTACCACCTTATATAATATATAGAGCACGTCGGGCGCATCGTTCTTTTCCTGAGTCTCGTCCTTCACGTTGATGTTCTCGAAATAGCGGACGGCATTGAACGAGGTGTAGCCGAAGAGTCCGCAGACATTGGCATCGTCACCCTCAACGTGTATGTTGTCTATGAGTGCATGGATGGCCTCTGCCGTTCCGTATTCCTTGTTGATTTCGTGACTCTCTGTGCTACCGTCAGGGAAGGTGATGGTGGCGGTGCCGTGTCCGACGGCCACATTTGCCATCGGCCCGATACCGATGAACGAGCGCGAGTTGTTGGCGTCGTGGTAGTCCGAACTTTCCATTAGCGCGCTCTGCGGATAGAGGTCGCGCAGCCGCATGTACACGCCGACGGGCGTGTAGAGGTCGGCAAGAATGGTCTTCGACACGGTGGTATAGGCCCACCCAAGCCCTCCCGAGGGGAGGGATGTCTGGTTACACTTGTTTTGCGTATTGTTATTCATTGTATTCTTGATTGTATATTCCTTTTTCCGTTATAATCTATCTCAACATCCCTCCCTTTGGGAGGGCTGGGGTGGGCTTTTTACTTTGGTTTGTTCTTGAGGTACGTTTCAATGTCCTTGTCGCCACGTCCGCTGACGGTGAGCACCACCACGTCGTCAGGCTTGAAGCTGAGTTTCGACAAGGCAGCGATGGCGTGGGCGCTCTCGATGGCGGGGATGATGCCCTCCATGCGCGTCAGCTCGTAACCACCACGGATGGCCTCGTCGTCGTTGATGCTCAGCACCTGTGTGCGACCCTTCTTGGCCATGTTACAGTGCATGGGGCCCACGCCCGGGTAGTCCAGGCCGGCGCTAATCGTGAAGGCCTCCTGTATCTGCCCGTCGTCGTCCTGCATCACCAGCATCTTCGCCCCGTGCAGGATGCCGACCGTGCCGCGGTGAATCGTCGCCGCCGTGTAATCCGTGTCCCAGCCGTGGCCGCCGGCTTCGGCCAGCACTATCTTCACGCGCTCGTCGTCCATATAGTGGTAGATGGTGCCGGCGGCGTTGCTTCCGCCGCCGATGCAGGCCACGAGGTAGTCGGGGTAGTCGCGCCCGATCTTCTCCTCCAGCTGCCATTTGATCTCCTCCGAAATCACACTCTGCATGCGTGCGACGAGGTCGGGGTACGGATGCGGACCCATCGTCGAGCCGACGATATAGAAGGTGTCGGCTGGGTGACAGCACCAGTCGCGGATGGCCTCCGAGCAGGCATCGCTCAGCGTCATGTTGCCCGTGCGCACCGGATGCACCTCCGCGCCCAGCATCTTCATGCGCTCCACGTTCGTGTGCTGCCGCTCCACGTCCGTCGCGCCCATAAACACCTCGCACTTCATGTCCATCAGCGCGCACACCGTCGCCGTCGCCACGCCGTGCTGACCCGCTCCCGTCTCCGCGATGATTCGGGTCTTCCCCATCTTTTTCGCTAACAGGATCTGCCCGATGGTGTTGTTAATCTTGTGCGCTCCCGTATGGTTCAGATCCTCCCGCTTCAGATACAGCTGGCACCCGTACCGCTCGCTCATCCGCTTCGCAAAGTACAGCGGCGACGGCCTCCCCACGTAGTCCTTCAGCAGCGCGTGATACTCCCGCTTGAACTCCGCGCTCTCCACAATCGGCAGGTACGCCTCCTGCAAGTCCTTCACGCACTTGTACAGAATCTCCGGCACATACGCGCCTCCGAACTCTCCGTAAAAGCCTTTCTCATCAACTTGATACTTTCCCATTTTCTTTTGTTATTTCGATGTTTCGTTGTTTCGATATTCCGATGTTTCGTTATTCCGTTATCTCGGAAATGAAAAAAGAGACCCGTCGCAGTCGCGACGAGCCTCCGTTTATCTCTTAGATATGCACATACGGCTCAGTGCCTCGCGACTATTGCAGTCTCGAGCGCCACCACCAGAAGTTTGCCGACATGTTCATCATTGTTCTATCTTGCTTGTGTAATAATTCGACTGCAAAGGTACTCATTTTCTTTTAACTACCAAACAATTTGCCGAGAAATTTTATCAGATTATCACATTTTAGCGTTTGTGTAAGCGCGCACAATGTTAAAATCGGAATTTTCTTGCAAAAAAACTTGCATCTTGGCGAAGAAAGTACTAAATTTGCGGCCGATAAGACCTTTTATCTGCAATTGCAGATTCCCACCTTATCATATATTAGTGGATGGCAGCGTCCTGCGCCATCCACATTTTGCGTCTTGGGGTAAGGGTAGCGGGCTATTTCAGCTGTATCATTCCGTCGACGACACGTATCTCCTCTTCGTCGTTCATGTCGTTGAGTGCAGCCTCTATCTGCTCGCTGGGCAGTGGCAGGTTGCGCAGAATGGTGATGGGGTGCTTCTGCTTGTCGGCCAACAGCTGACGGATGAGCGTCTGTGCATCGGCTATCTTGTGGCTGTTGGTGAGTGTCTTATTATAGGCCATGCAGACGTCACACTGCTCGCAGTCGTGATTGTTGTTCTCGCCGAAGTAGCGTAACAGCTGACGGCTGCGACACTGGTTGGTCGTCTTGACGTAGCCGATCATGGCATGTATTCGCTCAGTATAGCGCTGTTTCAGGTTCTCATAGACTTCTGGAGAGAAGAGAAGCAGCTCGGAGGGCTCACGTCTCTGCATGTATCTGACGTAGGGCGTGTGTTTCTGTGGTATGAAGCGTATGATGCGTTTCATAGCCAGTCGTTTCAGCGTCTCGTAGACCACAGGGCGCGAGAGTCCTGTCTCGTGGGCAATGAACGCCTCGTCAATGTACCCGAAGTCGACGAACAGACCGCCGTAGTTGCGCAGCAGGGACGTGATGACGCGTTCCTCATTGGGTTCGGCATATTGCAGTTGGTAGAGGTCGTTGCGGCTGATGATGAACATGACGCGTGCCTGATTCTCCTGCTCCTCGATGTAGTCAATGTAGCCGGCGCGGTTCAGGATCTTCAGTGCCGAGTGCACCTGAATGGGGAAGTGGCGGAACTTGTGGCAGAAGTCGTCGACGTTGAACTCGAACATCGCATTGTAGCCGGAGCCGAAGCCCACCTGATAGTAGTAGGCCAGATGGTCGTAGACCTGCCTGATGAAGGGCTTTTCGGGGAATGTGTCGGCAATGCGTTTCAGCAGCTTACGCTCGTCGCTGTCGTTATAGAGCATCACGGCGTAGGCTTTCTTCCCGTCGCGCCCGGCTCGTCCGGCTTCCTGAAAGTAAGCCTCGATGCTGTCGGGACAGTCGATGTGCAGGACGATGCGTACGTCGGGCTTGTCGATGCCCATGCCAAAGGCGTTCGTGGCAACCATGACACGTATCTTGTCCTGCTGCCAGTCGCGCTGCCGGCTGTCCTTGGTGGTGTTGTCGAGCCCTGCGTGGTAGAAGGTTGCGTTGATGCAGGCTTCGTTGAGCATGTCGGCCACCTCTTTTGTGCGACGTCGGCTGCGCACGTAGACGATGGCAGAGCCTTCTACCTTATTTAATATATGTACGAGCTCCTGGCGCTTGTCCATTGCCTGACGTACGACGTAAGCGAGGTTCTTACGCTCGAAGCTCATGCGGAAGACGTTGAAGTCGGTGTGGGGTGAGGGGGGGGCGGAGATGGGTGAGGGGTGAAGGGAGAGCTTTGCCTGAATATCTTCTACGACGTCGGGGGTGGCTGTGGCCGTGAGTGCCAGCACGGGTGCGTGAGGCAGGTCGCGGCGGATGTCGGCGATGGTGAGGTAGCTGGGGCGGAAGTCATAGCCCCACTGTGAGATGCAGTGTGCCTCGTCGACGCAGATGAAGCTGACCTTCATGTGCCGTAGCTTGGTGCGGAAGAGGTTGCTTGACAGGCGTTCGGGCGAGACATAGAGAATCTTCACCTGTCCGAAGACGGCGTTCTCGAGTGTTGTGAGAATGTCGCTGTGCGGCATGCCCGAGTAGATGGCCGCTGCCTTGATGCCCCGTCGTCGCAGGTTCTGCACCTGGTCTTTCATCAGGGCGATGAGTGGTGTGATGACAATGCAGGTGCCCTCCTGTGCCAGTGCCGGAACCTGAAAGGTGATGGACTTGCCGCCACCCGTGGGCATGAGCCCCAGGGTGTCGTGTCCGCCAACTATGGACTCGATGATTTCGCGTTGTATGCCTCTGAAATCATCGTACCCCCAGTACTGCTTTAATAAATGAGAAATGAGGTCACTCATTCCTCAGATGGCTTGATGTCCTCAATCTGCAGTTGCACCTCGCTGCGCTTGTAGATGTTCTCCTCGATGGTGAAGGCGATGTCGAAGGAGCGCTTCGACTTGATGTATCGCGCAGCCTCACTCTGTCCGAAGGCGATGCCGTTCATGACGTTCGAGGACTTCGAGTCTACCAGTTCCAGCTTGATGTGCTCCTGCTGTCGTCCGACGACCTTCGACGTGCCGTAGTCGTAGACGTTGCGTGTGCAGAAGATGGGCTTGGGGTTGCCTGGGCCGTGGGGTGCGAAACGTTTCAGGTCGTTGTGCAGCTTCTTGGTGATGTCCTTGAAGTCGACCTCCTCCTCGATGTCGAGTGCCGCCTCTTTCTGCTCCGGCAGTATGTGCGTGTTGACGTACTCCTGGAAACGGCGACGGAACTCCGGGATGTTCTCGATGCGCAGGGTCAGTCCTACGGCATAGGTATGTCCGCCGAAGTTCTCGAGGATGTCGCGACACGACTTGACGGCGTCGTAGATGTCGTAGCCAGCAACGCTGCGTGCCGAGCCCGTTGCAAATTCGCCGGAGCGTGTCAGTACCACTGTGGGGCGGAAGTAGAGCTCGGTCATGCGCGACGCCACGATGCCAACGACGCCTTTCTTCCAGTTTTCGTCGTAGAGGACGATGCTGGCGTGGTGCTGTTGGTTCTCGAGCTTCGCAATGATCTGGTTGGCCTCTTCGGTCATCTGCTTGTCGACATCCTTGCGCTGCTCGTTATACTCATTGATGAGGGTTGCCTCGGTCAGCGCGCGCTGGAAGTCGCGCTCGACGAGCAGGTCGACGGCCTCGGTGCCGTTCTGCATGCGTCCGGAAGCGTTGATGCGCGGACCTATCTTGAAAACGATGTCGCTCATGGTCATCTCGCGTCCTGTCAGTCCGCAGATCTCAATGATGGACTTGAGTCCCACCGAGGGGTTCTGGTTCAGCTGTTTCAGTCCGTGGAAGGCCAGGATGCGGTTCTCGCCAGTGACGGGCACAATGTCGGCGGCTATCGAGACGGCGCAGAACTCGAGCAGCGGTATGAGGCGCGAGAAGGGTATGCCGTTGTTCTTGGCGAAGGCTTGCATGAACTTGAAGCCCACGCCACAGCCGCAGAGGTGCTTGAAGGGGTAGGTGGAGTCCTCGCGCTTGGGGTTGAGGATGGCCACCGCGCAGGGCATCTCGTCATCGGGGACGTGGTGGTCGCAGATGATGAAGTCGATGCCGAGTGTCTTGGCATAGGCTATTTCGTCGATAGCCTTGATGCCACAGTCAAGGACGATGATGAGTTTCACGCCCTTCTCTGCAGCGTAGTCCATAGCCTTCTTGCTGATACCGTATCCCTCGTCGTAGCGGTCGGGGATGTAGTACTCGATGTTGGAATAGAACTGCTGCAGGAACTTATATACCAGTGCCACTGCTGTACATCCGTCGACGTCATAGTCGCCATAGACCATGATGCGCTCCTTGCGCCCCATGGCGTCGTTCAGGCGGTCGACGGCGACGTCCATGTCGTTCATCAGGAACGGGTCAATCAGCTCGTTAAGCATGGGACGGAAGAAGCGTTTTGCTGCCGATTCCGTCTTGATGCCGCGTCCGATGAGGAGGTCGGCGAGTATGGGACTCATCCCGATCTTCTCGCCCAGCTCCTTAGCTGCCGCTCGTCTGTCTGATGTAGGTGGCTCGTAATTCCATTTGAAATGCATCTACGTACAGATTTTCTGAGACGAACGGTGTTAGATGCCGAGTTTCTTGCGTATGTCGGCAGGAATGGCTTTCTTGTTGATGAGGAAGTCCATCGTGTTGGCGGCGATGAAGGTCTTGGTCATGTACCAGATGCCCTTGTAGTCGCCAGTCTCGCCCCACGAGTTCTTGACCATGTAGTACTCCTTGCCGTTCTGGTCCTTGGCGACGCCGTAGATGAGCATGCCGTGGTCGTCGGTCAGTTCCCAGTTGTCGAAACGCTCCTGGCGCAGCTCCTGTGTAGCCACGATTTCGGGCACGTTGCAGCCCAGCGAGTCGATGATGCTTGTCTTCTTCTGCTTGTCGAGCTTCAGCCACTTGGCCATATCGCTGCCGGCGAGGCTCTGCGTCTGCTTGGCGTCGATGGCGTAGGCCAGTCCCTTGCGTGTGAATCCGTCCTCAGAGACGTCGCCGCCCCATGCTATGGTGTAGCCCTGTTCGATGGCGTTGTCAATGACCTTCATCATCTCGTCCATCGGGAGGTTGTAGCTGAGCGGGAAGCGCCAGTTGTCCTGCACCTCGACGGCGAAGGCGGTGTAGAAGGGATGGTGTGTGTAGCTGGTGATGCTGACGTAGTCGTTCAGGTCGATGCCGAGGCTCTTCATGAAGGTCTTCGGCGTGTACTCCTTACCCTCGAAGGTGAACTTCTCCGGGCACTTGCCAAGATAGGCGTCGAGGATGCCCTGAAGGCCTGCCTTCCACTGGTTCGAAATCTTCTTGGCGTTGCTCTTGGCGATGGCAGCCACGTAGGGCTCCAGCAGCGAGAAGAACTCGTTGAAGTTGTTCAGCGAGTCGCCGTAGAGTGAGCCCGGGAAGGGCATGATGCCCTGCGGAACGATGCCGTGGGTCTTCATCGTGGCCAGCACGTCCTCGGCCGAACCGCCCTGTGCAAACTGGCAGTCGCCGTGGAAGCGCACTACCTGGATGGCGCGCTCCATGTAGGTCTTGTTGGCTATGAACGACTCGTCGAGGTCGTACTCCTTGCCTGTAGCCTTGAGGATTTCGGCTTCAAAGAAACTGAGCGTTGAGTAGTCCCAGCAGGTGCCCGAGCGGTTCTGGTCTTTGATGCTGGTGATTTTGTTCTCTTTGATGACTGTGAACACGGGCTTGTTCTGGTCTTTTGCAGGTGCCTTCTTCTTGGCAGCCTGCGCACCGACAGCCATGATGGCCATAAGTGCGAGAATTAGGGTCTTTTTCATTGTTGTTGTTATTTTTTGTTGTTGTTTTCTGGTTCTCCCCTAGGCTTTCCTATGTTTTCCTCGGTCTTCCTAGGTTTTCTTCGGTCTTTCCTATGTCTTCCTATTCCTTGTTCTCGGCCATAAAAGCCTCGAGCTCCACCGGATGATAGGGGATGCGCTTCTGTCCGAGGAAGCGGCAGCCGTCGGTAGTTATTAGCAGGTCGTCCTCGATGCGGATACCGCCGAAGTCCTTGTACTCGTCGAGTTTGTCGAAGTTGAGGAACTCCTTGCAGTGTCCCTCTTTGCGCCACAGGTCGATGAGGTGGGGTATGAAGTAGATGCCTGGCTCGTCGGTCAGCACAAAACCCTCCTGCAGGCGGCGTCCCATGCGCAGGCAGTTAGTGCCGAACTGTTCGAGGTTGGGGCGCGTCTCGTTGTCGAAGCCCACGTAGATTTGTCCCAGACCCTCCATATCGTGTACGTCCATGCCCATCATGTGGCCCAGTCCGTGGGGCAGGAACATGGCGTGTGCGCCAGCGGCCACAGCCTCGTCGGTGTCGCCCTTCATCAGCCCGAGATCCTTCAGACGGTCGGTCATCAGACGGCAGACGGCGAAGTGGACATCCTGGTACTTGACGCCTGGCTTGGCCACCTCTAACACGTAGTCGTGACACTCCTCGACGATGCTGTAGATGTCGAGTTGGCGTTGCGTGAAACGGCCGTTGACGGGCATTGTGCGTGTATGGTCGGAGCAGTAGTCGTTGAGTTCGCAGCCTGCGTCGCAGAGCACGAGCCGTCCGTCCTCCAGTTCAGTGTCGGAGGGTGATCCGTGCATGATTTCGCCGTGCTGCGAGAAGATGGTGGCAAAACTGTTGCCCTGAGCCAGCGAGCGGGCGATGCCGTCGACCTGACCGGCCACGAAGCGCTCCGTGACACCTGGCTTGATAAGCATCTGGGCGGTGGTATGCATGACGTAGCCCACGTTGCAGGCTGCCTCAATGTAGGCTATCTCCTCGGCGCTCTTCGTGGCGCGCATGCGTACGACGGCGTTGATGAGCTGCAGCGAGGCGGCCGCCTTCTGTTTCGAGGGATGGATGCCCAGCAGGTCCATGATCTGAATCTTGGTGTCGAAACGATATGGTGGGAGGAAATGAATGTTTTTACGCAGTGATTGACGGTTTCCTGTTTTTTTGCAAATGACATTTCCTAAGGCGGACATGGGGCCTGTATGTGCAATGCCAACCTCGAAGGCAAGCATCTTGACTGATGGGGTGAAGCCCATCCATACAATATCCTCTACGTCTATATCATCGCCAAAGAGCCACTCTTCATCGTTGTCGATGTCGATGACGCCCACGAGTCCGTCGCGGTGTTGTCCGAAGTAGTATAGGAACGTGGAGTCCTGACGGAATGGCGCATAGCCGTTGGCGGGGTAGTTGCAGGGCGACTCGTTGTTGCCGAAGAGTACGATAACGCCTTGTCCCACGAGCTTTTTCAGCTCGGCTCGGCGCTGTATGTAGGTCTGTTTGCTGAACATTTTGCAGGGTTTTAAGTTATTTTGACGGCAAAGTTACGAAATATCTGCGAAAAAACCGTACCTTTGCGCGAAAAATATCCTTAAAATATGCAATTAGGCCAAAAAACGGGACTTGTACTCGAGGGTGGAGGCATGCGCGGCGTCTTCACGAGCGGTGTCCTGGACGCGTTTATGAAGCACGACCTGTACTTCCCTTACACAGTGGCGGTGTCGGCCGGAGCCTGCAACGGACTGAGCTACCTGAGCCGTCAGCCGCGGCGTGCGCGCTATTCGAACATCGACCTGCTGAAGAAGTACGGCTACATCTCGTTGCGGACGCTCATTACGCAGGGTTCCATCTTCGACCCGACGCTGCTCTACGAACGCTTTCCCAACGAGATTCTGCCCTACGACTACGAGGCGGCTTTCGCCAACCCCATGACGTTTGAGATGGTATGTACGAACTGCCTGACGGGTCGCGCCGAGTACCTGTCGGAGCGCAGCGACCCACGGCGTCTGCTGGCCATCTGCCGTGCTACGTCGTCGCTGCCCTACGTGGCCCATATCACCGAGGTCGACGGCGTACCGATGCTCGACGGCGGCATTGTAGACAGCATCCCCGTGGCGCGTGCCGTTAGTCAAGGTTTTTCGCCTAATGTGGTGGTGCTCACGCGCAACCGTGGCTACCGCTCGACAGAGACCGACTTCAAGGTGCCGCGGCTCTTCTACAAGAACTATCCGAGATTACGTGTTGTGCTGAGCCACCACGTAGAAGCGTATAACGAGCAGTTGGAAATGATTGAACGCATGGAAGACTGGGGTGAAATCTATTGCATTCGTCCTGAGCGGCCGTTAGAGGTCGACCGCATGTGTAGAGATGTAAAAAAACTCGAAGCCCTCTACGAAGAAGGCTTCAAGTTAGGCGAACGGTTTATTTCTTGAAGTTGATACGCTTCACAATCTTTTTCTTCATGTTCTTCAGTGTGGGTAGAGCATTTTGGATAGCTGCACGCGTGCGGTTGTCGTAGGTGTAGTTGATGGATGATTCGCCAACCATCTTCTCTATGCTAATTGCACCGTTGTTGTTCAGTGAGAAGCTCATTTCGTATTCTTCAGTGCCAGAATCTGGGTCTGAGAAGTCGCTTTCTTCCGACCATTCGTCGGTAATTAGCTTAGGCAGGCTGCTGGGCCCCATGCCAAAGACTCCTGCTACGCCCAGAATACCACCAACATTGTCGAGTGATGTGAGTTCCTCTGCCATGTAGTAGGGAAACTGCTTGTATTTGTTCGACTGGTTGCCGTAGCTGATGGTGTAGTTGTCCTTTGACTTGTAACCTAACGATTGACCAGCATACTTGTAGGTCGTCGATACGTCAGCAACGCACTTGGTCAGGTTGCCGTTGCTCCAGGTGTACTTCACGTTGGTATTACCTGAATAGGTGATTTTAGTGCCTTCGATGATGTAATCGCCGGTCATGGAAACTTTGCAGCTTGTGAGTTGGTTGTTCGAGTAGTTGTAGTTAATGGTGTAGTTGTAGTTCTCCTTCTGCCCTTCGTCGTCAAGACCAGAGAATTTTAGCGTGACCTTCGACACAAGGTTATTACTCAACGTGAATGTCATGGCACCCTCTTCATCTTCAATATTGAGGACAGAGCCGTTAAATACGTATTCCTCATTATCGACGGTGAAGCTTTTCAGCGTGCCGTTGTCGTTGTAGGTGTAGGTGGTGCCGGTAATCGCTGTAACCAACACGCGTTCGCCTTCTTGTCCACTTTCAGGGCCACCGTTTTGTCCGCCTTCTTGTCCATCTTCAGGGCCTCCGTCAGGACGTTCTGGGCGTTCTGGACGTCCGTTGTCTTTGTTTTCGTCATCGTCGCCACAGGCCACGAAGCCAGCTGTTGTCATCAAGGCCATCATGGTGAAGGCCATCACTTTCATTAGTTGTTTCATAAGCGTTCGGTTTTGTAAAGTAATGTATTAGTACGTTGATAGATTAATCTTTCAAGAGGTCTGGACGCAGTCGGCGTGTGCGTTCAATAGCTTGTTCCAGTTCCCAGTTCCTGATTTTTGCTTCGTTGCCGCTAAGCAGAATGTCAGGAACTTTCCAACCTTTGTAGTCGGCTGGACGGGTGTAGATGGGAGCGGCTAGCAAGTCGTCCTGGAAGCAGTCGCTGAGGGCACTCTGCTCGTCGCCGATGACGCCTGGCACCACGCGCACCACGGCGTCGGCAATCATGGCTGCCACCAGCTCGCCGCCCGTCAGCACGAAGTCGCCGATGCTGATTTCACGCGTAATAAGATGGTCGCGCACGCGCTGGTCGATGCCCTTGTAGTGACCTGCCAGTATGATGATGTTGCCCTTCAGCGACAGCTCGTTGGCCATGTGCTGGTCGAAGCGTTCGCCGTCGGGCGAGGTGAAGATGACTTCGTCGTAGTCGCGCTCGGCCTTCAGGGCGCTGATGCAGCGATCTATGGGTTCGCACTGCATGACCATTCCTGCCGACCCTCCGTAGGGGTAGTCGTCAACGCGGCGCCACTTGTCGAGGGTGTAGTCTCTTAGGTTATGCAGGCGTATCTCTGCCAGTCCTTTTTTCTCGGCCCTGGCCAATATGGACTCGTGGACGAAGCCCTCGAGCATTTCGGGTAATACGGTGATGATGTCGATTCTCATATTATTATGTATGTAGTGGGGATTGTCCCCCGACCCGTCTTGTTTCTGGGGCAAAGATACAAAAAGAAATCGGTTCTGCCAAATAGTCGACGACTTTTTCGCAAAACTCCGTGTGTTTATCATTCAAAAGCAAACGGTTAGACGTTTGCTTTTCTTTTCATGGAATGGCAGAGTAGGGGCAGAAGGATGATAGAAAGCAGAGCAATGCCCGTACCCAGCCCTTGACTGACGGGAAAACCGAACACGGCTTCTTTCGAGTCGGGGGTGATGGACGGCGTGGCGCTGCCGAAGGTGTACTGGTACTCGAGCATGCGGTCGATATAGGCATCGACGATGTTCCAGTTGCCGGCTTCTATTTCCTGCTGCATGCGGGGAAAAACCTCGCGGATGTACTTCTGATGCTCCAGCCCTATCGATGCGGGCAGCTCGTCGGCAGGGGCGTACCAGTTGATGGTGCCGTCGGCTTGACGATGGGGGAAGATGCGCAGCGACTGCCAGTTGTCGTTGTAGAAGATGTAGGACATGAACTGCTGTTCGACAGTCATGCTGTCGTTAGGCGCTAAAAGCCGCTGGGCGTGGTAGCCCAGCGGACTGATGGTGGTGCCGTCGTTCAGCAGTAGGCGGCAGAAGTGACGGGCAGAAGCCCCGCCCCGTTCCCCTCCAATTGGAGGGGAAGCATTAGCTGCAAGAGCTGTGACGGGGAGGGACAGGAACAGCAATAGTAGCCTGAGCATCCAAGAAAGCTGGTGCTTCCGAGAAAAGGGGAAATGCAAGAGACTATTATATGCTCTCAATGAAATGGACGATGGCATCGCGATCGGATTTGGGGAGGTTGTAGAACTTCTCGGTGGCTCGGTAGCCCTGCGATTGCTTGGAATAGCCATGCCACATGATAGCCTCGACGACGGAGCGGGCGCGACAGTCGTGCAGACGGTCGTCGGCACCGGTCAGACGGCGTGACAGGCCGCGTCCCCAGAGCGGTGTGGTGCGACACCAGCCGGTGCGTATGTCGTTCTCCATAAACAGGCGGTGCTGCACCATGTCGGTGTAGGGCCAGATGGTCTGGTGGGGAAACTTCGGGAAGAGCCGGGTGTAGTCGCCGTCGTTGGCCAGTCCGTTGGCGTCGGCATAAGCTTTTGTAGAGGCGTCCACCCACATGTTGTCGGCACCCGTCTGCCATGATGGACGATGACATTGGGCGCAGCCAATCTCGGAGAAGAGATCCTTTCCACGCTGGACGTTGGGGTCGTTCAGATTGCGTGCGGCAGGCACGGCCAGGCCGCGATGCCACACCATGAATTGGTAGTACTGCTTGTCTGACATCTCATCCTTTCCATTATAAGGTGCACCCTCAAAGAGGTACTTGTCGAAGGTCTCCTTCTTGGCTACACTCGAACAGGAGAGAATCTCCTTGACGCGTGCTTTGATACCCTCGTCGGTGCCGTCGGCATAGTAGGGGTAGAGAGTGCTCAGAGGTGACGAGCCGTGCTCGCGGATGTAACTGATGACTTCCTCGTCTTGACTCATGGCTGTAGCCCATGCGGGTGTGGTGTAGAGCCAGTGACGGTCGCTGCGGGTGACGTTGGTGATGTTCCAGATGGCGTTGGCGCCGGCACCGTCCTGTAGCGTGCCGCGGGTCATGGCGTAGGTGAAGCGCTTCAGCGGACCTCGGGTGCCGTGGAAAGAACCTGTGTTGTTGTAGCCGGCGCTGTAGTAGGCCGAGGCCTTGAACGTGCCGGCATCCTTGTCCCACATGTTGGGGTTCATGTCGACGAAACGTGCTTCCGAGGCCCACTGCTTCTCTATCTCCTCGTCGTCGATGGCATCGAGCAGACCAGTGCCGTAGATGCCGATGGTCGACTCCAGGCGCACCTCGTAGTCCGAGGGCTTGGGGAAGGTGTTGAAGGCGCTGACGGGAATGGTCACCTCAGGATAGATCAGCGCATATTGCTCACCGTCGGGGAAGGTCATGGGCAGGCCGCTGGGCATCACCGAGACGTTCTTCCATGCTATCTGTATCTGCTCCTCGTCGATGGGCGCCTTGAAGGGCTTCATGGCCTGCGTCTGGGGCATGCCCGTCACCTCGCTGATGTAGCCCGAGGCCTCGGTGGTGTAGCGCACACCGTCCTCCGTGAAGGCCTCCTGCGGGTGATAGATGACGAGCAGGTAGCCGTTGCCCACCTGGTTGGCACGATACTCCGTCTGGCGCTTGCCGTGACCGTAGCTGGGGTGACAGGCAATGCAGCTGCTGCGCACCCAGGCAGGTCCAAGACCACGGCGCGGGTCTTGGTCGATGGTGTAGAGGTGCTCGAAGAAGTCTTCGCCCACGTTGAAGTCCTCCTCCATGCCGCTGACCTCAGCCAGGGCGGGTGCAGGGGCCGAGTAGCTGGCCTTCTCGGTAGTGCCCAACTCGCCGCCGGGGAACCATTCCTCTGCAGTGAACGGCCCCGTGGCCTTACCAAACACTTCCTCCGCGGGTGTCAATTGCCCCAGGTTCTCATTGATGTTCTCATCATCGGAACATGCTGACAGCACGGTGGCTGCCAGCATGGACACGATGAACAGTCGTGATAGCTTGTTCATAGATTATTGTTATTTGTTACATTGTTTCAACTATTCTTGCACCTCGTATCTCGAAAAATCACTCCTCCGTCGTCGACTCCCAGTTCGTGGGGTCGTCGAAGTTCTTGTTCCAGATGACGCTACAGTACTTCACGAACGGTGCCGGCATGCGTCCAATCTTGTCGATGGCGCTATTGAAGGCGTTCTCGACGGTGGTGTTCATGGCCGTCTGGCTGACGCTGGCAAAGAAGCTGTGGAAACTGCCCTGTGCGGCACTGCCGTCGAGCGAGCCCAGCCACACGTTGCGGATGCTGCGGATGTTGTCCTGAAAGTCGGTGATGGAGTTGTAGCTGTAGGGCGACTCCACATAGGCGATGTCGCCATTGGTGAAGGGGTTGGCAATCTTGGCCGTTCCCACCTCGTTGCAGATGGCCACGCACGAACCCTCGTCGTCGCTCAGCACCTGGGCGATGGCATCCTTCAGCGAGGGGAAGGTGCTCTTGGAACCAGCCTCGCCGGCTTTCGTCAGGTTGTCACTGTAGCTGAGACCGTTCTCCGTCTGATAGCTCAGTCCGGCTGCCTTGACAACTGCCACGCGGCTCGCGTTCTTCTCGCCTTCCCAGACCACCTGCAACTGGAAGCAGCGCTCTTTCAGCAGACGGCATACCTGCTGGGCGTACTTCAGCTCGTCGGCACCGCTGATGCTCTCGAAGTTCTTGTAGGTGTCATTGCCCTGCAACTCGGCAACCTTACGGTTCTGACCGTTGCGGAAGAGGATGAACTCCAGCGCGTGGAAACCCAGGATGGTTGACTCGTCCTCAATCTCGGCCGTCATGCCGCCCTTGAAGTAGTCGAGCAGCTCTGCACGGTCGAGTGGCCACGAGTCGATGGTCGGGTCGATGCTGAAGTCGGAGGCAGCACCGCCGAGGAAAGCCTCCGAGCGCTCCCAGTGCTGGCGGGCAGCCTTGAAGTCCTGACAGGCTTTGTCAATCTGCGCCTGCGTGATGGTGTTGACGGTCAGACCGTTCAGCGTCTTCTCCAGATCCTCCACGTCGTCGGCCAAATTGGTGTAGGTGGGTACGATGACCTTGTTGACGAGGTTGGTGAGTACCTGGCGCAGTGCCGTCTCCTGCTCAGCGGTCAGGCTGGCTGTGGCGATAGCCTCGTTGGCGGCCTCCAGTGCCGTCACTGTGGTGGCGCAGGCGTCGATGGCCTCGTTGCCGAGGGCGCGGTTCTTGTACTCGTCTTCACTCTTGTTGTCGTCATCGCTGCTACACGATGACAGTGTCAGGCCTCCCAGCAGGAGGGCTACCGACAGGAATAAATACTTTTTCATTAGCTTCATAAAACCTTATTATATTGAAATTTCACTTTTCTCCTCTTACTTCTCACTTCTCACCTCTCACCTCTTACCTCTATTTAAAGAATCCTTCGTATGCCACGCTGATGTTCACAGATGGCTCGTTGTTGTAGGCGCTCTTGAGGAAACGCTTGGAGTACTCTGCCTTAATCACTACCTCGGGCAGCGGGTAGTAGTTCACGCCTACGGCCATACGCTTCACGGCTGTATAGTTGTAGCTGATGCCCTTGGTCGGTGATGCATAGGGATCATACTGCTCATAGCGGCCGAAGACGTAGAGGCTTGAGTTGAGTACTGAGTGGCGGGAGGTGAGTGCCAGAACGTCGTAGCCAGCCTCCACGCCCCAGGCGTAAGCGTTCTTCGAGACGAAGGCCGAGTGGTGATAGGGCGACTTCTTGTTCACGCGGTTGTAGAGGTACTTCAGCTGTTCGGCATCGCTCAGATAGCCGTAGTCGGCCTGACCGCGCACAATCCAATTGTGACCGCGATAGGTGAAATCGACAGCCCCGATGGCCACCTGTCCCTTGTAGGTATCGTCAACACCGGCGGCGTTGCGCGGGTAGCTGTTTCCGATGGAGTGGCCGTAGTAGCCCGACAGACCGATGCGCAGACCGGGAATGTCGTAGTTGTCGACTCTCAGGGCCGCGCCGTACTTATTGGCGACGTCGTACTCCAGCGGCGATGATGAACCGTTTTTAATCCAGTTGGTGTTCGTGAAGCCGTCGGCATTGAGGCCTGCCAGTAGCTGGGCCTCGTAGTGCCAACGCTTGTAGCGACCGTAGAACGAGACACCCGTCTGGTGCCAGGTCGACGGCATGATGGTGTTTTCGCCCTCAGGACGATAGACAGTGAAGAAATTTGTGGGTTCGTGGTGGGCGTTGTTCAGACCCACGGGCACGACGACATGGCCGAAGCGCAGGTTGGCAGCACGCGAGAACGACTTCTGAATCCAGAACTGCTCCAGCTCCACCTCGCCGCCCTTCTCGACCTCCTGCTCCCACTCGCCGCCTTCCTCGTCCTCCTTCTCGTAGGCCAGTCCGTTGCCGCCGTGCTCGAACTCTATCTCTGTGCCGAAGCTCCAACCGCGGCCGAAGTTATAACCCATGTAGATGACGGCGTGGGGCAGGTCGAACTTGCCGTGCGACGGGTCGTTCCTGTGCTCCTCGGGCTGTGAGTAACGGCTCACGTGGTCGCTGTAGAAGTTGCGGCTGTAGCACACCTCGCCATAGCCGCCAACGCTCAGACGGTTGCTCGTATTGTTCAACACGCTGTCGCCCGCACTTGTCTGCGCCCATGCAGTTAAAGGCAAAAGGGTTAGAAGGTAAAAGAATAAAAGACCTTTTACCTGTCCCAGTACCATTTTATGTAATCCCTTTCTCTTCATCGTTTCCTTTCTTTACCTTTTTGCATTTTATCTTTTTGTCTGTTCCTCTTTTCGGCTGCAAAGGTATGCCATTCTCCGAATCCCTGCAATACCTAAAAACGATGATTCTTCCCCAAAATACCTACTATTAAGGATTGCGTATGTGCGCGAAAATGCGTACCTTTGCACCGTCATAAAAAATAGGTATGAAGAATCAGAAAATGTATGAGGCGGACGACAAGATGATCTCGCTCATCCGCGACAACTACGACCTTCTGCAGTCGTTGGGTAGCTTCGGAATTAGTCTGGGGTTCGGCGACAAGACCGTCCGTGAGACCTGCGAGTTGAATGGTGTCGACACTTATACCTTTCTTGCTGTGGTCAACTATACGATAAACGGGTATGGCGACTTCGAAAGCGACGAGCAGCTGGACGCGCGTACCTTATTATTATATCTGGATGCCAGCCACAAGTACTATCTGGACTTTCAGCTACCCTTCATCCGTCGTGAGCTTGAGGACTCGCTTGACAGCAGCAACTCACTGGCGCGACTTATTCTGAAGCTATACGACGAGTACGCCCACGAGATTCGCCGCCACATGATGTACGAGCAGAAGACTCTGTTCCCATATGTGCAGTCGCTGCTCGACGGACAGCCTACGGCCGACTACAGCATCGAGACCTTCTCGAAGCACCACAGCGCCGCCGACAAGAAGCTGCGTGAGATGAAACTCCTCATTATTAAGTACCTGCCCAGCGACGGACTGCACAACAACCAGTTGACGGCCACACTCCACGACATCTACGACAACGAGGCCTGGCTGCAGCAGCATGCTCAGGTCGAGGACCACATCTTCGTGCCTGCCATTCGCCGCTTGGAGCAGGTGGCCCGTCAGCAGGACGTGACGAAGAACATCAGCGACATGGTGCTTGGCGCCAGCCAGAACGCCGATGCCCTTTCGGACCGCGAGAAGGAGGTGATCATCGGTGTTGTTCAGGGAATGGTCAACAAAGAGATAGCCGACCACCTTTGCATCTCGACGAATACCGTTATCACCCATCGACGCAACATTGCCCGCAAGCTACAGATACATTCGCCCGCAGGCCTCACCATCTACGCCATACTCAACGGACTGGTGGACATCAGCAGCGTGAAGCTATAAGGAAAAACAAGAGGCTTGCCAAGTGGCAAGCCTCTGATGTTTTATGCGTATAAAACATTATTTCGACAGGAAGCCGTGTCAACCCCCTATTACGACAGGAAGCCGAGCAGGGCACCGGCGGCTACGGCAGAGCCTATGACGCCGGCCACGTTCGGACCCATGGCGTGCATGAGCAGGAAGTTGTGACGGTCGTACTCCAGTCCGAGGTTGTTTGAGATGCGTGCTGCCATTGGCACTGCCGAGACGCCAGCATTGCCAATGAGCGGGTTCAGCTTCTTGCCTTCAGGCAGGAAGAGGTTCATCAGCTTCACGAAGCAGACGCCGCTGGCGGTGGCAATCATGAAGGCCATAGCGCCGAGGGCGAAGATCTTGATGGTGTTCAGTGTCAGGAACTCCGAAGCCTGTGTGGAGCAGCCTACGGTCAGTCCGAGCAGCATCACCACGATGTCGTTCAGGGCAGCGCCGGCGGTCTTGGCCAGACGGGTGGTCTTGCCCGACTCTTTCAGCAGGTTGCCGAAGAACAGCATGCCGAGCAGCGGCAGGCCAGAGGGCACGATGAACGTGGTGAGCAGCAGGCCGATGATGGGGAAGAGGATGCGCTCCGTCTGACTGACCTCACGGCCGGGCTTCATCTTGATGACGCGCTCCTTCTTGGTGGTGAGCAGACGCATGATGAACGGCTGGATGACAGGCACCAGTGCCATGTAGGAGTAGGCACAGACGGCGATGGCGCCCATGAGGTTGGGCGACAGTTTGCTGGAGAGGAAGATGGCCGTGGGACCGTCGGCGCCGCCGATAATGGCGATACCGGCAGCCTGTGAGGGCTCGAAGCCCATGGCCAGCGCAACCATATAAGCGCCGAAAATGCCGAACTGCGCCGCAGCGCCGATGAGCATCAGCTTGGGGTTGGCCAGCAGCGCCGTGAAGTCGGTCATGGCACCGATGCCGAGGAAGATGAGCGGCGGGTACCAGCCCTGTCGCACACCCTGGTAGAAGATGTTCAGTACGGAGTTGTCCTCGTAGAGGCCAATCTCCAGTCCGGCATCAGCGCGGAACGGTATGTTGCCGAGGATGATGCCCAGGCCGATGGGAACGAGCAGCAGGGGCTCGAAGTCTTTCTTGATGGCGAGCCAGATGAAGAAAGCGCCCACGGCTATCATGATGAGGTTGCCCACGGTGGCGTTGGCGAACGCCGTGTAGGTCAGGAACTCATGAAAGTTCTCAATGATAAATTGTCCGAGATTCATCTTGTTATTTTACAATTTGACGATTTTACAATTATTCTCCATTAAATAGTCCAATAGTGAAATAGTCCAATTGTCCAATCAACCAATGGTCATGAGCACGGCACCTTCCATGACGGTCTCGCCGGGCTTGACGGTGATGGAGGTGACGGTGCCGGCATATTCTGCCTCGATGTTGTTCTGCATCTTCATGGCCTCGAGCACGAGGATGACGTCGCCGACGTTGACCTGCTGTCCTACCTGCACCTTCACCTCGGTGACAGTGCCAGGCAGTGGAGCCTTGACGGGGGTGCCGGCTCCGGCGGGAGCTGCGGGCTGTGCAGGAGCCACTGCCGGGGCTGCTGCCACGGGAGCAGCGGCCACGGGCTTCGGAGCCTCTACCTTGGGCTTGCTCAGCTGCGGGTGCTTGGCCGCATTGATGGGCTTCTGCAGCTCTACTTCGAACGGTATGCCGTTCACATTGACTTTCGCGATGTTGCCCTCTACTTCTTCTATCTCTACTTCGTAGTCAACACCTTGTACTTTATACTGATACTTACTCATCGTTTCTATTTACAATTTACGGATTTTCAATTTACTGGTGGAACTGTGTCATCTGGAGGAACTCGTCATTCCAGCTCGATGACTTCTGCTTGATGGTGATGACGCCCGACTCCACATCGTGGACGTCGTCCTCGTACTGCTTGAGGGCCATGCCGATGACGGCCATGTAGACCTCCTTGTCGATACCTTTAGTCTTCAGACCCTCCTGGAGGATGACACCTGTCTTGTGACCCACCTCGATGGTCTTCTCCACTGTCTTCGTGATGGGCTTGATGGGCTGCTGGTTAGCGACCTTCTTGGCGGTCTCCATGTGGCGCATGATGAGGCCGAAGAACCAGAAGAAGACGAACAGCACAGCGAGACAGAAGAAGACGATGCCCATAGCCAGCAGGGTGATGCCGAAACCGTGTGGGTCCTCACGCTTCAGCTTAGCATCCTTCGTCTCGTCGGTCTTAATAAAGTTCTCAGTGCCCGGCGTGACGTTCTGTGCCGCCTTGACCGTCCACTTGCTGCCGCTGCGGGCGAAGCTCTGGTCGGCGTTCAGTGCAGGCACGCTGACGGAGTCGATGAGCTCGGTGGCGTTGCCGTTGTAGAGAGCAATCCACAGCGGTTCCGACATGGGAACCTGTAACGAGAGGTGCAACTTTCCCTTAGCGGGGTTCGAGTTACAGAAGAATACCAGGTGCTGCCGTCCGCCAATCTGCGTGCGCGGCTCCCCGTTGGGGATGACGCTCATGCGTTTGATGCGCTCGGGCACACTCATCTTTGGGTCAAGGACGCTGCGGTCGGTGGTCAGGTACATGCCGCGGATGTTGTAGGTGGTGAACGAGGTGTTCTCCAGCTCTATCCACGCCTGTCGCGTGCCGTAGTCGTCCTGGATGCTGGCAGTGTTATTCGTCAGTACCTCGTTCAGACGAATGTTCTTGGCACCTTGGCCAAAGACCGTCGAGGTTCCGATGAGCAACAGTCCGCCCAGGAGGAGTCCGATTTTGTTCATTGTGTTTTTATTACGTGTTTATTATATAGTTCCGTTTTTTAGCCGTGCTAATCTTACCAGCCGTGCTAATCGTGCTAATCCTGTCACCCGCAGAAGAAGAGCACCACGATCTGTGCGGTGAAGATGCGCAGGAACATCGACAGCGGATAGACCGTCGAGTAGCCCAGCGCAGGAGCTTCCTTCGAGCAGATGCTGTTGGCATAGGCCAATGCGGGCGGGTCGGTATAGGTACCGGCAATCATGCCCATGATGGTGAAGTAGTTGAACTTATAGCGCCAGCGGGCTATCGGGCCTACGATGAGTATCGGGATGATGGTGATGAGGAAGCCCGTCAGCACGTAGAGGCCGCCGTCGCCCTGGAACACCGTCTCAAAGAAGTTGGCGCCTGCCTTGATGCCCACCGAAGCCAAGAACAGCACCAGTCCAATCTCGCGCAGCATCATGTTGGCCGAGGTGGTAGTGTAGGTCACAAGGTGTATCTTGTAGCCGTAGCGGCCAATGAGAATGGCAATGATCAGCGGTCCGCCGGCAATACCCAGTTTCATGGGTACTGGCATACCGGGGATAGCGATGGGCAGCATGCCGAAGATGATGCCCAGTATGATGCCCACGAAGATGGTGGCGATGTTGGGCGCATCAAGGCGGCGGATGGAGTTGCCCATCTTGTTGGCCACACGATCGACGGCATCCTCAGGACCAACCACCATGATGCGGTCGCCTACTTGTAGCGGCAGTCCTGCTGAGGCGAAGAGGTCCATACCCTGACGGGTGACGCGGGTGACGTTGACGCCGTAGACGCTGGAGAAGTGCATCGATGCCAGTGACTTACCATTGATTTCGGGATTGGTTACGAGAATACGCTTGCAGGCCAATGGCTGGTCTTGCTGTTCGAAGTCAATATCGAGTTTCGGGCCAATGAATGCGGTGATGGCCTCCTGGTCGGCCTCGGCGCAGACAATGAGCATCTGGTCGCCAATGTGGAAGACGGTGTTGCGGTTGGGGATCGACAACTCGCCCTCGTGGACGATGCGCGACACCACGAAGTCGCGGTTCAGGAAGTCGTGAACCTGCAGCAGTGTCTTGCCCTCCAAGTACTGGTTTGTCACCTCCAGATGCATCTTGTAGGGCTTCTTGTTGGCACTGGTCTCCTCCAGCGCTTTCAGACGTTCCTCTTCCTTCTCCAGCCTTACCTTACATATATAACGTATGAGGATGGTAGCACCGATGATGCCCAGGACACCGAGCGGGTAGGCACAGGCGTAGGCCGACGCGATGGAGGGCGCCGACCCTCCGAACACCGTCCCCAGTGCCTCGTTGGCGGCACCCAGACCAGGTGTGTTCGTCACGGCACCGTAGAGCGTGCCCACCATCATGGGTAGCGCCGTCTTGTCGCTGGTGTCGAAGATGATGTAATAGCAGGCAAACATCACGAGGATGTTCAAAAGGATAGCTGTTGCAGCCAGCCCATTGAGCTTGACGCCTGCCTTGCCGAAACTCTCGAAGAAGCCCGGTCCCACCTGCATACCAATCATGAAGACGAAGAGGATGAGACCGAAGTCTTGGATGAATGTCAGAATAGGTGAGGGGGCCGTGAAACCGATGTGTCCGGCCACGATGCCGGCAAACAGAACAAAGGTGACACCCAGTGAAATCCCGAAAACCTTAATCTTGCCCAGATAGACGCCGATGGCGATGACGACAGCATAGAGTAGGGCGATATGCGCGACGCTATCAGTCGTTGTGAACAAGTCTTTTAACCATTGAAATGACTCCATAACATACTTTCTTTTTTTCGTGTGCAAAGGTACTCAAAAAGTGGCACAAACACAACATGTTTGTGCATATTTTTTAGGCTGCAGCCCATACTTTTAACTTATTTCACATTTAGTCGTTGCCTTCGGTGTCGGCATCGTACTCCTGTGCGTTGTTTTTGAACACGCGATGGTGCAGGAAGTTCTCCAGTTCCAAACACACCACCACCATTACTGTAGCAGCTGTTGCAACAATGTACATGCCGGCACCGGCGGCCATGCCGATGGCAGCTGCTACCCACAGTCCCGCAGCCGTCGTCAGGCCGCGTACGGCATTCTTCTGGAAGATGATGCAGCCAGCACCGATGAAGCCGATGCCCGACACCACCTGAGCGGCAATGCGCGCCACATCGTGGCGGGTCGCCTCGTTAGTAATCACTTCGCTGAACCCATGGGCCGACAGCACCATGAACAGTGCACTGCCCAGACCAACGAGGAAGTGTGTGCGGAATCCGGCCTCTTTGGCACGGTATTCGCGTTCCAGACCGATGGCGCCGCCCAGCATGGCGCCAATGAAGATGCGTAGTATGAAATCGAGTGTCATAGGTCGTAATTATTGTATCTCGCTGCAAAGATAGTAAAAAAATAGCGAATGATGCAGGGTAGGCGGATTTTTTTTCGTACCTTTGCAGGCAATATGATAGAAGTGAGAGTAAAAGACACGGCGCTACAGCATGCGGCTGAGGAGGGCATGGACGCTTTCCTCCGGGTGTTCATCGACGCTACGAAGGCTGCCATTGGCGGCGAGTTGACGGCCGAGACGATGGGCGATCTGACGGCTGACCAAGTGACGTTGTTGGCGTGGGACACGCTGCACGAAGAGGTGATGGATGGTGGTTTCGTTCAACTGATACACAACGGCTACGGCCCGTTCATCTTCAAGAATCCGCTGGCCAAGGCCTTGAAACTGTGGGGGCTACGCGACCTTTCGAAGCTCATCTACGATGCTCACACCCTGTGGCTGCAGCACCGCGAGGAGATAGAACGCGACTGTACCGACGAGGAGTTCATGGCGCTGTTCGAGCGATTCCCCGAGTTCGACGACCTGGACGATGAGTTCGTGGAGAACGAGGAAGAGTGGGTGAGTGAGATCGCCCACTATGTGGACGAACATATTGAGCGCTTTGCTGTGATTGAGAGGTAAGAGAAATGTTTTACGTGAAGAGATGAACAAACAGGAAGAAGAGATCAGGAAGAAGAGTCCTGTCAACATAAAGAACAAGAAGGCTGCGTTTGAATACTTTTTCATCGAGACCTTCACCGCCGGTATCGTGCTGACGGGCACGGAGATCAAGAGCATCCGTGCCGGTAAGGCGAGTCTGGTGGATTCGTACTGCTACATCGTGAACGAGGAGATGTGGGTGCGCGGCATGTCGGTGTCGCCCTATTTCTACGGTTCGTACAACAACCATGAGATGAAGCGCGACCGCAAGCTGCTGCTGACGAAACGCGAGATTCGCCGCCTGCAGAGCGCTACGAAGCAGACGGGCTATACGATAGTGCCGCTGTTGGTGTTCATCGACCCGAATGGCCGTGCCAAGATGGACATTGCGCTGTGTAAGGGTAAGAAGGCGTTCGACAAGCGTCAGACGCTGAAGGAGAAAGAGGACCGACGCGAGATGGACAGGGCGATAAAGCACTATTAAGAGATGAGAGAGATGTGAAGGTATGAAGAAGATTCAGGATATCATCAAGGAACGCATACTGGTGCTCGACGGCGCCATGGGTACGATGATTCAGTCGTACAACCTGACGGAGGAAGACTTCCGCGGGCGTTTTCATCTGTTCCGCGGACAGATGAAGGGTAATAACGACGTGCTGAATCTGACGCGTCCCGATGTCATTCTCGACATCCACCGCCGCTACCTGCGTGCCGGTGCCGATATCATTGAGACGAATACGTTCAGCTCGCAGCGCATCAGCGAGGCCGACTACGGCTTGGCCAGTGAGGCCCGCGAGATAGCTCTGGCTGGTGCCAAGCTGGCGCGCCAGGCCGCCGACGAGTTCTCGACTGAGGACAAGCCCCGCTTCGTGGCCGGCAGCATAGGTCCGACGAACAAGACGTGCTCGATGTCGCCTGATGTCAGCAATCCTGCCCGTCGCGACTTGACCTACAGTCAGCTGTTCGATGCCTACGTGGAGCAGATGGACGCACTTGTGGAGGGTGGGGTAGACGCCCTGCTCATCGAGACCATTTTTGACTCGCTGAACGCCAAGTGCGCCATCGACGCCGCAACGACCGTCATGCGCCAGCGTGGCGTGGAACTGCCCATCATGCTCAGCGTCACCGTCAGCGACCTCGCCGGACGTACGCTCAGCGGACAGACGCTTGACGCTTTCCTGGCTTCTGTCTCCACCTATCCTATCTTCTCTATTGGACTGAACTGCTCGTTTGGTGCCCGTCAGATGAAACCCTTCCTGAAGGAGCTGGCGCAGCGTGCACCTTATTATATATCGTGCTACCCCAACGCCGGACTGCCCAATTCGCTGGGACTCTACGACGAGACGGCCGACTCGATGGCGCCGCAGATAGGCGAACTCATTGACGAGGGGCTGGTGAACATCGTGGGCGGCTGTTGCGGTACTACCGATGAGTTTATTGTCCGCTATGTACCCTTGGTTGGTGGAGGGTGGAAGGAGAAAGGAGGAAGGAGAATACCCCTTCCTTGGAAGAAACCGCATGTGCCAGTAGCAAAGCCGCAGACCATGTGGCTCTCGGGTCTTGACCTGCTGGAAGTAGGACGAAAAGACAATTCTCTCACCTCTCACCTCTCGTCTCTCCCCTCTTTCACCAACGTGGGCGAACGATGCAATGTGGCCGGCTCGCGCAAGTTCCTGCGACTCATCAAGGAGAAACAGTACGACGAGGCCATCAGCATTGCCCGCAAACAGGTGAACGACGGCGCCCTGGTCATCGACATCAACATGGACGACGGCCTGCTGGAAGCCCGCGAGGAGATGGTGAATTTTCTGAACATCATCGCTGCCGAGCCCGACATTGCCCGCGTGCCTGTGATGATTGACTCCTCGAAGTGGGATGTCATCGTCGAGGGACTGAAGTGCGTGCAGGGTAAGAGCATCGTCAACAGCATCTCGCTGAAGGAGGGCGAGGACGTCTTCATCAGCCATGCTAAGGACTGTATGCGCTATGGTGCTGCCGTCGTCGTGATGTGCTTCGACGAACAGGGACAAGCCACGAGCTACGAGCGTCGTATAGAGATTGCTGAGCGTGCATATCATATTCTAACCCAGCGTGTTGGCATGAATCCGCTCGACATTATCTTCGATCCCAATGTGCTGGCTGTTGCTACGGGCATGGAGGAGCATAACAGCTATGCTGCCGACTTCATCCGCGCTACCGGTTGGATACACCAGAACCTGCCCGGCGCCCACGTCAGTGGCGGCGTCAGTAACCTGTCGTTCTCGTTCCGCGGCAACAACTACATCCGCGAAGCCATGCATGCCGTTTTCCTCTACCACGCCATCCAACAGGGTATGGACTTCGGCATCGTCAATCCTGCTACGAAAATTACTTACAACGATATACCCGCCGACCAGCTGGAGATTATCGAGGATGTCATCTTGAACCGCCGTCCCGATGCCGCTGAACGACTCATTGAACTGGCTGCCAAGTTGGCGGCAGAGGCCGACTCCAGGCAGTCCGCTCATTCTGGTGCTGCGAGCCAGCCCGCCGAAGACCGTTCGTCGAAGCCCGTCGAGGAGCGCCTGTCAGATGCTTTGGTCAAGGGTGTGGGCGATTACTTGGAGAGCGACCTGAAGGAGGCGCTCAGTCAGTTTCCCCGTGCCGTCGACATCATCGAAGGCCCGCTGATGGCCGGCATGAACAAGGTCGGTGAGCTGTTTGGCGCCGGTAAAATGTTCCTGCCGCAGGTTGTCAAGACCGCCCGTACCATGAAGAAGGCTGTGGCGATACTGCAACCTTATCTGGAGGCGGGGCAGTCCGCTGACTCCGGACAATCCAGCAAAGCCGGTAAAGTACTCTTGGCTACCGTCAAGGGCGATGTCCACGACATCGGCAAGAACATTGTGGCGGTGGTGATGGCTTGCAACAACTACGAGGTCATCGACATGGGTGTGATGGTGCCTGCCGAACAGATTGTGCAGAAAGCCATCGACGAGAAGGTCGATATGATAGGTCTCTCGGGACTCATCACGCCGAGTCTAGAGGAGATGGTCAACGTGGCCACCGAACTGCGTCGTGCAGGGCTGAACATACCTATTATGATTGGCGGGGCGACAACATCGGAGCTGCATGTTGCCTTGAAGATAGACCCCGTCTACGGTGGCCCTGTTGTCTGGATGAAGGATGCCTCACAGAACGCCCTTGTTGCTGCCCGCTTGATGGCTGACGAACCTTCGATGGAGGCGGAGCTAAACGAGAAATATGAACATCTGCGTCAGGGTTACAACAACGAGCATCCGCAACTGGTGTCGCTCGACGAAGCCAGAAACCAGAAACCTAAGCTCTGGGACTGAACGACTGAAGCAGATATCGTTAATACGATATAGACTATGGGACAGATAAGAACGATTATTTTCGACCTTGGGGGTGTCATCATCACCCTCGACCAGCCGCAGGCCATCCGCCGCTTTCAGGAGATTGGTCTCAAGGATGCCGACCAGCGTCTTGACGCCTACACACAGGGTGGCATCTTCGGCGACCTGGAGCGTGGCACCATCGATGCCGAGACCTTCCGTGTGGAACTCAGCAAACTCGCTGGACGTGATGTCACCTACGACGAGTGCCGCTATGCCTGGCTGGGCTATTGCCGTGAGCTGCCGCAGCGCAACCTCGAAGCCCTGCGCCGTCTGCGCAAGGAGGGCTATCGTCTGGTGCTGCTCTCGAACACCAATCCCTATATGATGTCGTGGGCGATGTCACCCGACTTCGATGGCGAGGGCCATTCCTTAGAGGACTATATGGATGCCTGCTATTGCAGTTACAAGCTGGGCTGCATGAAGCCCGACACCGAGTTCTTCCACCGTGTGCTGATGGCAGAGCAGACGGCTCCCTCGGAGATGCTCTTCCTCGATGACGGTCCACGCAACGTGGCCGTGGCCAGTCAGATGGGCATCCGCACCTACTGTCCTGAGAACGGGGAAGACTGGACGCAGACCATTTACGAATACCTGAAATAGAAGAATAACGAAAAACCTCAGATAGATGAAGAAACTATTACTCCTGCTGTCGGTCGTCTTGTCGCTGACAGCTTCGGCGCAGATGAAGCGTGAGATGCGCGGCGCCTGGATACAGTGTGTCAACGGACAGTTCCTCGGCATGGGGACGCAGAAGATGCAGCAGACACTGACCTACCAGCTCGACGAGTTGCAGAAGGACGGCGTCAACGTCATCATCTTCCAGGTGCGACCGGAGTGCGATGCTCTCTATGAGAGCAGCATTGAGCCTTGGAGTCGCTTCCTGACAGGGCAGCAGGGCAAGGCGCCCAGTCCTTACTGGGACCCCCTGCAGTGGATGATTGAGCAGTGTCACCGTCGCGGTATGGAGCTGCACGCCTGGATCAATCCCTACCGTGCGAAGACCAAGAATACCACGCAGCTGGCACAGAACCATATCGCCGTGCGCAAGCCTGCCTCATGCTTCAGCTACGACAACCTTCTGGTGCTGAATCCCGGACTGCCTGAGAACCGTGACTACATCTGTGAGGTGGCCCGCGACATCGTGAAGCGCTATGACGTTGACGGCATCCACATGGACGACTACTTCTATCCCTATCCGGCAGCCGGGCAGACGATTCCCGACGATGCCCAGTACCGTCAGTACTCCAACGGCATCAAGGACCGTGGCGACTGGCGCCGCTATAACGTCGACCTCTTCATTGAGCAGTTCTACAAGACCGTCCACGAGACCAAGCCCTGGGTGAAGGTGGGCATCTCGCCCTTCGGCATCTACCGCAACAAGAAGAGTTCGCCCGTAGGCAGCAATACCAACGGTCTGCAGAACTACGACGACCTCTATGCCGACATCCTGCTGTGGGTGAACAACGGCTGGCTGGACTACTGCGTGCCCCAGATTTATTGGGAGATTGGCAACAAGGCCGCCGACTACGACACCCTTATCCGCTGGTGGAACCAGTTTGCTGCCAAACGTCCGCTCGTCATTGGCGAGGATGTGGAGCGTACGGTGAAATATACAGACCCGCAGAATCCTGCGTCACACCAGTTGGATGCCAAGATGCGTCTGCACAGTCAGATGCCCAACGTCAAGGGAACGGTGTTGTGGTATGCCAAGGCTGCTGTCGACAACGTGGGCAATTATGGCACTCAGCTTCGCAACAACTACTGGCGCTATCCTGCCTTGCAGCCCGCTATGCCGTTTATCGACGGCAAGGCTCCGAAGAAGGTGCGTCGTGTGAAGCCCGTGTGGACCAGCGACGGCTACGTGCTCTTCTGGACGGCACCCAAGGGCAAAGGCTGGCAGGACGAAGCCGTGAAGTACGTCGTCTATCGCTTTGGTGCCAAGGAGAAGGTGAACATAGCCAATGCCACGAAGATTGTCGCCATCACCACACAGCCGTTCCTGAAGCTGCCTTATGCCGATGGCAAGACCAAATACACCTACGTCGTCACAGCCCTCGACCGTCTGCAGAACGAGAGCAAGGGTGTGAAGAAAGCGGTGAAGCTGTAGGTGTTGGCTGTTAGGTGTTGGCTGTTAGCTATTAGCTAGGAAGGCTTCGGCACGCTGCAAGTCTTCGGGAGTGTCAATGCCGACCGTCTCCACATCAGTCTCGCCCACACGGATACGATAGCCGTTCTGCAACCAGCGTAGCTGCTCCAGACTTTCCGCTATTTCCAGCGGGCTCTGGGGCAGTTGCGTTATTTCACGCAGTACCTCGCGACGGTAGGCGTAGATGCCCAGATGCTTCAGGAACGGGAACTTTCCGAACCACTCCTGACGGTCTATGCCGCGCACAAAGGGAATGACCGAGCGGCTGAAGTAGAGCGCAAAACCATTCACGTCGGTGACAATCTTCGGTGAATTGGGATTCTCTACAGCCTCCATCGACTCGAAGCGCTTGCCCAGCGTGGCTATCTGCGTCGTGGGGTCGTCGAACTGCCGGCACAGCGTCTCTATCTGCGAACGTTGGATGAACGGCTCGTCACCCTGAATGTTGATAATAACGCACTCCTCGCACCTCGCACCTCGCACCTCGCACCTCGCACCTCGTACCTCGATCTTCTCAATCGCCTCCTCAATGCGGTCGGTGCCGCTCTTGTGGTCGGTACGGGTCATGATGGCCTTTCCGCCAAAGGCTTCCACGGCCTCACGTATGCGGTCGTCGTCGGTGGCCACGTATGCCTCACCAAGTACGGCTACGGCCTGTTCATATACATGCTGGATGACGGGCTTGCCGCCGAGCTTGGCCAGCGGCTTGCCGGGGAAACGGGTCGACGCATAGCGCGCCGGGATAATAGCAATGAACTTCATGTCTTCTCTGTATTTCGTGTGCAAAAGTACGAAAAATCTGTGAATTTCCCGTAAAATAATGCAATCAATTTTGCAGGATGGCTTTTTTTCCTTATCTTTGCGCAACGAATTAGAATACGACAAAGCTTTGAAACATTATATTCTTACAATCTGTTTAGCCGCCATGCCCTTGCTGGGCGGTGCTCAGAAGATTACGCTCGGTACCACCGTTACCCGCGACGGTGGTGAGTATAGTGGCGAGATGGTGGCGGGGAAACCCCAAGGCAAGGGTAAGGCCGTCTATACCAATGGCAATTGGTATGAGGGCGAGTATGAGAAAGGCCGTCGTCAGGGCTATGGGGTCTATACCTTCTACGACGGTGAGAAGTATGAGGGCCAGTGGTTTCAGGACCAGCAGCATGGCAAGGGTATTTACTACTTCTCGAACAACAACAAGTACGACGGTCTGTGGTTCCGCGACTATCAGCAGGGACACGGTGTGATGTACTACTACAATGGCGACAAGTATGACGGCGAGTGGAAAGCCGACAAGCGCGAGGGCAAGGGCATCTACACCTTTGCCAGCGGTGCATATTATAAAGGTGAGTGGAAGGACGACAAGAAGCACGGTCACGGCTTCTACGACTGGGGCGACGGTTCTACCTACGACGGACAGTGGGCCAACAATCAACGCTCGGGCAAGGGAACCTACCGCTATGCCTCGGGTGACGTCTACACCGGCCAGTGGCAGAACGACGTGCAGCATGGCAAGGGCATCTACCGCTTCCAGAACGGCGATGTCTACGAGGGCGACTACGTCTTAGGCCAGCGTACCGGCACGGGCGTCATCAACTATGCCAATGGCGACAAGTACACCGGACAGTTTGATGGCGGCGACAAGCAGGGACAGGGCACCATCGTCTGGAAGAACGGTAACACGTATATCGGTCAGTGGAGTGCCGACAAGCCAAATGGCCGCGGCAAGCTGACCACACGTGCCGGCGACGTCTACGATGGCCAGTTTAAGAATGGCAAGATCGACGGCCAGGGTATTGCCCGCTATGCCGACGGTTCTAAGTTCAAGGGCTCGTTCAAGGACGGTAAGCGCAATGGTCCCGCCATCGAGGAGGACAAGGACGGCAAGCGCTTCGAAGGTACCTATGTTGACGACAAGCGCGACGGCTCGTTCGTGGAGAAAGACCGCAATGGCAACATCATTGCCCAAGGCACCTACAGCCGCGGCTACCGCCAGCTCAAGAGCGAATAATTGCCTCTCGAAATATCGAAATCCCGAATTATCGAAATAACCTCAAAATAATAGCTTATGATCATCGACACACTTGACAACCTCGGCAAGTACATCGGTCTGAACCCGCTGTTTGCCGACGTCGTGGCGTTTCTGAAAGACCACGACCTGAACACTTTGGAGGATGGCAAGCACCCCATCAAGGACAAGAACCTCTTTGTGAATATCACCACCGCCAAGGGCCGTGCCCGTGAAGCCGCCGTGCTTGAGACACATATCGACATGATTGACATCCAGATACCCCTTGACACCGAGGAGACCTTCGGCTACACGCCGTTGCAGGATCTGCCGGCCTTCGAGTACAATGCCGAGAAAGACATCACGAAGTATGGCGACACGCTGGCGCAGACCTATGTCACCTGCCGTCCCGGCCAGATGGCCATCTTCTTCCCGCAGGACGGCCATGCTCCCTGCATTGCCGAGCGCGACATCAAGAAAGCGATTTTCAAGGTTAAGAGTTAAATACCCACCCCAACCCCTCCCATTCGGGAGGGGAGTCAATTAAACTATTAAGCAAGTCATCTATTTAGCACGAAATATTATGGCAACGACAAAGAAAACCACCACTGCTAAGAAAACGGCCACGAAGAAGGCCGCCAAGATAGTTGATGCTGCTCCGCAGCACATCGGTCTCGTACAGAACGACCCCTGGCTCGAACCCTTTGAGGGAGCCATCAGCGGCCGCCACGACCACGCCTTGTGGAAGATTGGGCAGCTGACGCAGCAGGGCAAGAAGAAGCTCGCTGACTTCGCCTCGGGCCATCTCTATTTCGGACTCCACAAGCTCGCCAAGGGTTGGGTGTTCCGTGAGTGGGCACCCAACGCCACCGATATCTACCTCATTGGCGACTTTAACGACTGGCAGGAGACCGAGAAGTACCGCTGCAAGCGCATCCCCGGCACAGGCAACTGGGAACTGAAGCTCAGCGAAAAGGCCCTGAAGCACGGCCAGCTCTACAAGATGAAGGTGAAGTGGAACGGTGGCGAGGGCGAGCGTATTCCCGCCTGGTGCCGCCGTGTGGTGCAGGACGACCAGACCAAGATATTCTCTGCTCAGGTGTGGAACCCCGAGGAGCCCTACGTCTGGAAGAAGAAGACGTTCAAGCCTAACAGGGCGCCGCTGCTCATCTACGAGTGCCACGTCGGCATGGGACAGGACGCCGAGAAGGTGGGCACCTACACCGAGTTCAAGGACAACGTGTTGCCGCGTGTCAAGAAGGACGGCTACAACGCCATTCAGGTCATGGCCATCCAGGAGCATCCCTACTACGGCTCCTTCGGCTATCACGTCTCCAGCTTCTTCGCTCCCAGCTCGCGCTTTGGCACGCCCGAGGAGCTGAAGGCTCTTATCGACGAAGCCCACCGTCTGGGCATCGCCGTCATCATGGACATCGTCCACTCCCACGCCGTGAAGAATGAGGTCGAGGGCCTGGGCAACCTGGCTGGCGACCCCAACCAGTTCTTCTATGCCGGCGACCGCCACGAGCACCCCGCCTGGGACTCGCTCTGCTTCGACTACGGCAAGGACGACGTGCTCCACTTCCTGCTCTCCAACTGCAAGTACTGGCTCGAGGAGT